>DATBIM010000033.1:0-85629 GCA_036556905.1 Candidatus Methylomirabilota bacterium
CCCGAGGCCAAGGCGCGCGAGGTGGCGGCCCTCCAGCGCGAGGGGGTCGTGGCCATGGTGGGCGACGGCATCAACGACGCGCCCGCGCTGGCCCAGGCCGACGTCGGCATCGCCATGGGCTCGGGCACCGACGTGGCCATCGAGGCCGCCGACGTCACGCTGATGCGCGGCGACCTGCGCGGCGTCGTGGACGCCGTGGACCTCTCGCGGCGCACGATCCGCATCGTGAAGGAGAACCTCGCGTGGGCGTTCGGCTACAACGTGGTGCTGATCCCGGTGGCGGCGGGTCTGCTCTACCCGCTCTGGGGCGTGCTGCTCTCGCCGATCCTCGCCGGCGCGGCCATGGCATTCTCGTCCGTGTCCGTGGTGACGAACAGTCTGAGACTCAAGCGCTGGAGACCTCGACATGGCGACTGATCCCGTCTGCAAGATGACCGTGGAACCCGCGAAGGCCGCCGCGCAGTCGGCCTACAAGGGCCAGACCTATTACTTCTGCGCGGTGGGCTGCAAGCAGAAGTTCGATCGGGAACCCGAGCGCTATCTGGGCCAGAAATAGGCATGGCCCGCGTGGCGCCCCGCCTGCTCCGCGGGCGTGACCGCTACGAACGTCGGACGGAGGCATGGACCGACAGCCTCCACGCCGACGCTCTCACCCACACCGTGCGGCTCGGTGACGACGACGGCGCCGTCGAGGTGGTGATGCTGGCGCTGCCGTCGCCGAGCTACGAGATCCGCGAGGCCTCGTGCCGCGCTCTGGTCGGCGACCTGGCCCCGGACGTCGGGCACGGCGTGACGACCCTGACCGGGACTCGCATGGTGGCCGGCTTCACCCGGAAGGTGGCCGAGGCTACCGGCGGGAGCGCGGGCGCCGCCCTCGTGGTCGACGCCGCCATCGAGGTCGCCCGCCTGGCCCGCCAGACGACCCGCCTCCCTCGCGAGCGGGCGGAGCGGGCAGCGGCCGGCGCCTGGGAATGCTGGCAGCTCGACCTGGCGGGCTGGGCGGACCTGCCCGACTCCTGCTTCACCTACAGCGCGGCGGGCCGGGCGCTCTTCGCCACGCGGGCCGTCGCCACGTCGTCCCATCCGGATCTCTACAGTCCGCGCCCCGGCCAGCGCCGGGTCTTCGTGCGGACGAAGCTGGCCAGGCTGGAGCGGGCCGATGGACGCCTCCGACTCTTTCACGCCATGCACGACAACGTCCATGGCTTCGAGGTGACGTGCGAGGTCGACGACGCCACGGGCACGATCGTTCGGGCCGAGCATGTGACCCCCCGGCTGCCCTACGCGGAGATATGCGCGGAGCCCCAGACGCGCCTGCGCGCTCTCGTCGGCGAACGGGTGGACGAGGGTCTGCGCAAGCGTCTCGGGGGTCTGGTGGGCGGCCCCTCGGGCTGCTCGCAGCTCTACGATCTCACCGCCGACGTCTTCAAGCTGCTGGCCCCCTGAATCGGTCACTGCTGCCCGCGCGGCTCCCGCGCGGGCAGATGGGTGTCGAGCAAGAGGTCGGACGAGAAGCCGATGAGGCCGACGCTGGCCGGTGTCCGCCCGGCGAAGGCGGCCCGGGGAGCGACTCCGACCAGCTCAGCCCTCAGAATGGCGATCCCCCGCCGGGCTGCCTCGGCACACACGCGATCGAAGGCCAGGGGGATCGGTGTCACCCGGTAGTCGAGCAGGTTCAGCGAGACCTGGGCCAGCCCCCGGCTGGCCAGCCGCATCCCGAGCGCCTGCACGGCGGGCAGCCCACCGCTCGACTCGCGCACAGCCCTGGCGATGGCCTGCGCCGCCGCGACGTCGTCTCGGTCGAGCCAGACGTTGAAGGCGACCAGGATGTCACGCGCGCCGATGAGGACCGCGCCGGCGCGCGGATCGAAGCGCGCCGGCCCCGCGTCGGGCGTGTCCCCGCGGCGCAGCCGCTCGGCCAGCGCCTCGTAGCCCCGTCCGCGCACGTCCGGCAGGCGCCGGCGGGTCGCCCGGGTCGCGGCGTGACCGTAGTAGTACACGGGCAGGTGGTGCCGCTCCGCGATGCGCTGCCCGATCCGGCGAGCGAGGATCACGGCCTCCTCCATCGGCGCGCCGGCCAGGGGGACGAGCGGGACGACGTCGAGGGCCCCCAGGCGGGGATGCTGGCCCTCGTGGAGCCGCAGATCCACGGCCTTCAACACCGCCCGGGCCAGGGCCAGCGTCGCAGCCGCCACGGCCGGACCGTCGCCGAAGAACGAGTAGACCGAACGGTGATGATCGGGATCGGCGTGCACGTTCATCAGCGTAACGCCGGGCGTGGCCCTCAGGACGCCGGTAAAGCGGGCCAGAAGGGCGGGATCGCGCCCTTCGCTCACGTTCGGCACACACTCGATCACGGGTGGGTCCACGGCACGGGTATACTACGGATCACCACGATGAGCGCCCTGCCCATCGGCAAGCTCCGTGCCCAGTTCCTGAAGTCGGTCTTCGACCGGCACCCGGTCAAAGATCCTCGCGTTGTCGTGGGTCCCCGGGTCGGTGAGGACGCGGCGGTGATCGATCTCGGCGACCGGTATCTCGTGGCGACCAGCGATCCCATCACCTTCGCGACCGAGGACGCGGCCTGGTACGCGCTGCAGGTGAACGCCAACGACGTGGCCGTCCGAGGCGCGCGCCCGCGGTGGTTTCTGGCCACGCTGCTGCTGCCTCCGGGACAGACCAGCGAGGCCTCGGTCGCCACGCTCTTCGATGCGCTCGCCGAGGCGTGCGCGGAGCTGGAGGTGGCGCTGGTCGGCGGCCACACCGAGGTCACGCACGGCCTGGACCGGCCCATCGTGGCCGGTACCATGCTTGGCGAGGTGGACAAGGATCGGCTGGTCACCACGGCCGGCGCGCGCGTGGGCGACGCGGTGGTGATGACCAAGGGCATCCCGCTCGAAGGCGCCGCGATCATCGCCCGCGAGCGGGAGGCCGAGCTGCTCGCCGCCGGGCTCTCGCCAACGATGATCGCGCGGGCCAGGGCCTTTCTTCGCCGCCCCGGGCTCAGCGTGCTGCCCGAAGCTCAGCTCGCCTGCGAGCTCGCCGAGGTGCATGCGATGCACGACGCCACTGAAGGGGGCCTGGCCACCGCGCTGTGGGAGCTCGCCGGCGCCGCCGAGGTGGGCTTGCGCATCGACCGGGAACGAATCGTCCTGCTGCCCGAAGGCGACCGCTTGTGCCGGGCCCTCGGTCTGGATCCGCTCGGCACCATCGCCTCCGGCGCCCTGCTGGTGGCCTTGAGTCCGGCGGATGCCGCGATCGTGATCCACGCCCTGGCCCGCGAGCGGATCGATGCCCACTACATCGGCCAGGTGGTCGCCCGGGAGCGCGGCGTCGTCCTCGTCGAGGGGGGACGAGAACGGCCGCTGCCCGTCTTTCCCCGGGACGAGATCACGAAGCTCTTCCCGGGAGGTTGAGCGTGCCCCAGCTCGGGTACTCGTTTCGCCCCGTGGCGCTGGGGCGCGAGGGGATGGTCGCCTCGGCCCATCCGCTGGCGACCCTGGCCGGGATCGAAGTCCTCAAGTCGGGGGGCACCGCCGCCGATGCCGCCGTCGCCACGAATGCCGTGCTGGCCGTGACCCAGCCCAACAGTTGTGGGCTGGGCGGTGATCTCTTCTGCCTCTATTACGAGGCGGCCACTCGGCAGATCCACGTTCTCGACGGTGCCGGCCGCTCGGGCTCCCGCGCCGGGCTCGAGGAGCTGCGCCGTCGGGGCCTGGGTCAGCTCCCCACGCTGGGGCCGGCGACCGTCAGCGTCCCCGGCTGCGTCAGCGGCTGGGGCATGCTGCTCGAGCGCTTCGGCACCCGGCCGCTGTCAGCGCTGCTCGCGCCGGCGGTCCACTACGCTGAGCGCGGCTTCCCGCTGACGTCGCTGGTGAGCCAGGCGATCGGCGAGCTGGCGCCGGACAACGGGGATCCCGAGTGGCAGCGCGTGTTCCTGCCCGGCGGTCGTCCACCGGCGCCGGGCGAGCTGTTCGTTCAGCCCGATCTGGCTGGCACGCTGCGGGCCCTGGCCGCCGAGGGACCAGACCTCTTCTATACGGGCCGGGTGGCCCGGGCCATCGCCGGGCGCCTCGTGGAGGAGGGGTTCGTGACCCTCGACGATCTGGCCGGCCATCGCGGTGAGTGGGGAGCCCCGATCGCCACCGGCTACCGGGAGTACACGATCTACCAGACCCCGCCACCCACGCAGGGCGTGGCCGCGCTGCTCGCCTTCAACCTGCTGGAGGGCTTTCCGCTGGCGCGCCGGCGCTTGCACTCCGTCGAGCACCTGCATCTGCTCATCGAGGCCGTGAAGCTTGCCTACGCCGACCGGGACCGCTGGATCGGTGACCCCGCGCACGCTCGCGTGCCGGTGGCCTCCCTGCTCGACAAGGTCTACGCGGCCCGGCGCCGGCGGGAGCTCGATCCGCGCAAGGCCGGCGCCTACGCCCCGGGCCAGCCGGACGGCGACACGACGGGCTTCGTCGTCGCCGACGGCCGGGGCAATCTGCTCGTGGTCATCCAGAGCCTGTTCAGCGCCTTCGGCTCGGGCGTCGTGGTCCCGGGCGCGGGGATCACCCTGCACAACCGCGGCCGCCACTTCAGTCTGGACCCGAGTCACCCCAGCGCGTTCGCCCCCGGCAAGCGGCCGTTTCATACCTTGATCGCGTCGATCGTCACCCGCGGGGAACGCCCGCTGCTGGGCTTCGCCACCATGGGTGGCAACGGCCAGGCGATGTTCCACGTCCAGGTCCTCACCAACATCCTCGACTATGGCCTGGACGTTCAGGAGGCGATCGAGCGCCCCCGGTTTCTGATCGGGGCCTTCCTGCCCGGGGAGCCCACCGACACCATTCACCTGGAAAACCGCGTCGGCGCCCGCGTGCTCGCAGGCCTGGCGCGCAAGGGCCATCACATCAAGCCGGCTCCGCCCCTGTTCTACAAGGTCGGCCACGCCCACGCGATCGCGCTCCGCGACGGCACGTTCGCCGGGGGCGCCGACCCGCGCGGCGACGGCGTGGCCCTGGGGTTCTAGCGATGATGCCACGTGGACCACGGTGCTTACTGCTGGGTGTGCTCGCGCTGGCGCTGGTCACGGCAGGGGCCCAGGCTGCCGAGTGGGGCGGCATCAAGCCCGGGGAGAGCACCATGGAAATGGTGCGTTCTCGCTATGGCACCCCAACGGCCACCAGGAATGAGAAGACCGACGGGTACGACACGGCCAAGTGGTCGTACGAGAGTCCGCGGACGCCCGCCGGCATCAAGAGTCTCGTCGTGGACTTCGGCCTCCTCGTCGGCGGTGTCTTCCAGGCCCAGGTGGTCCGGACCTTCCGCCTGGAGCCCAAGCCCGGCCTCTTCACGCGAGCCACCGTCCTGGCCGGCTGGGGTGAGCCCGCGCGCAGCTCACCCGTCGGCGAGATCCCCCTGTGGTTCTTCTACGACACCGGCCTGATCGTCTACTTCGACAAGGAAGGCTGGCAGGTGGAGGCGATGGTCTTCGTGCCGCCCCAACCGCCTACGCCGGGCGCAGGCGGGCGGCAGCCCTGAGGAGACCGTCCCGCGGGATCGCCACCCACGCGGGACGGTGGTTGGCCTCATACACGACCTCGTAGGCAGCCTTCTCCAGTTCGAGCACCGCCAGGGCCCGCGCGAAGTCGTCGTCGCTCCGGGGCACGAAGCGTGCGCCGCGGACGGCGTGCCGGTAGGCCGTGGTGAAGGCGCGCGCCCCCTCATCCTGCCACGTCTGGGCCCAGGC
Organism: Candidatus Methylomirabilota bacterium; assembly: GCA_036556905.1. Taxonomy (GTDB): domain Bacteria; phylum Methylomirabilota; class Methylomirabilia; order Rokubacteriales; family CSP1-6; genus 40CM-4-69-5. Next base: position 5,738 of record DATBIM010000033.1, read on the forward strand.
CTCCAGACCGGCGGGCCGCGTGGCCACGGCCACGTAGTCGATCGAGCGCAGAACGCCGGCGACGTCGCGCAGGGGGGTGTGCTTGCGCCGGCGCTCGGCCAGCGCTCGCAGCGGCTCGCCCTCGAAGTCGATGATGAAGCAATCGCCCGTGGCCTCGCGATAGAGGGTCTGCCCCAGGTGCAGGTCGCCATGATGCCGGATCTTGTCGACGCCTCTCAGGGGTCGCAGTCCGCGCTCCAGATCGGCCTCCACCACCGGTGCCGGCGATCCCAGCGTGGCTACCGCCGCCGCGAGCTGGCGGGCGACGTCGGCGGTCCACGCCGCCACGTCGGCGGCCGTGATGGGCTCCGGGGCGAAGGCGGGATCGGCCGAGTCCGAGGCCAGCGCCCGATGCAGGGCGCCTGTCACCGTGCCCAGCCGCTCCAGCGCCGCCAGCGTGGGCGCGGCCAGCGCGCGGACCTGGGCTCGATCCGGCGCCGCCGCCCGGCGGACTTCCCGATAGAACGCGTCGAGCGCCGCGCACATCCATTCCCAGCCATCGCGAGCGCCCGTCACCATCTCCTGCACGACGGCCAACGTGGCGCAGGCGCCCGCGCGCCGGTACTCCAGGTGCCCGGCCAGCCGCGGCGTATGGGGGAAGCGGGCACGCTCGGTGAGAAAACGGGTCATTTCCTCTTCGGGGTTCGGGCCGTCGGCCAGCCGGCGGAAGTGCTTCATGATGAGGCGATCGCCGAAGGCCACCGAGGTGTTGCTCTGCTCGCCGCCCACCCGACGCGCGGGCAGCGGCGGCAGTTCGGCGGGAAAGGCCGCGGTGGGCACGCCCCGCACTTCGCCGTGCTCGCCGCTGACCACGCCGCCGCGGCCGACGAGGTCCAGCAGGCTCCGGCAGTACGCGGTGTCGTCGAGGGCATCGGCCACGGGGATGGCGCGGGAGTCGGGGCCGAGCGGCACGGCGTAGCGATCCCGGGTGCCATCGTCCAGCCCGACCTCCACGACGGCCAGCACGCCGCCGGGGAGGGCGATCAAGTCGGCCACCACCAGCGAGGTGAGTCGGCGGGTCTTGGCCGCGAACCAGCGCTGGCCGGGAAGCCAGGCGGCCAGGACGTCAGAGGGCGGTGTCCTCGATCCCATAACGCAGGGGCCGCGGCTCCCGGCGCTCCAGCCGGAACCAGTAGAAGCCGTGCGGACCCAGGGCCAGGAAGTAGGGCGTCTCGCCGATCGGGGGGAAGCGGGTGTCGCCCAGAACCTCGACGGGCACGGCGCCACGATGACGGGACAGATCCAGGATCACCGGTTGCGAGCGCTCGGAGAGGTTGGCCACCACCAGGATCGTCTCGTCCTCGTGCTCACGCAGGAAGGCCAGGATGTTCTGGTTCAGCGGCCGCAGAAAGTCGATCGTACCCCGGCCGAAGGCCCGGCAGCGCTGGCGCGCGGCGATGAGGCGCTTCATCGTGTTGAGCATCGACGACGGCGTCCTGAGCTGGGCGGCGACGTTCACCGCCTGGTAGCCGTACACGGGGTCGGCGATGACGGGCAGATAGAGCTGGCTCTCGTCGGCCGGCGAGAAGCCGCCATTGCGATCGCCCGACCACTGCATGGGCGTGCGCACCCCGTTGCGGTCACCCAGGTAGATGTTGTCACCCATGCCGATCTCGTCGCCGTAGTAGAGGATGGGGCTGCCGGGCAGCGTGAAGAGCAGGCAGGTCAGCAGCTCGATCCGGCGCCGGTCGTTGTCCATCAGGGGGGCCAGCCGCCGCCGGATGCCGAGGTTCAGCTTGGCCTGGGGATCCCGGGCGTAGGCGTAATACATGTAGTCGCGCTCTTCGCTGGTCACCATCTCCAGCGTGAGCTCGTCGTGGTTGCGGAGAAACAGACACCACTGACAGGTGGGTGGGATCGCCGGGGTGTGCGTGAAGATGTCGAGAATGGGCAGGCGCTCCTCGCGGCGGATGGCCATGTACAGCCGGGGCATCAGCGGGAAGTGGAAGGCCATGTGGAACTCGTCGCCCTCGCCGAAGTAGGGCCGCACGTCCTCCGGCCACTGGTTGGCCTCGGCGAGCAGGACCCGGTCGCCGCCGTACTCGCGGTCGATGACGTGGCGGAACTCCTTGAGGATCTCGTGCGTCTCCGGCAGGTTCTCACCGTTCGTCCCCTCGCGCTCGAGCAGGTAGGGGACGGCGTCGCAGCGGAAGCCATCCAACCCCCGGTTCAGCCAGAACCGCATGACGTCGAGCATGGCCGTGCGAACGGCGGGGTTGTCGTAGTTGAGGTCGGGCTGATGGCTGAAGAAGCGGTGCCAGTAGAACGCCTTGCGCACGGGGTCCCAGGTCCAGTTCGACTTCTCGGTGTCGACGAAGATGATGCGGGCATCCCGGTACCGGCGGTCCGTGGGGCTCCACACGTAATAGTCGCCGTAGGGCCCGCTGGGGTCGGAGCGGGAGGCCTGGAACCACGGGTGCTGGTCCGAGGTGTGATTCATCACCAGGTCGGCGATGACGCGCATGCCCCGGGCGTGGGCACCGTCGAGAAACTTCTGGAAATCCTCGAGGCTGCCGTAGGCGGGATGCAGGCCGTAGAAGTCGGCGATGTCGTAGCCATCGTCGCGCAGCGGCGAGGGGTACATGGGCAGGATCCACAGGCAATCGACCCCGAGCTCCTTGAGGTAGTCCAGGCCTTCGGTGAGTCCGGCGAAGTCGCCGATACCGTCGCCGTTGGCGTCGCGGAACGCCTTGACGTGCACCTCGTAGAAGACCGCGTCCTTGTACCAGTCCCGGCTCATGGCCCCAATGAATTCTACCGCCTGGGCTGGCGGGCCCCAGCGGAACGCGTCACACTGGGGCCCGGGAGGCGGTCTGACTACTTCATATCGACCTTCTTCGCGATGGTGATGTAGTAGACGGTGACCTTGTCGCCCTTCTTCACCTTGAGGTCCTTCAAGCCCTCGGTGGAGAACTCCCAGATGTCCCCGCCCTTGTCCACGCTCATCGTCTTGGCCTTGGCATCGACCTGGGTCACGGTCCCGGTCCACTGGTACTGCTTGGGACCGGCGGCCATCGACCAGGTCGCCACGAGGGTGATCACGGCCAGGATCGCGATCGTGGTGATGACGATTCGGCTGCGCATGGGTCTTCATCCTTTCCGGGTCGAGCGGCCCGCGGCGCTGCTCGCGCCCGCGCTGGGCGCGGTTCGGCGGGAGTCTCGATCGGATGCCGCCCGATGTCAAGGCGGGGAGACAGGAGGGTCGCGTTACGTCCGGTGCAGCGAGAACAACACCGCGGGCGCGGGCTCCCGCTGGGGATCGAGCGTCACGCGCAGCCGGGCCCCCCGCACCTCCTGCCAGGTGTCGGTCAGCCGCTCGTGGAGCCGGTACGTCTCGTCCGTGGCGATGCCCAGCTCGTGGATGGGGATATCCACCCACGCCGAGTGGGGCGCGAAGGGATCGAGGTTCACTGCGACCAGGACGACGTCGGCCCCGTCCGTCTTGGAGTAGAACAGGACGTGGGGGTCGTCCGCAGGGTGAAACCGTAAATTCGTGTAGCGCTGGAGCGCGCGGTGCTCCCGGCGTACTCCGTTCAGCGTGACGATCAGGTTGACGAGATTGCCAGGGGCATCCCAGTCACGTGTCTTCAGCTCGTACTTTTCTGAGTTCAGGTACTCCTCGGAGCCCTCGGCGTAGGGCACGTTCTCGCCCAGCTCGTAGCCGGAGTAGATCCCGTAGAGCGAGGACAGAGTGGCCGCCAGGACCAGGCGCATCTTGAAGGCGGCGCGCCCTCCGTGTTGCAGCGTGGCGTGCAGGATGTCCGGCGTGTTGGGCCAGAGGTGGCCCCGGAAGTAGTCGGAGACGGGAGGTCGGGTGATCTCGGTCAGGTAGTCGATCAGCTCCTGCTTGTCGTTGCGCCAGGTGAAATAGGTGTAGGACTGGGTGAATCCGGCCTTGGCCAGGACCTTCATCATTTTCGGCCGGGTGAAGGCTTCGGCCAGGAAGATCACGTCGGGGTGGCGGTCCTGGATGGTGCGGATCAGCCACTCCCAGAACTTCACCGGCTTGGTGTGGGGATTGTCCACCCGGAAGGTTCGCACCCCGTGACCGATCCAGTGCTCGAGGGTGCGCCGCATCTCCTCCCACAGCGGCCGGGGGTCGGCGCAGTTGAAGTTGAGCGGATAGACGTCCTGGTACTTCTTGGGCGGGTTCTCGGCGTACTTGATGGTTCCGTCCGGCCGGTGAAAGAACCACTCGGGGTGCTCGCTCACCCAGGGATGGTCGGGCGAGGACTGGATGGCGAAGTCCAGGGCCACCTCCAGGCCCAGGTCGTGAGCCCGCGCCACGAAGCGGTCGAAGTCCTCCAGCGTGCCGAGCTCGGGGTGCACCGCGGTGTGGCCGCCCTCCTCGGCGCCGATGGCCCACGGACTGCCCGGGTCGCCGAGTCGGGCAGTCAGGGCGTTATTACGCCCCTTGCGGTGGGTGCGTCCGATGGGATGGATCGGCGGCAGGTAGACGACGTGGAAGCCCATGGCGGCGATGCGCTCGAGCTGGGCCTCGGCGTCCTTGAAGGTGCCGTGGCGATCCCCGCTGCCCGATCGTGGGAAGAGCTCGTACCACGCTGCGAAGCGGGCGCGCTCGCGATCGGCCATGACCTCGAAGGTCCGCTCGGCCTGAGTCGCCTGGCGGCGATCGAGGTGGCGCGCCATGAGCTCGATCAGGACCGGCTCGCGGGCGGCGGCGACGGCCTCGGCCTGACTGTCACGCCGGCCGATCCGGCGCGCCCAGGCGCCGAGGGCCTCGGCGTCGTTGCCCGCGGCGCGCTCCCCGGCGGCGGCGACCAGCGCCGCGCCCTCCAGCAGCTCGCTGCTCACGTCCTGCCCGGCCTCCACCCGCTTGGCGAGGTCGGCCAGCCAGGAGGCGTAGGGGTCGGCCATCGCCTCGATGGTGAAGAGCCAGCGGCCCGGCGCCTCGAGCGTGAAGCGGCCGGCCCAGCGGTCGTTGTCCACGAAGCGCATCGGGCTCTCCCGCCACTCGCGCGCTCGGGCCGGGCGGTATTTGAGGAAGGCCACCAGCACGTCGTGGCCGTCCTTGAAGATGTCGGCCGACACCTCCACCACGTCACCCACCTCGCGCTTGACCGGGTAGCGCCCCGTGTCCACGGTTGGCGCGACACTCTCGATGACGACTGTGCGTCGGAGGTCGGACGGGTCGCCGAGCACTCAGCGCCACCTGGCCACGAGATAGGGCTTCAGCCGCTCGAAGGCAGCCGCCACCGACTCGAGGCTTGCTTCGGTGCCGGCCGCGTCCCGGGCGGCGGTGGCTTCCACGAAGGCCGCCGTGCGGCCGAGATAGAGCGGCACCAGCGAGCGGAGCAGATGGTCGCGATGCACCACGCCGTAGTGGTGGGCCAGCGCGAAGTCGTAGACGACCCGGGCCCACAGGTCGTCGGGGAAGCGCAGCCGGGTGGGGTCACCGCCGTCCAGGGCCAGGACTTCGCCGAACGTCTCCGGGGCCAGGATGTCTTCCCAGAGGGATGCGAGATCGCGCAGTCCCTGACGGAAGGCGCCGACCATGCGGCCGACGTCGACGGCCATGGGGTCGGTGGCCGGCAGCGCCGGCTCGCCTGCGGCGGGGACCGAGTCGCTGCCGTGCACGTCGAGCCAGAGATCTTGATGTCGGTCCATGGCCGTGAAGACGGCGCCCAGGGTCTGGGCCATCATCGTGGGCAGGTCGGTCGTCCGCGTGCGTGAGGCCACGCGACGGACGCCGAGCCAGGCTTCCCAGACGGCAAAGCCATCCGCGATCGCCGTGCCTACCACCCAGAGGTCGGTGACATCGCGTCCGGGCCAGCGCCAGCGCGGCCGGGCGAGCAGGTGGTCGATGAGCCGCGCCGAGAAGGCCTGCGTGCCGGCCAGCGGCTGGTGCAGACGACGCCCGTAGAGGGCGCGGATCAGCGGGGCCAGGACGAGATTCGTGATCGTTCCGTCGTAGCGGTGGCGCGCGTAGGCCGGCATCACGAAGTCGGCCTTGTCATCCCGGATAGGCCGCAGCAGCCTCACGATCCACTCGTCGGTGACCGTGGTCACGTCCGCCTCGAGGACGACCGCGGCGCGCACCTTCAGGCGCTGGGCCGATTCCAGCACCACGCGCAGGGCCGTGCCGCGACCGGGCACCCCGTGGTATGGCACCGCCGCCCGCTCGGTGATGGGCGCGTCGTGACGGGCCAGGACAGCGGGCAGGGCCCCGGCGCCGAGCAGCTCGGGCGTGCGGTCGGAGGAGCCGGCGTCGGCGTTGAGCAGCACGGCCGAGGTTCCCGGGAAGTGATGCTCGAGTCCGGCCCGGGTCGCCTCGGCCACGGCCGGCGCGGTCGCCGCGTGGTTGTAGGTGAGCAGACAGACGGCGAGGTCGCAGGCGCCCACCCGGGCCAGCTGCTCCTCGAGGGGCACGACGGGGGCGGCCTCGGCGACGGGCGCGGCCGCCGGCCTGGCCTCGTCGGTCATCGGACGAGATGGATCATCAACGCCAGGTAGTCGGTGAGATGGCGTGTGAGCAGGAAGCTGCGCCGGACGTGCTCCCGTCCAGCTGCGCCCATGCGGGCGATCAGCTCGGGATTGTTGAGGAGGTGACGGATGCGGAAGGCCGCGCCCTCGACCGAGTGCACCATGTAGCCGGTGACCTCGTTGACGATCTGCTGGGGCAGGCCGCCGGCGAACCCCCCGACGACCGGCTTGCCCTTCCACATCGCCTCGGCCGCGCCGAGCCCGAACCCTTCCCGTACCGATTTCTGGAGCACAATGGTGGCGCCCCGCTGGAGCGCGTTGATCTGCAGATGGGCGTCGGGCGGCAATTCCAGCACCACGATGTCGGGATCGTGGTGGGCGGCCTCGCGCAGCTCGGCTAGCACGTCGAGGCTCTCGGGCTCGTCGCCGGCGGTGCCCGCCACCACCAGCCCCACGTCGTGGTGCTTCTTCACGAGGCGGTAGGCGTTGATCACCCCCAGCGGGTCCTGGGCCGGGGCGAAGGCGCCGACCTGCAGGAGCAGGGGCTTGTCGGCCGTCACGCGCAGCGCGTTGAGGATCGAGGCCACCTCGCGGGGCATCAGATCGCGGTTCTTCTCGGACAGGGGATCGATGGACGGGTGGATGACGTACTGGGGCACGTCCAGGCGGCGCCCGAACTCGGGCAGGGAGAAGACGGCCGCTTCGTACTGGGCCAGGAACGGCCGGAACAGAGACCAGGCGCGGCGCTGGGGACGCGAGCAGTCGAAGTGACAGCGCCAGACCCAGCGACCGTTGCTGCGGTTCGCGACCAGGCTGACGGGCTGGATGTCGTGCACCCAGACGAGGTCGGCCTCCAGGGAGAGCTTCTTGGCATTGATGCGGTTCATCTCGGTCCAGTGAGTCAGGGCGCCGTCGGCCAGCACGCGCTCCGCCCCCTCCAGGGCGGCCTGCATGGCCCGGGTCGTCGCATAGAAGGCGGGGTCGCCACCGGTGATCTCCCAGCGGGTGTCGATGTCGAGCGCGTTGACCAGAGGCACCGCGGTCATGAGGAACTCGGCGGCGCCGCCGCCGAAGCGACTGCCGCTGACATGCAGGACCCGGCGCCCGCGCACGCGCTCGGCGAGCTTGTAGATGATGTCGATGACGCCGGGCGGCGCGACCTGCCGGTAGTCGTCAAGGGTCATGGTAGCGGGGTCCGCGTGCTCGGCTCAGACCGAGGGTGGGCCGTCCCAGGTGCGGCGTGGCTCCGTCTCGCCCGGGTCATACGGGTTCGCTCTCCAATGTTTCGTCGACGAGGCTCAGCAGGCGGGCGCGGACACGCTCCAGGCTCGTCATGTACCCATCGAGCCGCTCGATCCGTTCGGCCAGCGCCGGGAGGGCGAGCGCCGTCCGCAGCCACTCCGCGAAGTCACCCGAGCGGCGGCCCAGCCGGGCCCGGGCCTCGACCATGTGGAAGTAGATGGCGCTGGCATCGACGCTGGCCAGGCCCTCCCGGAACTCCGCGAGGGTGGTGGCCTGCGGTCCCAGCTCCACCTGCACGATGTGCGACTGCTGGAAGTGGAAGGCGCGCCCGGCCTCGGCGCGGGGCACCGTGCCGAGGCGGCGCAGATGGTCGTAGATGATGGTGACGAGCTCTTCGCGCAGGGCCTCCAGCTCGGGGAACTCGAAGGGGTCCACCACGGCCAGCCGCTCGGCCAGCGCCTGGTCGCGCACCTCCACGGCGACCCAGCGGGCGAAATCGTTGCCGTAGGCGGTGGTGAGCGGGCGGTGGCGCAGGAAGTAGCCGTGGGTGTGATAGAAGACCGCGCCGGCCGGGACCTCCTCGAGCCGGTCCATGAGCTCACGCTCGTCCAGGGCCTGCCGATCCAGCGCCTGGCGGAGCTCGACGCAGCCGACGAAGATGAAAGGGGCGGTGGCCGTCTTCATGCTGCCTCCGTCACCAGGAGCGCCACCGGGAGGCTGGCGAACAGGCTCCCGGCGTCGATCCCGGCGTCGGTGACGGTCAGGCGCTCCCCGGTAAGCGCATTGACGAAGCGGTCTCCCACCTCGGCCGGGATGGCCACGCGGGTTCCTTCTCCCCAGTACTGCCGTCCGAGCGGTGGCTCCTCGACCCCCCGCCGGGCCAGCAGGCGCGGAACCACGCTGAGCGCGGCCCGGTCCGATCCCACGCGGGCGAAGGCGCACAGATGCTCGGCCAAGGGACCCTCGCCGTCGAGCGGCCGGTAGGTGCCGGTGGCGAAGAGCGCGGCGTGCCGACGGCGGCAGGCCAGGGCTTGCCGGATCACGAAGAGCTTGATGCGGCCATCCTCCCAGCGTTTTGTCAGGTCCTGGGCCAACCCGGCCAGCTCATGGCCGCTCTCGACCTCGGCCACCAGCGCCTCCAGGGCCCGGCGGCGCAGGGCGAAGTCCACGGGCCGCCGGTTGTCCGGGTCTACCAGACTAAGGTCCCACAGCTCGGTGCCCTGATAAAAATCGGGCACGCCCGGCGCGGTGATCTTGACCAGGGTCTGGGCCAGCGTGTTCAGCATGCCGAAGCGCGCCACGCGGTGCTGGAAGGGCATGAAGTCGGCGAGGAACCGGGCGGAACGGCCGGGGTCGAGGATGACCTCGGCGAAGCGGTCGATGGCCTCGTCGTAGCGGACGTTGGGCTCGATCCAGCTGGTGTGGGACTTGGCCTCGTGGATGGCCTTGTAGAGGTAGGCGCGGAGCCGCTCGGCGCTGATGGGCCAGGCCCCCACCAGGGTCTGATAGATCAGATACTCCGTGTTGGCGCCCGGGGTGGGCTTGCCATCGACCATCGTCCGGTGCCGGCGGTTCAGCTTCTGCCAGACACTCAGGCGGTGTCGCCACTCGGCGACCATCTCGGGCAGCACGTTGAGGCGGGCCCGCACGTCTTCCCCGCGCTTGGTATCGTGGGTGGCCGTCGCGCTCAGCCCCTGGGCCGACGTGCGTTGCCGCTCGGTCATGGCGGCGTGAAACTCGGCCAGGGGAGTGCCGAAGCGGGCCGGATCACTGCCGACCTCGTTGAGCGAGACCAGCCGGTTGAAGCGATAGAGCGCGGTGTCCTCGTAGCCCTTGGCCATGACGGGCCCCGTGATCTGCTGCAGGCGCATCGCGAACTCCAGGCGCTCGCGCCGATCGGCCTCGTCCGCCCACGGCGGGTGGCGCAAGAGCAGGAGGTCCTGGATCCAGTCGTAGATGGACGCGCTCGTCGTCGGTGTCCGTCGCCGGGCCTGGGCCACGGCGCGCGTGATGTACTCCCGGTCGGCCTCGCCGGGGCCGGCGTCCTCCCCGAGGTAGGTCCGATACACGGGAAAGTTCGCGATGATCTCCCGGAGCGCCCTGGTCAGGCTCGGTAGCGTGAAGTCGCGGGAGGAGCGGTGCTTTTCGGACATGAGGTTGATGCGGTGGGCCAGCATGTTGAGCTCGGAGGCCATTGAGGCCTGCATGATCAGCCGCTTGGATTCGTACACCACCTCGCTGAAGGGCGGGCGCTCCTTGATGAGCCGGGCGTAGAGCTGCTCCATGGCCCGGGCCTGGCTGCGATCGACGAAGATGCCGTTGGCGAGGTTCAGGAACTCATAGCCAGTCGTCCCCTCGACCCCCCAGGCGGCGGGCAGGCGCTCGCCCGGGGCCAGGACCTTCTCGGCAACGATCGCCACTGGCCGCCCCACCGCGGCGCGGAGCCGCTGAAAGTACTCGCGGGGAGCGTAGAGCCCGTCGGGATGGTCGATGCGCAGCGCGGTGACCGGCGCCTCGGCGACGAGCCGGATGATGAGCCGGTGGGTGGCCTCGAAGACCTCCGGGTTCTCCACCCGGAGCGCGGCCAGCTCGTTCACGTCGAAGAAGCGACGATAGTTGATCTCCTCACCGGCCACCCGCCAGAAGGCCAGGCGGTAGACCTGCTCGTCGAGCAGGGCGTCGAGGGCGTCGTACGAGCGGGGCTCGCCCGGGGTGCCGTTGAGGCGCCGCACGTTGTCCTCGACGAAGTCACGCACCGCGGGGAACGTGCGCAGCAGGGCGGCCAGGCGCTCGATCCCCTGCTGGCGGTCCCGGCGCTGGGCGGCCCGGCGCTGAGGATCCTGCTCATCAGGCGCGGGAAGCGTGGCGAACCAGGCGGCGAGCGTCTTGAGCTCGAGCAGGCCCGGGTGGTCGGCGCCCAGCGCGGCCTGCAGCTCGTCGAGGCGATACCCGAGAATCCGGGCGTAGGAGCGGGGGGCCACCGGCAGCATCGTGTCGTAGTGGCGGATGCGGAAGGTGCCGTCGGCCAGCTCGAGCCTGAGCTCCCCGCGCTCGAGCACGGCGCCGTACTGATCACCCAGGATGGGCAGGAGCACCTTGCCGGCGAGCTCCGGCTTGACCGGAGTCCATTCGATGTCGAAGTACGGCGCGTAGGGGGAGGTGGCGCCATTCTCCAGCACGTCCGACCACCAGGCGTTGCGATTCTGGGCGATGCCCATGTGATTGGGCACGACGTCGATGACGAGTCCCATCCCGTGGCGGCGCAGGGCCTCGGCGAACCGCCAGAACGCCGGCTCGCCTCCCAGCTCCTCCCGGAACCGGTTGTGGTCGGAGACGTCGTAGCCGTGCGATCCGGTGGAGGCCGTCGCGAAGAACGGCGAGGTGTAGCAATCGGAGATCCCGAGGGCGGCGAGGTAGGGGACGATGGCGGCGGCGTGATCGAAGGTGAGCGTCGGCCCGAGCTGCAGGCGGTAGGTGGCCCGCACGGGAGCGCTCACGAGGGAGTCGTCTCGGCCAGGTCGAAACCCAGGGTATCGGCGAGCGGCCGCAGCACCGCCCGGGCCTGGGGAAGCCGTTGCCACAGCGCGAAGAAGCGGTTCTGCGTGTGCCAGGTCCCGAATCGCGCCTCGAGACGCCGTGCCCCTTCGATCAGCGCGACCGTGGCGGCCACCCGCTCCGGGGCCGGCCGCTCGCCGAGCGCGTCCAGCGCCCGGGCGACCGCGCGCCCCATGACCGGCCGGACCGCCGTGAGATCGAGCGTGAGGCCCATGGCCCGGGCCTCCTGGCTGAGCTCGAAGGCGCGCTCGGAGAGCGTTCCCGTCTCGGGGGTACGCTCCAGCTCGGCGGTGAGCTGGTGCTCGAGCACGTGCTTGGCGGTGACGCGCAGCACGTCGGGGATGGGCGCCTCGGCCTGGCGGAGATAGTGGACCAGCTTGCGGCTGTCCTCCCAGATCCGGTGGTGGGCCTCCTCGAAACGCTCGAGGACGGCCTGCATGACACGGGTGAGCACCCGGCGACGCTCCTCCAGGAAGAGGTGGGGCAGCCCGAAGAGGTCGCGCGGGAAGTACTCGTCGAGCCCCCGCACCATGTCGGCCATGCTGCGCTGGCCGTAGCGGCGGAGGAGGTCGGCCTTCATGCTCTCATAGGCCTCGGGGCCCTCGTCGCCTCGAATGCCACACGAGAAGTCGTGGCCGCCGAAGTGCAGCACGGCGTACATCAGATGGCGAGTCTCGCTGGTGACGTCGGAGCTCACGCGCACCCGGCCCACCCGCAGCGTCGTCCCCGCGTAGGACTCACGGGAGTCGTCCAGCCGCTGCACCCGCCAGGCATACACCCGAGCATCGTCGGGATGCCCGTCGAACAGCCCGCTGACCGCGTAGTGGGCGACGACCCTGCGCAAATCGACCACGGCGGGCCGGACCAGGCGCCGGTAGACCTGTCCGCCGTCGTGATACTCGGCCACGTTGCTGGGGGCCGCCTCCAGCCGGCGGACGAACTCCGGCTCGAGCTGGCCACCTCCCAGGTCGCGCAGGTACTGGATCGCGATGGCCGCGTACTTGAGGATCTGCACGGGCTCCAGCGCCGAGATCTCGTCGAAGAACCAGCCGCACGACGTGAACATCAGCATCCGGTTACGCTGCAGCTCCAGCAACCGCCGGGTCTCCACCTGGGCGGGGCCGTCGAGGGCCACCCGCTGGTGACGGGCCAGCCAGGCGGCGAGCCGCTCGGGGCCACGGTCCAGGAGGATCTCCACGTAGGCGTCGCGAGCCTCCCAGGGGTCCTTGAGGGAAGCCGAGGCCCGCGCCTCGTAGAAGCTGTCGATCTGCTCACGCAGCCAGTCGAGGGCGGTGCGCAGGGGGGCCCGCCAGCGCTGGTGCCAGTCGGCCCGCGTGCGACAGCCGCAGTCGGCCTGCCAGCGCTGCACGCCGTGGACACAGCTCCACGAGGTGGCCGGGCGGACCTGCACTTCCCACGCGGGCGGGTGGGCGGCGAGAAAGGCGCCGTAGTTGGTGAGGGCCGCGAACCCCTCGGACTCGATCTGGTGCACGGCCGCCGCCAGGGCCATCTCGCCGAACTTCTTGTGGTGGCCGTAGGACTCGCCGTCGGTGGCGCAGTGCACGAGCTGGGCGCCCTCGCGGTCGTCGTCGAAGCCGTGCTTGACCCGGCTGACGAGGTGCTCGCTGCGATCCAGCGCGTCCTCGAAGGCGATGGCCCGCGAGATGGGGGCGTCGTAGAAGAAAATCGCCAGGGTGAGGCCGCGGGGCCCCCGCCACAGGTAGGGCCGGCTGGGATCGACGCGCTCGCCGACCTCCTCCCAGGCCTCGCCGTCGAGCGGCCGGACCCGCCAGGCCTGGTGCGGGGCCAGGATCGTGAACTTCAGACCGGCCGCGGCGAGCACCTCCAGGCTCTCCTCGTCGACGGCCGTCTCGGGCAGCCACATCCCCTCCGCCTCTCGGCCGAAACGGTGGCGGAAATCGGCGAGCCCCCAGCGCACCTGGGTCACCTTGTCGCGCAAGGGGCTGAGCGGCATGATCATGTGGTTGTAGACCTGGGCGATCGCGTTGCCGTGGCCACCGCGGGCCGCCGCGCTCACGCGGTCGGCGTCCAGGATCTTGCTGCAGACGTCCGGCGCGTGGCGCGCGAGCCAGGCGATGAGCGTGGGGCCCACGTCGAAGGAGACCTTGTCGAAGTTGTTCACGATGTCCAGGATGCGGTTGTCCCGGACGACCCGGCGGGCCGCCGTGTTGGGCGCGTAGCACTCCGCCGTCACCCGCTCGTTCCAGTCGTGGTAGGGGGCGGCCGAGTCTTGGATCTCGACGGCCTCGAGCCAGGGATTCTCGCGGGGCGGCTGGTAGAAGTGGCCGTGGATGGTGACGAAGCGATCCGCGGTCATGCCTCGTCCAGCGAGCGGAGGAACTCACGCCGCCCGCCACGGGGCACCACGACCAGGCCGGAGCGATCCACGTGGTAGTGACGGCGGTCAGCGGCCGGGTCCAGGCCGACCTCGGCGTCGGCGGCGATGATGTTGAACCGGTCGATGATGGCCCGGCGCACCCGCGCCCCTTTGCCGACGGTCGTGTGGTCCATGATGATCGAGTCCTCGATGATGGCGCCCTCGTTCACCCACACGCTGCGACCCAGGATCGAGTTCCGGATGGTGGCGCGCTTGATGAGGGACCCCTCGGCGATCTGCACGTTATCGACATCGCCGCCGATGAGGCGGGCCGGCGGGCCGGGGTACTGCCCGGTGCGGATCGGCCACTCGCGGTTGTCGAGGTCGAAGCGAGGCGCCTCGCCGAGCAGATCCATGTGGGCCTGCCAGAAGGTTTCGATGGTTCCCACGTCCCGCCAGTAGCCTGGCTCCTCGTAGGGCTTCACCCCAGCGACCTCGTTGAGCTGGAAATCGTAGGCGCACACTCGCCGGGGGCCCACCAGCTCGGGGATGATCGAGCGGCCGAAGTCGTGCTCGGTGCTGCGCCGGGCGTCGTCGAGGAGCGCAGCCACGAGCACCGGGCGCTTGAAGAGATAGTTGCCCATCGAGACGAGGGCCCGGCCGGGGCTGCCGGGGATGGCGCGGGGCCGGTCCGGCTTTTCCTGGAAATCGGTCACCCGCCCGTCGCCGTCCACGCCGAGCACGCCGAACTGCGAGGCTTCAGCGACGGGGACGGAGCGCGCGGCCACCGTCACGTCCGCGTCCGTCTCGAGGTGAAAGGCCAGCATCTGGCTCACGTCCATGCGATAGATGTGGTCCGATCCGAAGATGGCGATGACGTCGGGATTGAAGTCATCGACGAGGTTCAGGTTTTGTAAGACAGCGTCGGCTGTGCCCCGGTACCAGGCGGGGCCGGCTCGCATCTGAGGGGGCACGATGGTGACGAAGTAGTCGGGCACGATGCCCGTGGTGCGCCAGGCCAGCCGGACGTGCTCGATGAGCGACTGGGCCTTGTACTGCACCAGGATGTAGAGGGAGAGCATCTCCGAATTGACAAAATTGGACAGCACGAAGTCGATGATCCGGTGCCGCCCGCCGAAGGGGACGGCCGGCTTGGAGCGATCACGGGTGAGCGGATGCAGGCGCTCACCCTTGCCGCCGGCCATGATCATCGTGAGGACGCGGGGACGCCGCATTCGCTCAGGGCAGCCGCGGTCCCAGCGCCCAGGCCGGGTCCAGGTCCGGGAAGCAGAAGTCCTCTCGCTCGAGCCGGCGCAGCATGTCGGCGGCCTCCGGCGTGAGCGGCTGGCCCTGGGCCAGGCCCCGAGCCAGCTCGGCGAGCCGCTTGAACTCCGCGTAGTGCTCGGCCAGCCGACGCTCGGCGTAGTCGCGGGCCGCCAACGTGGTGATGAGGAACTGCCAGTCGGAAGCCTGGAGCAGGAGCAGCTCGCGCGTGGCCTGGGCCAGCACGCGGCGGAAGTCCTTCCCGGCGCCCTCCAGGCGTGGCAGCAGCTCGGCCCACTCGCTCTCCGCGCTGTAGATCCGGTCCCACGTCCACTCGGTGTCGGGGTTGAGCCACACGCGGTGATCACCCCCCTCGCCCCACGAGCCCTCGGGCAGAGAGACGGTGCCGCGGGGCGGCACGGCCTGCAGGGCCTCGGCCAAGGTTGCCGGTGTCACCCCGGCCGCCGCGAAGTCACGGGCGACCTGCTCGAGCCAGGCCGGGCCCTCGAACCACCAGTGCCCGAACAGCTCTGCGTCGTACGGAGAGCAGATCAGGGCCGCGCCGTCGGCGCTGGCGGTGGCGGCGGTGTCCCTGATCAGGTCGACGAAGTGGCGAGCCTGGCCCTGGACGACCTGGGCGGCGACCTCGGGGTCGTAGGGGGCTTTGCTGCCCAGGTCGCGGGCCGCGTCGGTGATGCGCCAGAAGCGAAGGCCCCCGGGGAAATGCTTCTTGTGGAATTCTAGGTAGGCGAAGTCGCCGGGGTAGCCGTGCTCCCGGCTCCACACTTGCAGGGTGGTCCGGGGGTCACGGAAGAACGCGACGGCGTCGCCGGCCCCGCCCCGCGAGGCGACGCGCCAGGGCACGTAGGGCGAGCGCTTGGGGATGCGCGGGATCTCGGGCAGCGCATCGGTCAGCTCGCCGCGGAGGGGAAAGTAGTCGCGATACAGGAACAGCGGCGCGCCGGCCGCGATCAGGTGGGAATCGGCGATGAAGTACTCCAGGCCGTGGGCGGCCAGCATCTCCTCGATGCCGGGCCGCAGGCGATGGCTCTTGCCCTGCTCCCGTCCGGTCGGCGGCGTCCACTCGTAGCGGGGCCGGTAGGCGCACTCGGGCAGCCAGATCCCGCGGGGGGCCCGGCCGAAGTGGCGGCGATGGGTCTCCACGGCGGTACGGAGCTGCAGGTGAATCGATTCGTCCCGGGACAGCAGGGGCAGGTACCCATGGGTGGCGGCGCAGGTGATGATCTCCAGGTGGCCCTGGCGCTCCAGGTCGGCAAGGGTTCCGGGAATGTCACCCCCGATGCGGCGGTGCAGCTCCCACATCCGCTCGTAGAAGGCTTCCCAGAAGTCGGTCAGCTTGACCAGATCGTGACGGCCCTCGCGCTCGAAGTGGACCCGAGTATCGGTGCAGGCGCGGCGGACGTTCTGGTGGTAGAAGGCCAGCTCCTGCTGGAACTCGGGCGCGGCGAGCTGCTCGGCGAGCACGGGCGACACGTTGATGGTCCACCGGGGCGAGATGCCGTCGGCCACGAGCCGGTGCAGGGTCTCCAGCAGCGGCAGGTAGCACTCGAAGGCCGCCTCGCACAGCCAGTCGCTGCCATGGGGCCAGCGACCGTGGTTGACCACCATCGGAAGATGAGTATGCAGAACCAGAGCAAACGGGTAACTCATGGCCACGCACCCTTCGTCGGTGCCCCCCATTGGACCGTATGAACGGACTGGGCGCAAGCCTCCGCAACGGTAGCGTCACCTTTCGCGTGTGGGCCCCGCGCTGCCGGAGCGTGGAGGCGGTTATCGAGGGCCGCCCCACCCAGGCGCTGTGGCGGGGCGACGACGGCGTGTACTCGCTGACCCTGCCCCGCCTCGGCGCCGGCACCCGCTACCAGTACAGGCTCGACGGCGAGCGCTACCGGCCGGACCCCGTGTCCCGATGGCAGCCCGAGGGGGTGCATGGCCCCTCGGCGGTCGTCGATCCCACGGCCTTCAGCTGGACCGACGCAGACTTTCCCGGTCACGCCCGGGCCGAGCTGGTCTTCTACGAGCTGCACGTCGGCACCTTCACGGCGGCGGGGACGTTCGAGGCCATCATTCCCTATCTGGAGCCCCTGGCCGACCTCGGGGTGACGGCGATCGAGCTCATGCCGATCGCCGAGTTCCCGGGTTCCCGCAACTGGGGCTACGACGGGGTGCACCTGTTCGCGCCGCAGTCGACCTACGGCGGCCCCCGCGGCCTGCGCCGGCTGGTCGATGCCTGCCACGGCCGGGGGCTCAGCGTGGTGCTGGACGTGGTCTACAACCACCTGGGCCCGGAGGGCAACTACCTGGCCGAGTTCGGGCCCTACTTCACCGAGCGCTACGAGACCCCGTGGGGGCCGGCCGTGAACTTCGATGGCCCCGATAGCGCGCCCGTCCGCCGGCACTTCGTGGAGAACGCCCGGTACTGGGTACGCGAGTTCCACATCGACGGGCTGCGGCTGGACGCCATCCACTCCATCTTCGACGGGAGCCGGCTCCACATCCTGGCCGAGATCGCCGAGGCCGCCCGGGCCGAGGCGGCCCGCCTGGGCCGACCCGTACACGTCATCGCCGAATCGCACGACAACGACCGGAAAATCGTGCTGCCGGCCGACCAGGGAGGGCTCGGGCTGGACGCCATGTGGTCCGACGACTTCCACCACGCCGTGCACGCGCACCTGACCGGCGAGCGCGTCGGGTATTACGGTGACTTCGGGGATCCCGGCCAGCTGGCCAAGGCCCTGGCCGAGGGGTTCGCCGTCCAGGGGGAGTACTCGGAATACTTCGGCCGGCCGCGCGGCACCCCGAGCGCCGACCTGCAGGGCGATCGCTTCGTCGTCTGCATTCAGAACCACGACCAGGTCGGCAACCGCGCCCAGGGCGACCGGCTCACCGCCGTCCTGCCCTTCGAGGCGGTGAAGCTGGCCGCCGGGCTGATGTTCGCCGCGCCGGCCCTGCCTCTGCTCTTCATGGGTGAGGAGTACGGCGAGACGGCGCCCTTCCAGTTCTTCACGTCCTTCCTCGACCGCGAGCTGGCGGCCGCCGTCCGCCGGGGACGGACGGCCGAGTTCAGCCGCTTCGCCTGGCAAGGCGCCGTTCCCGACCCCGGCGACCCGGCCACGTTCGTGCGCTCGCGCGTGAACCACGCGCTGGCCACAGCGCCCCGCCATCGCGCCCTGCGCGAGTACTACCGCGCCTGGCTCGCCCTGCGGCGCACGCATCCGGCGCTGGGCGCCGCCCACAAGGAGCTGGCGCGGGCGGTCCTCGAGCCCTCGCAGGCCGTGCTGTCGGTGATCCGCAGCGCGCCGAACGGGGAGACGATCCGCGTGGCGGCCAACCTCACCGGCGAGCGTCAGCCCTGGGCGCCGGCGCCGTCGTGGCGGCTGCTGCTCGATAGCGCCGAGGCACGCTTCGGGGGCGCGTCCCCCCGGGGACGCGGGCCCACGCGTCTGGACGCCTTCCAGGTCTTGGTGTACGAGCAGGCGCGCTGATCGCGTATCATGGAAATGCGATGACGATCCGCGAGACATACCTGGCGAAGCATCCCACCTCGGCGCGCCTCGCCGAGCGGGCTCGCCAGGCCATCCCCGGAGGCGTCACCCACGACATCCGTCACCTGCAGCCGTTCGCCCCCTACATCGACCGCGCCGCTGCCAGCCGCAAGTGGGACGTCGACGGCAACGAGTACATCGACTTCTGGATGGGGCACGGCGCGCTGTTCCTGGGTCACTGCCACCCCGCGGTCGTCAAGGCGGTGCAGGCGCAGATGGAGCGGGGGACCCACCTGGGTGCCAGCCACGAGCTGGAGATCCGTTGGGCCGAGCTGGTGAATCGCCTCGTTCCCTGCGCGGAGCTGACCCGGTTCACCATGTCGGGCACGGAGGCCACGCACCTGGCCATGCGGGTGGCCCGCGCCCACACGGGCCGCTCGCGGGTCGTGAAGCTCGCCGGTCACTTCCACGGCTGGCACGACGGGGCGGTGGCGGCGGTGAATCCGCCCTACGATGTCCCGCTGTCCGCCGGGGTACCCGTGGCGACGCTGGACCAGGTAGTGATCTGTCCGGCCAACGACATCAAGGCCGTCGAGCTCGCGCTCGCGCGAGGGGATGTCGCCGCCGTCATCCTGGAGCCGGCCGGCGGCCAGGCCGGCACCACGCCCACCATCCCGGGTTATCTGCTGGAATTGCGGGCCGTCACCGCCAAACACGGCGTCGTGCTCATCTTCGACGAGGTCATCACCGGATTCCGCTACGCGCCCGGCGGGGCCCAGGAGTACTTCGGGGTCACCCCCGACCTCACCACGCTGGCCAAGATCGTGGCGGGCGGCTTGCCGGGCGGGGCCCTGGCCGGCGCGCGGGACATCATGTCGATCATCGCCCACCGGGGCGATCCCGACTGGGACCGCAGCCAGCGGGTGGCCCACGCCGGGACCTTCAACGCCAACCCGCTCTCCGCGGCCGCCGCCATCGCCACGCTCGAGCTGTGTGCGGACGCCTCGCTGCAGGCGCGCGCCGGCAAGGCCGGCGAGGAGCTGCGGCGGGCGCTCGGCGAGGCCATGCGGCGCATCGGCGTGCCGGGGACCTGCTACGGCGAGTCCTCGATCTACCACGTGTCGTTCGAGGGCAAGCCCGGGCTGGCCGGGTTCGACCGGCCGCGCCAGGGCGCCCTCTATCACGTGCTCCGCTGCGCGCTCCTCAACGAGGGCGTCGACTGCTCGGCGAATCACGGCTGGGTGTCGGCCGTCCACACCGACGAGGACATCGCCAGGACGATCGCGGCCTACGAGCGGGCGTTCCGGGCGATGGCCGCCGAGCGGGTGTTCGGCGCCGCATGAGACGGGGCCCCCTGGCCGCGGCGGGGGGAGGGCTCGCGCTGCTCGTCCTGACTGGCGGCATGCTCGTCGGGGGCTGCACCTACTATCCCGGCGTGGTCGACATGGGCGGGGTCCGCCTGCGTCCCGAGGAGGGTCGTGCCGTCCGCGCGGGCAACGGCCAGGACGCGGCCGTGTACTTCAAGCTCAACAGCACCGGCAAGTACGGCGACGTGCTCACGGGCGCCGAGTCGCCGCTGGCCCGGCGGGCCGAGCTGCGGGGGCCGGGCGGCCCGGTGACCCAGATCGAGATCCCCGGGGCCAGCGTCGTGACCTTCGATCGCGGCGGGCCCCACATCGCGCTCGCCGACTTCACCCGGGCGCTGCAGGCGGGCGAGGTCATCATCATCACCCTGCACTTCGAGAAGTCGGGGCCGCTGGGGCTCGTCACCGTCGTCGAATAGCGGTCGGCCCGCCGGCGGGCCCAGGAGCAGAGGCGATGATCGCACGGATCCAGCAGGCCAGCCTCGTCGCGTCGCGCGTCGCCCTGGCCCTCGTCGGCGCGGCCTGCGTGGCGCTGCCGTGGGTCAGCTCGGCCGACGAGAGCGTCACGGCCAGGCCCGCGTTCACCGAGCGCGAGATCAGGACCATCCTGTCCCACGGCCCGTGGCCGGCGCCGGTGCCGGCTGACCCGACCAACCGGGTGTCGGGACATCCCGATGCCATCGAGCTCGGGACAGCCCTGTTCTTCGATCAGCGTCTCTCGAGCAGCGGCACGCTGGCCTGCGCTAGCTGCCACGTCCCCGAGCGCAACTGGACCGACAACCGCCGGCGCGGCGTCGGCATGGCCGAGCTGGATCGCAATACGCCGACGCTGATGAACCTGCGCGGGCAGCGCTGGTACGGCTGGGATGGCGCCGCCGACAGCCTGTGGTTCCAGAGCCTGCGCCCGATCGTGGATCCCCGCGAGCTGGCGGCGACGCCGCGTCATGTGGCCCAACTGGTGCGCCACGACGACCAGCTCTCCTGCCGCTACCGCAAGGTCTTCGGCACCCCACCGTCACCCACCGATGACGAAGCCGTGTTCGTGGATGTCGGGAAAGCCCTGGCTGCCTTCCAGGAAACGCTGGGGAGCGGACGCACGCCGTTCGACCAGTTCCGTGACGCCCTGGCCCAAGGGGCACCGCTGTCGTCGGTGAATTACTCCGAGCCGGCCCAGCGAGGGCTCCAGATCTTCATCGGCAAGGGCGGCTGCACCGCCTGCCATTCCGGTCCCAATTTCACCAACGGCGAGTTCGCCAACACTGGCCTCTCGCGATTTGCCCCGCACGGCCGGCCCGATCCGGGACGCCCGGCGGGGATCCGGCATGTGCTGGACAGCCGGTTCAACGCGCTGGGCGCCTACAACGACGACAGGACGGGCGCCTTCGGCGCCCACACCCGTCAGGTCTCGCTCGAGGCGGCGACGCCCGGGGAGTTCAAGGTGCCCTCGCTGCGGAACTTGTTATTGACGGCACCGTTCGGGCGCGACGGACAGGTGGAGACGATCGCCGAGGTCGTGCGGCATTACTCGGGTCTGGATCCCGTCCGTCTGCACGCCAGGGACGGACAGCCCGCCCGGCCCCTGAACCTCACCCCGCGCGAGCAGACCGACCTGGTGGTCTTCCTGGAGTCGCTGAGCACCTTCGCCAATCCCTGGCGCCCTGACGACGCCGGGCGCTGTCAGTGACCGGCGGCGGCGCCCAGGCGGCCCGCCGGCCGACCACCGTGGTATCCTTGCATTTCCTGGTGGGCAGGTAGCTCAGTTGGTAGAGCACAGGACTGAAAATCCTGGTGTCGGCGGTTCAATCCCGTCCCTGCCCACCAGCTTTTCACTACTTCTACGACGCTCCACTTGGCGTGTAACGAAACTGATCGGAAGCCCAACGCGGCAAGTTTCGCCCCCGCTTCGCGGAGATCGTTAGTCGCCACGATCGCGTAACGTCGGTAGATCGCCTCGGTGCGGTGACCGGTGATTTTCTGCGTGTTGCCTCCAGCAGTTCGACGCCGGGTAGGTACGTCCTGTCGTTTGAGGACAAGGTCACCGAATGGAAGGCAGCTCTGACTGACCCTGACAGAGACGTCCGACGGTTGAGGGCGGGCGGTTGGCTGGGCCCTGTCCGCCCACGTCCCACCTCCTGAGTCCTCCTGTTCTCAGGAGGTGGACAGTTCATCGGGGCCAGACCGGACCGGTTCAAGCCGTTCGCGTATCAAACCACCTACGGGTTACTGGAAGATTCCGACCGCCTTCAGGATGAAGATCAGCAGGACGGCCCCCAGCACTGCCACCACCCAGCCCACGATGGGGCCGCCGGTGGACAGTCCCAGCGCGCCGGCCAGCCAGAACCCCAGGCTCGAGCCGATGATGCCGACCACGATGTTGGCTATGATGCCCATCTGCGCGTTCGTCTTCATGAGGATGCTGGCCAGCCAGCCCACGACGCCGCCCACGATCACCGTGACGA
Source organism: Candidatus Methylomirabilota bacterium (assembly GCA_036556905.1). Classification (GTDB taxonomy): domain Bacteria; phylum Methylomirabilota; class Methylomirabilia; order Rokubacteriales; family CSP1-6; genus 40CM-4-69-5. The sequence goes on from DATBIM010000033.1 coordinate 27,948, forward strand.
TCCAGTGCATGCCCTCTCCTCCTCGATCTTCGTGCATGGACTCTTGGGATTGCCTGGGACCGAAAGGATTCTACTCGAAAGCCACCACCAGAGGAGGAACACACGATGAGCCAATGTCGCCCCGATGACGCCATACCTGCTTGAGCTGAGCCAAGGTCGCGGGTGGCTCATGGCCCCAGCAAACGGTGTCGTTATCGGCACCGGCGACGGATGCGGAACAGTTTTCTGGCAGGAGCCGGACGCGTGGCGATCCACGGGCGCGAGCAGCGGCGGCGGTGAGCCGAATCGGACGAACGAAAAGCCAGGAAGCACAGCGGGAGTCTCGCAGGCGGCGGTGGCTACGGCCGCCATGGACCGTCAGCGGGCTACAATCCCCGACGGCCCTTGGCCCGGAGGCGTATGCGAACGATTCGTGCAATCGCGATCATGACGGCCGTGGTGGTGTGCGCGCCCGCGGCCGGAGCCCAGATGACCATCACCCCTGAGCCGGGGACGACGCCGGCACAGTCGAGGTTCCGCTCGGCCGAAGACGGATGGCTCGATGTAGGCGGCTTTCTGGACGAGAAGTATGGGTTTCTCCCGATCGTCAGACCCATCACCGAGCCGGCGGTCGGATACGGCGCGGCCGGGGCATTGGTGTTCATCAGCCAGCCGCTGGGCGCGACGCGGGCGGGATTCGGGCGGCCCGACATCACGATGGTGGGTGGGCTCGGAACCGAGAATGGCACGTGGGGCGTCATGGCCGGCGACGTGCGCCACTGGCTCGATGACCGGCTGCAGACGCAGGCGGGCTTTGTCCGTCTGTCGGCGAACCTGGACTTCCATGGCCTCGGCCAGGACAGTCTCCTGCACGATCACCCTCTCCGGTACAACCTCGAGCCGACGGGCGGATTCCTGCGGGCCAATTACCGCCTCGGCGACTCGGTCACCTGGGCAGGTCTCGCGTACGCCTTCTTCACGACCCGCGTCACGTTCGACGCGCCCGCGGGGACGCCCGGTCTGCCGGACTTTCCGCGAGACTCGGACGTCGGCGGGCTGACACCCTCCTTCACGTACGACACGCGAGATACTATCTTCACCCCGATTCGCGGCACGTTCCTCGAAGTCGCGGTGGGGGTGTTCAGCGCCGCGCTGGGCGGCGACGACGACTTTCAGCGCGTGCAGATCACGGCGATGCAGTTCATCCCGCTCTCACCCGCGCTCTTCCTCGGACTGCGCGGCGATGGCGCGGCGAGCTTCGGTGACGCGCCCTTCTACTTGCGGCCATTCATCACCCTGCGGGGGGCCGATCATGCGCTACCAGGGCGAGGAGGTGGCGCAGGTCGAGGCCGAGCTTCGCTGGCAATTCTGGAAGCGCTTCAGCCTGGTGGGCTTCGCCGGACTCGGCACGGCGTGGAACGACTTCGAACGCGTCGACAACGCCCAGACGATCGCCACCGGCGGTGTCGGGTTTCGTTACGAGCTAGCGCGAAAGCACGGCATCCACATCGGCTTGGATGTTGCCTTCGCTCCGGACAACACCGCCGTCTATGTCCAGGTCGGCAGCGCCTGGGCCCGACCCTGACCGCGGCCGCCTCTCGCAGATTCTCAATAGCCTGCTGGGGATGCTCCTCTAGCGCGGCGGCGAGGTCCACGCGCGCTTGAACGCATCGAGCACGGTCGACTTGGGGTTTGCCGTGCAGAGACGCATGGCCTCATCGATGCGTTTCCCTGCCACCTCGGCATCCCAGGTCTGTGCCTTCTGGGTTCCATCGACGTAGCCATTCATATAGACAAGGATCCCCTCTCGCACCATCCGATGGGGCACCGCCGCTAATTCCTCACAGGTGAATTTGTTGAGCTCGAGTTTTCGCAGCGGCGCCCCGTAGTCGCCTTGCGCGGCCACGGGTGGCACGATACTGGCCAGCGACACAGCCGCGGCGATCCAGGTCAGCACACCCAGACCCATGTGGGATGACCTCCAGGCCGCCTTTGCCAGCGACCGACATGCCGGCGACGAGCATTCCACGAAATCGCCCAGGTCGGGTTTCATGATGACAACCTCGCAATGCGAGAGCCCAGGCGCGGAGGCGAGCGTAGCCCGCCATGCCCCGGCAGTCAATCGGATCGATCTTTGACTCCTGCCCGATCGGTGGCGCACCATAGCTCATGGAGATCGTGGCCGCCGTCGCCCGGCTGAGAGTGGCGAACGTCCTCTCCCCGACCCAGGCCGCCCTCTTCGACCGCGTGGCCCGGCGGCACCTCGTCTCCGTCCGCTTCGAGGTCAGAGTACTCCTCTACCTCGGCGTCGTTCTCCTGACGTCTGGAGTCGGACTCCTGCTTGCCGAGCACCATCGAGAGCTGGGTCCGTGGGTCATCGCCGTGGCGATCGGTCTCGCCGCCGCCGGCTGCCTTTTCTGGGTGAGCCGCCAGGCGGCGCCGTTCTCGTGGGACGAGGTTTCCTCTCCGAACCTGGCTTTCGACTACGTGCTGCTCCTGGGGCTCCTGCTTTTCGCCTCCGACCTCGCGTACGTCGAGGCGCAGTTCACGCTGCTGGGGCCCAGGTGGACGCACCACCTCCTCGTCGTGGGAGTGGTCTACGTGCTGGCCGCCTACCGGTGGGACTCGCGGACCGTTCTCGGCCTCGCCCTCACCACGCTCGCCGCGTGGCGGGGGGTGTCCGTCGTTCTGATCTCCGGCTCGTTTGGCACGGGTGACGCGAGCGCGCTGCGCTCGAATAGCCTCGCGCTCGGCGCTCTCTACGTCGGGGCCGGCGCGCTTTCGGTCCGGTGGAAGCGGAAGCCCCACTTCGAGGAAATCTTCGCCAATGCCGGACTCCTGCTGGTCCTGGGCGCGCTCGTCTCCGGAGTCCTGGGGGACCAGCCGATGTGGGGTGTCTGGCTCGCCGGGCTTCTCTCCACGGCGGGCCTTGTCATGCTGCTCGCGTTCCGCCTCGGGCGCTCCCTCTACTTCGCCCAGGGAGTGCTGGCCGCGTACGTCGGCCTCCTGCGACTCCTGTTCGCGCCTTACGGCCGCCAGGCGAGCAGCCTCCCACTCCTCCTCGCCGCGCTGCTGGGCATCGGGGCGCTCACGCTCATCTTTGCGGCTCATCGCCGGATGACCGAGCGATGAAACGAGATGCCGTCAGCTGGGAGCGCGCGGCGGAGGTCTGCGAGGCCGCCCAGGGGTGGCTCCGGGCCGGCGCCATCGACGAGGCGACCCACGAGGCGATCAGGGAAGCGTATCGAGATCCCTGCGTCACCCCTTCGCAGGTCTGGCGGGCGCTCACCGCCGTCATGACCACCGCCGTCATTCTCTGCGCCCTGGGCGCCTTCCACGTCGCGATTCGGCCGAGCTTGAAGGTTCTCCCCGTCCTGTTCTTCCTGTTCGCCACGGCGTGCCTGGTCGCGACTGAGCGCCTGGAAGCCTCACCGCGGCTGGCGAGGCGGGGAGCGGCCGGGGCAACATCGTTCTGGGGCGGCGTCTTCGTCCTCCTCGGACTCGGCCTGTTTCTTTCGGCGACGGCCGGGATCAGTGACGACAGCGCCATCGACGCCGTTCTCCTGGCGAGCGCGCTCGTGTGGGGCGCGGGTTGCTGGCGGTGGGGGCCCCCGCTCTTCGCCGGGTTCTCGGCCGTCTCGCTGTTCCTCTTCCTTGGACGATTCCCGTCGGGACGCGTTCTCTGGGTGCTCGCCGGTGCGGCCCTGGCCGCGGTCGCCGCGCGCCGACTGGACGACGCGGCCTGGGCGCCATCTCATCGCCGGGCGGCGGCGGTCCTCGTCGTCACCGGGGTCGGCGCCCTCTACGTCGCCGTCAATGTCTACTCCCTCGACGAACAGCTCCTGGAGGAGTTGCAGCGATTCTCCTCGGCCCGTATCGCCCCGGCCCCAGGGCGCTTCGCCTTCATCGTGTCGGCCGTCGCGACCGCCGTCCTCCCCTTGGTGGTTTTGCTGTGGGCCTGGGCGTCACGCCGGACGTTTCTCCTCGACACGGGAATCGCCCTCCTCGCCGTTTCGCTGGTCACGCTGCGGTACTACGTCCACGTCGCGCCCCTCTGGGTGGTGCTGACCGTGGTGGGGGCGGTGCTCGTCACCCTGGCTCTCGCCGTCGAGCGGGCCCTGCGGCGCGCCCCGGGCCGGGAGATGGCCGGCATCACGGCGGACGCCCTCTTCTCGGACGAGCAGCGGCAGCAGGTTCTCCAGGTCGTCCCGGTCGTCGCCACTCTCACGCCGCCCGCGCACTCTCCGGTGGCCGTCGAGAAGGGCTTGGCCGGCAGTGGAGGACAGTTCGGCGGCGGCGGCGCCTCAGGGAAGTTCTGACGCGGAGGGCCGGGCCAAGACTCCGCGGCCCGGACTGGCGTATAGTACAGCGCCATGGCCCGACAAGAGGAATTTCTCCGTCCCTTCGCGACACTCTCCGAGATTCGCCGGGCCGCCCGGGCGCGGCTCCCCCGGGAGGCCTGGAACTTCGGCGACGGCGGCAGCGAGTCGGAAACAACGCTGCGGCGCAATCGCCGGCACCTCGACCGCCTCGCCATCGCCCAGAACGTCCTGGTCGACGTGCGGGAGATCGACCTGCGCACCAGTCTCCTCGGCGTGCCCCTCTCGTCACCCGTGGGCGTAGCGCCTATGGGCGGCCTCGTCCTCTTCCACCCCGAGGGCGACGTGGAGATGGCTCGGGGAGCCGGCAAGGCCGACACGCTCCAGTGGCTCTCCGGCGCCACCGGGTGGCCGGTGGAGGACGTGGCCCGAGCCGGTGGAGCCCCGCAGATGTTTCAGCTCTACCACCACGGTGATCGCGGCTGGGTGAGCGAGCTCCTCAAGCGGGTCGAGGCCTCCGGCTACAAGGCCGTCGCCCTCACGGTCGACACTCAGCACTACAGCCGGCGGGAGCGCGACATCCTCGCCCGCTGGAGCCCGCGCAAGGCCATGGAGATCGCGCCCAACCCCCGCGGACCGTTCCACGACTACCAGATGCGCCTGACCTGGGCCGACGTCGAATGGCTCATCAAGACGACGAAGCTGCCGGTCGGCCTCAAGGGCATCATGACGGTGGCCGACGCCCGGCGCGCGGTCGAGACGGGCGTGCGCCTCATCTGGGTCTCCAACCACGGCGGGCGTCAGCTCGACCACACGCAGTCGTCCATCGAGGCGCTGTCGCCGATCGTCGAGACGGTGGCCGGCCGCGTCGAGGTCGTGGTCGACGGCGGCTTCTCGCGGGGGACCGACGTGCTGAAGGGCCTGGCCCGGGGGGCCAAGGTGGTCATGATCGGACGGACGGCGCTCTGGGGGCTGGGCGCTGACGGCGCCGAAGGCGTCGCCCGCGTCTTCGAGATTCTCCGCGAGCAGATGCACATCGCCATGGGCCTCTGCGGCCGGACCCGGATCGCCGACCTCACACCCGACCTGATCTTCCGGGCCGACTAGAGGACGTCCGCTCCGCGAGCCCTCAGGAGGCCTGGCGGAGGGCGGCGCGCTCGTCGTGGCCATTGCCGGAGCCCGCGTCAAACCAGGTCGGATGGGCGCCGGGCGACGTCCACACCTCGAAGTGAAGCTGGGAGAGCGCGAGAGGATCGGTTAGGAACTGCAGCTTCTGGCCGTCGGTCAGGGCCGGCGGGCCGCCCTTCACTGCCGCCGCCACCGCGCGGTCCCGGCGCAGCTGCGCGCGTGGGGAGAATCGAGCCGGGGCACACGACACCGCGCAGGCGATGGCGTTGACCTGGGGATTCACGACGGCATCCACGAATCCGGGCATGACACCGGCGGCCTCGGTGTGGGCACGCACGGCCCGAAGCTCGTCCGGCGGATTCGTCTCCTCGGGGATCAGGAGCAGCCCGGCCCGTCGCAGCCGGCGGCCGAGGGACACCCGGCTCGAATAGACGGAGATCGGGATCGACAGCGCGAGCGCGCCGACCACCGGTAGCAGCAGCCACCAGGTATACGACGAATCGAGCCAGTAGACGGCGGCGCCCCAGGCCGCGGCCACGAGCGTATGGGCACCGTGGCGACGCAGGCCCTCGCGCCACGTGGTCTGGGCGTCCTCCCGCGGCGGACTCTTCCAGGGCACGCTCAGGCCGGTGAGCGCGGCCAGGACGAACTGCGTGTGGAACAGCATGCGGATCGGCGCGAGCAGCGCCGAGCCCAGGATCTCCATCAGCAGGCTCAGGGTCAGGGCCCGCACGCCGCCGAATCGTTGGGCGCCCTGGGCCAGGACCAGCCCGGCCCCGAGGATCTTGGGCGTGAAGAGCACCACCGCCGTCGCGATGACGAAGCCGATGGCGGCATTGACGTCCCACCGTGGCCACACTGGGAAGAGCTGGCGAGGCTGGAAGAAGTACTGGGGCCCGATCACGGTCTGCAGCACGATGAACACGGTGGACACCGTCAGGGCGAAGAACCACAGCGGCGCCGACACATACGTCATGATCCCGGTCATGAACACGGCCCGATGCGCGGGGTTCAGCCCTCGCCACAGGAACAGGCGGGAGTTGATGAGATTGCCCTGGCACCAGCGCCGGTCGCGCTTGAGCTCATCGACGAGGTTGGGCGGCATATCCTCGTAGCTGCCGGGCAGGTCGTAGGCCATCCAGACCTTCCAGCCGGCCCGGCGCATCAGCGCGGCCTCCACGAAGTCGTGGGAGAGGATCTCGCCGGACAGGGGGCCGCGCCCGGGGAGCCGTCCCAGGGCACAGTGACGCACGAACGGCGCGATCCGGATGATCGCGTTGTGGCCCCAGTAATACGACTCGCCGAGCTGCCAGAAGTGCAGACCCGCCGTGAAGAGTGGGCCGTACACGCGGGTGGCGAACTGCTGGAGACGCGCGAACAGCGTGTCCCGCCCGGCGGCGCGGGGGGCCGTCTGGATGATGCCGGCGCTCGGGTTGGCCTCCATCAGGCGCACCAGCGTGATCAGGCAGTCGCCGCTCATCACGCTGTCGGCGTCGAGGACGACCATGTAGCGGTAGCGGCTGCCCCAGCGCCGACAGAAGTCGGCGACGTTCCCGCTCTTGCGCTTGACTCGGTGCCGGCGCCACCGATAGAAGATGCGGCCGACGCCATCGACCGCCGTGCAGAGATCGAGCCAGGCTTGTCGTTCCGCCACCAGCGTGTCCGGCTCGCTGCTGTCGCTGAGCACGAAGAAGTCGAACAGCGGCAGCGCGCCGGCCCGGGCGACCGACTCGTAGGTGGCCCGCACCCCGGCGAACACGCGCCCCACGTGCTCGTTGCGAATGGGCATGATGACCGCCGTGCGGGCCTCTGGCCCAATCGCGGTCCCCGGCGCCACCGACCGCGTGATCGCGTGACGATCGCGGGCCCCGCACAGGAGCACGAACCCGCTCAGCGCCGTCCAGAATCCCAGCGAGACCCAGGCGAACAGGATCGTGAACAGGGTCAGGATCGCGAGCTCCAGGGGCTGCTGTCCGTGGTAGGGCAAGACCCTGGTGGCCATGAAGTACGCGAACCCCACCGTTTGCGCCAGCGCCAGGACGGCGAAGACCGTCCGCCGGATGGTGGCCGTTCGGGTGACCGTGCGGCTGTCGTCAACTGACTCCGGCATGTCGCTGGCCCGGCCTGTCGCCGCGGCCGGGCCGGACACCCGCGCCTGGGCTCCGAGCGGGCGTGACGACAGCGGCGCCGGCCATCGCGTTGGAGCCATCGGCGTCCGGCGAATCGGCGGAGCGCTCGTCATCGTCCAGGCGGCGGCGTCCGCGCGACCGTCGCGCGTGGCCAGACCCGGGACGGCGAGCTCGAGACGGCGACGAATCGAGGCGAAGGCGGCGTGCTGGCCGACCTGGGGCCCGTCGGTCAGCGCATGGTGGAGGCTGGCCATGGCCTGGCCCGCCTCCGCCTCCCGCTGGGCCAGCTCCAACACCACGCTCTCGCGCTCCCGGGGGAGAAGGAGCTGATCGAGGTAGCGCCGGCACGTGCGGGCGGCGTCGGACTCTAGTCGGGCGGTAGGATGTAGCTCCACGTCTCCGACAGGACCTCCTTGCCGCTGTTCAGGTGCGCTCGAAGCTCCACCGGCTTGCTGGCGTCGTTGCGGCGGACGCGCACGACGACGCGCCAGCCGCCGGTCACCTCGTTGCGTCTGAGGTGTCGTTCCACGATCTGGCCGTTGGCATCGATCCACAGCGCGACGTCGACACCGGCCGTGGCCGGCAGCCGGCTGAGCGCAGGGCCCTCGAAATCGACGTGGAGCTCGACGCTTCCATCAGGCGACGACCTCACGTAGCCGCGGCCGCGACGCGTCTCGCGCACCCACCCCGTCGGCGGCCGGATCTCCCGGTCCTTCTGCCACAGCACGCGATACGCATACGGCAGGGCCTCCTTTGGCCGCGGCTGCCAGTCGGGAACCCAGTATGCCACGACGTTGTCGTTGGTCTCGTCGGGCACCGGGATTTGCACCAGCTCCACCCGGCCGGGTCCCCACGGCCCCTTCAGCTCCACCCAGGCCGAGGGCCGCAGATCGTAGCGCGCCTCGAGGTCGGCGTAGCTGCCAAACGACCGCTCCCGCTGCATCAAGCCGAAGCCCCGCGGGCTCGTCATCGCGAACGAGGTCACGAGCAGGCGCTTGGGATTCACGAGCGGGCGCCAGATCCAGTCGCGCTCGGTCATCTGGATAGACAGGCCGTCGGAATCGTGGACCCGCGGGCGATAGTCCTCGCGGCCCGGCCGCTGATTCGCGCCGAAGAAAAACATGCTGGTCAGCGGGGCGAGCCCCAGCTTGGCGACATTCCGGCGCAGGAACAGTCGGGCATCCACGTCGAGCACCGTCGTGACCCCCGGCCGGAGGACGAACCGGTAGGCCCCGGCAGCGCGCGGTGAATCGAGCAGCCCGTAGATGGTGAGCTCCTTCGCGGTGGGCGAGGGGCGCTCGATCCAGAACTCGACGAACCGCGGAAACTCCTCGCCGGCCTGTTCTGCGGTGTCGATGGCGAGGGCGCGCGCCGAGAGCCCGAACCGCTGCCCCCGTCCGAGGCCACGGAAGTAGCTGGCGCCGAGGAAGACGATGACTTCATCCTTGTAGGTGGCGGTGTTGACCGGAAAATGGACGCGGAAGCCGGCGAAGCCCAGCCCCGACAGCTCGTCGCGGGCGAGCTTGTTCTTCCCGTAGTCGAAGTCGTCGGGATCGAACCGGACTGGCCGCGACCCCTCGGGTCCGATCTCGTTGATCGTGACCGAGTCCTCGTAGACCCAGCCGGGATGGAAAAACATGATGTCGAAGGACAGCTTGGCGTTCTGCCACAGGGCGCGCTCGGATCGGAAGCGGATATCACGATGCTGGTCGTAGCTCAACGCCTTGATCGACCGGGGCAGGGTGCTGCTGGGCTTTTGATAGGCCGCGGCGGCGAGCTTCTCCGCCCTGGTGGCCACGTCGTAAAAACCGAAGGCCTGGGCCTCGGCGGCGACCAGCACCAGCGCCACGAGCAGCGCGAGCGCGCCGGGCCGCCCACACCGCCCCGCGCGGGGCGGGCTGTTCGCCGCGTCGAGCAGATCACCGGTTCGCGCGTCGGTCCCCATCAGCCCAGCTTGCTGGTTCTCGATCTCTCCAGTGGAATAGAGGGTGCCTCGCTTCGCTCATCTCGCCGACCTGGGTGCCCACGCCGCGCCCCGCGGTCACCCTGGCCCGACCGACACCGAGCAGACGATATGTGGCGATCATATCAGGTCAAGCAACGACACCGGTCGGCGGCCGCCCGCTACGGCGCGGGAGGATCGTCCAGCGCGTGTCCTCTGGTGGCGATGACCTTGGCATAGAACCGGGCGCTGGCCTTCGGCGTGCGCTTCTGGGTCTCGAAGTCGACGTGCACGATCCCGAAGCGCTTGGAATAGCCAAGCGACCACTCGAAATTGTCGAGCAGTGACCACACGAAGTATCCGCGCACGTCGACCCCGGATCGGATCGCGGCGTGGACCGCCGTGATGTGCCGGCGCAGGTAGTCGACGCGCAGGGGGTCCGCGAGATGGTCGCCGTCGAGCGCCGGTGGGTCGAAGAACGCGGCGCCGTTCTCGGTGACATAGGTCGGCGGATTGCCGTACCGCTCCTTGACCCAGACGAGGGTGGTAGTCAACGCCGGCGCGAACACCTCCCAGCCCGTCTCGGTGTAGGTCGCGCGGGCCTGAGGCACCGGCGCCGCCTGCAACGGCCAGGCGTGAGGATCGAAGCGCGTGACGCTGCGCGTGTAGTAGTTGACCCCCAGGAAGTCGATCGGCTGGCGGATGAGCGTAAAGTCGTCGGCCGGCCACTGGGGCCAGGCGTCACCGAAGATCTGGCCCAGCTCGTCGGGGTAGCGGCCGAGGAAGATGGGATCGAGGTACTGGCGGTTCATGTAGGCATCGGCGCGCGACGTGGCGGCCCGATCCGCCGGGTCATCCGATGCGGGGTATTTCGGCTCGAGGTTCACGACGATACCGATCCGATGACGCCCCTCGGCCCGATAGGCTTTGACCGCTTCCCCGTGCGCTCGGAGCAGATGGTGCGTGGCGATCGGCGCCTCGAAGCGGTTGCGATGGCCGGGGGCGAGGGCCCCGTGCAGGTAGCCGCCGTCGGTGATGACCCAGGGTTCGTTGAGCGTCGCCCACATCCTGACCCGGTCGTCCAGCTTTCTGAACATGACCGCGGCGTACTCGGCAAACCACTTCGCGATCTCGGGATTGAGCCAACCGCCCAGATCGTCCAGGGCGGCCGGAAGATCCCAGTGATAGAGGGTCACCATGGGCTCGATACCATTGCCGAGCAGGGCATCGACGAGCCGGTCATAGAAGGCGAGACCCGCGGGGTTCACCACGTTTCGCCCCTGAGGCATGACCCGGCTCCAGGAGGTGCTGAACCGATAGGCGTTCGTCCCCAGACTCCGCATCAGCGCGATGTCGTCCCGAAACCGGCGATAGTGGTCGCAGGCGACATCGCCGGTGGCCCCGGCATGAACCAGGCTCGGTGTGTGCGTGAAGCGGTGCCAGATACTGGGCCCGGCGCCGTCGGCCAGCGGCGATCCTTCGATCTGATAGGCCGACGTCGCGGTGCCCCAGAGGAAGTGCTGCGGAAACTCGATCATTCGGTGATCACGACGTTCGCCGGAAGCTCGGAAAAGCGAAGCTCCGTTCCCTGCCACGGCACCGGACGGCCGTTGATCCGGGTGTCCGGCGGGGGCGGTCGTTCACCCGGCCAGACGAGCACGAACCCGCCGGGCGGCACCCGCATTCCGCCGGACACGTGCAAGGTCACGCTCCCGCCCTGTTTCTTGAGGGAATACCCCAGGAGCCCGTAGGGCGTCCGCAAGTCTTTCAGCGTGACTCCCGATCCTTCGAGCCAATCCGGGGGAACGCCCGCAGCGAGCACGAGCGCCTGATCGCCCTCTCGTTCGTAGGCGAACAGATCCAGCGCGGCCCGGATGAAGTCCGAGGCGACCCAGCCGTGCGGCATGTCGCCCACGAAGCGCGGCTGCCGGGGGTCGCGGCCGACCACCTCGGGCCACTGGTTCCACGCGGCCGGCCGCCGGTCGGCCAGGAAGAAGGCGAGCAGCCCGTGCGCCCGGTCGCGCCAGCCCAGGCGGACGAACGTGCCGATCGTCCGGATCTCGTAGGGCGTGTAGTCCTCCCAGGCCGTGCGCCCGTCCCGCCGGTCCACGAACTCCCGCCAGTACCGCGCAAACGTCGCCCGGACCAGGTCGGCGGGGAGGCGGTGGAGCTCGCCGGCTGGCGCAATCGCGATGGTGGAGGAGGTGGGATCGAAGTCGCCGAGCTCCGCCGCGCCCGGGAGATAGTCGATCCCGTGGCGGGCGGTGGCATGAGCAAGCGACGCGGCCAGATCGAGGCGGAACTCCTCGCGCTGCGCCTGCAGCCGGCTCGCGGCGTCGTGGTGGCCCAGCGCCGTGGCGGCCGCGACGGCGCCGGTGTACCCCTTCAGGGCCCAGAAGTCGTCCCAGTACGAATGCATGGGCTTGGCCGAGTAGCCTTCGTGACTGATCGAGGCGGGCAGCAGCCCGTAGAACGCCCGGGTGGCCGGCGTCAGGTTGGCGTCGGTGCGCTCGGATTGCCGCAGGCCCTCGAGATAGCGGGCGGCGGCCTCCACGTGCGGCCACATCTCCTCGAGGAGCCGACGATCCTTGGTGTAGCGGTAGACCTCGGTGGCGAGGAAGATCAGCTGGCCGGCGCTGTCATGTTCCGGTACGGGATCGGCCCCGCGCTCGTCCACACAACAGGGAACCTTGCCGTTGGTGAACTGGTACCGCGCGTACCAGCGCAGGTAATCGGCGGCGACGCTGCCGTGACCGACCCGGAGCAGCGATTCCGCGATCATCGCCCCGTCACGGATCCAGGAGCGCGCGTAGGATCTCGTCCCTGGCCGCAACACCGGCCCGTCGCGCGACATGAGAATGTGCGCCAGCGCCGTGCGGAGCGCGGCGATCAGCGGCTGCGCCGGCGCCGGCACATCGATCGAGACGCGATGCAGCCGCTCGCGCCATGCCGCAATGACCGCGGCCTGCTCGCGGTTCAGCCACGTGGTCGGAGCCTCTCCCTGGAGATTCGGCCGGACCGGCGGCCCTGACAGCGGCACGACGACGCCCACGGTGGCGCTGGCATGTGGCCCCAGCGTCAGCTGGTAGCCGAGGGCCGCCGACGCGTACCCGAGCTCGTCGCGCACCTCGGCGGGGCCGGCCCAGCGGGGCGTCCTGAGCAAGCTCGGGACGGGGCCAGCAGCGAACGGGAACGTTCCGACGCGGTCCGGGGCGTCCAACGGGAACACCGTGCGGTCGGCGTTGACCGAGAGTCCTGCGCCATCCCAGCGGATGTGACCGATGGCGCTGGCCCCGCCAACCGTATTGAGGAGCTGCGATGGGGGGTTGACCTGGAAGGGACGCACCGCCAGCACGAGCTGGAGTGGCAGGCGGTGGGCGGTGAGGTTCCGGACCTCATAGCGGGCGACCAGCCGGGACTGCCCGCGGGAGCCCGACGCGAAGGCCGAGACCCGCAGCTCCCACTGGGCCTGGCGCCACATCACCCCGGGGATGGGCAGGTGATCCTCGACCAGGAATTGACGGGGCTCGACGTCGGCCCAGCTGACGACCCGCGCCCCGGCCACGACGAACGGCTCGATCGAGAAGCCGCCCTTCGCGACCTCGAGCGCGCCGTCCTCCGACAGCAGCCCGTTCGCGTCGCCGCCGTCGATGCCGACGAGGGTCCAGGATGTCTGCTCGCCGGAGATCCCCCGCGGGTAGGTGCCGCGGGGCCATTGGCGCGCGGCGGCCTGCAAGAATGCATTCGCCGAGGCGCCGAACGCCGGCTCCTTGATCTCCAGCTCGGCCAGGCCATACGCCCGCGCCGGCCCGTCGTGGAGCGCCAGACGCAGGAATCGCGTCTCCGCTTCGGGCAGCCACACGGCGTCGGGGCCGCCGCGGCCGCCGACGACCCGCCGCACGGTCTGCCAGCGGATGCCGTCGTCGGAAAACTGGATGTCGTACCGCCCGGCATACGCGTGCGGGAGCCAGCGCACGATCAGGCCGCCGAACTCGCGCGGCCGGTGGAAGTCGAGGGTGAGCGCCTGGGCCGGGCCCGCGGCCGGGTCGCTCCTCCAGGCCGTCGCCATCGAGCCATCGAAAGCCCGCGACGCCTCGGCGCCGGCCACCGCGGAGGAGGCCCGGAGGACGGGCGGCAACACGACGCCGGCGTCGTCGGGCAGCGCGCGTAGCGCCAGCTGGCTCACGTACACGGAGCCGCGGCCCCCACCGCGACCGGCCGCCACCGCGAACTCGATGCTCTCGACGCGGCGCAGCGTGCGGTCCTTGGTCGGCCCCCACGCGAATTCGAGGTGGCGCCTCTTGATCCTGACGAGCTGCCACTCGCGGGGGAACTGGAACTCGGGTCGGTTGACCCACCAGACGTTGTCGCCGCTCGCGTCGACCAGCTTGACCTGAAAATTGTTGACCGGCGCATCGGCGCGCAGGTAGAACACGATCTCGTACTCGAGCGGCAGGTCGAGCGGCAGCGCCCGCCGGGCGAGTGCATACCCTGCGGTACCGGCGAGATCGAAGTCCAGACGCAGACTGCGGCCCCGCTCGCCGTCCGCCGGGTGGACCGAGGCCTGCACGCCGTCGGACGCCACCGCCGTCCACGGCGTGATGTCGTCGAACGCATCGAGCACCCGGTCGGCGGCGGGCGCCGCGCCTGGCCACCCCCCGGCGGCCAGGGCCAGGCCGAGCGTCACCAGCGCCGCGAGGCGCCGGCGGCGCGGTCGGCGGTCGGGCGCGGTGGTCCTGGTCATCCCTTGACGCTCCCCAGCGTGATGCCCTGGATGTAGTACCGCTGCAGCACCAGAAACACGAGCAACACGGGGAGCGTCGTGAGGACCGAACCGGCCATCATGAGCTCGGGGTCCTGCACGTGCTCGCGCGACAGGCTGGCCAGCGCGAGCGGCAACGTGTAGAGCTCGCTGTCGTTGAGCACGATGAGTGGCCACATGAAGTCGTTCCAGGTGCCGAGCGCCGTGAACACCGCCAGGGTTACCACGATCGGTCGGAGCAGCGGCACGATGACCGAGCAGAAGATACGGAACTCGCTGGCGCCATCGATGCGCGCCGCCTCGAGCAGGTCGTCGGGAACTGTCAGCGCGTACTGGCGCACGACGAAGATGGCGAAGATGCTGGCCAGGGCCGGGACGATCACGCCGCCATACGAGTTCACGAGCCCGAGGTGTTTGAGCAGCAGGAAGAGCGGCACCATCGCCACCTGGGCGGGGATGACCAGGGCGCCCAGGAGCAGCTTGAAGATTCGGTCCCGGCCGGCGAAGCGGAGTTTGGCGAAGGCGTAGCCGGCGGCAACGTTGATGAGGAGCGATACGAGCGTCACCGTGGTCGTCAGGAGGAGGCTGTTGACCAGGTAGCGCCCCATGCCGGCATACGCGAAGAGCTCGCGGTAGTTCGTGAACGTCACCTGGCTGGGCAGCAGCGGAGGCGGAAACGTGCTCGCCTCACCGGGCGACATCAGCGACACGGAGACCATCCACCCGAGCGGCAACAGGGTAAGGGTGACACCACCCAGCAAGAGCCCGTTCACGAGGAGTCCGGCCAGAGGCGGCATCAGGCGACAGATTCCCATCGGGTCAGCCGCAGCTGCAAGGCCGTCACCCCGAGGATGAACAGGAACAGCACGAAGGCGACGGCCGACGCCGAGCCCAGGTTCCACCACTTGAAGCCTTCCTCGTACATGAAGTACAGCACGCTCACCGTGCTCTGCAACGGGCCCCCCTGCGTCATCACGTACGGCTCGGCGAAGAGCTGGAAGTAGCCGGCGATGGTGAGAATGTTGACCATCACCACGATGGGGGCGAGCATCGGCAAGGTGACGTGACGAAACTGCTGCCAGATCGACGCGCCGTCGATCCGGGCCGCCTCGTAGAGCGGCTCGGGAATGCTCTGCAGGCCGGCCAGAAGGATGATCATGTTGTAGCCGAAATTCTTCCATACCGCGAAGACGATGATGGCGGGCATGGCCCAGTGCGGGTCACCGAGCCAGTCGACGGGAGGAATGCCGAGGCGGCCCAGCCCGTAGTTGAGCAGTCCGTAGTGGGTGTGGAAGAGGTAGCGCCAGATGACGGCGACCGCTACCAGCGTGGTGACGACGGGAGCGAAGAGGGCCGTGCGAAAGAAGGCCCGGAACCTGACCAGGCGGGAGTGGAGCAGGAGCGCGGCCCCGAACGAGACGGTGATCGAGAGCGGCACACCGATGACGACGAAGTAGAGCGTGTTCCCGAACGCGTGCCAGAAGAGCGGCGTCTCGAGCAGCCGGGCATAGTTCCGCAGGCCCACCAGGCGCAGATTCCCCAGGTCGGCCAGCGCATAGATGTCGAAATCGGTGAGGCTCATCGCCAGCGCCGCGACGACGGGTAGGACGAAGAACACGCCGATGATCAGCAGGGCCGGCGCGACGAAGCACCACGCGGCGCCGGCGATGCTCACCGGGAGCCTTTCCGGGCCAGGAGCCAGCGACGCTTCTCGAGGATCCGATCGGCGCGCGCGTCGAGCTCCCTGGCCGCCTGATCCACCGACAGGTCGCCGTGCACGGCCCGTTCGGCGACCAGGCGCATCTCGGCGGCGATGCGCTCCCACTCGGGCACCCGGGGCGGCGACGTGACGCGTTCCAGCTGGGCGCGGAAGGCGCGGGCGTGAACGTCTGCCGCCAGTCCCGGATCGTTCCAGGTGGCGCGCCGCGGCGGCAGGTTGCCGGTCAGCGCCTGAAAGCGGAGCTGAACGGCCGGCTGCGAGAGGAACTCGATGAGGCGCCACGCCGCCGGCTGGTGGCGGGAGGCGCGGAACATCACCAGGCTGGAGCCGCCGGCGATGGAGGTGCCCGGCCCGTCCGGCCCCGGCAAGGGAGCCGTCGTCCAGGCATCCTGGAATTCGGTCGGCAGCCGGCGCCGGAGCTCGCCGATGTTCCAGGGGCCGGAGATGTAGAAGGCGAACCGGCCACGGCCGAACTCCTGCCACACGTTGGCGATGGCCACCTGGGCCAGCCGCGGCGCCCAGCCCTGCTGGAAGATCTCGAGATAGAAGGCCAGCGCCCGGCGGAAGCCGGGGCTGGCGAAATTACCCCAGCGGCCGTCCTCGCGCAGGAGGGGCTCGTGCTGCTGCAGGGCGAGCGCGAGCAGAGGCTCGACCTCGTTGAGCGGCAGCAACATGGCGTGCCCTTCGGGACGCCTATGCTCGGCGACCGCGGCCAGCATGCGTGTCCATTCCGGCCAGGACCGCGGCGGCGCCGAGAACCCGGCCTGGGCCAGCACATCGCGACGGTAGAACAGGAGCCGAGTGTCCACGTACCACGGGACACCATACAGCGTTCCGTCAGCCCTGTTCGTGTCCCAGATCCCGGGGAAGTAATCGTCGGCGCGGACGATCGCCGAGGCCGCCGCGTACCGATCGAGCGGCTCGAGGGCGTTCAGGGCGACGAGCTCGGGAATCCACGTGTTGCCCAGCTGGCAGAGATCGGGGGTGGCGTCTGCGGCGAATGCGGTGAGGAGCTTTTCGTGGGCGGCGGTCCACGGCACGTGCTGGACCTTGACGTGGATGTCGGGGTGGGCGCGTGTGAATTCGGGCAGGAGCTCGGTCACCACCTCGCCCTCACGGCCCATGGCCCAGAACCGGAGGACGGTGTCGCCCGAGGACGGCGAGCGGCAACCCACCGCGAGCGACAGCGCCCCCAGGGCGACGAGCAATGCGGTTCGTCGCACTGTGGTCTGGCTGCTAGTCACCGGGCGCGGTGAGCCAGCCCCCCGCGAAGCCGGCCCGCTCCAGGCCGCGACGCAGGTACGGATTCTTGCGCATCACGCGCCAGATGAGTCCGCTGCGGTAGTTTTCGATCATGGCGAGCATGGCCCCCTGGTCGATGCCGAGGTAATCGCCATTGACCCAGCCGAAACCGGGGATCTGACGCCCGTGCCGGAGTCGGAAGTCGAAGGCGAAGGTGAAGCTTCGGTTGAACGCATCCAGAAAGCCATACTTCGAGTATATGTGCTCGCCGAAGCGACGGTGCATCTCGAGGGTCGCCGGGATGACGATCTCTGGCGCGAAGGGTATCGAGGCGACCACGGCCGTCGGCGCCAGGGTACAATCATCGCGCTTGCCCGTAGGGTCGATGCCGCGGGCCGTGTAGCTCCGGAACACCCGCCGCCCGTTGGCATCCTCGACCACGATGTCGGCGGGCCCGTCACTGGCGGTAATCCCCCAGACGGTTTCCCCGTAGTCCCGGCACCGCCGCGGATTGGCGATGGCGTACGCTTGCTGGGCGTAGACGGCGCGCCGGCTGTTCTCGAAGTAGTCGAGATCGCGCTTCCGCATGTACGCATCCCGGATGTCCCGGAAATCGGTCCACACGTGGGTGTACTGATGACCGAACAGCGAGGGAAAGCTGAGAAATTCCTGGCCGAAGAACATTCCCCAGTGCTGGTCGTACGTGCTGGTCCACTCGGCCCAGGCACCCCGGCCCACGGGGAAGGTCGGTGAGGCGAGGGCCAGGAGGTACACGATCATGGCCTCGTTGTAGCCGCGCCAGTCGTATTTCAGGAATCCGGTCTCGGGTAACCAGCCGAGGCTGATGGCCGGCGGCTTCGGCTGGGCCCATCGCCAGTCGACCCGCCGATAGATACGGTCCGCGAGCGCACGAATCTCCACTTCGTCGGGATCCGCCCCGGTGAAGTAGGACTGGCAGAAGAGGGCGCCGACCAGCAGGATGGCGGTATCAACCGTCGACAGCTCGCTGTCCCCGAAGCGCTCGCCGGTGTCCATGGTCAGGAAGTGATAGAAGAATCCCTTGTGACCGGTGGCCCCGCGAGCGGCGGGACTCTGCCGAGCGTTCCAAAAGAAGCGCAGGGTTGCCAGGACGCGTTGCCGGGCCTCCTGGCGCGTGATGTAGCCACGCTCGACGCCGACGGGATAGGCGGTGAGGCCGAAGCCCACCGCCGCGATGCTCGAGTAGGAGGGCGTCGGATAGCGGTCGGGGATCAGGCCGTTCCGGGGGTTGGCCGTCTCCCAGAAGAAGCGAAAGGTGCGCGCCTGCAGGTCCACGAACAAAGGATCCAGGGAACGGACGGCCGGGCTCGGCGTCCGCGGCATCGGCTTGTGAAGCTTGAGATCCTTCGCGTCGGCGACAGTGGCGGCCACGAGGACCATGGCCATCACCGTGATGGTTGCGACCGGGGCGACGGCACAGACGGTCAAATGCTGTCTGGACATAGTCACCTTCCAATGAACGGGGGCGCCGGGATAGAGGTCGCCGCTCGAAGCGATAAGGCTATCGGAGGTCCAGAGCGTCCATGTGGTATGGGGCAATTCTAAGCCAAGTCTTCCTTCCCGAAGGAACTTCGAGGTGTCCACACCCCCTACCGACTGCCGAATCCCGAAGGCTTTGACCGCGTGCTAGACTTGGGTGATTGACCTCCGGGTCGCGTTCGCGACCATCCTGGAATCTTCCGATGAGCCCGACGGCGAGCGACGTGCCGCCTCTTCGAGGTGGGGACGCTGTGCCGATGCCCGCGACGGCCAGTGGCGAGCCCCGCCCGACCCCGTTCGCCCGTTCGGGCCGCCCGGTGGTGTGATGGGCCTGCGCCCCCGGCTCGTGCTGCTCCTGCTGGTCCCGATGATGGTGACCCTCGCGCTCTATGCGTATCTACGCGCGGATGAGGAGCGCGCGGAGCGGCTGGTCGAGTTCCGTCGCCACACGGCCGTGACCAGCAAGGCCATCAAGCTCTCGGTCGAGCACGCGATGCGATCGCCGTCGCTGGCCGACGCCCAGCAGCTCATGTCCAAGCTCGTCGCCCAGCAAGACGACCTCGTGCGGATCAGGCTGTTTGACAAATCCCTCCGGGTTGTCCTCGATGCCAACCTGCTGGCCGGCTATGTGAGTGCCCCGCGCGAGCGGCTGCAGGGCGTCATCGACCGCGGCGAGCCCGACCAGCGAGACCAGCGACGGGAGGGGCGCGCGCTGTACTCCGACCTGATGCCCCTCCGCCCCCGAGACTCGACGGTCGAGGGGGTGCTGGAGGTCGTCTACGTGGCGGGCCAGCTGGATGAGAACTTGCGGCGCCTCAGCGTCAATTTCGGCGTGGGCATCGCCCTGCTCTGCGTCATCCTGCTGGTGATCACATGGTTCGTCCTGCAGCGCTTTGTCATCCATCCCCTCGATGCCCTCATGAACGGGATCCACCGACTCGGCCGGGGCGAAGCGGCGCCGCGGGTCCTGGTGCAACGGCCGGACGAGCTGGGCCGGGTGGCGGAAGCCTTCAACCAGATGAGTCAGCGCCTGGAGTCCACGCTGGGAGAGCTGCACAACGAGACCGAGCGCTCGCTGGAGCTCCAGCGCCAGCTCCGGCGCACCGAGGCGCTGGGCATGCTGGGCAAGTTCTGCTCGGCGGTGGCCCACGAGGTGGGGACGCCGCTGAACGTGATCTCGGGGCGCGCCGAGACCGCCCTGCGGACACTGCCGGGCCAGGATCCCCTCCGCCCCGAGCTCCAGGCGATCATCACCCAGACCGACCGTATTTCGAAGATCATCCACTCGTTGCTGGATCCTCTGCGACCTCGCAAGCCCGCGCTGACCCCGACATCGCTGGACGCCGTCCTGGCCGGCTTGCTCCCGCTGCTGCGCCATACGGCGCGCCGGGGTGGCATCACGCTGACCGTGCTGGTGCCGCCAGGCCTGGCCCACTTCGACGCCGATCCCGGGCAACTCCAGCAAGTGCTGATCAATCTCGTCATGAATGCCCTGGAGGCCACCCCCAAGGGCAACCAGGTCACCCTGGAGGCCCGGCCCCTCAGCCACGCCGGGCGACCCGGCGTGGGGATCTCGGTAATGGATACGGGCCAGGGCATTGCCCCCGACGTCCTGCCGCGGGTCTTCGAGCCGTTCTTCACGACCAAGGCCGCCGGCGAGGGCACGGGTCTCGGCCTGGCGATTGCCAAGGACATCGTCCGAGAGCACCGGGGTCAGATTCACGTCGAGAGCACGGTGGGGGTGGGGACCACCTTCACCGTCTGGCTCCCGGAAGCGAGAGGGACACGACCATGAGAATCCGCATCCTGGTCGCCGACAACGATGCCGACATGGCGGCGCTGTTGCAGCGCTACCTCGAGAGCGAAGGGTGGAGCGTGACGGCGGTGACCGCGGGCCGTGACGCCTGCGCGGCGCTCGAGCGGGAGGACTTCGCCATCGTCCTGACCGATCTGGTGATGGAGCCAGTGGACGGACTGGCGGTCCTGCGCGAGGCCCAGCGGCTCCAACCGGGCGCGCACGTGATCGTCATGACCGCCTTCGGGAGCGTCGAGAGCGCGGTCGATGCCATGCGCCAGGGCGCCTACGACTACCTGACCAAGCCCTTCAAGCTGCCTGAGCTCGCCGTGGTCATTCGCCGGGCCCTTGAGGAACAGCGGCTGCGGGACGAGAACCGGCGACTCCGACAAGAGATCGAGCGCCGCTACAGCTTCGACAACATCCTCGGCCGCTCCAAGGCCATGCAGACGGTGTTCGAGCAGATCCGGGCGGTGGCGGTGTCGGACGCGCCGGTCTTGCTGTTCGGCGACAGCGGGACGGGCAAGGAGCTGGTCGCCCGGGCGATCCACGTCAACAGCCCTCGCCGCGCGCGACCCTTCGTCGCCGTCAACTGCGCCGCGATTCCCGAGACGCTGCTGGAGTCCGAGCTCTTCGGCCACGAGAAGGGCGCGTTCACGGGGGCCGAGCGGAAGCGACGCGGCCTCTTCGTGGACGCGAATGGGGGAACGCTCCTGCTCGACGAAGTCGCCGAGATGCCCCTGGCCCTTCAGGTCAAGCTGCTGCGCGCGCTCCAGGATCGGGTGATCCGACCGGTCGGTGGCAATCAGGAGGTGCAGCTCGATCTCCGGGTCATCAGCGCGACCAATCGTGACCTCACCGCCGGCATTCGAGACGGAAGGTTTCGCGAAGACCTGTACTACCGCCTCGCCGTGTTCCCCATCCGCATTCCGAGCCTCCGCGAGCGCCCCGAGGACATTCCCATGCTCGCCGAACACTTCCTCCAGCAGGCGGCCAAGGCCGCGGGCAAGACGATCGAGGGGTTCGACGAGGACGCCCTGCGCTGGCTCCTCGATCACCGCTGGCCGGGCAATGTCCGTGAGCTCGAGAACGTGATCGAGCGAGCGGCGATCCTCACCCGCGGCCCGACGATCACCCGCGAGGATCTCCGCATCGAGCTCACCCCGGGGGACACGGGTACCCCTGGGCTCCGCCCGACGCTGGCCGAGGTCGAGCGGAGCTACGTCGAGCGCATCCTGGCGGAAACGCAGGGCGACAAGCGGGCCGCGGCCCGTATCCTCGGACTCAGCGTGCGCACGCTGCAGCGCATGCAGGCGAGTCTGGGAAGGATCGGCGAGCAGATCGGTCCCCGGCCTGGCGACACGCCCCCCGCCGGGCCACCTGCTCCCACGCCCTGAGCCCGTGGTGACGCAACCTCGCCGCCCGGCCCCCGGGCTGGCATCGATGTTGCCCAGCGAGCTTCGGGTATGTTGACCCGGCGAAACGTGGTGTCACGGGTGCTGGTCGTCGAAGACGACGAGGCCATGCGCGCGACCCTCTGCCAGGCCCTGGAGCGAGAAGGGCACCGCGTCCTGGAGCAGGTGAGTGGCGACCACGTCCTGGCCCTGCTGGAGTCGCAGGCCTTCGATGTGATCGTCCTCGATCGGGACCTGCCCGGTGTGAACGGCCTCGATCTCCTGCCTGTTCTCCGGCGCCGCTTTCCCAGGATCGCCGTGATCTTCATCACGGCCTTCGGAGGCACGCGCGTCGCCGAGGAAGTCATCCTGCTCGGAGCCGCCCGCTACCTCGAGAAGCCCTTTCGGATGCAGGAGCTTCTCGACGCCGTCCTGCTGGCGACTCGCCCCGGGGGAGGGACGTCGGGACCCTGATGGCTCGGGCCACGACAGGCCGTCGCCAGCGCGACGGAATGACGGGCCCCATGGCTCAGGGCGTCGCTACCGAGGATTCGGCGAGCCGACGGGCCGCTCGCGGCGAGGCGAACTCGGCGCGGGCCTGGCAATCGCCGCAGCGCTGGACGAAGGGAAGCGCGCGAAGTCGGGTGAGTCCGATGCCTCCCCCGCAGTCTCTGCAGATGCCGTACTCACCGCGGGCGAGGCGCTCCAGCGCGGCCCGGGTCTGAGCGGCCAGATCAGTCCGGCGGTTCATCAGCTCGATCTGGATCTCTTCATGCTGCGTTTCTGACGCCTGAGCTACGACATCCTCGGTCCGGCCGATCTCGTTTGTCCGGGCCTCGTCCAGGGCCGCTCGCATCGATGCCTCGAGTCGGGCCAGCAAGCTGCTGAGGGTCCGCTGGATCTCGGTTACGGTTTCCTCATCGAGCCGCGGACTACGCTTCATGATTCGCTCGCCGACTGACATGCGTCACCTCCCGGATCGGCAGCAAGCAAGCGCTGCGCCAGCGCCCACCAGTCACATGCGAGATCGTCTCGGGCCCGTCATCATGTCGCACCAACGACATGCTGTCGCCGCTCATCGCCGAGCGACGGGGAACGTGGTGGGAACAGCCGGGGGAAACCCGCGTGGCGATCGCGTGGCACGCGCGTTGCTCAGACCGGACGTGCCCCTTGCCTGGAGTGTTCCGATCGGGCGAGGGAGAAGAGGAGGAGATCATGGTTCGATGGATATCGCTCCTGATAGGCGTTCTCTCCGTCGCGTGGGCAGGCATGGTGATCGCCCAGCAGCCTGTCCCGAAGCAGCCACCGCCCGCTCAGCAGCCGCCGGCCATTCAGCAGTCGCCGGCCTCACCGTCGAATCCGGCGGCGTCACCGGCCGGTCCGGCGATGCAGGTGGAGGGCAAGGTCAAGAAAGTGGATCAGGCCGCGAACAGGGTCACGCTCGATGACGGGACGCAGCTCACCATCCCGGCGTCGGTCAGGGTCGATTGGAAGACCCTCAAGCCGGGCTCCGGCATCAGGGCTCAGTACCAGGACAGAGGCGGCATGAAGGTCGTCACCCGGATGGACGTCGGCGGGTAGGACGCCGATCGGCATTTGCAGGGTCCCATGACCGACAGGACTCGAATCGCGAACTGGGTGTGGGCCTGGTTGACGACAGGAGGAAGCCTGCTCGTGCAAGCGGACTATGACGGCGCGCTTGCTCCTGTCGTCGACGACCCGGCCGTCGCGCTGCTCCCACAGGAGGTGCGGAGCGATCTGGGCACGCTGGCCCGATCGCCGCAGAGCCGGCTGGCCCTCTTCTCTGGCCACGACATCGCCGACCTTCGCGAGCGGGTGAGCGTGAGCGGCGCGATCTACGCCGGCTGTCACGGGCTCGAGATCGAGGGCCCGACGATCGCCTTCCGTCACGGCGAGGCGGAGATCCTCAGCCACCTAGTCCTGGACTCCGTGCACGGAGCGCTGGCCCGACTCGCCCTGTCCATCCCGGGGATGCGGGTGGTATCGAAGGGGCTGAAGGTCGTCGTCCACTGTGGGCACGTGACCTGCGCCGATCGCGCGCGGATTCACGATGTGCTGGCCCGTGAGGTTCGCCGGCACCGCGGCCGGCTCCGGCTGGCCGGAGGGACCGAGGCCATCGAGATCCTGCCCTGGGTCGATTGGAGTCGGGGTATGTCAGCGCGATGGATTCAAGACCAGGTACGGCCGACGCTTCGACCACCGTTGCTGACGCTCTATCTCGGTGATGTCGGGTCAGACGACGTCGTGGAGGCGCTGGCGGGTCGGGCCGTCGCCATCAGGGTTGGCCGGACGGCCGCCGCCAGGCCCGACCCGCCGGGCGACGCGGCGCCGGTCGAACCGCTTCTCTCCGCGCTGGCGGCCGTCGTCAGGCTGCACCGGCGGCAGCCGCGGACGCTCGTGACCAGGGAGGGCCAGCGATGAGCAGCGTCATCGGGCGGCTGTTCAAGAAGGATCGCGTGCGTCGGATCGATCGCCACATCGACTACTTCGAGGGCACGCCCTCCCTAGTCGGCCGCGCGGAGGCGGAAGGTCGGATCGTGCTCGGCGCCGCCGGGTTTGCCGCGGCGCCAGCCGAGGGCGCGGGCGTAGCTGCCGAACAGGCCTGCCGCGTCGATCGCGACCTCACTCACTGCCGAGGGACCTTCGGCATTGGGGGCGACATACAGCGCGTCGGTCGGGCAGTAGATCTCGCACAGGAAGCAGGTCTGGCAGTCGGCCTGGCGGGCGATGACCGGCCGCGCCTCCGGCATCGCATCGAAGACGTCGGCCGGGCAGACCTTGACGCACACGTCGCAGGCGATGCAGCGCCCCGCGGAGACGATCTCGATCATGACGCGGCCGCGATCGTCAGACCGTCGGCGCGAGTGACCCGCACCCCATCCAATCCGCTCGCGTGCAGCGAGCAGGCCAACCCCGGATCCGCGTCGGGCAGGTCGCGGCGGCGGTGCATGCCGCGGCTCTCCGCCCGCGCCAGCGCGCTCCGATAGGCCCAGCGGCTGGTGGCGGTCAGCGCCGCTGCCTCGCGGGTCTTGACCGCGGCCACGCCATCGCCGGACCCGTGGCGTCGGAGATCAGTCCAGCAGGCGTCGAGCCGCTCCAGCGAGCGACGCAGGGTCGCCGCGCGGCGGAAGAAGTTGCGGTCCAGCGGCAGCATTTCCTCTCTCACGGCTCGGACGATCTCCTGCGGGTCCAGATTCTCGCGCGCCGGCCCCGTGGGCCGTAACCCGGCCTGGCCGAGCGGCGTCACCGGCCGGTCGTCGAGCCGGGGACCGAACCGCGCGGCGAACATCGCCGCCGCGCGCCCCGCCCAGTTGCCCGAGGCGATCGCCCAGGAGGAATTGGGCCCGCCCCCGCCACTGATGGCGCCGGTCAAGCGCTCGCGGGTGGCGGCGTCGCCGGCGGCGTAGAGGCCGGGCACGCCGGTGGCACAGTCGTCGTCGAGGAGCCTGATCCCGCCCACGCCGCGCACCGTGCCCTCGCAGCGCAACGTCACCGGCCAGCGCTGGGTGAAGGGGTCGACGCCGTTGCGGTCGTGCGGCAGAAAGCAGTTCGGCTGACCCCGCCGGAGCCACGGTCGCAGCTCGGGCGCGGCCCGATCGTACTGGGCAAAGACCGGCCCTTCCAGCAAGGCCTCGGCCACCGCGGCGTGACGGTCGCGGCCCGCGGTGACGATCGGCGTGCCGTCCTGCCGGGTGAAGCTCGCCCAGCGGAACGGCAGCCCCTTGTTGAGCGCGCTGGGTTTTGGAGCGAAGGCATATTGCGCCGAGAACTCCATGCCGGACAGCACGGCGCCGGCCTCGGCGGCCATCAGATAGCCGTCACCGGTCGAGGTCGCCGATCCCAGGATGCGCTCGCCGAAGGCGCACCCGCCGGTGGCCAGGACCACGGCCCCGGCGCGGACCCGCCACGGCCGGTGGCGCTGCCGATCGACCCCGGCAGCGCCGGCGATCAGCTCGCCGTCGCCGAGCAGCTCCAGCGCCGGATGGTGGTCGAGCACGGTGACGCCGGCCGCCAGGACGCGGCGGCGCATGAAGTGCATGTAGTCCGGGCCGCGCAGATTGGCGAGGTAGGGCCGGCCATCATCGTCGTTGGGGAACGGGTACCCCCAGGCGGCCAGGCAGTGGAGCTTGTCCCACGCCGTATCGAGCGTGCGCTCGACCCAGCGCGGATCAGCCAGCCCGCCGGTGCGCGGCTGCCGCTGCTCGATGGCCACGCGGCGGCCCTCGCCCGGCGGCACGAACCAGGTCCCGGTATTGGAGGGCGCCGTCGCGCCACTGGTGCCCAGATACCCTTTGTCGACCAGAACAACCCGGGCCCCGGCCTCGGCCGCCGCGACCGCCGCCCAGGCGCCGGCCGGTCCGCCGCCGATCACCAGCACGTCCGCCGATGTGTCGAGGATGCGCCCACCTCCGAGCGGCGCCCATTATGAGTCATCGGCGAGGGTTGTTCTAGCGCTTCTGGATGCGCTGACGCTCCTCCTTCTCCTCCAGGGTCCCACCCCCGCACCAGGTGTTGCCCTCGAGCACCGGCCGGGTTTGCTCGGGGGCCGCGATCAGCTCGCCGAGGCGCCGCACGCAGTCGTGGGCGGCGTTCTGTCGATCGCCGAAGATGTTGGCCACGCCGCGTTCGATCGCCTCCATCTCGCCGGGGGCGAAGGCGAACGTGGTGGGGATCGCGTGGAGGGCCTCCCGCACGCGGGGATCGATCACGGCATCGAAGGTGATGTGGAAGAAGAACATCTTCTCCTTCAACAGGGCCTCGAGCCGGGTCCGGCTCGGTCCCTGCCAGGCCGGGCTGGCCACGCAGGCGTGATCGGGCAGGTTGTCCCGGCGGCACTGCTCAACCTTCTGGTGACCGGCGATGGTGCGCGCGAAGAAATCCTCCAACAGGCGCTGCCGGTTGCCTTCGAGCAGGGAGTCGGTCGCGTCCAGGAAGTTCGTGTCGACCACGTAGCTCAGGGGAAGGCGTGGATCGGCCCGGCCGGCCTCGGCGCCGAGGGACCGCCGGAACGCATCGACGAAGATGACGACAATGCGCGTGCGCTCGCGAACCAGCGCCGCGTGGTTGGACAGCAGCGCGCGCTTGATGCTGAGGAGCCCCAGGTTATCGGCGTTGCCGCCGTCGAAGACGTGGATGTAGCACTGGTCGAGCCCGTCGGGGCAGCGGGCCGGGTTGTGGAAGTCTCGCAGCGTCATGAAGTTGAACACGGCGGGGAACGTGGCCGAGGCCATCACCCCGTTGGCGAGCTCGTAACGTCCGATCTCCGAGTTGAGCTTCGTCGCGAAGTCTTCCTGGGTGAACGTGAACACGGTGCCGAAGACCTTGGCCCGGCTGGCGTCGTCCTCGGCGTAGCTTCGGCTCCCGATGGTGGCGTTGAGGATGAGATTGGGTCGCGCCGGGTTGAGGTCACGGAATCGCAGGTCGGTCCCGTTTCTCGTGTTGTCGAAGAGGTTGTCGGCGAAGGTCTGGGCCATGATGTCAGTGCGGTCGAAGGCCGTGAACCAGAATTTCAGGACGTTCAGCGGCCAGAACCAGTTGCCGACCCAGCGCCGGATGTAATTGTGGCTCATGAGGTCGCGAAGCGTGCGCTCGTCCCAGATCCGGCGGCCCTTCGGCGGCGGGGGGTGGCCGGGGTCGAAGGTGCTGGCATAGTAGGCGGCAGTGAGCGAGCCCCCCGATACCGAGGAGATCAGGTCGACTTCCTTCAGGACGTTGCGGGGGGTGTCCTGGGGACCGGGCACCTGCTCGAGGGCCAGCATGGTGCGGGCGGCGAAGTAGGCGGCGCGCGAGCCGCCGCCCGAGAGGGCGAGCAGGACGAGCACATCGCCCTGCTGCTTGGTCGGCCGTCTCTGGATCTCAAACGAGGCCTGGGGCACCCGCCGCTCCGGGGTCTCCAGGGGGTGGTTGCCGTAGGCGAAGTGCGTGGTCACCGCACAGCCCTGGGCGAGGACGCCGGCGGCGACCAGCACGAGGATGGCGTGGCGCGGCGGCAATCGGCTCATCAGGGCCGCTCAGATGACGTTCTGGGCACGCAGCTCGCGGATCTCGTCCGGACGGTATCCCAGCGCGCTCAGGATGGCGTCGGTGTGCTCGCCGAGCATCGGCGCCCGATGGCGGAAGCGTCCGGGAGTCTCCGATAGATCGACCGGCGTCGGCGCCAGCGGGGCGGGTCGGGGGAGTCCGGGGTAGTCGCGATCCTGTAAGAGGCCGGCGGCGCGGATGTGGGCGTCCTCGAGGGCCTGCTGCGGTGAGTAGAGCGGGCCGGCCGGGATCTGCGCCTTCTCGAGGGCCGCCAGCGCTTCGGCCGTGGAGCGCTCGGCGGTCCATTCCGCCATCCGCCGGGAGATGATCTCCCCGTGGTCCCCCCGCGCCTGGTCATCCTTGAAGCGGGGATCGCTGAGCCAGTGGTCCTCGCCCATGAGCGTGGCCCAGCGCCTGAACATGGGCCCGCCGATGGCGTAGGCGATGATCCAACCGTCGCGGGTGCGGAAGAGGTCGGAAGGGGCCGAGGTCTGGCCCCGGTTCACCGTGGCGACCCGGTCGGGGCAGATGACCTGCTGCTCCACCAGGGTCGGGTTGTTGAAGGCCACCGCGGTGCGGAGCAGCGCGCCCTCCACCTTCTGGCCGCGCCCGGTCTTCTGGCGCTCCATCAGGGCGGCCAGCGTCCCGAACGCTGCCAGCGACGCCGTGCCGAAATCGACCCAGGCCACGGCGGCCCGTAGCGGCTGCTCCGGGGTGCCCGTGAGATAGGCCGAGCCGCACATGACCTGGCCGATGCCGTCAAAGCCGTGCTTGTGGCTCCACGGCCCGCCGGCCCCGAAGGCAGTGACGGTGGTGAGGATGATGTCGGGCTTCGAGCGGCGCAGGCTCTCGAGGTCGAGGGCCAGCGCGCGCAGCACCTCGGGCGGCAGGTTGGCGACGACGACGTCGGCGGTGGCCACCAGCCGCCGCACGATCTCGCGGCCGGGAGGACAGGCCGGGTCGAGCGTCATGGCGCGCTTGTTGCGGTTCATGGCCAGGAACATCGCCCCCACGCCATCGGGGCCCACCGGCGCCACCCAGCGGTCTTCCCCGCCGCCCCGGCGCTCGATGCGGATGACGTCGGCGCCGAGGTCGGCGAGCAGAGCCGCGCAGTAGGGGCCGGCGATGTAGCGCCCGAAGTCCAGGACCCGGATTCCCGCCAGGACGTCAGGGGACATCGCGCGCGTGCAGGAGCAGGATGCGCCGGACCTCTTCGACGGTCTCTGGCTGGTCCTGCAGCGAGTGGCCCGACTGGATGACGAGCTCCGACTCGACGCCATCGAGGTGAGCGCTGCGGTAGGCGACCACGCCGTCTTCGCCGTCGTCGACGGAGCCCGAGCCCTTGACCGCGATGATCGAGTGGGCCGCCACTCGCGGGGCCAGCGGAATGTCGGCGAGCGTCTTGAGAAAGGCATTGCGTGGGTTCATCTGGTCCACGCTCGTCTGTATCCTGGGATTCGAACCGGCGCGCGTGGCGACCAGCGCGTCGCGATCGCGGGTCAAGACGTCCGCCACGACCCCGGTCAGGGCCAGGGGCAACGTGATGAGGCTCGTGATCCATCCGGCGATCCGGCCTACCGTGAGCTCACTCCCCCGGTGGGGTGTGGCCAGGAACACCACACGCTCGACGAAGGGTAGCGGCGTCACGAACATAGACCGCCGGAGCAGGTCGCGCGTCTCCGGGCTCACGTTGAGCGACTCCGGCGGCCGCGTGAAGTTCAGGTCCCAGAATCGCGACCCGCTGTCGATGGCCGTCATCTTGGTAAGCAGTCCACCCTGGCTGTGTCCGATCACGACCATCCGACGCAGGCCGGCATCGGTCCCTTCGGGATCGAGGATGGTCACCGCGCGTGTGAGCGCTTCGCGCAACAGCAGGGCCGACCACGGGATGGGGCCCCCCGAGTAGTAGGAGAAGAACCAGAACTCGTACCGGGCGCGCAGTCGGGCATCTGCGGCCAGGCGGTTGTACATCTCCGACCAGCGGCCGAACGAGGAGGCGGTGCCGTGCACGAACACGACCGGGATGCGGCCCCGGCGGTGAGGCACGGTCGCGTACAGCTCGGCCGGCTCGCCGAGCGAGAACGGCTGGAAGAACCGCTGGTACTCCTGTTCCCAGATGGGAGAGTCGGCGAGCGAGTAGGCGAGCACGGCGGTCGGCTCGGCCTCGAGCGGAACCCGCCAGCCGCCGATCTCGACCGATTCCGTGATGTCGGGGACGTGGACTTCGAGGGTCGCCGCGAGCAGGGGCCAGGCCAGCGCGATACGCGAGCGGGGCGCCCGGAGGAGCGCCGTCACCGGCAGCGTCAGCTCGGCGCGAAGCAGGTCGGTCGGCCGGCTCTCGTGCTCCAGGGGAGCGAGCACGGCCGCCAGGGGCGCGCCGATTCCCGGCTCGCGATAGTGGGCCTGAAGGCCGAATACCCTGAATTCGGCGATCGGGGTGAATCCGGTCATGCGTCGCCCCAGCCAGACGAGCTGGGTGGGGTCGAACGACACGACGAGCTGGCCGAACGGCAAGTCGAGGGTGCCGCTGCGCAGCACGAGCTGCCGGGCCTCGACCGGCGTGAGCGCCGACGTGAGCCCGCGATTGTAGAGGTTCGCAGCCAGCTGGAAGCGTGGATCGAACGGGCTCGGCGCCTCGGCTGGGTCCTCGGGGAACAGATAGGCCCAGGCGTAGAGGGCCGCCGCCAGGTGGTAGGACCGCTTGCCGCTGTGCTCCGCGTGCAGAAACGACGCCTCGGCGGCGGCGAACAGCTGGGCCGGGCCGCCGGAACCCGAGACGGCGACGTCATGCAGTCGCTCCAGCGCTTTCTCCGGGTCATCGTCGAACAGGTCGGCGAGATTCGCTTCGAGGAGAACGTTCAGGGTCGCGAGGCTGAGCGTCTTGGTCGAGAGGGCGCTCCCGGTGAGCCGGCGGTGCACGTCGCTCGGATCGACGTGAACGACGCCCACGGGGCTTGAAGCGCACGCGGCGAGCGACAGGGCCAGGAGCAGGAGAGCGATCGTCCGCATGGCCCTATAGTACGGTGAGCCGGTGTGTTTTTCCCCGCATGGCTTAGACTGTTCGGCGGACCCCGCGGTCGGGAGAGGGTATGGCCGTGACTCGTGGCTGGATGCTGGTGCTGGCGGCGGCGCTTCTGGGCGTGACCGCGGGGGCGGCGTTCGCCCAGCCAGCGCTCACCTGGGGCGCGGGGGCGATCGGAGGCGGCTGGTACAGCATCTCGACCCGCCTGACCGGGCTTCTCCACGACCAGGCGGGCCTCACGATCAAGGTGATTCCCGGCGGCGGGGCGCAGAATCCCGTGCTCGTGGACAAGGGAGATGTCGATATCGGCCTGGGCCTGCCGCCCCTGCTGGGGGCCGCGCTACGCGGCGAGGAGCCCTATCGCGTCAAGCAACTGGAGAAGCTGCGTGCCCTCGCCGGCAACATGAGCCTCAACGTCCTGCATTTCTACCTGGCCGCGGACTCGCCGTTCGCGGGGATGACGCTGGACGAGATCTTTCGCGGGCGCAAACCGATTCGGCTGGCCATTCCCAGGCCCGGGACGTCTGATGTGTGGATTCTGGAAAAGATGATGGAGTTCTATGGCCTCTGCGCGCCTGGCAAGACGGGCGACTGCTACCGATCGTGGGAGGGGGCCGGGGCCAGGCTCATCCGGGGCACGTATGCCGAGCAGGCCGACGCCTTCACACGACGCAGGGTGGACGGCGTATTTGCCATCCTGGCCTTGCCAGCGGGGGCCGTGACCGAGGCCTCCGAGGGCCGGAGGTTGAGGCTGCTGACGTGTCCCCAGCCGCTCCTCGAGCACCTCGCCACCTTCGGGTTCGGCCACGGGCAGATCCGGGCCGGAACCTACCCGAAGGCGGTCAACGGGGGTGAGGACGTGATGGCAGCGACTATGGGCACGACCATCATCGTCTCCACCGCGATGTCCCAGGACGTCGCCTACACAATCACCAAGACCATCAACGACAACGCGGATCTGGTCCGGACCCTCCACCCCAGCCTGGCCGATTACGACCCCTCCCAGGGCTGGCTCCACCTCGGCGTCCCGCTGCATCCGGGCGCCGAGCGTTACTACCGAGAAAAGGGCTGGCTCCGGTGATGTGGATCCCGACGAAGGGTTCTCTCGCCGCCCCCATCAGATCACGATTGGCCCCGGAATCGGGTGCCCCCGGCAGGCCAGGTAGGCGCGTACGGTATCACCATGATCGAAGGCGAGCTCCTCCAGTGGGGGCAGCCGGTCGATGGGGATCCATTCGACGGCTGACGACTCGCGGTCTTGTTCGCCGATCTTCTGCAGCGGCTCGACAACGAAGTCGAAGGCCACGTTCTGGCGGTCCTCATGGGGGCGATCCGGCCTCGAGTTGATCCGTAGTAGCGCCACGACTCTCCCCGTCCAGCCGGTCTCCTCCCGAAGCTCGCGCAGCACACCCTCGGCGAGCGTCTCGTCGCGGTCCAGGAACCCGCCCGGCAACCCCCATTTCCTGCCCTCCGGCAAGTGGTCGGCGCGCCGAGTGAGGAGCAAGGCCCCATGCTGCTCCGCGACCGCGTGCACGACGACGTGTCGCAGGGCGGCGCGGCTGCCGTGCTCGAACGTGCAGGTGATCATCTCACGCGTACCACTCGCGCGACCTACAGCCGGTAGAGCGCCCGGGCGTTCTCGCAGAGGATCCGGCGCCGCGTGCGCTCCGGCACGCCCTCGAAGTTCGTCGCGATGGCCTTCTGCGACTCCGGCCAGGTGCTGTCGGCGTGCGGGTAGTCCGAGGCCCACATGACGCGATCCTCGCCGATCAGATCCACGAGCCGAACCCCAGCGCGATCGGTCTGGAACGTCGCCCATACCTGGCGCTTGAAGTAGGCGCTGGGCTCCATGCGGAGCCGGAGCCCCCCGGCCGCGCGCCAGAAGTCGGGCGCGTCGACGAACTTCCCGTACGAATCGTCCATGCGCTCGAGCATGTAGGGGAGCCAGCCGATGCCGGTCTCGGCCAGCACGATCTGGAGGCCGGGGTGGCGCTCCAGCACGCCCGCGAAGATCACGGCGGCCAGGGCCTCGTCCATCTGCATCTGCGAGCAGGCGACGCGGACGCCCATGTTGCCCGCGTGGTTGGCCTTGGGCCCGCTAAAGCTCACGGTGCGGAGACCCCCGCTCAAATGGAAGCCGATGGAGATGCCCGCCTCCTCGGCGGCTTCCCACAGCGGTTCCCACTCGTCGTCCCACAGGGGGATGTCCACCCGGGCCGCGAGGAGCATGCATGTGCGCAGGCCGACCTGGGCCAGATAGCGCACTTCCTCGGCGGCCATCTTCGGCTCGTCGATGGGAATCAGGCCCACGCCGATCAGCCGCGCGGGCGCCGTGGCGCAGAACTCGGCCAGCCAGTCGTTGTAGCCCCGGTAGGAGACCCGACGCAGCTCGGGGTCCTTGACGAGGAGCGGGATGATCGGGCCGTACATGACGGTCGCGTCGATGCCGTCGCGGTCCATGTCGGCCAGGCGCAACGCGGTCGTCGTCGGCCGCAGCACCCCCGGCTCGAGAACGCCGGCCCGCTCGAGGGCCGTGCGCCGGCCGCCCTGCGCCCCGGCTGCCCCGCGGCGACCGCCCCACGAGTCCCAGCGTTCGTCGCCGCAGACCCACCAGGGACCGTCCGCCGTGTCCACCACTCGCGGCGCCCGGTCGCGCCAGGCGGCGGGGACGCGCTTCTCCCAGGTATCCCTGGGCAGCCAGGGAAGGTCGATGTGGTCGTCGGCGGAGATGATCCGATACTCCATGGCATCCTCCTCGGCTCGGGGGCGAGCCCATGGTAGCGCCGTCGCCTCACTATGGCTCAGGTGATCGTTCCCGGCTCGGCCGCCCGGGCGCTCAGATCACCGGCCAGACCGGCGCGACGCGATCAGCCAGGCCAGTCTTCGCCAGAATGTGGGGAGCCCGCCGCCGGGCCTCCTCGATGATCGCGGCCTCATCGAGCGTCAGCACCCTCCCGCCCTCCACCACCACGCGACCGGCCACGACCACGGTGTCGACGCTGTTGCCCGTCGCGCTGTAGACCAGATTCGCGACCGGGTTGTAGAGCGGCTGCCACTCGGGGCCGGACGTGTCGAAGAGCACCAGGTCGGCCTGGCGACCCACCTCGAGGGCGCCCACCTCGTCGCCGCGGAGGGCGCAGCGCGCCCCGTTCACGGTCGCCATCTCCAGCACGCGCTCGGGGCTGAGCGCCGCGGGATCCTCGCGCGTCTCCTTGTAGGCGCAGGCCACCAGGAACATCTCCTGACACAGATCGACGATGCCGGACGAGGCGTGATCGGATCCCAGCCCGACCGCGACGCCGGCGGCCAGCAGCTCGGGGACATGACCCTGCACGATGTTGCCGTAGGCGTTGTGCAGGCTGGAGGAGGGCGCGGCCACCACCTTCACGTCGTGCTCGCGCAGGAGCGCGAGCTCGGCCTCGGTGGCCCAGCCGGCGTGGACCAGGAGCAGGGTCGGGCCCAGGACGCCCAGGCGGTGCAGACGCTCGATCTCGGTCACCCCATGCTGCCGCAGCGAGGCATCCCGGGTGTCCCGGGCGAAGCAGGCGTGGGTCTGCACCCCCACGCCGTGCCGGTCGGCCAGCCGCTTCAGCTCCACGATGAGCCGGTCCGAGGAGTTGTTCAGCCCGCGGAACTGAAACCAGGCGTGCACGCGACCCTGATGGGAGCGGTGCAGCTTCTGCACGACGGCCTCCGCCCGCTCGAGCGCCTGCTCGGTGGTCTCGATGAAGGCCGGGGGCAGCGCCCCCAGGGCCGACCGGGTGACGTCGAAGGTCGAGCGGGCCACCACGCACCGTACGCCGGCCTCGCCAGCCACCGCCGCCGTCAGGTGGGGCTCGTAGTTGCCGGCGTCGATGAAGGTCGTCACGCCGTTGCGGAGCAGCTCCAGCACGCACAGACGGATGGCGGTGAGCGCGTCGGCCTCGTCGAGCGCGGCCTCGTACGGGTACATGCGCTCGAACAGGAAGCGCCGGCTGCCGACCTCGTCGGCGAGCCCCCGGCTCATCTGGAAGGTGGTGTGGATGTGGCTGTCGATCAGGCCCGGGGTGACGACCTTGCCGCGCCCGGAGATCACGCGCGTGGCCGGATGGGCGGTCGCCACCTCGGCCGTCTTGCCGACGGCGACGATCCGGCCCCCGGTGGCGGCGATCGCCCCGTCGCGAAGGATACGCCGCTGGCGGTCCAGCGTCAGCAGCCAGTCGGCGTGGTCGATGCGGAGGTCGTCCAAGGCCGGCATGATAGCAGAGGTCGTGCTAGCCTTGAGGCCCGGTGCGTTGACGCCCGAGGCTCACGACGATGCCAAGGAGAGCGCGATGAAGGACGGCCTGAGGTTCGTGGACTGCGACATGCACATCATGGAACCGCCCGATCTCTTCGACCGTTACCTGGACTCCCGGTTCAAGGAGCGTGTCGTTCTCCCGCTCGGGAAGGACGGCCGGCCGCGCCGCGGCACGATCGTCATCGACGGGCTGCCGACCACCCGGGATGCCGAGCTGCAGCAGTACCGCAAGCGCACGCGCCCGGGCACGACGCACAGCACTCAACCGCTGTCGGGCTCGCGACTGGCCGACACCGGACGGCTCGACTTCGCCATCGAGCGCGACTACGACGCGGTGGCCCAGGTGATGGGCATGCGGATGGAGGGGGTCGACATCGCCGTGCTCTTCCCCACCACCGGCCTCAGCCTCCTCGCCCGCGATAACCTCGACCCCTGGCTCTCGTTAGCCCTGTGCCAGGCCTACAACAACTGGATCGCCGAGTTCTGTCGGCACAGCCCGGACCAGCTCAAGTTCGCGGCGATGCTGCCGGTGCACGACGTGCACCTGGCCTGCCGGGAGCTGGTGCGCTGCGTGCGAGACCTGGGCGCCGTCGGATCGTTCATCCGGCCGAACCTCGTTAACGGCCACTACTGGCACTCGAACTACTGGGAGCCGCTATACAGCCTGCACGAGGAGCTCGACGTGACCTGGGGCTTCCACGAGGGCACCGGCGCCTGGTACTCGCACATGAACACCCTCTACGGCGAGAACCGGTTCTACCGTCACGTGGCCAGCCACTGGATCGAGATGCAGCAGGCCCTGATCGCCATGATCATCGGCGGCGTGTTCGAGTTCCATCCCCGGCTGCGGGTCGGCTTCCTGGAGGCCCAGAACTCCTGGGTGCCCGGACTGCTGTCGCGCATCGAGTGGGACTACCCGCAATACCGTGACAGCCATGCCCCCTATCTGGCGCTGATGCCCAGAGAGTACTTTCGGCGCAACTGCTGGGCGGCCGTGGAGGGCAGCGAACCGGAGATCGAGGCCACCGCGGGCCTCATCGGGGCCGACCGCATGTGCATCTCGACGGACTATCCGCACTTCGACTCGAACTTCCCCCACGTGTCCACGAATTTGTTGAAGAACGTGTCCCGCCAGACCGCGGCGCAGATCTTCATGGGTGGCGCGCAGCTCTATGGGTTCACGGACGCTGACTTCGCGAAGGCCGACGCGGCCGCGGCCAAGGGCACGGCCGCTCGCGGGTAATCCGTGAGGGCTTCCCCCGTCGCCATCGCGCTCACTCCCGGAGCGCCCCGGCCAGGAGTCCCCGCACCAGGTGGCGCTGGAAGACGAGCACGATGAGGATCGGGGGCAGGCTGGCCAGCATCGAGGCGGCCGCGATGTCGCCCCAGGGGACCTCGTACACGCCGGGGAAGAGGGCCAGGGCGACGGGGACGGTACGGCTCGCCTCGGTGGCAGTGAAGGTGTAGGCGAACAGGAACTCGTTCCAGCTGAACAGGAACGTCAAGAGCGCCGTGGAGGCGAGCCCGGGCGCCAGCAAGGGCAGGACGACCTGGCCGAGCGTCTGGGTCGTGCTGGCCCCGTCCACCGCGGCGGACTCCTCGAGGGCCGGCGGGATCTCCCGGATGAAGCCAGCCAGCAGCCAGATAGTCAAAGGAAGCGCGAACGACGTGTGGGCCAGGACGAGCGCCAGCCAGGTGTCGCGCAAGCCAAGAAACCGAAGAATCAGGTACAGCGGGCTGACCGTGGCGATTTGGGGGAAGGCCGTGCTCCCCACGA
This sequence comes from Candidatus Methylomirabilota bacterium, assembly GCA_036556905.1. GTDB lineage: Bacteria > Methylomirabilota > Methylomirabilia > Rokubacteriales > CSP1-6 > 40CM-4-69-5. The sequence continues at coordinate 64,996 of DATBIM010000033.1, forward strand.
TCGCCAGGAGCAGGAGGCTCTTGCCCGGCAGGGGGAAGCGCGCGATGGCATAGGCGGCGGGGATGCCGAGCACGAGCGCTCCCAGCGTGGTGAGGCTGGCGATGCCAAGGCTATTGGCCAGCGCCCGGGGAATGACGCTGTGCTCGAGCACGACGCGATAGTGGTCGAGGGTGAGCCGCGTGGGTAGCAGGGGCGGCAGGCGGAGCAGCTCGGCTTCCGGTTTGAACGAGGTCAGGAGCTGCCAGAAGAAGGGCACCGCGTACACGATCAGCCCGAGCACGACGAGCCCGTCAGGAATGGCCCGGACCAGCGGTTTCACGCGGCCAGGCCCTCCCGGCGGAGGAGCCTCAGATACGCCCAGGCCACCGTCATGACCAGGACGAAGACGATGACGCCGATGGCCGAGCCGAAGCCCAGCTGGAGCATCTGAAACAGCCCGCGATAGGCGTAGACGGTGAGCGTCTCGGTGGTGTTGGCGGGGCCGCCCCCCGTCAGCACGAACATGAGATCGAACGCCCGCACCGCATCGAGGGTCCGGAAGAGCACCGCGATCATCAGGATCTGGCGGAGCAGCGGCAGGGTGATGTACCGCAGCATCCCGAGGCGAGAGGCCCCGTCGACCTGGGCCGCCTCGTAGAGCTCGGACGGAATCGTGAGCAGGCGCGCGTAGGCCAGGATCGCCACGAACGGCATGGTGCGCCAGACGTCGGCCAGGATGACGGCCGGCAGCGCGAGGACCGGATCGCCCAGCCAGTTCAGGGCCCGGCCCACCAGCACAACATTCACCAATCCCGCCGCTGGGTGGTAGAGCCATTCGAAGAGCTTGGCGGTGACGACGGCCGGCATCGCCCAGGCCAGGAGGAGCAGCGAAAAACCGAGTCGGCGCCCGCGCGGCCGGGCGTACAGCGCCAGAGCCACCAGCACCCCGAGGACCAGCTCGAGAAGCACGGAGGCGAGCGTGAACAGCCCGGTGGTCCCGGCGGCGTTCCAGAAGCGCGGGTCCTGGGCCAGGAACCAGTAGTGGGCGAGTCCCGCGAACTCGGCGATGCCGAACACCGGGATCCGATGCTGCAGCGAGAGCCAGAGCACGTAGAGCGCCGGGTACCCGGTCAACAGCGCCAGGACCGTGAGCGCGGGGGCCACCAGCAGGAGGCCGCGCCGCCGGCTGGCCCGCTGGCCAGAAGTCATCGCAGGGAAACCAGGAAGTGCTCGAGCCGCCGGCGGCCATCGCGGATCGCCCGCTGCGGAGACTTGAGACCAACCAGGACGGCCGAGAACTCCGGCTGCACCGTGGTGGACAGCACCAGGTAGTAGGGGGTGACGGGACGCGGCCGGCCGGCCAGCATCATGGCGTGGATCCGGGGCAGCATCGGATGGCTGCGCGCCAGGTCGGAGTCGTGATAGACGGCCTGGCGACTGGGGTAGAGGGCGGCCCCTGACACCATCGCCCGCTGGGCGCGTGCGCTCGTCAGGAACCGGACCAGGGCGAGCGCGAGAGCGGGCTGAGCGGTGCGTCGGGAGATCCCGAGGTGTGAGCCTCCGGTGGACCCGCCGCTCGCAGCGGCCCGGGCGTGACGCGGCAGCGGCGCGATGCCGACCTTGCCGCGCACCCGCGAGTTCGGCGCCTCGAACAGGTCCAGGGCGTAGGGCCAGTTCCGCAGAAAGATCGCCTGGCCGTCCCCGAAGGCGCGGCGGCTCAGCTCCTCGTCGGCCGCCGTCATCCATTCCGGACTGACGCCTGTCTCGATGAGCCTCCGGAGGAACGCCAGGGCCTCGGCGGCCTGATCGGGCTCCGGGAACAGACGTCCGTCCTCGGCCAGGACACGAGTCCCGTTCGCCCAGAACGCCTCGAGGACATTCACCACCATGCCCTCGTACTGCTTGCCTTGCCAGAGGTAGCCCTCGAGCCTGGGATCGCGCTCGGCGGCTCGGATGCGTCGGACCTGGCTGACCAGCTCCTCCCAGGTGTCGGGAGGGGACAGCCCGTGCCTGGCCAGCAGGTCCGCGCGGTAGTAGAGCATCCCGACGTTCATGTTCCAGGGCAGGGCCCACACGCGGCCGTCGTAGGTCGCCGCCGCCACCGCGGAGGGAAAAAACGGCGCCGTCTCGTCGGCGGCCAGAAACGGGGAGAGATCGAGGAGCCACCCGGCCCGGGCAAACTCGGGGACCCAGATGACGTCGAGCATCATGACGTCGAAGCCGGGGCTGCCCCCCTCCAGGTTGATGGCGTAGAACTGATGCTGCTCATCCGAGGTCCAGGGCAGCGACTCGCTCTTGACGCGGACGCCGGGGTGGCTGGCCTCGAACTCGCGGAGGAGCGTCGGAATCGGGTCGGTCGGGCCGAGGATGCGCGCGTGCTTGAAGACCAGCGTGATGCCGCGGTCCGGCGACTCGCCGGCGCATCCGCCGAGGGCCAGCAGCGACGCCAGCACGACGAGGGCCTTGGCCTCGCGCGGCCCGGACCAGGAGCGCATGGCCCAGGTATTGTACGTTCACCGCCGATCTGGCAAGGTGGGGCCGCCATGCGCACCGGGGACGCCTACGTCGCCAGCCTGCGGGATGGCCGGGCGGTGTTCCTCGACGGCGAGCGGGTGAAGGACGTGACCGCGCATCCCGCCTTCGCCGAGCCGATCCGGCGCATCGCCGAGACCTACCGGCGCGCCCACACCGCCGGCGCCGACCCCGCGCTGACCTTCGCCGATGCCGCCACCGGGACCCGTCACAGCAACATGTGGCTCGTTCCGCGCTCGGCCGACGATCTGGCGGCCCGCCGCCGCGTGCATCGGTTCTGGGCGGAGCCCTCGTACGGCTTGATGGGGCGCACCCCCGATCACGTCGCCTGCGTGCTCACCGCGTTCGCGGCCTGGCGCCAGCTCTTCGACCGGGGCGGCACTCGCTTCGGCGACAACGTCGTGCGCTTCTACGAGCGCGCCCGCGACGAGGACCTCTACCTGGCCTACGCGATCGTGCCCCCCCAGGTGGACCGCTCCCAGCCCGCGCATCGCCATCCCGAGCCCTTCCTGCACCCGGGCATCGTCCGGGAGACCGACGCCGGGATCGTCGTGCGCGGGGCCCAGGCCATCGCGACCTCGGCCACCATGGCCGACTGGCTCTTCCTCTCCTACATCACGCCCCTCGTCCCCGGCGACGAGGATTACGCGATCTCCTTCGTGGTGCCCATGAACGCCGGGGGCCTGCGCCTCTATCCGCGCCGCCCCTACGCCACCGCCGCCACCAGCGCCTTCGACTACCCGCTCTCGGCGCGCTTCGACGAGATCGACACCACCGTGGTCTTCAACGACGTGCTGGTGCCCTGGGAGCAGGTCTTCATCCACCGGAACGTGGAGCTGGTGAATGCCCAGTTCCACGAGACCCCCTCGCACACCACGGCCAACTTCCAGTCCCTCGTCCGCTTCGGCGTGAAGCTCGAGTTCATGGCGGGCCTGGCGCTCCGCCTGGCCGAGGTCCAGCGCGCCGAGGGCGACCCGGCCGTGCAGGCCACGCTGGGCGGGGACATCGCGGCGCTGTGCGCGGCCTTCGACGCCCTGGTGGCGTCGGCCGAGCGCTTCCCCCTCGTCGCCGGCGGCGTGGCCCGACCCCACCCCCAGTACATCTACGCCGGCATGGGGCTGCAGCGCCGGCTCATTGTGGACATGATGCGGACGCTGCGCGAGCTGGCCGGCGGCGCCTTCCAGGCGCTGCCTTCTTCGGAGGCGGCCTTCCTCAGCGCCGAGACCCGCGCCGACACCGAGCGCTACTATCAGTCGGCGGCGGCCGGCGCCCGCGAGCGCGTCAAGCTGCTCAAGCTCGTCTGGGATTTCGTGGGCACCGAGTTCGCCGGGCGCCAGCTCCAGTACGAGATGTTCTACTCGGCGTCCCAGCCGGTGGTGAACCGGCGCATGTTCAAGTCGTACGACTGGCAAGCGGCCAAGGCCCTGGTCGATCGCTGCCTGGCCGAGCCCTGATGGCCTCGCTGGGCCTGGTCAACGTCGGCGCCCTGGCCACCGGCGTTCTGGCGTCGCCCCGGCTGGAGGCCGAAGCCATCCTGGTGCAGGATGGCCGCATCGCGGCCCTCGGCGCGGCGTCGCGCACGGGCGCGGCCGGCGCCGACGTGGTCGTGGACTGCCGCGGCACCACCGTCATGCCCGGCCTCATCGACTCCCACTGCCACGTGGTGCTGGGCGATTACACGCCGCGGCAGAAGACCGTGGACTTCCTGGACTCCTACGTCCACGGCGGCATCACCTCGGTCGTCTCCGCCGGCGAGGGAGTGCACGCGCCCGGCCGGCCCCACGATCCGGCCGCGGCCAAGGCCCTGGCCATCGCCGCGGCCAAGTGCTTCCAGCACTTTCATCCCAACGGCATGAAGGTCAATGCCGGCTCGGTGGTGCTCGAGCCCGGATTGACCGACGAGGACTTCGCCGAGATGGCTCGGCACGGCGTGCGCCACGCCAAGTACGGCTTCGGCGGTTACGCCCGTCCCGAGGACGGTGAGCCCGAGGTGCGGCGGGCCCAGCGGCACGGGCTCTGCGTGATGTCCCACAGCGGGGGCACCTCGATTCCGGGCTCGAGCCCCATCTCCCATGATGTCTTGCTGCGGCTCAGACCCGACGTGTGCGGCCACGTCAACGGTGGCACCACCTCCCTCGACGAGGCCGGGCTCGACCGGATCATCCGGGAGACCGACATGGCCCTGCAGGTCGTGCAGGCGGGCAACCTCCGCTCGGCGCTCTACATCGTGAAGCGCTGCCGGGAGGCCGGCGCCCTGCCCCGCCTGTGCGTGGCCAGCGACACGCCGACGGGCACGGGCGTCATGCCGATGGGAGTGCTCAAGAGCGTCTGCGAGCTGGCCTCGCTCGGCGACCTGCCCCCGGCGGAGGCGGTCGCCCTGGCCACCGGCAACAACACCCGAGCCTTCCGCCTGGCGCCCGGGACCGGCACCATTGCCGTCGGCGCGCCGGCCGATCTCGTCGTCTGCGACGCCCCGGCCGCCTCACTGGCCCGGGACGCGCTCGAGGCCATCGCCCGCGGCGACATCCCCGGCATCTCGTGCGTGATCATCGACGGCCAGGTGCGCGTGGGCCGCAGCCGCAACACGCCGTTGGCCAAGCGCCTGGCCGGGCTCACCGGCGTGGCGATGGCCGGCGCCGGGCACTGAGATCCATGGGCCTGGGTCGCCTTGTCCTGCTCCTGGCCGGTGCGCTGGTTCTGGCCGGTGGCCCTGCCGCCAGCGAGCCGACGGTGCGCGTCGTGGCCACCGACCCTGCTCCCGAGGCCACGCTCGGCCGTGACGAGTCGTTCTATTTGCGCATCGAGTTCGCTACCGACGAGCCGGTCAGCATCTGGGCGCGCCCGTATTTCCAGGGCAAGCCCGTGGCGCGGGCCAAGAGCAACGCCTCGTTCCGGCACACCGGGACGGGCCACGCCCTGGGGTGGTTCTCGCTCGATCAGGCCGACGCGGTGGACGAGGTCCGCATCGTCCTGGGCGGCGGCACGCCGTACCGCGAGTGGGTGGTGGCGAGCCTGCCGGTCAGGCTCGTCGGGACCGGGCAGCCGGCGGCGGAACGCGGCAAGCCCGCGTGGGTCGGAGAGCTGCTGGCTCAGGAGGAGGAGAAGAGCCGGCGGGCCTACGAGCAGCGCATGAGCGAGCCCATATCGGCCGGCGAATCCGTGCTGATGTCCGGCTTCATGCTCGCCGTGCTCGGTCTGCTCGTGGGCAGTGTGGTCGCGCCGGCCTGGGCGCTGTGGAAGTGGCGCGGCGGCTGGCGCCTGGCGGCCGCCCTGCCGGCCGGCGTCATCGGGTTCGTGATTCTAAGAATCATCGTCGACACGGCCCGCGACCCGACGTCGCACAACCTGTGGCCCTTCGAGATCCTGATCTGGGGCAGCCTCAGCCTGGCCGCGATGGGCGTGCTGGCCCTCGTCCGGCGACTCGCCGGTGGTCACCGCCGGGAGGCCGGCTTGCCCTGACGTGGCGGACTACGCGAGCGGGCCAGCCACCGCCGTCCGCCAACGCGCGGATCAGGCGCGGCAGGCGACGCTGCCCGTCGATGCAAGCGAACGCGGCCGGCCAGCCGCCGCCTGGATCCGGAGGGGCGCTACGGCGTGAGTCGGAAGACCGGCGACAAGTAGCTTACTCGGTACCAGGAAGATGGCGCGTCACTAACGCCGGGAGCATCCGCTTGAGCAAGCGGTTGCTCTTCCTCGCCAACGCACTCAAGCAGCATCCGGTCGGCCTCGAGGAGGTCGACGACGGGATCTGGTCCCGGTTGCTCACGTCAGGACGGCAGATCCTCAATTCGCACACCGTGCCCACTCCGGAGACCCTCGCGCGCCTCTGCTACGCGCCGCAAGAACTCTGGATGATGCTCCAGTCGATAGTCAAGCCAGTCGTCCTCGTTCTCGAAGCCGATAAGCACGCCCGCCGGCTTTCCGTGCCGTGTGATGATGATTTCCTCGGAGGCCGCTAGGCGCAGGAATCGCGATAGATCATCCTTGACCTCAGCCAGAGCTGCCTGGCGAACTCGGCGTGCCGTGCTCGGCAAGCCAGCGCGCCGCTTCTGCCTTCGTGACGATCGCGAGGATCTCGACAGCTTCGCGCGTGACGTCATAGAACACCCTCACTTCTCCAACCCGGAGACGATACTGCGGCTGGCTTAAGCCGCGGAGGCGTTTGATCCGGCTCTTGCTTGCCCGGGTCGGCTCATGCCGCAAGTGCCGGTCGAGGGCGTCCCGCACTTCGGCCCGGCGGTAGGCCGGCAGGGATCTGAAGGATCTCGCCGCCCCAGGAGCCAGGACGACCTCGTACCGCATTCTGGCTAGAATATAGCCAAACTGGAGATCCGGTCAAATCAGGGTCGTTGCGGTCTAACGCTCGGCTCAGCCCCCTCTCTCCCTGAATGTGTGGTCCCGGAGCGGGCGCTCACCGACAGAAGAAAGGCCTCGGCTGCGGCCGGTTTCCCGAGTGTGATCACGGCGGCGTGACCGTACTCAGGGCGCTTGAAGAGTGCGGGAAAGTCGCGGCGGCGCTTGCCATGCGTCCGGATCACCCACCAGGGGATTCCGTCAGTGGCGAACAGCGCGCCTCGGACGGTCTCGCGGTTGCCGGCGTACAGGCGCTCGCGCGTGATGATCCGCCGCGCTGTGCGCCGAAGGGCTTGTGAAAACACACGGCCGAACGAGTAGTCGAGCCACACGATGGCGGTCGACCGGCTCTCTATTCGACTGCACGGCCGCCTGCGTCATCGTATCTACCACAATGTGTCGAGTTCGAGGCACTACCGTCTCGGGGACAATAACCAGGCCCGTCGGGGCGGCAAGGGCGATTCGTGGTCGCCCGCCGACAGCGCTACGTCTGCCGCCGCAGCTGCGGGTCGAGCAGATCACGCAGGCCGTCACCGAGAAAGTTGATGCCCAGCACCGTGACCATGATCGCGATGCCCGGGAAGATGGAGATCCAGCCCGCCACGGTCAGGTAGTCGCGTCCCTCGGCCAGCATGCGGCCCCAGGTCGGCGTGGGCGGTGGCACCCCCAGGCCCAGGAAGGAGAGCGCGGACTCCATCAGGATGACCCGCGCGACCTCCAGCGTCCAGATGACCAGGATCGGGGCCAGGAGATTGGGCAGGACGTGGCGGGTGATGATCCGAGCGTCGTGCGCGCCCAGCGCCCGGACGGCCTGGACGAACTCCCGCTCCCGCAGGGCCAGGGTCAGCCCGCGCACCACCCGCGCGTAGATCATCCAGGTGGTGATGGTCATCACGATCACGAGGTTCTTGAGGCTCGCGCCCAGGAGCGCCACCACGGCCAGAGCCAGCAGGATGAGGGGGAAGGCCAGGTTCAGATCCACGATCCGCATGATGATGGCGCCCAGTCGCCCGCCGTGGTAGCCGGCCACCAGGCCGGCGACCACGCCGACCACGGCGCCGAGCAGCGCCGCCAGGACGCTGATCGTCAGCGAGATCTGGGCCCCGTAGACCAGACGCGAGTAGACGTCCCGTCCCAGATGGTCGGTGCCGAGCGGATGCTGGACCGAGCCGTCCTCGAGCCAGAAGGGTGGCTTCAGCACGACCGTCAGGTCCTGATCGATCGGATCGCTGGTGGCGAGCAGCGGCGCCGCCACCGCGGCCATGATGACGAGGCCGACGATCACCGCGCCGATGACAGCCAGCGGACTCCGGCGCCCCAGGCGGAGCGCCCGAGCCAGCAACGGGGCCGGAATCGCCGCCACGCGCCTACCCCAGCCGGATGCGCGGATCGAGCCAGACGTAGAGCAGGTCCACGATGAGGTTGATCAGCACCACCCCGGTGGCCAGGATGAACACCGACGCCTGGACGACCGGGTAATCGCGGTTCAGGATCGCCTGGATCGTGAACAGCCCGACGCCGGGCCAGGTGAAGACCGTCTCGATCACGACCGCGCCCCCCAGGATGTAGCCGAATTGCAGCCCCACTACCGTGACCAGCGGGATCAACGCGTTGGGCAGGGCGTGCCGGGTCAGCACCATCACCTCGCGCAACCCCTTGCCGCGGCCGGTCCGGACGTAGTCCTCGGCGAGCACCTCGATCATGGTGGTGCGGACCAGCCGGGTCAGCAGGGCCATGAGGTTGATCGCGATGGCCACGGCCGGCATCACCACGTGGGCCGGCCCGCCCCGCCCCGAGGTGGGCAGCAGGCCCCAGGACACGGCGAACAGCAGAATCATCATGATGGCCAGCCAGAAGTTCGGGACCGACTGGCCGAGCAGGGCCACGCCCATGGCCAGCAGGTCGAGGGGGCCCCCGCGATGGGTGGCGGCCAGCACACCGAGCGGCACCGCCAGCACGATGGCCAGCAGCATGGCGGTGACGGTGAGCTGCAGCGTGGCGGGCAGCCGCGCCGCGATCAGGGGTAGCGAGGACTGCCCGTGGCGCAGCGAGACCCCGAAGTCGCCCTGGACGGCGCGACTCAGAAACCGCCCGTACTGGACCAGCAGGGGGTCGTCGTACCCCCACTCGGCGCGAAACTTCGCGATGTGCTCCGCGGTGGCTCCGGGCGGCAGCATGATCTCGGCCGGATCCCCGCTGAGGAACGTCAGGCAGAAGGAGACGATCGACACCCCGAGGACGACGAGGACGGCGGTGGCCAGCCGCGCCGCGATGTACGCGCGCACGTCATTTCTTCAGCCCCAGCGGATAGAGCCACTGGGTCTCGTCCGGCCGCGGCGTGTAGTCGATCCGGGTGCTCATGCCGAACACCGCGTCGGCCTGGAAGAGGAAGATGAACGGCGCCTCGGTCCGGAGCAGCTTCTGGACGTCGCTGTACTGCTCGGCCCGCTTGCGGGGATCGTCGGTGGCCTCGATCCGGGTCAGCATCTCGTCGAGCTTCGCGTTCTTGTAGTGCATGCCCAGGCCGCCCTGGGTCAGCCAGCGGATCACCCAGGAGGGCTCCAGGTAGGCGTTGCCGATGCTGTAGATGAACAGGGGCGCGGTCTGGTTGGCCACCCGCCGTGGCCCGAAGGCGCCGAACTCGAAGACGTTGGGCTTGACCTTCAGCCCGATCTTCTGGAGATAACCGACGATCGCCTCGGCCGGCTTGGCGTGATCGGCGATGCTCCCGGTGAAGCTGTCGAACTCGGTCTCGAAGCCGTTGGGGAAGCCGGCCTCGGCCAGGAGCGCCTTGGCTTTCGCGGGATCGTACGGGTAAGGCGGCACCTTCGGGTCGTAGCCCAGCGCCCCCTTGTCCACCACCGTGGCCAGCCGGGTACCGTAGCCGAAGTAGAGGCTCTTGAGGATCGCGTTGACGTCCACCGCGTGGTTCAGGGCCTGGCGGACCTTGACGTTGTCGAAGGGCGGCTTGCGCACGTCGATGGTCACGTGGAAGATGCGCGGGGCGGCGATCGTCTTGATCACCAGCTTCTCGTTCCGCTTGAGCTCGGCGATGCGCACGTGGGGGATCGGCGCGATCAGATCGACCTCACCCGCTTGCAGCGCGGCGATCCGGGCGGCATCCTCCAGGATCGGCCGCACGGTGATCTTCTTCACCTTGGGCGCGCCGCGCCAGTACTGCTCGTTGGCCTCCAGCACCAGCCGCTCGTTCTTGGCCCACGCCGCCAGCTTGAACGGGCCGGTCCCGTTCGGCTTGATGGCGATGCCCTCCTTGCCCACCGCGTTGGTGTGCTTGGGCGAGAGCATCAGGCCGTACAGCTCGCCCAGGCGCACGGGCAGCAGGAAATCGGGGGTCTTGGTGATCACGTTGACCGTGAAGGGATCCACGACCTCGGTCCGGGCGATCGTGCTGAGCTCGGAGCTGACGGTGGCCTTGGTCTCCGGATTGATGGCCCGGTCCAGGGTGAATTTGACCGCGTCGGCGTTGAACTCGTCGCCGTTGTGGAAGCGGACCCCCTTGCGCAGCGTGAACTGCCAGGTGGTCGGGTTCAGCCGCTTCCAGGACGTGGCCAGGGCCGGCACCAGCTTGCCCTGTGCATCACGGGCGGTGAGCCCGTCGTAGACGTTGACGATGAAGATCTGAGTGTTGCGGCCGACGGTGAGGTGCGGGTCGAAGGTGTTGGGCTCGGCGGCCAGGCCGATCGTGACCTCGCCGGTGGGCGCGGCGGCGGCCGGGTCAGGGGCGGGCGCCAACGCCAGCCCCAGGGCCACGGTGCCCACGAGGAGCGCGCGCGGTATGGCGCGCCGGGAGATGATCGCTCGCAGCCGCGGATGGTCGTTGATCATGCTTGCCCCCTCCTGGCGACCTCGACGATCTTGCCCTGGTCGTCGAGATCGAATCCTTTGTCGCGCACCGCGCTCATCACCTTGCCGGCCCAGGCCACCCGACCGGGGTCATCGCCGCCCACGATCGCCAGCATGTAGGCGTCCTCGGCGCTCTCGTTGCGGAAGCCGCGCATGATGCCGGTCGGCACCGAGACCACGTCCCACTGGGCCAGGGTCAGCTGATTTTCCCCCTGGTCGCCCCACTGAATGGACCAGGTGCCGGTCAGCGGCATGAAGACCTCGACGGTGGTATGGCTGTGCAGCCCGGTGCCCTTCTGGGGACCGGCCTTGATGATCGACAGGTGAAAACCATCGACGGCGGTGATCGGCACCTTCATGGTGGCGTCCTCGGTGACGCCGCTGCCGATGATGTTGAAGATCTCGCGGTTGAACTGCGGCAGGACCGCATCGACGAGGGGACGGGAGCTCGGGGTCAGCTGCTTGAACACCGCCACCCGTTGGAGCATCTCTTCCCTGGTGACGACTCTCGACGCCATCGCATTCTTCCTCCTGGTGGCAGGGGATGGTAGCACAGCGCGATTCGGCCGTTCCATTGAGGTCGCGACGCCTCCTCGCTAGAATCGGCCAGGGAGGTCCGAGGTGAGCGAGGGATACGTCGGCGCGGCCCTGAGCCCGCGGGAGACGCGCAAGCTGGTGCTCGGGCGCGGCAGCTACGTCGGCGACCTGACGGCGCCGGGCCTGCTGCACGCCGCCTTCGTGCGCAGCCCGCACGCCCACGCCCGCCTGGGCCGCGTGGAGGTCGAGGCCGCGCGGCGCGCGCCCGGCATCGCGGCGGTGCTGACCGGTCACGACCTGGCCCGGGCGACGGCACCTCTAAGAATTGCGCCGCCGATCGAGGGGCTCCGGCCGATGGAGATGCCGACCCTGCCGACCGACAAGGTTCGCTTCGTCGGCGACCTTGTCGCCTGCGTGATCGGCGAGGATCGCTACCAGGTCGAGGACGCCTGCGCCCTCGTCGCGGTCGAATACGGCCCGCTCCCGGCCGTCGTCGATCCCGAGCGGGCCCAGGACCCCGGCCTGCCGCGAGTGGACGAGACGATCCCGGCGAATCGCCCGTACGCCGGCGTGTTCGCCCACGGCGACGTCGAGGCCGCCCTGGGCCGCGCCGATCGGGTGGTCGAGGCGCGCTTCCACCAGGGTCGCCAGACGCACGCGCCGCTCGAGCCCCGCGGGTGCCTGGCGAGCTGGCTGCCCGGCGAGGAGACGCTCACCTTCTGGCACTCGACCCAGATCCCGCATCCGATGCGCTCGGCGCTGGCCGCCCGCCTGGGCATTCCCGAGAGCGCGGTCCGGGTCATCACGCCGGACGTCGGCGGCGGCTTCGGCCAGAAGATCCCGCTCTATCGCGAGGAGCTGGCCACGGCTGCAGCCTCGCGGCTGCTCGGCCGCCCGGTGCGCTGGGTCGAGACTCGCCGCGAGAACCTGCTCGCCGCGCTGCACGCCCGGGAAGACATCGTCGACGTCCGGGCCGCCGTGAGGGCGGACGGCACGATCCTGGGCCTGGACGTGCAGATCCTCGCCGACTTCGGCGCCTACGCGTACTTCCCGGCCAACTACATGGCGCGGGTGGTGGGGATGATGATTCCCGGCGCCTACCGGCTGCACGACTACCGTTACGCGATCAGGGCCGTCCTCACGAACAAGTGCCCGTCCGGGCCCTACCGCGCGCCGATGCTGATCTGCAGCTGGGTGACCGAGGGGACGGTCGACGCGGTGGCGCGCGCGCTCGAGCTGGATCCGGTCGAGGTCCGCCGTCGCAACATGCTCGATGACGGAGACCTGCCGTACACGACGGCGACCGCGCTGACGTACCGATCGGTCTATCCGCGCGACACGCTGGAACAGGCGCTCGCGAAGTTCGACTACAAGGAGCGCCGTCGCGAACAGGCCGCCGCGCGGGCGGCCGGGCGGATCGCCGGCATCGGGGTGGCGACCTACGTCGAGCCGAACACCTACGGCTCCGAGTTCTACCGGACGGCCGGCATTCCCGGCTCGGGCCACGACGCCGCGATCGTCCGGATCGAGCCGAGCGGCGCGGTCTCGGCCCAGGTCGGCATCGTCAGTCAGGGCCAGGGTCACCTGACGACGGTGGCCCAGGCGCTGGCCGACGCGCTCGCGGTGCCGATCGAGCGGGTCCGGGTCTCCAGCGGGGACACGGCCGCCGCGCCCTATGGCATGGGCACGCGCGGCAGCCGGGGCGGCGTCGTGAGCGCGGGCGCGGCGCTCGGGGCGGCCCAGATGCTCAAGCAGAAGCTGTTGCGGATCGCGGCGCACCTGCTGGAGGCGCCCCTCCAAGACCTCGAGCTGGTCGACGGCCAGGTCCGCGTGCGCGGCGCGCCGACGCCGGCCCTCACGCTGGCGCAGCTCGCCCAGAAAGCATACCTGGCCCCGACGGAGCTGCCGCCCGGGATGGAGCCCGGGCTGGAGGCGACGCACGCCTACGACCCGCCGGCCCTGACCTTCTCGAGCGGGACCCACATCTGCCAGATCGAGATCGATCCGGAAACCGGCCGCCTGACGATCCCGAGGTACACGATCGTCGAGGACTGCGGGCGGATGCTGAACCCGCGCATCGTCGAGGGACAGCTCCACGGTGCCACCGCCCAGGGCCTCGGCGGCGCCCTCCTCGAGGAGGTCGTGTACGCCGCCGACGGGCAGAATCTGAGCGCGACGTTCATGGACTACGCGATCCCGACGGCCTCCGAGGTGCCGTCGTTCGAGATCGAGCATCTCGAGCGACCGGACCCGGGCACGCCGCTCGGCATCAAGGGAATGGCCGAGGGCGGTGTGATGGGCGCCTCGGCGGCGATCTCGAATGCCGTGGCCGACGCGCTGGCGCCCCTGGGTGTCGGCGCCGGCCGTCAGCCGTTCACCGCGCACCGGCTGGCGGCGGCGATCCGCTCGGCGCGTCGCTGACTGCGCCAGGAGCCCAGCCGTGACCACCACCGACCTCTGCTTCACCCCTGCCGCCGAGCTGGCGCGGCTGATTCGTCACCGCGCGCTGTCGCCCGTCGAGCTCACCCGCGCCGTGCTGGAGCGGATCGAGCGGTTGAACAAGCCCCTCGGCGCCTACGTCCTGGTTCATGCCGAGCGAGCCCTCCGCGACGCCCGTCAGGCCGAGCACGCCGTGATGGCCGGCCAACCGCTCGGCCCGCTCCACGGCGTGCCCGTCTCGATCAAGGACAATCTGTGGACGGCCGGCGACCGCACCACCTTCGGCTCGCGGCTGCTGGCGGAGTTCATCCCGCCCGAGGACGCCCCCAGCGTCGCCCGCCTGCGCGCGGCCGGGGCGATCTTTGTCGGCCGCACCAACCTGCCGGAATTCGCCTGGCGTGGCTCGACCGACAACCCGCTGTTCGGCGAGTCCCGCAATCCCTGGGACCTGACCCGCACGCCCGGCGGGTCGACAGGCGGCGGCGCGGCAGCCGTGGCGGCGGGCCTGGGGCCGCTGGCCCTCGGCTCCGATGGGGCCGGGTCGATCCGCATCCCGGCCAGCTTCTGCGGGCTCGTGGGCCTGAAGCCGACCTTCGGGCGGGTGCCGATGTACCCGGCGGCCGGGGGCAACGAGCTGGTCGCCCACGTCTGTCCGCTGGCTCGGACCGTGCGCGACGTGGCCCTGATGATGAACGTCACCGCCCGCTACGACGCGCGCGACCCGTTCGCCCTGGCCGACGACGGCATGGACTACCTGGCTGCCTGCTCCGACCCCCTCGACGGCGCGCGCGGTCGTTCACCCATCCGGATCGCCTGGTCGGCGAATCTCGGCTTCGCCCCCGTCGAAGCCGAGACCCGGGAGATCGCCGCCGCCGCGGCACACGCCTTCGCGGACGCCGGCCTGGTGGTGGAGGAGGCCAGTCCCGACCTGGGCGATCCGAGCTCGATCCTCCAGACGCTCTACGGGGGCGCGCAGGCCGGCGCGCACGCCGCCCGTCCGCCGGAACAGAAGGCCCAGATGGACCCGGAGCTGGTGGCGTACGCCGCAGCCTTCGCCGGGCTGACCGTGGTGGAGTATCTGCAGGCGGTGGCCGCCCGCCAGAAGCTGGTGGACACGCTGCGACGGTTCTTCGAGCAGTACGACCTGCTGCTCACCCCCACCCTCTGCCTGCCCGCCTTCCCGCTGGGCCTCGTCGGGCCCCGCGAGGTGGCCGGCCGCGCCGTGTCTCACCTCGGCTGGACACTCTGCTACCCGTTCAACTACAGCGGTCAGCCGGCCGTCTCCGTCCCGGCCGGCTGGACGGCGGGCGGCCTGCCCGTCGGGCTGCAGATCGTCGGGCGGCGCCTCGAGGACGCACTGGTGCTTCGCGCCGCCGCGACGCTCGAGACGCTTCGCCCGTGGGCCGCGCGCCGGCCAGGCCAGGCGTAGCTCACAGCGGTGAGCGCAGGTCGTTGACAACCGATTGCCGATTGTTTAGCGTCCGGCGACATGGACCTCGGCTTGAAGGGCAAAGTGGTCCTCGTCACCGGTGGCAGCAAAGGCATCGGCAAGGCGGTGGCCCGCGGCCTGGCCCAGGAGGGGGCCAGGGTGTCGATCTGCGCGCGGACCCGGACGGAGCTGGATGCCGCGGCCACGGAGCTGGCCAAAGAGACGGGGGGCGAGGTCTTCGCCGTGGCCGGCGATCTCACGCGCGAGGCCGACGTGCAGAGGATCGTGGAGGCCACGGTGGCCCGCTTCGGCCGCATCGACGTCCTCGTCAACAATGCTGGCGCGGCGCCCGGTGGCCTCCTGCTCGACCTCACCGAGGAGGACTGGCACAAGGCCCTGGAGCTCAAGTTCCTGGGCTACGTCCGGTGCATGAAGGCCGTCATCCCCCACATGCTCAGGCAGGGTGGGGGGCGGATCGTGAACATCATCGGGAACGACGGGGTGAAGCCGATCGGCGTCGAGCTGACGCCGAGCGCGGCCAATGCCGCCGACCTCGCCGTCACCGTCGCCCTGGCCGAGCAGTACGGTCGCCACAACATCTGCATCAACGCCATCAATCCCGGGCCAGTGGCCACCGAGCGGTGGGAGACGCTGATCGGCGGGATCGCGCGCATCCGCCAGATCCCCGTGGCCGAGGCCCAGAAGCGGGCGGAGGCCAGTATCCCGCTGGGTCGCATCTGCACCCCCGAGGAGGTGGCCAACGTCGCGGTGTTCGTCGCCTCGCCACGGGCGAGCTTCATGAACGGCGCGCTCATCACGCTGGACGGTGGGCAGCGCAAGGCCCTGCTCGACTGACGCGCGTATCCGTCCGCCCAGCGCAGGATTGTCGTGAAGCCTCCCAGGTTTGACTATCTGGCCCCGACCTCCGTGGAGGAGACGCTGGCCCTCCTGGCCGAGCTCGGGGAGGGCGCGAAGCTGCTGGCCGGGGGACAGAGTCTCGTCCCGCTCCTGAACTTCCGCCTCGTGCGGCCCCAGCACCTGGTGGACCTCAACGCCGTCGCCGACCTGGCCGGCATTCGTGAGGACGATGGGCACATCGTGATCGGCGCGATGACCCGTCAGCGCGCCGTGGAGACCTCCGCGCTAGTGCGCCGGCGCTGCCCGCTCCTGGCCGAAGCCATGCCCCAGATCGGCCACGTGCAGATCCGGAACCGGGGCACGATCGGGGGCAGCCTGGCCCACGCCGATCCCGCCGCCGAGCTGCCGGCCGTCGTGGCCGCGCTCGACGGGGAGCTGGTGGTGCGCAGCGCGCGGGGACGGCGAGTCCTCAAGGCGGAGCAGTTCTTCCTGGGCTATCTCTCGACCGCGGCCGAGCCCAGCGAGCTGCTGGTGGAGGTGCGGCTGCCCGCGGTGCCACCGCGCACGGGGACCGCTTTTCTGGAGGTGAGCCGCCGCCATGGCGATTTCGCCCTCGTCGGGGTGGCGGCCACGATCACCCTCGACGAGGCAGGGGTGTGCACGGGCAGCGCCATCGTGTTGACGGGCGTGGGTCCCACACCGGTCGTGGCCCGGGAAGCGGCCAGAGCCCTGGTGGGCGTGAAGCCCTCGGCGGCGGCCTTCGCCGACGCCGGCCGCCGGGTGGCGGCGATGCTGAGGCCCGATGGCGACATGCATGCGTCCCGTGAGTACCGGCAGCACGTGGGTGGCGTGCTCACCGCCCGGGCTCTGGCCCGGGCGGCCGAGCGGGCCGCCGGAGACGACGAATGATCGAGCGCGCCATCCGCGTCACCGTCAACGGGCGGACCTACGAGCGGACCGTCGAGGCGCGCAAGACGCTGGCCGACTTCCTGCGCGACGACCTGGAGCTGACCGGAACCCACCTGGGCTGCGAGCACGGCGTGTGCGGGGCGTGCACGATCGCCCTCGACGGGGCCGCCGTCCGCTCCTGTCTGCTCTTTGCCGCGCAGGTGCACGGGTGTGAGATCCAGACCGTCGAAGGGCTGGCCGAGGGCGATCGCCTCAACCCGCTGCAGGAGGCCTTCCGCGAGCACCATGGCCTGCAGTGCGGCTTCTGCACGCCGGGCCTCCTCATGACCCTCACTTGCTTCCTGCGCGAGTGTCCCGATCCCTCCGAGGCCCAGATCCGCGAAACAATCGCCGGGAACCTCTGCCGCTGCACGGGCTACCGGAACATCGTGGCGGCCACGCGGGCCGCCGCGGCGACGGTGCGGCGCTGATGGCCGGGGCGGTGGGACGCTCGGTGCGGCGCAAGGAGGACCACCGACTGCTGACCGGCCGCGGCAAGTACGCCGCCGACTTCCGGCTGCCCGGGATGCTCCACGCCGCCGTGCTGCGCTCGCCGCACGCCCACGCCAGTCTGGGAGCGATCCGGACCAAGGCCGCACTGACCCTGCCCGGCGTGGTGGCCGTGGTGACGGCCGAGGATCTCGGAGCCATCGGGCGTATCCCGGTGCGTCTGGGCCAGCGCCCGAGCGCCACCGCGATCGCCTGCCTACAGCCGCCGCTGGCCCGGGAGAAGGTTCGGTACGTCGGCGAGCCCATGGCGGTCGTCCTCGCCGAGAGCCGCTATCTGGCCGAGGACGCGCTCGATCTCCTGGACGTCGACTACGATCCGCTCCCCCCGGTCGCCGACGCCCGGCGCGCGGTGGAGCGCGGGTCGCCCGTGCTCCACGAGGCGATCGACTCCAACGTCGTGGACACGCTGCACACGCACCGGGGCGATGCCCGGGCCGCCCTGGCCGCCGCGCGTCACCGGGTGGGCGAGCGCTTCACGATCCAGCGCCACACCGGTGTGCCCCTGGAGACTCGCGGCCTCACGGCGGCCTACGAGTCCGGCTCCGGCGTGCTGCGGCTGTGGGGGGTGGCCAAGGTGCCGCACTTCAACCGGCGGGTGCTGGCCGACCTCCTCGGCCATCCCGAGCACCTGATCCACTTCATCGAGCTGGAGGTCGGCGGCGGCTTCGGCGTCCGCGGTGAGTTCTATCCCGAGGATCTGGTCGTGCCGTGGGCGGCCCGCCGGTTCGGCCGGCCCGTGCAATGGATCGAGGACCGACGCGAGCACCTGATGGCCACCAATCACTCGCGCCAGCAGTACCACGACATCGAGATCGGGTTCGACGCCGACGGCCGGATCGTGGCGCTGCTGGATCGGTTCATGGTGGACATGGGGGCCTACATCCGGACTCACGGTGTCACGGTGCCGGAGCTGACCGCTGCCCTGTTGCCGGGACCATACCGGATTCCCCACTACCTGTCCGAGATCCGCTGCGTGCTCACCAACAAGACGCCCAGCGGAACCTATCGCGGCCCCGGTCGCTTCGAGTGCACGTTCGTGCGCGAGCGTCTGCTGGACATCGCCGCCCAGCGGCTCGGTCTCGACCCTCTCGAGCTGCGCCGGCGCAACTTCGTGGCTCCGGCCGAGATGCCCTACGAGGTCGGCAGCGGCTCGCTGAACCAGAAGACGGTGTACGACTGCGGCGACTATCGCTCCGCCCTCGACCGAGCGCTGGAGGCGGTGGGCTACGAGGCGGCCCGGGCCGAGCAGGCTGAGGCCCGGCGCGGGGGCCGCCTGATCGGCATCGGGGTGGCCTGCCTCGTCGAGAAGGCGGGGCTCGGTCCCTGGGAGTACGCGCGCGTGGAGGTCGATGGGACGGGCCACGTCGTCGTCTACTCCGGGATCGCCGCCGTGGGCCAGGGGATCGAGACGACCCTGGCCCAGGTCACCGCCGACGAGCTGAACGTCTCCCCGGAGGCCATCACCGTGGTCCACGGTGATAGCGCCCAGGTCCCGTTCGGGGTGGGCGGCTTCGCCAGCCGCGGCGCGGCGGTGGCCCTGCCGGCGGCCGTGGAGGCGGCCCGCAAGGTGCGGGCGAAGATCGTCCGCGTGGCCGCCTCGCTGCTCGAGGCGGCCGCCGAGGACCTGGTGCTGGAGGGCGGCGCCGTTCACGTGCGCGGCCTGCCCGACCGGCGCGTGACCTTCCGCGAGCTGGCCCGCGCTGCCGTGCCCGGGCCGCCCGGCATGGAGCCCGGCCTCTACGCCACCCACTTCTTCGAGGCGCCGAAGATGACGTACCCGTACGGGACCCATGTGGCGGTCGTCGAGGTCGACCCCGACACGGGCGGCGTGAGGTTGCTCAAGTACGCCATCGCCTACGACATCGGCCGGGCGGTGAACCCCATGATCGTCGACGGACAGCTCGTCGGCGCGCTGGCCCAGGGGATCGGCGGCGCCCTCTTCGAGGAGCTGGTCTACGACGCTCAGGGTCAGCCGCTCGCCACCACCTTCATGGACTACCTGATCCCGACGGCCATGGAGATGCCGGCGGCGACCGAGGTGCGGATCCTGGAGGAGACGCCCACCCCGCTGAACCCGCTCGGCGTCAAAGGGGTGGGGGAGGGCGGTAGCTCAGGGTGCGGCGGCGCCATCGCCAACGCGGTCGCCGATGCGCTGGCGCCGCTCGGCGTCGGCATCACCGCGCTGCCCCTGTCCCCGGACCGGCTCCTGGCGCTGATCCGATCTCGCGCTGAACCAGCCCCGGGGCCCGGGCTTCTTGACCGCTCCTGATCGGGCAGGCTACTCTCCCCAGCAGCCGGGAGCCGAGCGGCAGATACGGGAGGCGTCGGTCATGGAGTCTCCTCTCCACGGCCCTGAAGAGGCGGATCGCCTGGATGCGTCGGCGCGCTCCGATGACGCCCGGATCAAGCATCTGGAGCGGGTCCCGCTCTTCAGTGGCCTCAGCGACGACCAGTTGGGTCGCGTCGCGGGCATCTCCAAGATTGTGGAGGCTCGCGCGGAGACTGTCTTGACCCGGATGGGAGAGCCGGGCGATTCGTTCTTCGTCCTGATCGACGGCCGGGCGTCGGTGCAGACGCAGGTCGGCGTCGGCGATCCGCTCAAACCGGGCGACTTCTTCGGCGAGATGAGCCTGCTCGACGGCGGCCCCCGCTCGGCCACGGTCGTCACCGAGACCGCGGCCCGCCTGCTGGTGATCACCCGGCGGGACTTCGCCCACCTGCTGGCGGAGGCCCCGGAGCTGAACCGGGCGGTGCTGGCCGTGCTGTGCCGCCGGGTACGCCAGGCCGAGCAGGCCCTCAACGCGTGAGCCTCGAGGGGGCCCGCCCGGACGGGCCGGAGGCGGCGGCCGCGCGGCTGCGCCTGGCCCTGGACCTGTTCGAGACGGGCGTGCGGATCATGCGCCAGCGCCTGCTCCGGCAGCACCCGGGTCTGACGCCGGGCGAGATCGACGAGCGCCTGGACCGCTGGCTCTTGGAGCGCCCGGGCGCGGAGTTCGGCGACTCCCCGGGGCGTCCCGGCCCCTGGCCACGGCGCTGAGCCGGCTCGAATCCGTCCTGCGCCGTGCCGCCGGGGACCTCCAGGCCCTCGGCAGGGGATGGGCGGTGGTCGGCGCTCTCGCGGTCTCGGCGCGCACGGAGCCGCGCTTCACGCGAGACGTCGATCTGGTGGTGGCCGTGCAGAGCGA
>DATBIM010000034.1:0-2904 GCA_036556905.1 Candidatus Methylomirabilota bacterium
TGGCCCGGCGGCGGGTGATGATGTCCCACTGGGCCCACACCAGCTACGGCATGATGGGCCGCACGCCGGACTTCCTCAATGTCAGCATCATGGCCATGGCCGGCGCCGGGGATTACTTCGCCCGGAACCGCCCGGAGTTCAGGCAGAACATCGTCGACTACTACGAATACATCCGGGAGCGTGACCTGGTCCTCACCCACACGCTGGTCAACCTGCAGCGCAATCGGGCGCCCCTGGGCACGTCCCTGGAAGACCGGACGGACGTGGCCCTGTCGGTGGTCCGGGAGACCGACCAGGGACTGGTGGTTCGCGGCGCGCGCGTCCTGGCCACGCTGGGCCCCCTGGCCGACGAGATCGCCGTGTATCCGGCACGGTCCCACCGGTTGCCGGGAACGGCGCTCGACCATCACGCCTTTGCCTTCGCCATCCCCTGCGGCGCGCCGGGGCTGCGGTTCCTCTGCCGCGAGAGCTACGATCTGGGCCGCTCCCACTTCGATCACCCGTTGGGCTCGCGGTTCGAGGAGATGGACGCCATCGTTTTTTTCGACGACGTGCTAGTGCCCTGGGAGCGCGTCTTCCTGTACGGCGACACCCAGCTCTGCAACGACCTGGCGCAGGCCACGAACCAGTACATGCATTCCGGGCACCAGGTGTTGACCAAGAACGTGGCCAAGTGCGAGTTCGTGGTGGGGCTGGCCAACCTCGTGGTCAAGACGCTCGGCTCGGCGAGCATCCCCCACGTGCAGGCCATGCTGGCGGAGCTGATCGAGCACCTGGAGGTCGCCAAGGCGTTGCTGTGCGCCGCCGAGGTCAACGCCGAGGTGGACGAGTGGGGGCTGATGTGCCCGGCCCGCGCCCCGATCACCGTCGCCCGCAACCTGTTCATTCGCGTGTACCCGCGGATGGCGGAGATCATCCAGCTCCTGGGCTCTAGCAGCCTGATGGCGCTCCCCGCCGAGATCGACTTCTCCGGGCCCTTAGGCAAGGAGATCGAGAAGTACCTGGAGACGGATACCGCCAGTGCCCGCGAGCGCGTGCAGCTCTTCCACCTGGCCTGGGACCTGGCCTGCAGCGCCTTCGGCGCGCGCCAGGTGCTCTACGAGCGCTTCTTCCAGGGCGACTGGATGCGCAATGCGACCCTGCTCTACAACACCTACGACGTCGAGCCCCTGATGCAGCAGGTGCGGCGGTTCATGGGGCGCTGACGGCCGGCCACCGGCCGACTCAGGCGCACCACTCGCGGGGGCCGTCGTCGGTGAAGCCGCACTGCTCGCAGGGGCTGAAGTAGTGCCGGGCCGGCGGCATGGCCACGGCCAGGCGCAGTGAGAGGTCGTCGCCCACGTTGACGATGTGGTGCACGGTGCCGCGGGGCACCCACACGATGTCGTCTTTGGCGGCCTGCACGACGCTGCCGCCGGTGAGCTCCCACTGCAGGCGGCCGGCCAGCACTACCCACCACTCGTCGAACTCTCGGTGCCAGTGCGGACGGTTGCCCCCGCCCGGCGGGCTGGCGATCAGGGTCACCAGCTGGCGTTCGTCGGCGATGAGCCGCCGGGACCACGGCGGTGAACCCATCTGCCGCACGACGTCGGCGATGCGGGTGTGCAGCACGTTCGGCCACGTCGGACTCGCCGCCAGCGGTGGGATGGGCCCGGAGACCAGGTGATCGATGACGATGGTGGCCGGCACGGGGCGCTCTCCTTCCCGGGCTAAGCGTCGGGGACGCGCGTCGATTGCCAGGCGATCAGGCGCCAGGTGTCGGCGGCTCTGGCGTAGACGGCCAGGTAACGGACGGTGAAGCGCTGCTCCTTGCCGTCTCGCTCCACGTGCATCTCCGATACCCCGGTGACGGTGCCGAGGCCTCCCCGAACGCGCGCCTGCCGGTCGCGTGGCGCGATGCCACGATAGTGCGGCTTGCCGGCGCGGAGGTTGGCGATGTGCTCGGCCTTGGACTCGAGCCGGGCGGTGGAGTGCACGTAGGTCAGCTCGTCGGCCAGGGCGGCGTCGAGCCCGGCCCAGTCTTGTCGCCGCATGGCTTCGAAGCGGCGGTCGTCGGCGCGCAGGACGTCGGCCTCGACCCCGGTCGGCCCGCTGGCGGACGGGGTGTGGCGGGTCAGGAAGTCGGTGACCCGGCGGATCGATTCGGCGAGGTGGGTGGGGGCGCGCCAGTCCTTCTGGATCTCGAGGTTGGGGGCCAGCCGGGCGATCTCGGCGCTGGTCGCGGCCGGATGCGGCTTGTCGGTGCCGGGCTGCAACAGGAGCGGCGTGGGGCAGCGGCTCACGAAGTCCCGGCTCACCGAGAAGACGAAGTCGCCGCCGAACATGCTCTCGCCGAATTGCCGGATGATGTCCTCGCGCAGGCGGGCATCACGGGCCAGCATGGTCTTGGCGAAGCCGCTGATCGCCTCGTCCCAGGTGTCCTGGTTCTCGTGCAACCCGATGGGGTTCTGCAGCACGGCGGCGGTGATTCGCTCGGGCGCCATCTCGCAGAGCGTCAGGCAGAACGTCGCTCCGATGCAGCCGCCCATGACGTGGAAGCGGGGAAAGCCGAGATGGTCCATCAGGGCCAGATGATCGCCGGCGTAGGTGTGCCAGCCGTGCGTGGCGGCCACGGCGCCGCGGGAGTTGCCGGCGTTGCGCTGATCCATCCCGATCACGGTGAACTGGCCGGCCAGATCGACCATGGGATTCATCCACGGCGCCGGGGCGTCGGGATTGCTCGGGCTGTGCCGCCAGAACGCCAGCTGCGAGCGCAGGCCCCCCGGCGCGAAGAGCAGCAGGGGATAGCCCGCCCCGTAGACCTCGTAGTGAAGCTCGGCATCAGGACGCGTGAAGACCGGCATCGCTTCTCCTCCTCCCGTCGGGCTCGAGTTGGAGCGGTCGCCGAAGCATACCCGATGTCGG
>DATBIM010000035.1:0-12505 GCA_036556905.1 Candidatus Methylomirabilota bacterium
GCTGACGAGATGGAAGGCGATGCTGGTGCCAGTGACGCCGCCTCCGATGATCACGACGTCGGCTGTGAGCGCCATGCCGTGTCCTCCGCGGTCAGGCTATCACGGGTCGACCAGCGCCACGCGGTCGCCGACGGCGATCGCTCCTCCTTCGATCACGTCGCAGTCGAGCGCCATGCGTCCGCCGAACTCGCTGACGATGCGCTTGAGGACCGAGAGATCCTGGACCTGCGTGTCGGGATCGTACGTCGTCATCACGCAGCGGCCACGCAGCTTCGCCACCTGGATCAGGACCGGGCCGATGCGGAGGCGGCGGCCCGGCCATCGGCGCTCGGCGAGGCCGCCCACGCCCTCGATGACGATGTTCGGGCGGAGGCGGCGGTGATCGACACCGAGCGCGGCGATCGCGCCGTCGGTGGCGACCAGGAGGGGGAGCACGTCGAAGCGCTCTCGCCCGTCGTAGCGGACCAGGTGCGCCTCGGCTCCGGCCGCCGCCTGGATGGCGGCGGTCGAGGCCGGGGACGTCCACGGCGAGCCGTTGATCCGGGGCTCGCCATCGGGGCCGAGGACGGCGGTGAGCCCGAGCAGGCGCGGAGTCGTCCGCGCCGTCACGACCCGGCCGCGCTCATCGGTCACGTGGACGACTCGATCACCGGCGATCCCATTCGCGGTCACGTCGGCGCGCTCGAGCCGCTCGCCCGCGAGCGACTTCACCGGATAGCGCCAGAGCTCGGCCACCCGCATCATCGCCGCGTCTTGCCGGTCGCCGGGTCACGATCGACCGGGTTGATCCTGGCCATCGTCGTTGTCCTCCGTGGATCGGGTGTATTGCTTTAGACACTAACCTGTGAGATAGGGATTCAGTGGTTAGCAAGAAAGCCCGCCCGAGCCCGGCCGCGGAGCGATTTGTGTTTATCGGCGGCCGCTTGTGCGTGGATTTCGCCAACACCGTCTACGCGCCCGAGAGCCCCGCCGGGGCGCTGGACGGCTTCGACGACGTCGTGGCCTTCCTGGCGGCCGCCGGCGCCGTGGAGCGCGGGGAGGCCCGGCGTCTGCGAGCGCTGGCTGGCGAGAGCCCGCGGCGGAGCGCGACCGCGTTCGCCCGAGCCCTGGTCTTGCGGGACATGCTACGCGCGCTTCTCGGGGCGCTCGCGGCCGGCCAGTCCGTGCGGCGGCAGTGGGTGGAGCTGGTGAACCAGATCCTTCGATCGGATCTCGGCTACGCGCAGCTCGTCGCTCGTGGCGGCGGCTGGTCGCTCGTCCCGGTGGCGTCACCGGAGGAGCCGCTGGCGGCGCTCGTCCCCATCGTCCGATCGGCCGCCGAGCTCATCCAGGAGGGCCCCGGCGCGCCCGTGCGGAAGTGCGCCAACCCGAAGTGCGTCCTGTACTTCTACGATGCCTCGCGCACGGGCCAGCGACGCTGGTGCGCGATGGCCGTGTGCGGGAATCGGATGAAGGTCGCCGCTCACGCGCGGCGCGAGCGGGCGCCGGACTAGGAGATCAAGGGACCAGTACCTCGACCAGTCGCGCTGCGCGATCGCGCTGTTCGGTGTCCCAGGTCACCAGCGGGAGGCGGAGTCGCGCCGCGATCGCGATAGAGATGGCATCGGCGCCACGGACACGGAGTCTCCCGGCCGGCCACGTGTCGGGCAAGCCAGTGACGGCTGGCCTCGTGATGGACGTCGTGCCGCACGAGACGACTGACCACCACGCTCGCGTCCACGACCATCAGAGCTCACGCCGGCCGTCTCGCACCGCCTTGGCCGCGGAGCGCCCCTTCGGCCAGCGGGCGCCGATTTCCCTGGCAACCTGATCGAGGGACGCCCACGCCGCCACCGTGGCGCGAGGCCGCCGGGGCTCGCGCGGTACCGGGACGAGCCGAGCGACCACGCGTCCATGATGCGTGACCTCGATTTGCTCCCCGCGCTCACGTACCCGGCGGAGCACCTGGCTCGTGTGCTCCTTCAGCTCCCGAACGCCGATGGCCGGCATGGCGACCTCCCTGGTGACCACAAATGTGGCCACAAGTATCCCCCGGGGGTCTATCCCGCGGCAACTGACTACAGATCTTGACGGACCGCCACCCTCATCGCTACGCTTCCGCGCGTGATGGGCGCTCCGTGACCCGCGCGCCGGCCACCCTCCTGCTCGTGCTGCTCCTGGCGCCGGGCGTGGCGAGCGCCGAGCTCGCGCTGCCCTCCGGATTCAGCGCCGACATCTACGTCACCGGGAGCGGATTCGGCTCGAGCCCCGCGCAGGCCTTCGAGGGCATTCCCGCGGCGTCCACCATGGCCTTCGACGACGCCGGCATGCTCTATCTGGCCCGAACCGGCCGCCGGTATGGCGGCGGCGAGGTCGATGACCGCTGGCCCCTCTACCGGATTCCCCTCGGCGGCGCCCGTCTGACGCGGGACAACGAACACCGGTTCTTCCATGGCCCGCCCCTCCCGAGCCCGCAGGTCGTCGCCATCCGCGGCGGGCGAGAGCTCTTCGTGACGACCTTCGATCGCGACCGGAAGATCGGGGTGCTCTATCGGCTGCTCAGCGGGACGATCGAGCTGTTCGCCGGGGGCACACCGCCGCGGGGCACGGCGCCACTGCTGCGCCAGCCCGAGGGCGCCGCGATCGACTCCGCCGGCCACCTCTACGTCGCCGATCGCGCGGCCGGGCGCATCGTGAAGCTGGACCCGCACGGGCGCGTTCTCGACCCTCAGTGGCTGACGGTGACGCGCCCGCGCACGCTGGCCATGGGCGAGCAGGACTACCTGTGGGTGGGCAGCGATGGCCCGGCCGAGGCCCCGTGGGGGGTGGGGCCAGGCGAGATCTGGCGGGTGAGCCCCGACGGCCTGCCGTCGGTGGTGCTGCAAGGCCCGCTCGCCGCCGCGATCAGCGTTGGGCCCGGCGGCCGGCTCTTCGTGGCCGACCGGCAGGCCGGGCTGATCTTCGCCCTGAGCCCGCAGGGCGAGCGCACCGAGCTCGTCCGCTTCAGCGGGGGCGATGCGCCGCGCGGCCTCTGCTTCGCGCCGGATACCCCGGCCACGCGGCGCGCGGGGATCGCCGGCGACCTCTTCGTCGTCACGATCCGGCGCGGCGCCTGGCCGCTCAACGAGGTGGTCCGGATCTCCGGGCCCTTCGATCGCCGGCCCTGACGGCTTGACGCTCGGCCCGCCTGTCCCGTAGATTCAGCCAATGCGACGGCGTGGCCTGCTGATCGTGGCGATCGTCCTGGCCCTGCTGCTCTCCCTCGCGCCGGGGCCCGCGTCCGCCGAGGTGGTCTTCGACCTCTACTTCGGCGGCGCCTTCACCGCCTGGGACGACCTTTCGGCTCGATTCGACCAGACCTTTCAGATCCTGGAGGACGTCGGCTACGACGACTCCATCATCGGCGGTGGCCGGATCGCGTACTGGTTCGATCGCCCGATCGTGGACCGTCTCACCTTCGGCATCGGGCTCGATGTCTTTCACTTCACCCCGGATATAGATTTCCAGACGGTGGACGGCGCCCAGACCTTCGGGGGGCTGACGCTCGCCGGAGAGTTCGCGGTCTTCCCGATCGATATTTCCGTCGTCGCCGTCGGCCTCGATCTGATGGTCCGCTGGCCCTTGATGCCGAGCCGGGACTTCCCCCGGGGTCGGCTGCAGCCCTACCTGACCGCCGGGCCGGCCGTGTTCTTCTCCGAGATCGAGGATACGGACAATTTCTCGCCCGGCAATCAGTCGGACAAGGACACGACCGTCGGCTTCAAGATCGGGACGGGCATGGTCTGGTACCTGGTCCCGAATCTGGCGGTGTTCGGCGAGTGGCGCTTCACGTACTTCAGCCCCGAGTGGAACGTCACCGACAACGGCGTCTCGGGAAAGCTGGAGACGGACATCAGCACCTTTTACCTGCTGGTCGGCCTCTCCCTCCGCTTCTAGCCTGACCGGACGCTATTTCTTTTCTCGGGGCGTGCCGCGCAGGACGTCTGCGTCCAGGATGAAGTTCTGGCCTGAAGGCAGCATCATGACCTGGATCTTGTCGCTCAGCTTCTGAACCATGGCGTAGCGCACGAGCTCGGGCGTGAGCGACGCCGCCAGCTTTCTGTTCGCCTCGGCCTCCTTCTCGGCCCGGAACAAGATTGCGCTGCCTTCTCCTTTGGCCCGTTCAATGGCCTGCTGGGCCTTGTGCTTTTCCCCCTCGATCTTCTGCTGCTCTTCCAGGGCGCGCTGGGTGGCGATCTGCTTGTCTTCGATGGCTTTCTTGAATTCTGGATTGAAGTCGATGTTGTCCAGCAGCAAGTCGACCACCTCGATCGAGAAGGGGGACAGTTCTTTCTCCAGTCGTTCCCGGACGGCCTTTCTGATGTTCTCCCGATTGGGGGCAATCTCGACGCTCCTGTACTTCACGGTTTCATCCTTGAAATTCTGAATCACCCTCGATTCGACCAGGACATTGAAAAAGTTGGGGCCGACGGTCCGGTACAGCTCCTGGATGGCTTGCGGAGACACGCGGACATTGAGACTGGCGCGGACGAAGACATCCTGGCTTTCTTCGCTGAAGGCGTTGAGCTTATCGAACACGCGACGCTGCACCTGGATGTTGGCAAGCAGGACGTTGCGCCAGGGCGCCACGAACTGCAGCCCCTCGCCAATCTGGCCTTTGATGCCGCCAAATTCATAGACGACGCCGATGTGGCCGGCGGGCACCTGGTGGACGGAGGCGAACAACGTGAGCAAGACCATGAGGACCAGGATTCCGACCCTTCCCGGTCCCAGCAAACCGGCCAGGTCGCGCACCCGGGATGGCCCGTAGTCACTGATCCCGGGCAGGTTTCGTCTGGCGGTGAACAGGAGGACCGCCACCACGGCAAGGACGATCATCGCGAGAATGTACAACATGGACGGCTCCTTCCTTAGCGTCGGGCCGGGTCAGAAGATCTCCGGGCACCAGGGCGCCCGCGCGGTGCGGAACAGCGCGTCGGCGCGCGCGATGGCGCCGGGGCGCAGCTCCTCGACCCGTAGCGCCTGCGCGAGCTGGGCCCAGGTGAAGCCGCCCAGGTACACGGAGCCGAGCGCGGTCACATCGCAGCGCAGCTCCGGCTCGCGCTCGGTTCGCTTGCTGCCGCCCTCGCCCACCTGCCAGCGGCCTTCGTTCCACGGGCAGAACTGGTCCACGAACTCGATGATCACGACCCCCGGCGCCGCGTAGGAGCGCGCCGACAGGGCGGCCTCCACATCCACCAGCCGGACCCAGAGGCCGTCCCGGAGGCTGAAGCGCAGGCGGCGCGGCTCGGCCAGCAGCAGGAGCAGGGGATGATCGAGGGGCAGCGGCCACGCCCGCAGCCGCGCCATCCAGTCGATGTCCAGCAGATACCGCCAGATCGCGCGTGTCGCCTGGGCCGAGTCGCCCATCGCCTCGACGGCTTCGATGACCCCCGTCTGCACGCCGCGATCCCACGCGGGTTGGAGCCGGTAGAGCGCGTATGCTGCGGGGCGGCCCTCGGCCTCGAGCACCGCGCACTGCAGCTCGCCCCCTCCCCGCCGCCGCCACTCGGGATCGACGAGGACACGGGTCTGCCACCACGCGGCCGTGCGCGCGAACATGCCGGGCGTCTCGGCCGCGACGTGCTCGTAGACGGGGGCGACGAGGTGCGCGGCCTGCGCGAAGGGCACGAGCCGGGTCGCGCCGACCGGCTCGAAGCGCGCATAGTACGCGGATCGCTCGCGCGGGAGCTCGATCTCTGCCGCGAACGAGGCGATGCCGTAGCCGAAGCGGCCGTAGATCATGTCTTCGGTCGCCCACAGGTAGGCGACGGATTCGCCGCGGTCGTGGCAGGCGTCGAGCTGCGCCCGCATCATCGCGGTGAGAATGCCCCGCCGCCGATGGGTGGGCAGCACGCCGACGATGGTCACGCCGGCGGCCGCAATGCGCCCACCCGGCACGGTCAGCTCGAACGGGTAGGCGCCGGCGCCGCCCACGGCGTGGCCGTCCTCCCAGGCGGCGTGGGCGCGCTCGGCGGGCATGAGGCGCTCGAGGCTCGACAGCTGATTCTCGTTGGGCGCCGAACGTCCGAAGTAGTGCGAGATCGGAGCCGCCGCGGCGCGCAGCTCGTCGGCCGAGGCGCAGGGCCGCACCTGCCAGGGCATGGCAGCCTCCCTCGAGAAGCCCGGTCATTCTAGCAAGAGATCGCCTCCCACGAGATGGCGCGGCATCGCCGGGCGAGACCGCGGAAAGGCTTCTTGACAACCGACGGCGGCCGCATAGAGTGGTGCGCATCAGGCCCGGTCGAACTTCAATCGGAGGTGCCTATGGCGACCGCGACGAAGACTCGATGGCAGATGAGCGGACAGGGGTACGAATTCTGTAACTGCGACTTCGGTTGCGGGTGCAACTTCGGCGGGTTCCCGAACTCGAAGGATGGCAGCTGCCGCGCGCTGGTCGGCTTCACGGTGACGAAGGGGCGCTGCGGCGACACCGATCTCTCTGGCGTGAAGGGCGCCGGGATCTTCGTGTGGCCCAAGGCCATCCACGAGGGCAACGGCAAGGCCGCCTTCATCGTTGACCCCGCCACCACCGACAAGCAGGTGGAGGCGCTCGCCCAGATCTTCACTGGCCAGCTCGGCGGACTGCCGTGGGAGCTTCTGGGACCCACCTTCCAGGTCGCCGGCCTCGTGAAGGCGAAGATCAGTATCGACGGGACCGGACGCAAGAGCACGTTCCGCATCGACGGCGTCGGCGAGGCACGCGGGGAAGCCTTGAAGAACCCGGTCACCGGCGAGGACCACATCGTCAACGTCGATCTGCCCACCGGCTTCATCTGGAAAAAGGGCGAGGCGGGCTCGGGCTCGTTCCGCGCGGCGGCCGCCGGCCTCTCCGTCGAGTCCAACAAGACGAACTGGATCTACTACAAGTATGACTGGTCGAACGCTGCCTGACGCGGCCGGCCCCGCGCGATGAGCGAGGCGGCGCTCGAGTCGCTGCTCCGTCGCGACCGGCTCGTCGTGAGCGTCGCGCTGGCGGTGCTGGTCGTCGCCGCCTGGGCCTATCTCCTCTATCTCGCGTCCGCGATGGCGGACATGGCGATGCCCGATATGCCCGGGATGCCGGGCATGGCCATGGCGATGCCCGCCATGCATCCGTGGAGCTGGGTGGAGGCGGGTGCGCTTGCCGTCATGTGGGCGGTGATGATGGTCGCCATGATGACGCCGTCGGCCGCGCCGATGATCCTGATGTTCGCCACCATCCACCGGCGCCGTGCCGCCGAAGGGCGTGCCGCGGTGCCCACGGCGATCTTCCTCCTGGGCTATTTCGTCGTCTGGACGATCTTCAGCGTCGTCGCGGCGCTCGCCCAGACCGGCCTCCACGCCGCCGCGCTGCTCTCGCCCGCCATGGCGGCCACGAGCCCGCTGCTCTCCGGCGGCCTGCTCATCGCCGCCGGCGTGTTCCAGTGGACGCCGCTCAAGCGCGCCTGCCTCGCCACCTGCCGCTCACCGCTGTCCTTCCTCATGACCAGCTGGCGCGAAGGCCGCGGCGGCGCCTTCGTGATGGGGATGCGCCATGGCCTCTACTGCCTCGGCTGCTGCTGGGCGCTCATGGCGCTGCTGTTCGTCGCGGGCGTGATGAACCTCCTGTGGGTCGCCGCCATCGCGGTGACCGTCCTCGTGGAGAAGGTGGTGCCGGGTGGCGACCTCGTCGGTCGCCTCGCCGGCCTGGGGCTCGTCGCCGCCGGCGTGCTGCTTCTGGCTCGAGTGATCGTGCCCGCCTGATACCGACCTACAGGCTCCTGAGGAAATCGAGCATCGCGGCAGTGACCTCCCGGGGCCGTTCCTGCTGCGTCCAGTGGCCGCACCCGGGGAGCATGATCGTCTTCCGGAGCTGGGGGACGAATGTCTTGAGGTTCGGGATGAGCTGGTCCATGCCCCGGAAGGCGACGACGAGGTCCCGGTCGCCGGCGACGTAGAGGGCGGGGACGGTCACCCGCGCCCCGGCAAAGGGCGCCAGCAGCTCCCAGCTGCGGTCGATGTTGCGGTACCAGTTGAGCCCTCCGCGGAAGCCGGTGCGCGTGAATTCCTTCGTGTAGAAGTCGAGGTCGGCCTCGGACAGCCACGCCGGCAAGGCCGAGGGCTCGACCAGGCTGCTGAGGAGGCCACCACGCCTCGGCACCAGTCCGACTCGATCGGCATCGGGAAATGCTGCGTCCCCGCGGGGCAGGTCGCCCGAGGCCGTGTACAGGAGGCAGCGCAGGGAACGACGGACGTCGCGCTCGAGCTCGGCCTCGGCCACGCCCGGCTCCTGGAAGTAGAGCTGGTAGAACAGCCCGTCGTCGGTCTGGGGCATGACGGTGGTCGGACGGACCCGGCCGCGCGGCCGGAACGGGACGCTGAGAGCGATGACTGCGCGCACGCGGTCGGGACGGAGCAGTGCGGCGTGCCAGGCCACCGGGGCGCCCCAGTCGTGGCCGACGATCACGGCCGATTCAGCGCCCAGCGCCTCGATCAGGCCGACGATGTCGCCGACGACGTGCAGCAGCGTGTACTGCTCGATCGCCTGCGGCTGATCGGTCTGGCCGTAGCCGCGCATGTCGGGCGCGACGGCATGGAAGCCCGCCGCGGCGAGCGCGGGCACCTGGTGCCGCCAGGAGTACCAGGACTCCGGGAACCCATGGCAGAGGATCACCGCCGGGCCCTCCCCCTGCTCGGCGATGTGCATGCGGATACCGTTCGCCTCGACGAAGCGATGGATCATCGCGACGGCCTGGCCCCCACCACGTCGAGGGCCCGGCGGAGCTGGGGATCCCGCGCGGGGTCCCAGAGCCACCGGTCTTCGTCGACGCTGCGGGCGACCTCTACGTCCGGAGTGAGCCCGCGCCGATCGATGGAGCGGCCCGCGGGCGTGAACCAGTGGGCCGTCGTCAGCCTGAGCCCGGCGCCGTTGGTGAGCGGGATGATGCTCTGGATCGACGCGCGCCCTTGCGTGGTCGTCCCGACGAGCCGGGCGCGCTGCCACTCCTGGAGCGCGCTGGCCACGATCTCCGCGCCCGCCGCCGTGCCCTCGTCCACCAGGACCACGAGCGGCGCGTCGAGGCTCGGACGCTTGGCGTGGGCGGGGAACCGCACGCTCTGTTGCGGCGTCCGTCCCTCGGTATAGGTCACCAGCCTCCCCGCGGGCAGAAACAGCTCGGCCACGCCGATCGCCGCCGTCACGGGCCCACCGCTGTTGACCCGGAGATCGAGCACGAGCGCCCGCGCCCCCGCCGCGCCCAGCGTGTCCAGCGCGGTCTGGACTTCCGGGGGCGTCGAATCCTGGAGCCGACGGATCCGGATGTAGCCGACGCCCGGACGAACCACCTTCGACTCCACGCTGCGGGCCCGGCTCGCCTCCCTGACGACGGAGATCTCTCGAGGCTGGGCCCACTCTCGCCGGGCGACGGTCAGCGCCGCGGCGCTGCCCGGTCTCCCCCAGAACAGGTCGACGGCATCGGTGAGCTTCATGCGCTCGGTCGATACCCCGTCGATCCGCAGAATCCGATCGCCCGCGCGAAGCCCGGCGCGGGCTCCCGGGCCGCCCTCGATCGGGGCGACGACCGTCAGGGCCCGGTCGCGCAGCGTGACGTCGAGGCCGACCCCGGCCGGTGGGGCGTTCTTGAGCGTCGCGTACCGCGTCGGATCGAGGTAGGCGCCGTTGTCGTCGAGGGCCATGAGGCCCCGGAGCATGGTGGCATTGAGGTCGTCGACGCTCGTGCCCAGCCGGGTCCGCACGAAGTCCGACGCCCGCTGGACCGCCCGGAGCATATCGGCCGCCGAGGGATCGGGTGGCCAGGACAGCACGAGCATGGACTCGGGGGACCGTGACTCGCCCTGCATGATCGTCGCGCCGTAGCCACCCTCGACGACGCGGATCGCGCGCTTGGGGGGAATCGCCTCCAGGCTGCGGAGGGCGGTCAGGCCGAGAGTCTCGACCGGAATCTCGGCCACATGCTGGGCGCGCACGACGGTGATCGCCTCGGCCACGGGCCCACTGGTCTCTCGGGGCGTCCCCCCGGGCAGGACCACGCGATCCTGATGCTGGCCACCCGTCGTGCAGGCGGCCGCCCACAGCAGGAGCCCCGCCGCGCCTCCGAGGTAGCGGACCCGTGGTCGCTTCGTCATGACGTCGGCTCCGCCGCCCGCACGAGCTTCTCCGCGCGCACGCCGATCAGCCGGATCTTGCGCTGGCGGGGGTTCTCGCGGTGATCCAGGAAGGGCAGGAGCAGGCGGACGGCCCCGGTGTAGAGGGCGTTCTCGGTGGTGAGCGGTTCCCGGGGCGTGTGCGAGCGGGTGAAGGTCATGAAGTTCTCGAAGCGCACGGTCACGGTGACGGTGCGGAAGGCCGAGAAGCCGTGGCCGCCCAGGCGCACGAAGACGCTGCGGGCCAGCTCGCGCGCGCGCTCCAGCACGAACGCCGCCTCCAGGGTGTCGCGCTCGAACGTCTCCTGCTCGCCGACGCTCTTGGGCTCCCACTCGTTGGACACCGGGCTGTCCGAATTGCCGCGGGCCTTGGCGTAGAGATCTTCCCCCCAGCGGCCGAACCAGTCGACGAGCTGGAGGAGCTCGAGGTCACGGAGCTGGCGGACGGTGCGAATCCCGCGCTCGTGGAGCAGGGCCTCGGACTTGGGCCCGATGCCGGGGATGACCCGGATCCGGAGCGGATCGAGGAAGGCCTGGACCTCGTCCGGGCGCACCACGGTCAGGCCATCCGGCTTCTTGAAGTCGGAGGCGATCTTGGCCACGAGCTTGTTGGGGCCCAGCCCCACGGTGCAGGTGAGCCCCTCCTGCGCGACGATCTCACGCTTGATGGCCAGCGCGCGCTCGGCGGCGGCCTCGAAGGTGGCCAGCGTCGAGAGGTCCAGGTAGGCCTCGTCGATACTGGCCTCCTCGAAGAGATCGGCGCGCTGGGCCAGCAGGGCCATGATGCGCTGGGAGACCTCACCGTAGAGCTTGTGGTTGCCCTCGATGAAGACCGTGGCGGGCTCGCCCCGGCGCTGGGCAGCCTGGGCCAGCCGCCAGGCCCGGGTGATCGGCAGGGCAGACCGGATGCCGTACTTGCGGGCCGCGTAGTTCGCGGCGGTCACCACGCCTCGGCCCTGCCCGTCCTTGGGGTCGGCGCCCACGACCACCGGCCGGCCCCGGAGCTGTGGGTTGTAGCGCTCCTCGACGGCGGCGTAGAAGGCGTCCATGTCCACGTGCGCGATGATCCGCACGATGGGCCCACGCTATCGCCGCGGGCCGGCGACGGTCAAGGCCGGGGGCGTCTCAGCCGAGGTAGGCTCGGACCAGGTCCTCCTGGCCTCGCGTCTCCACCGCGCCCGGCACCAGCCGGCGGATCCACACCAGGGCTTCGTTGCCCGAGAGCCCCAGCACCTCGCGGGCCAGGCACGCGGCGAACATCCCGGTCCGGCCCATGCCCGCGCGGCAGTGGACGGCGACGTGGCGGCCGACCCGGAGCTCCTCGAGCACCCGCCGCACGTAGGGCCGGATGGGCTCGCCCTTGCCGGCGGTGAAGTCGCGCATGGGCAGGTGGATCACGTCCAGGCTCCGGCTGCGGTAGAGCCCGATGAGATCGCAGCGGGCCGTGTCCAGGCACTCCTGCGCTTCGGCCAGGACGACGATCAGCGAGATCTCGTTCAGCGTGAACAGGTCGAGGAGCAGGCCGGCCCGGTCGAATTCGCTGAAGGGCATGGGGCACCGGTAGAGCCGGCCGGGCAAATTCAGCGGCAGCTCCGTCAGCGCCATCGCCCCTATCTTGCCGTGACGGGCAACCCGGGGCGTAGAATCAAATGCAGCAGGAGGTACCGGTCATGGCCAACGCCGTGTTCAGCGTCCCCACCCCTCGCAACGAGCCCGCCCTCACCTACGCGCCGGGCACGCCGGAGCGGCCGGCGCTCCGTGGCCAGCTCCAGAAGATGGCCAGCGAGGTGATCGAGATCACCCCGTGGATCGGCGGCCGTCCGGTGAAGACCGGCCGCGTCGCCGAGGCCACGATGCCGCACGACCACCGCCACGTGCTGGCCACCTGGCACAAGGCGGGCGCGCGAGAAGTCGAGCGGGCGATCGGGGCGGCCCTGGGCGCGCACGCCACGTGGTCGCGGATGGCCTGGGCCGATCGCGCGGCGATCTTCCTCAGGGCCGCCGAGCTGCTGGCCGGGCCCTGGCGGCAGGTGCTCAACGCCGCCACGATGCTGGGACAGTCCAAGACCGCGCACCAGGCCGAGATCGACTCGGCCTGCGAGCTGATCGACTTCTGGCGCTTCAACGTCCACTTCGCCGAAGAGATCTATCGGCAGCAGCCGCTCTCGACGCCCGGCGTGTGGAACCGGCTCGAGCACCGGGCGCTGGAGGGCTTCGTCTTCGCGGTGACGCCGTTCAACTTCACCGCCATCGGCGGCAACCTGCCGACGGCGCCAGCCATTCTCGGGAACATCGTCGTGTGGAAGCCGGCCTCCTCGGCGATCGTCTCGGCGCACTACATCATGGCGCTGCTGGAAGCCGC
>DATBIM010000036.1:0-7129 GCA_036556905.1 Candidatus Methylomirabilota bacterium
GGGCCGGACCCTCACGGTCGAGGTCGTCCTCGTCCCCGAGCCGACGCGGGCGAACGATCCGGTCATCAAGCGCGTCGGGTTCTTCCCGTGGGAGCAGCGCCAGGGCAAGGTCACGTTCGTCAAGCTCGAGGTCTCGGACCCCAACGACGACCTCGGTCCCCAGATCCTGGCGTTCAACGCCGCCACCGGGCGCGCCTTCGCCATGCAGCCGCCACGGCGGGTACGCGATCTGAAGGCCAACTTCCCCCAGGGGGTCTATCAGCTCGAGGTCGAAACCTCTACGGCGCCCATCAATCCGCGCGACTGGCACTTCGTCGTGGCCGACCACCAGTGCAACACGACGGACATCCTGAGCGCCCCTCACGAGCCCAAGCCGCCGCAGGTGATCCGGTGATGTCACCGTGATGCCCGTCGCCGTCATGATCATGGCCAAGGCACCGCGCGCGGGCGATGTAAAGACCCGGCTCTGTCCTCCGCTCTCTCCGGTCGCCGCCGCTGCGCTCTATCGCTGCTTCCTCCTGGACAAGATCGAGCAGGTGCGCGCCCTCAAGGACGCTCATCCGGTCGTGGCCTACACCCCGGACGAGGCGCGGGCGGAGTTCGAGGCGCTGGCGCCAGGCTTCGCCCTGATACCCCAACATGGCGCCGACCTGGGCGCGCGGCTGCTGGCCAGCCTCGGCGCCCTGCTCGGCGATGGTCACACGGGAGCCATCGCCATTGACAGCGATACGCCGACGCTTCCGATAGCATTTCTCCGGCAGGCGGTGGACCGAATCGCCGATCCGACGGTAGACGTAGTCCTGGGGCCCACGGACGATGGCGGCTATTACCTGATCGGGATGCGAGCGGCGCGCCCGGACCTGTTCGAAGCCATGGAGTGGAGCACACCACGTGTGCTCGACGAGACGCTCCGGCGGGCGACGACGGCCGGACTGAGAGTGGTCTGTCTGCCCCCCTGGTTTGACGTCGACACGCCGGACGATCTGGCCCGGCTGCGCGACGCCGTAGTCCGCCGGCACGGCCACGCCCCCCCGCACACTACGGCCTTTCTGACGGAGCAGCGATGACCCGCCACAGCGAGACGCCGTGGCGGACCCTGGACTCCAAGCCGATCTACGCCAACAAGTGGCTCTCCCTGCGGGAGGATCTCGTCGAGTTGCCGGACGGGCGCACGACCATGTACGGCGTCGTCACCACCGGGCAGTGCGTCGGCGTACTGCCCTTCGTTGACGCCGACACGGTGCTCCTGATCCGTCAGTACCGCTACGTGGCTCGCCGTGTCACCTGGGAGATGCCCACCGGCGGCGTGCACGCCGGCGAGTCTCTGGAGGCGGCCGCCCAGCGCGAGCTGGCCGAGGAGATCGGGCATCGGGCCGACCGTCTCAGTCCCCTGTGCACGTATCACACCAGCAAGAGCGTGATCGACGAGACGGCCCACCTCTACCTGGCCGAAGGGCTCACCCCGGCGCTCAGCCCGCCCGACGAGACCGAGTTCATTGACGTCCGGCCGTTCCCGTTCGCAGAGGCGCTCGACATGGTCCTGGCCGGGGAGATCGTCGACAGCATGACCATCATCGCGATGCTCCTCGCCGCCCGGAGGCGTGCCCCGAGCCAGACCGGCTGACGGTCAAGGACACCTCCATGCGGAATTCCCGTGTCACGGCTGCAGCGATCCTCGCGACGCTCGTGCTCAGCCCTCTGTTGGGATGGCGCACTGCTTCGGCCGATCATGGGGTCGGTGTTCCGCTCAAGGACTATGTGCCCCGGACCCCCGACGAGGCCGAGATCGTGCGGCTGATCGGAACGGTCGCCGCAGGCTGGGAGTCCAAGAACGTGGATCTGATCCTGTCGGCATACGCCCCGGATGCGGTACAGCGGGCGTGGCACGACCCCACCACGATGATCGGGGTTGCGGGCATCCGAGGCGAGGCGCTGGGGGCGTTCGCTGATCCCGCCCTGGGCCGCGTGCGCTTCCAGGACTGGATTCACCGAATCTATATCGTGAATGGCTCGGCAGTGGTCGAGATCAACCAGAAGTTCCACGGCTGGGGGCGGGACCACTACTATCGTGACTTCTGGATGTTCGCACGGCGGGACGGTCGATGGCGGTTGATTCGCTACGACTACGAGCCTCAGTCCCCGTTCGACGGTCGCTGAGAGCAACTCCGTCCGCTCACAAGTGCTCGCGCTTGTCGACGACCTTGCCTGCGAGTCATCGCCGAGCGTCGCCGTCAACCCGGCAAGGCACGCAGCGTTTGCTAGGGCGCCTGAAGGTCGGCGGTCTGGATCCAGTCGTAGGCGAAGACGCTCACTCGGTACGTCGCAGCCGGCGCGGGCGCCGGCGCCTCAAAGTACGCGCGCATGCCAGGCGTGAGATCGCTGCCGAGCCAGCTCACGCGTTGGCCGGTCACGCGGCCGGAGGCATCGACAGCCTCGACGAGAAGCTGGATCTTCCTCGCCGGGAACCCGGCCTCGTTCTTGATGTAGCCGCCGACCATGGGCTGACTCCCATCTTGCCACGCTTCCCAGGTCAGCGTGAAGAACCGCTCCCATCCGACGACCAGGGGCACCAGCGACTGACCTACAGCGCCCTCAACGCCCGCCAGCGCGACCAGGAACGCGAGGACCGCACCCCGAGCAAGGCTCCTTGGTCCTATACCCGCCTCGCCGGGATTTCCGACGGTTGGCCGGCTCCGCCGATGCATATGCCCTCCTGTACGCCACCCCCTAACCGGCCGAACGGCGTGGCGGTTCCATGCTCGCCGAAATAGTCGATGTAGCGGTCGATGGGGCGCGACCCTGCCCTCAGCAGGGATGAGAGATACAGGATCGAATCGGCCAGGGGCGTCACGCCGTCCGTGTTCATCACACGCTTAGACGCCAGCAGGCGGGAAAGGGATTCGGCCAAGCATCAGGAGAGGGGAAACCACAGGGTGAAGCGGCTGCCCTCGCCGGGGCGGCTCGCCACGGTCACCCGGCCGCCGTGGGCCTCGGCCACATGCCGCACCAGGGCCAGCCCCACGCCGCTGCCGCGCCGGCTCTGGGTGTCGCTCCGTCCCACCCGGTAGAACTTGTCGAAGATCCTCCCCTGCTCCTCGCGCGGGATCCCGATGCCCTCGTCGGCCACGGTGAGCGCCAGCTGGCCCTGCACGATCCGGGCCTCGACGGTCAGCGACGTTCGCTCCGCCGAGTATTTGATGGCGTTGTCGATGAGGTTGGCCAGGGCCTGCCCGACGGCGTCGGCGTCGAGCGGCACCTCGGGCAGATCGGGCGCGACCTGGACGTCGACCTTGAAGCCGTGCTGAGCCAGGGGATGGCTGAACGCCTCCACGGCCTCCCGGACCAGCGGCTCCACCGCCGTGGGAACCCGCTCGTAGGTGCGGCGCCCACTCTCGATGCGGGAGAAATCCAGCACGTTGTCGATGAGGCGGGTGAGCCGCTCGCTCTCCCGGGTGATGACCCGGTAGTATTCCCGGCGTCCCGCCTCGTCGGGCAGCCGGCCCATCTCGAGCGTCTCGCCGAACATCCGGATCACGGAGAGCGGAGTCTTGAGATCGTGAGACACGTTGGCCACGAAGTCGGCCTTGAGCCGCGCCATCTCCGTCTCCCGCCGCACCAGGCGGTAGGTGGCGATGATGCCGGCGACCACGACCAGGAGCAGGACGCCGAAGGCGGCGGTGAAGATGGCCACCTGACGGCGGACGGCCTGCCGGGGCGACGGGCCCTCCGGCTGGTAGAGCGCGATCCGCCAGTGCGGAAGGCCCTCGCGGAAAGGGACGGCCACGATGAGCTCGGCGCGCTCGAGGGGCTCTTTGCTGTAGACGGGTCGGCCCCGATCATCCACGATCGCGCAGATGGTGGGGGCCTCGAGCGGCTTGATGGTCGTGTCGAAGACCTGGTGCAGCGCATCCCGGCTGCGCGTGAACGCGACCAGCACCGGCGCGCCACCGGGCCCGTCGAGGACGGCGGCCAGCCCCGGCTGCCCCTCGGCCACGAAATGGCGACGGCCGCCCCGCTCCCACAGGCCGTCGACACGGTCGGCCGAAATGGGCTCGGCGTCCGGCTCGCGCCCCAATGGGTAGAGCGCGCCACCGGCTCGATCGACGAGGGACAGGCGCTCGATCAGCGGAGTCTCGACCCGCAGGCGGTCCAGCGCCGCGCGCCAGTCGGGGGCGGCCAGCGCCTGCTCCACACGCGAGAGGATCTCGTCGTCGGTCTGCCGCAGGACCATCTCGACCTTGTCGACCGTCATGGAGGCCATGTCCCGCGCCTGTTCTCGGAACAGGAGCTCCGCCGAGCGCTCCCACTGGCGCAACGAGAGGTAGCCGAGGACCGCCACGGTCGCCGCAGACACCACCACGGCCCCCAGGGCCAGGACGGCGAGGCGCGGCAGGGGCCCCAGCATCCGCGCGGCTCAGCCTGGCTCGGCCATGAGCCGGCGGATCATCGCCTCGGTCGCCTCGACCGCGCCCTCGCCGATGTGCCGGTAGCGAACGATGCCGCGGCGGTCGACCAGGAACGTCGTCGGCCACGCCCAGACGCCCCAGCGTCGCCAGACGGCGTGGTCGTTGTCCTGGACGACGGGATAGCGGATCTCCAGCTTCCGGCTGGCCCCGACGACGCGCGCGTACTGCCGCTCCCAGAAAAATTCCGGGGAGTGCACGGCGACGATGGTCAGCCCGCTCTCATGGTACCGGTCGTGCCAGTCCCGCAACTGCGGGACGACCCGCTCGCAGTTGATTCAGCCGTACGTCCAGAACTCGACGACGACCACCCGGCCCCGGAGCCCGGCCAGAGTGAGCGGCGGGCTGTTGATCCAGGGTCCGGCCGTGATCTCGGGCGCCGGCGCGCCGAGCTTCACAGCCTCGGCGCCACCGGCCCGGTCGCCTGCGGCCAGCACCAGGCCGACCACCACCGCGAGGACGATCCATCGGCGAGGGCTCATCGTGCATCCACGATACCGGCGGGCCCCCGCCCAGTTGTCACACCGGTGTGAACTTCGGGGGCGCGAACCCCTGCGGCGTCAGCGCGAACGCCTTGGCGAACTT
Source organism: Candidatus Methylomirabilota bacterium (assembly GCA_036556905.1). Taxonomy (GTDB): domain Bacteria; phylum Methylomirabilota; class Methylomirabilia; order Rokubacteriales; family CSP1-6; genus 40CM-4-69-5. Next base: position 5,049 of record DATBIM010000036.1, read on the forward strand.
GCTGGCGAAGATCTGGTAGCCGACGACCGCGACCACCTCCAGCACCTCGGCCTCGGAGAAGTGCTCGCGGAGCCGAACGAAGCAGGGGTCGGAGACCGCGAGATCGTCGCGAGTCACCTGCTCGCAGAATTCGAGCGCCACCCGCTCCCGCTCGGTGAAGGCCGGGCTCGTGCGGTACTCGTCGAGCGCGGCCAGCGTGGCCTCGGAAATGCCCACCTTCACGCCTACGGCGTGACGGATGTCCATTCAGTAGGGGGTGCGGGAGAGGCCGGCGACGTGGAGCTGGAGCAGGGCGCGCAGGCGCGCGTCGAGCGTGCCGAGCCACTCGATGGCTCCGTAGAAGCTGCCGATCCCGAGCAGCAGCGCCGGCCGGTGGGCCATGATCTTCTCGGGCGTGGGCACCTGGCCGAAGAGCTTCCGACCGATCGCATAGAAGACCCGCAGAACCGGTCCGGGATTCTCGATTGGCGTCATGCGCATCGTGGCGTCCTCCTTGTTCAGACCACTTCCTGCTCGGGGGTGGCCTCCCCGAAGCGCCTCATCGAGTAGGCCGGCAGCCCCGCGTACACCTCGTGCAGGCGATGGTTGATCTCGCGATTGGCCAGCGCGAAGAGGCTCCGGCCCGCCCGATCCCCCTCGACCAGGAAGGGGCCCAGCCGCTCGACCTCCAGCACCCACAGCGCCTGGGCGATGCCCAGCTCCTCGAGCCAGTGCACCTCGCGCACGCCCCTGATGCACTTGCCGTAGGCGGCGCCGAGCCCGTAGCCGACGGTCGTGAGGTAGACGGCCCCGTACGGCACGAACCATTCCCGGTAGGCCAGCTCGGTGAGCCCGGCCTTGCCGACCACGACCTTGGCCTGGGACCGCTCGAACCACCGCGCCATCGAGCGACCGAAGCGGAACGAGGCGGTGGCCGTCACCGCTTCCACGGCGTACCGGCCGTCCGGGCGCCGGGTCGCCGCTGGCGAGCAGTGGAAGTTGACGTTGGTGAGCTGGCGGACGCTGTCCGGCAGCCCCCGGCCCTCGTCCACGACCTTGCGGTAGACGCTCTCGCGCGCGGTGTAGACGAACCCGTCGAGATAGACGACGTCGCCGAGCTTGAGGCGGGCCAGGTCGGCGTCGGCCACCGGGGTGGTGAGCCGCACCTCGTCCATGGCTATTGTAGCGAGGTCCGCTTGCTCGGTTAGATCCGAGGGTGGCCTGCCCGAGGTGGGGCGTGGTTCCGTTGTAGCGAGGCCCGCCTGCTCGGTTAGGTCCGAGGGTGGCCTGTTCGAGGTGGGGCGTGGTTCCGTCATGGCCAGTCGACCGTTGTGCGGCGGTAGTAGTCGGTGAACCACTGGGGGTCGGTCCGGAACTCCACCCGGCCGTCGGCGTGGATGCGGGCGGTCGCCCGACGGGACGACAGGCAGAAGGCGTGGATCCCGATGGGCATCCCGCCGGTGTGGGTGTAGGCGATCTCCACGTGCGTGGCCACCACCAGCGAGCTGCCCGCGAAGCCCATGGCTCCGATGCCGACCCAGTTGCCGAGCCGCGTCAGCTCGTCTTCCAGCGCCGCGATCTCGGGCTCCGGGTTGCGGCTGCCCACCGCGCGCAGGCACGCCGCCTCCTTGCCCAGCCGCATGCAGGTGTCCTTGGCGCCACCGATCCCCACGCCCACGATGGCCGGCTGGCAGGCCAGGCCCCGGCGCCCGAACTGTACGAGCGTGTCGATGAAAAAGCGCTTGATCCCGCCCACGCCGTCGGCGGGGAAGAGCATCCGGTAGTCGGTGCCGAAGAGCCCGCCCTTGTGCACCGTGGTGAGATCGAGGAAGTCCCAGCCCGGCTCGAAGGCATAGGTGATCTCGGGCGCATGCACGCCGACGTTGTTGTTGTGGTCGGCCCGGGTGAGCGGGTGCACACGGTTGGGGCGCAGGGGGATGGTCGCGGTGGCCTCGGCCGTCGCCCGGCGCAGGGCCCGCTCCAGGGCGACGAAGCCTCCCTCGATCGCGGCCTCATTGCCCACGCGGACGTAATAGCGGGGCAGCCCAGTGTCCGCGCACATCGGCCGGCGGTCGGCCGACGCGATCTCCCAGTTGGCCAGC
>DATBIM010000037.1:0-20276 GCA_036556905.1 Candidatus Methylomirabilota bacterium
CACGACCGGGTGGGCCGAGAAGGTGCCGATCACGTAGGCGATCCGCATGGGGCGGTCGGGATCGAACCGCCGCATGAGCGCCGTCTTCCCGCACACCACGCCGATGGGCATGCCGCCGGCCACCGTCTTGCCGTAGACGACGATGTCGGCTGGCACGCCGAAGTACTCCTGGGCGCCTCCGGGGGCGAGCCGGAACCCCGTGTAGACCTCGTCGAAGATCAGGGGGACGCCGGACTCGTCACAGACGGCCCGGAGCTCCTGGAGCCAGCGGGCGTACCGCCCGTCGGCATCGTGCGCCTTTCGCGCCCCGCTGGTGAGCAAGATGGCATCGCTGGGCGGCGGCGCATTGGGATGAAACGATTGCACCGGGTTGACGAGCACGGCCGCGATCTCTCGCCGCCGGCGGCGGATGACGTCCAGCGAGGCGGGGTACAGGTCCTTGAGCGTGAGGCAATCGTCCAGCGTCCGCTCGCTCCCCAGCCCCGGCTGCACCCCATCCCACCAGCCGTGATAGGCCCCGGCGAAGCAGACGATGAGCTTGCGACGGGTATTGAACCGGGCCAGCCGCACGGCGGCCATCACCGCCTCGGTGCCGCTCATGTGGAAGGAGACCTCGTCGAGTTTCGAGATCGCCCGGAGCCGGGCGATGTTCTCGGCCACCAGCGGATGCAGCGGCCCCAGCACCGGCCCCAGCTCCCGCACCCGCTCCAGGCCCCGGGCCATCCACTCCTTGTAGCGGGCGAAGCCGGCCACGTTGACTCCATAGGACCCGCTGACGTCGAGGGTCCAGTGGCCGTCGAGATCCCGCAATCGCGGCCCCTCCGACGCCGTCACCACGGAACACAGGTTGAAATGCTCCCGCATGAACCGCGCGAATGGCAGCGGCACCCGGTTGGCGTCGGTGAAACGCAGATCCGAGAAGCTGGACCGGATGGCATCTCCCCAGGCCACCGAGCGCGGGTGCTGGGCCTGAAAGAATCCGGACAGCCGGTCGATCGCGCGCTTGCGGCGGTCGATCCAGGGCTCACTGGCACCATCGGCCCGGAAGAACTCCTCGTCGGAATAGCTACGGGCTCTCACCCAGCGCGACAGGCACCGGGAGAGGAGCGGCATGAACGCTCGGGCTCGCAGCGTCCAGACGATCGTGGCCGTCTTGCGTGCGGCCAGGGCCACGACGAAGAGACCGAGGACGACGCCCAACCACATCCATCCCTCTCCGGATGCCCACATCGCCGCTCTCCTTGGTCAGGAGTTTCTCGAACCGCTCCACGATGCTCGACCAGTCGACGCCCGCCGCGTAGACTCGCGCCCGCGCACCCGTCTCCCGCCCGACCTGCGGCGAACGGGCCAGGGCCACGGCCGCCTCGATGAAGGCCCCAACGTCGCCATAGGGGACGAGCACTCCACGCTCGCCATGTCTGATGTGCATATGGGCGGCGGCGTAGTCGTAGGCCACCACGGCCAGACCACTGGCCATGGCTTCCAGGGTCACGTTGCCGAACGTCTCCGTCTCGCTGGGAAAGAGAAACACGTCGGCCGACGCATAGTGCGCGGCGAGGTGCTCGCCGGTCTGGACTCCACAGAAGCGCAGATCGGGATGGGCGCCCTCGAGCGCCGCCCGCGACGGCCCGTCCCCGACGATGACGCATCTGAGGGAGCCGCTCACCCGCTGCATGGCCCGGTACGCCTCGATGACCAGCGGCACATTCTTCTCCGGCGCGAGCCGGCCGACGTAGAGAACCACCAGATCGCCCGCGGCCGCGCCCCACGCCTGCCGCAGGGCCTCCGAGCGGCGCCGGGGGGTGAACAGGCGGCTGTCGACGCCACGGGCGAGCACGCTGAGATTCGTGAAGCCGGCGGCGTGCAGCTGGCGGCGCAGCCCCGGGCTGGGCACCAGCGTGCCCAGCGTTCGATTGTGAAATCGACGGAGGTAGCGGAGCACCAGCGGCCATAGCCACCCCGCGCCATAGTGACGCGCATAGCCATGGAAGTTGGTGTGAAAGCCGCTGAACAGCGGAATCGCCAGCCGTCTGGCGATGCGCAGGGCCGACCACCCCAGCGGGCCTTCCGTCGCCACGTACACGACATCCGGGCGGCGCTCGGTCCAGCGGTCGCGTAACACTCTGCCGGCGGGCCAGCCGAGCCGCACCTGGCGATACCCGGGCACGGGCAGCCCGGGAACCAGGGCCAAGCCGACATCGGCACGGCGCCGGACGCCATCGACGGCCGGCTGACGGGGACGGACCACGGAGACGACGTGACCCCGAGCCCGCAACCCGTCGACCAGGCGGGCCAGCGTGAAGGCGACCCCGTTGATCTCCGGCGGGTAGGTCTCGGTCACGACACAGATATGCTTCACGTGAGGGCCACCCGGGTGGCGATCGCTTCGGAGACGGTCGGCGCCATGGCCAAGAGCTGCAGGGTGCCGTCCAGGTCCTCGACCAGCGCGGTGCAGCTCTCCACCCAGTCCCCGGTATTGCAGTAGAGGATGCCGCCGATGTCCCGCATCTCCGCCCGGTGGATGTGGCCACACACCACGCCTTGCAGATCGCGCCGCGACGCCTCGTGAGCCAGCGCGGCCTCGAACGCGGTGATGAAGTTCACGGCGCGCTTCACCTTGCCCTTGACGTAGGCCGACAGGCTCCAGTAGGGCAGTCCCAGGGACAGCCGCGCCTGGTTGAACCAGCGATTGAGGACGAGGAGCACGTCGTAGCCGACGTCACCGGTCAAGGCCAGCCAGCGGTGGCAGCGGGTGATCCCGTCGAACTCATCGCCATGCACCACGAGGAGCAAGCGTCCGTCCACCGTGCGATGGACGGCCTCCCGCGTGACCATGATGTTGCCGAGCTGCAAGTCGCAGAAGCGTCGCAGGTACTCGTCATGATTGCCGGGCACCAGCGTCACCGTGGTGCCGGCCCGGGCCTTGGACAGCACCTTGCGGATCACGTCACTGTGGAGCTGGGGCCAGTGGGGGGCCCGTTTGAGACGCCAGAAGTCGATGATGTCGCCGACCAGGTAGAGGTACTCGCACTCGCACTCGTCCAGGAAATCGAGGAGGGCGCGGGCCTGACAGTCCCTGGTGCCCAGGTGAGTGTCGCTGACCCAGACGCTGCGGTAGCGGGTTGACATCGCGAGCCCTCCCTCCCCGGCCGTGGCGCGACAGCATTTCGGCCTGCCTCGATTTTGCGGAGTCACCCACGCAGAAGACGGATTAAGAACCGATTGCGCCACGATTGAGAATTGGTTGCGTTCTCGCGAAGACTGTTGCCGGGGGCCCGCACCCGGAGTGGGCACGACGGGAGCCGCCGACAAGCGAACGAGAATCTACAGGCGAACGTGTTCGGGACGGATCCCCAGACCGACGAGCCGGGCCGGGATCCGGCGTAGCACGGCAACCCGGGCGAGCAATCGCACGGCGAGCGGGGGCCGCAGCGGCCCTGTCCCGCGGAGGACCGCGGCGATGATCCGATTCTGGACGGCCACCTGCAGTCGCTGCGTCACCCGGGTGGGCCACAGGCGACGCCGCTGCACCTGGCGCAGGTGCTCGGTGGTCACCGCCCGCGCGCGCAGCGGCGCGGCCAGGATATTCCCGGCCGCGACGGCGTCCTGGATCGCCAGGTTGATGCCGACCCCACCGATCGGCGACATCGCGTGGGCGGCGTCACCGATGCACAGCAGCCCCGGCCGATACCACTGGCTCAAGCGGTCCACGCGGACGGTGAGGAGCTTCACGTCGTCCCAGGTGCGCAGCTCGCCGACCGGCGCGCGCACCAGCGGGGCGAGCCGGGCGACCCGTTCCCGGAAGGCGGCCAGGCCCGCCTGGCGGATCTCGTCGAACCGCCCCTTGGGGATCACGTAGCCGCACTGCCAGTAGTCGCCCCGGTCGATCATGACGAAGATCTGGCCGACGTCGAAGCGGCCCATGGTCTGCCCGCCGTCTCGCGGCCGGCGGGAGAGCCGAAACCACAGCACGTCCATCGGCGCGCCCAGCTCCTCGACGCGCAGGCCGGCCCCGGCGCGCAGCCCGGAGTGCCGGCCGTCGGCCGCGACGACCAGGTCGGCGCGGACGACGACGGGCCCAGCTTCCGTCTCGGCCTGCACCCCGACGATGCGCCCGGACTCCTCGAGGAGCCCGGTGGCCTCGGCCCGCATGTGCAGGCGGAAGCCGGGATAGCGACCCGCTTCGCGGGCGAGGAAGTCGAGAAAATCCCACTGCGGCATCATGGCGATGAACCCGCATCGCGTGGGCAGGTGCGTGAAGTCGGCGATGGGCACGGTGACGTCACCGATCTGCGCCGCCAGCTCACGGACCGGCTGGTGGGGCAGCTTCAGGAGGCGCTCCAGCAGCCCCAGCTCGTGCATGACTTCCAGCGTGGAGGGGTGGATCGTGTCGCCGCGGAAGTCGCGGAGAAAGTCTGCGTGCTTCTCGAGCACGCGGACGCTGACGCCGGCGCGGGCCAGGAGCAGCCCCAGCATCATGCCGGCCGGGCCGCCGCCGGCGATGCAGCACTGCACCGGCCCTGCATGCTCGGTCATGGACCGCGCTCGGATATCATGCCGCATCCCGCGTTACAATCCAGCCCGAGCCGACGACCGGAGAGGAGGCGACACACCATGGGCGATGCGCTGGCGGACGTCCTGGCGACCACGGAGGCGGAGCGCCTGGCCACCGGCTTCGTCTTCACCGAAGGGCCGCTGTGGCACCCCGCGGGCTTCTACTACTTCGTCGACATCCGCCGCAGCGAGCTGCACCGCCTGGTCCCGGGCAAGGCTCCCGAGCTCGTGCGGGCCAACACCGGCGAGGGCAACGGCACGACCTTCGATCTGCAGGGCCGCCTGGTGATCTGCGAAGGCGGCAACCGCCGGGTCACGCGCTGGTCCGCGGCCAGCCGCTGCGAGGTCCTGGTGGATCGCTACGAGGGCAAGCGCCTGAACCGCCCCAACGACGTGGTGTGCAAGTCCGATGGCAGCCTCTACTTCACCGATCCCGGCCTGCGCGTGCCGCTGGCCGAGCGCGAGGTGCCGTACGCCGGCGTCTACCGCATCGCCCCCGACGGCACGATCACGCTGGTGGCGGATTGCGAATACCCGAATGGCCTGGCCTTCTCCCCGGACGAGCGCGTGCTCTACGTGGCCAACACCCGCTGGACGCAGTACATCCACGCCCTGGAGCTCGACGCCGGGGGCGCCCTGGTGCGCCGCCGCATCTTCGCCGACATGTCGTCCGACGAGACCGTCGGCGTCCCCGACGGCATGAAGGTGGACGTCGAGGGGCGCGTCTATTGCACGGGGCCAGGGGGCACCTGGGTCTTCGCGCCCGACGGCCGGCGGCTCGGGATCATTCGCACGCCCGAGGTCCCGGCCAACCTCGCCTTCGGCGGCCCCGATCGCCGCACCCTGTTCTTCACCGCTCGCACCTCGGTCTACGCGCTGCGCACCCGAGTGCCCGGCCAGCCCCATCCCTGGAAAGGATGACCATGGAATTCGGAACGTTTCTGCTCCTGCAGTCGCCCTCGGCCCGGCCGTCCCCGGAGATGTACGCGCGGGGGATCGAGATCGCCCAGGCCGCCGAGATGCTCGGCTTCCGCAACGTCTGGCTGGCCGAGCATCACTTCTCGACCTATGGCTACCTCTCCCGGCCCACCCAGCTGGCGGCCTTCATCGCGGCCAAGACCACGCGCCTGCGCGTGGGCACGGCGGTCATCGTGGTGCCGCTCCACCACCCGCTGGTGATCGCCGAGGAGATCGCCACGCTGGATCTGCTGGCCGGCGGTCGCCTCGACGTCGGGCTCGGACGCGGCTACCAGCCCTACGAGTTCGAGCGCTTCGGCCTCGATCTGGCGACCGGCCGCGCCCGGTGGGACGAGTCGATCGACATCCTCCTGAAGGCGCTCGCCGGCCAGCCATTCAGCTACGAGGGCAAGCACTTCAAGATCCCGGAGACGTCGGTGTTTCCCCAGGGAATCCAGCTACCGCATCCGCCCATCTGGATCACGGCCCAGAGCCCGGAGTCCATGGACGCGGCGGTGCGCCGGGGCTTCAACGTGCTCACCGGAGGCTTCGGCGTGCCCATCGAGCGGCTGGCCGAGTTCCGCCGGCTCTTCGATCGCGTGGTGGCCGAGGTCAAGCCGCCGCAGCAGCTTCACATAGGGGCGCAACGGGCCGTCTACGTGGCGGACAGCCCGGCCGAGGCCCGGGCCGCCGCCGAGGAGGCCCGCTGGAACATGCGGGTGACGCTGAGCCTGCGCAACCACTACGAGCGGGTGGAGCGCGGGCGCGCCATCCCGGTGCCGGCGCCGAACGAGCCCGCTGTCGACGACCTGCTCGAGCGCTTCCTGGTCATCGGCACGCCCGATGTGTGCATCCGCCAGATCCGCCGCCTGCAAGAGGCGGTGGGCATCTCGCACTTCAACTGCAGCTTCTGGTTCGCCGACCTGGATCAGGCCCGCGTGCTGCGCTCGATGGAGCGCTTCGCCCGGGAGGTCAAGCCCGCCTTCGCGTAGCATGGCCGGGACAACCGGATGAGCCCACCGGAGCTGAAACAATTCGGTGACCTCGGGCCGAGCGACTTCGAGCGGCATGCGGTCTGGATCGGATGCCACACGGCCGACTACGACGAGCCGTGGTATGACGAGACCGACGAAGAAACGTTTCGCCCGTGGTCGGGGCCCCTTCCCGTCGACCCCTCCCAGGGCATGCTGCTCGTGCGCGCCACCCTCCAGCTCGCGGACGGCACCGCGGTGCCGGGGTTCGTCACCCCCGCGTTCGACGCGAACGATCTCGGCACCCAGCAGCCGCAGATCTTCGTCGGCGGACGCCGGTTCGCATTCTGGGGCGGCGTCGTCGGGGTGCCGCCGCGGGAGCGGCACGCGCTCTACGCGGCCCTGGGCAAGCCGCCCGAGGCGGTGTTCCCGCTGCGGTTCGCCGCCGAGCCGGGTCTGGCGACCGGTGTCGCCACGGGCGACGTCGCTGGGTTCTACCGACTCGACGGGGAGGACGTCGACGTGGAGGTATGAGCGACAGCGGGACGTTGCCCAGCGTCCGCGAGCTCCTTTCGCCTGACGGGCTCCGTGATCCCTATGCCATCTACTCGCGTTTCCGCGATGCTGAGGCGGCCGGGCACGACATCGGGCACGTCGTGGTGCGATACGACCAGGTCGTCGAGCTGCTGGGCGATCGGCGCCTGAGCTCCGAGCGCGTCGGCGTCATCATCGAACCGCTCGGCCGCGATGTGCGCGAGCGGTGTCCGTTCGTGGAGCGCACCCTCCAGGGCATCGTCGCTTTCCGCGATCCGCCGGACCATACCCGCATCCGCACCCTGTTGTCGTCGGCCTTCAGCCCGCGCATGGTGAAGCGGGCCACCGACATGATCGAGGGCCTGTCCACCCGGCTGCTCGATGCCGTGGCCGCCGATGGCGAGGCCGATCTGCACCGCGCCTACAGCTATCCGCTGCCCGCGCTGGTGGTGGGAGCCATGCTCGGCATCCCCGAGGCCGACCTCGATCGATTCAAAGCGTGGGCGCTCGACATCGTGCTGCTGGTCGGGTCCGGCGCGCCGACCGAGCACCTCGCCCTCTCCGCCCAGGAGCACTTCGCGGAGATGCGCGAGTACCTCGGCGCCCTGATCGGCCACCGCCGGCGCGACCCCGGGGACGAGCTCCTGTCGGCGCTGATCGCCGCGGCCGATCACGGTCGCCGCCTGTCCGAGGACGAGATCCTCGCCAACGTCACCTTCCTCATGACCGCCGGCCACGAGACGGCCACGAATATGCTCTCGAACGGCGTGGTGACGCTCCTCCGCCATCCGGATCAGCTGGAGCGGCTGCGCCGTGATCGCTCGCTCATCCCCTCGGCCGTCGAGGAGATCCTCCGCTTCGAGTCCCCGGTGCAGATGACGTCGCGCCGCGCGCTTCAGGATGGCGAATTCACCGGACGAACCCTGAAGGCGGGCGACGCGCTGCAGCTCTTTCTGGGCGCCGCCAACCGGGACCCGACCCGCTTCCCCGATCCGGACCGGTTCGACATCGCCCGCGCCGACAACCGTCACCTGGCCTTCGGGTTCGGCTCGCACTTCTGCCTCGGGGCGGCCCTGGCGCGGGAGGAGCTCCGCGTCGCCCTCACGCATCTGCTCGACCGGCTGCCCGGCCTCGAGCTGACGGTCGACGAGGTGGCCTGGCAGCCGACCATCGACTTCCGGGGGCCGCGCTCCCTGCCCGTCCGGTGGCGTCCCCGAGCTCGTCGGCGCTGACCACCAGGACGCGTCGTGTGAGCGCAGCTGAGATGGGACCGGCAACTCAGGCGCCTGATGGGCCAAGCTTGACCAGGAGCGCTACCTCAGGAAGGCGTTCAGCTCCGCCGTCGTCAGCGACCCGTCGAGGTAGGCGAACGTGCCCTTGTCCTGCACCTCGCGGGCGGCCCCGAGCAGGCCGGTCATGGCCGCGCGATAGAGTGAGGTGGCCAGGCTGATCCGCTTCACACCGGCCGCTGCCAGCTCGGTCACCGTGAACGACTTGCCCTTGATGCCGGCCATGAAGTTGACGGGGCGGGACACGGCGGCGCAAACCGCGCGCACCGCCGCCAGATCGGGCAGGCCCGGCGCCATCAGCACGTCGGCCCCGGCCCTCTCGAAGGCCTGCAGGCGCTTGATGGTGTCGTCGAGATCCGGGTGGCCGCGCAGGAAGTTCTCGGTTCGCGCGGTCAGGGTGAACGGGAATTCGAGCCTGCGCGCCGCTTCCACGGCTGCGGCGACCCGCTCGGTCGCCTGACCGATGTCGTAGCGCGGCTTATCCCGGTCGCCGGTGGCGTCCTCGATCGAGCCGCCGACCAGGCCCACCCCGGCGGCCAGGCGAATCGTCTCCGCCACCACCGCCGGCGCGTCGCCGAAGCCCTTCTCCAGGTCGGCCGAGACGGGCAGATCGGTGGCCTGCACGATGGCGCGGGCGTGGGCCAGCGCTTCCTCGCGCGTCACCTGGCCGTCGCGCCGGCCGAGCACCCCGGCGCAGGCCCCGCTCGACGTCGCCAGGGCCTGAAAGCCCAGGCCGGCGAGGATGCGCGCCGAGCCGGCGTCCCACGGGTTCGGGATCAGGAACACCCCGGGTCCCTGGTGCAGCGCGCGAAAGCGAATGCCCTTGTCGCTCTGGGTCGTCATCGGAAGATCCTCCTGTCGGTCAGCCGCGCGGCGACGCCGGGGACAGCGCGAGGGACGCAGCCTCGGCGGTCGGCATCCGGCCGGGCAGCAGCATCACGCAAAGCGTGGTGAAGGCGGCGATCGCCGCCATCACCGCCAGGAGCGTGCCGAAGCCGGCCGCCTTGACCGTGGGCCCGAGCAGGTACACGGCCAGCGAGCTCACTCCGAACGAGACGGCCAGCCGCATCCCCGCCACGCGCGAGCGCATCCGGTCATCGACGTACTGCACGATCATGGCGTCCACGAACGGGATGCCGCCGAACACGAAGATCATGAAGGCCAGCACGGCGACGTAGAGCGGCCAGCCGCTGATGCCGGCGGCCAGGAGGAAGAGCGGCACCTGCGCGGCCACGATCGGCAGGTAGACCCACTTGAGCGGATAGCGGTCGATGAGCTTGCCGACGACGAGCTGGGCCAGCGAGGCCACGGTGTAGACCGCCGCCAGCAGCGCGCCCAGCGTCGCGGGATCGTCGATCAGCCCGGCCAAACGCTCGGCCAGGAGATGGCCGTTGCCGTTCGTCGTGAAGTTGAAGATGAGGCTGCTGGAGACGGCCGCCAGCGTCATCACCAGCAGCACCCGCATCATCACGGACCGCGGCAGATCGACCAGCTTCTTCGGCCGCCGGGCCGGCGCGACCTCCTCCCGCGGGGCCAGGAGGAGAAAGAGCACGCCGCACAGGAAGGCGATACCGGCGGGCACGGCGAAGGCGACCCGCCACCCGGCGTGCTTCACCAGGAATCCCGTCAGGATGGCGGCGATGGCGATACCCAGGTTGCCGGCCAGACCGTTGAGGCCGATGGTGAAGCCCGGGTTCTTCGAATTCTGCACGAGCATCGGGATGCCCACCGGGTGGTAGACCGACGCGAAGACGCCCATCAGGGTCAGCGCCGCCGCCAGTGACCACACCCCGGTGGTCAGCGCGACCAGCAGCCCGGAGGCACCCATCCCCAGGAAGAACACCACCATCATCGCGCGCCGCCCCCACAGGTCGCCGAGCCGGCCCGCCGGCAACGAGCCCAGCCCGAACATCACGAAGGCGCCGACGGTGTAGGGCATCAGGTCCTGCCAGACCATTCCCCACTCCGTCGCGATCGCCGCCACCGCCGTGGCGAAGATGAGCAGGAAGAGATGATCCAGCGCGTGGCCGGCATTCAGCAGCAGTGCGGTCGGGCTTCCGTTGGACATAGAGGGATTCTACACGAGCGGCGGCCGGCGCCCGTTAGCAGGCCAGGGCGTAGGTCGGGCGCCGCGGATCGGCGCCGCCCGAGAGCACTCCGGTCTGGGGATCGCGATGGGTCACGACCGCGCCGAAGCCGCAGGCGTCGACGGCGGTGACGAGGTGGCCGAGTGCGGCGAGCTCGGCGCGGGTGCTCGCGGGGATCCCCGGCTCCACGTTGAGCTGGCCGGGCCGGTAGATCCGCGGGTAGAACGAGTTCACCAGCGTCTGCGTCGAGAAGCGGGGGGCGTCCACGGCCTGCTGCGGGTTCATCCCGAAGATCAACACGTTCAGGATGATCTGCAAATCGGCCTGAGTCTGATCGTCGCCGCCCGGGCAGCCGACCGTGTAGACCGGTCCGCCGCCCTCGCAGATCAGATAGCTCACCAGCGTGGTGCGCGGCCGCTTGCCTGGCTGGAGGCCATTAGGATGGCCGTCCTCGAGCACGAACATCTCGCTGCGCGTGCTGAGCGTGCAGCCCAGCTCCGGGACGAACACCGACTTCCGGAACGCCCCGCCGCTCGGCGTGAGGCAGATCATGTTGCCCTCGCGATCGATGGCCGCGATGTGCGTGGTCCCGCCGGCCGCGGAGGCGTCTGAGGCGGTGCGGCCGGCGGGCACGCCCACCGCCGAGGCCCTCCCGTCGCGTCGCGGATCCCCGGGCGGCGGCGCGGCGGCGGCCGCGCGATCCAGACGGATCAGGGCCGCCCGCTCGCGCGCGTAGGCCGGCGCCAGCAGCTCGGCCAGCGGCACGCCCGGCGCGTCACCGTAATAGCGCTCGCGGTCGGCGAAGGCGAGCTTGAGCGCCTCCGCCACGACGTGGATGTAGCGCGGGGAGTTGTGCCCCAGCCCGCGCAGGTCGAAGGTGGCGAGCATGCCGAGGGCCTGCAGGAGCACGGGCCCCTGCGTCCACGCCGACTGGCCGACGATCTCGCGCCCCGCGAAGGTCGTCCGCAGCGGCGGCTCGAAGCGCGCTCGATAGCCGGCGAGATCGCCGGCGCGCAGGAGTCCGCCCAGCCGCTCGGAGAACGCGCCGATCGTGGCCGCGATGTCGCCGCGATAGAAGCGCTGCCGCGCGGCGGCGATGCCGGCGATGCGGTCGCCACGGCCTTGCCGGTCCGCGTCGACCAGCCGCCGCAACGTACCCCCGAGGGCGGGTTGCACGAGCAGCTCCCCCGCGGGGAGCGCGCGACCGCCCGCGTAGAACACGGCCGTCCCGCCGGGTGGATAGACGTCGAACTGGGCCCGGCCGTCGGCCGTGTCGAGCAGGCGCTGCATGGCCTCGTACATCGGAAAGCCCCGCTCGGCGCACTCCACGGCCGGGGCCAGCGCCTCGCCGAGCGTCCGGGTACCGTACGTCTCGAGCAGGGTGAAGTAGGCGTCCACGGCGCCCGGGACCGTGAACGACAGATGGGCCTGGTTCCCCGGCCCGGTGGGGATCCGGTCCAGGCCGCGGCCCCGGAAGAAGGCCGTCGTGGCCAGTGCCGGCGCCGTGCCCTGGCCGCTGAGCGCGTGGATCTCGCGTCTCCGCGCGTCGTAGACGAGGGCCACACACTCGCCGCACAGCGTGTAGGATGCCGTCGGCTCCACCACCGCGGCGGCGAAGCCGGCAGCCACGGCCGCGTCGAACGCGTTGCCCCCCGCGAGCAGCATGCGCATGCCGGCCATGGACACCAGGGGATGCCCGGCCACCACGATGCCCTGGGTGCCGGAGACCAGGGGCCGGGCGGTCACCCGGTCCGTGGTGTGATGGTCCAGCTCCATGGCGGCCCGCATCATCGCACAGCTTTCGCCCCCGTGCCGGTCACGGAACGGCTATGATGGCCCTTCCTCGGCGGGGTTACCGTCACTCGGTCACAGGCAGGAGGCCAGGCATGTACGATCTCATCCTCAAAGGCGGAAGAGTCCTGGACCCGTCGAGCGGGCTCGACGGCGTGCTCGACGTTGCGGTCGAAGCTGGCAAGATCGCGCGCATCGCCGCGGGGATCGCCCCCGCCGAGGCGGTGCGGGTAATCCAGGTCACTGGCAAGATCGTCACGCCGGGCCTCATCGACTGCCACGCCCACGTCTTGCACGGGGTCAACCGCACCGCCGTCGATCCCGACCTGGGCGGCGTCCTGGCCGGCGTGACCACCATCGTGGATGCCGGCAGCTCCGGATCGGCCACCTTCAGCGCCTTCCCGCAGCACATCATCCCCAAGAGCCACACCGAGATCATCCCGTTCCTGCATATCTGCCAGACGGGGCTGGCCACGCGTCCCGACATCATCGCCGAGAGCAGCATCAACCTGGCCGATACCGTGCAGGTGGCCACCGCGCACCGGGGCCTCATCTGCGGTATCAAGGCCCGCATGGTCTCGCCGGCGCTCGAGATCATGGGCATGGAGATGCCCAAGCTGGCCAGGCGCGCCGCGCGCGAGACCGGGATCAAGCTCATGGTGCACATCGGCGACACCGAGAAGCGCTACGACCCCAAGGTGATCCACCCGCTGCTGGACCTGCTGGAGCCTGGCGACATCCTCACCCACTACTTCACGCCCAACCCGGGCGGCGTGCTGGACGCCAACGGCAAGCTCGTGCCCGAGGCCCACGAGGCCGCCGATCGCGGCGTGTGGTTCGACACCGCGCACGGCCGCATGAACTTCAGCTTCGACGTCGGCCGGCGCATCATCGATCAGGGCCTGCTCCCCCACTGCATCAGCACCGACCTCACGATCCCCGGGCGCCTGAACACCGTGCACAGCATGACCGAGATGATGACGCGCTTTCTCGGCCTGGGCTTCACGCTGGCGCAGGTGGTGACCATGTGCACCACGAATCCGGCCAAGGCCGTGGGCGCCGAGGCCCGGCTGGGCACGCTCGCGGTGGGCCGCCAGGCCGACATCTCGGTGCTGGAGATGTCGGAGGGAGACTGGATGGTCTACGACATCCTCGGGGCGGGCTTGCGGGTCAATCGCGCGCTGGCGCCGCACCTCACGGTGAAGCGGGGCCAGGTCTTCACGCCGGACTTCGGGCCCCGGCCGTGGGGGTGGTGGCCCGACCGCTCACCCGCCGCAGTGGCCGGAGGTTGCTGCTAACCCCGCCGGCTCAGGAGACCTCGCGGCGCTCGGCAAAGTCGAGGCATTCGCGGAGCCGTGGCACCTGGCGGAGCGCGTTGACGATACTCGCCTCGACCCGGGTGCTGCAGTGCACGAACACGATCGACCGGAGGACGTCCACGCCGTCGCGCGCGACGAGGATGCCCAGGGTGCTGTCCAGAAAGGTGGCGCCGACAGACTCGACGTCGGCGAAGTCGAGCCGCACCTGGTGGGAGTCTTTCAACGCGTCCGAGATCTGATCACGGACCTGCTGGGCGTGGGTCCCCGCCCGCACGCGGCGACCATGGTCGCGCATCGAGATGACCGTGACCGGGGTGCTACTCAACGTCGCGGTCCATGCGCCGCATCGCCTTGCGCCGCTTCTTGCGGGCGGCGGCCTGTTTCCGCTTGCGCTTGACGGAGGGCTTCTCGTAGGCCGTCCGCCGCTTCATCTCTCCAAAGAGGCCGTCCTTGGCCATCTGCTTCTTCAACGCCTTCAGCGCCGGTTCGATCTGATTGTCGAACACGACGATCTTTCCTGCGGGAATCAGGGTCATGGGTTGTTCACGGTCCGGCCACCTCTTGGCCCTCTAGGATCGCGGCGAACAAAAAAGCCGCGCGAACTGGATCCTCGCGCGGCGCGGTTCTCAACCGACCTACTGAACCAGATAGCCCTGTGACTATAGCGCGCCCTGGACTTCGCGTCAACCGGAAGAACTTTTCCCGCCGCGGGCCATCGCCAGGGGGGTATACATCGGGATCGAGCAACTCCCGGGAGGGTCGCCATGCACGTACCTGCCAAGCAGATCCGCGAGCAGCTCCTGTCCGTCCTCCGGGCCTGGGGAATGTCGGAGGCCCACGCCGAGACCACCGCCGAGATGATGCTGGAGACCGACCTGCGCGGGGTAGACTCGCACGGAATTTCGATGCTACCCACCTACGATCGCGAATTCCGGGCGGGCCGGCTGAACATGCGCCCGAACTTCAAGACCGTGCGGGAGGGCCCGGCCATGGCCCTGATCGACGCCGACCGCTCGCTGGGCCACCCGGTGTCGGTCCACGCCATGAACCTGGCCGTGGACAAGTGCCGCCAGAGCGCCGTGGCCGTGGTGTCGGTGTTCAACTCCCACCACTTCGGCGCCGCCGGCTGCTACTCCCGGATCGCCGCCGAGCGCGGCGTGATCGGCATGGTGACGGCCTCCACCCGCGGGGTGACCATGGTGCCCACCTTCGGCGCCGAGCCCGTGATGGGGACCAATCCCCTGGCCTTCGCGGCGCCGGCCCGGCGCAACTCGCCGTTTCAGCTCGACATGGCGACGACCACGGTGGCCGCCGGCAAGGTGAAGGTCCAGAAGCTCAACCACCGCCCGCTGCCGCCGGGCTGGGTGGTCGATGGCAACGGCCAGGCCGTGACCGATCCCGAGGAGGCGTTCCGCTACGTGTTCGAGCGGCCGGAGGGCGGGATCACGCCGCTGGGGGGCGCGCGAGAGGTGGGCGGCCACAAGGGCTACGGGCTGGCGGTCATGGTGCACATCCTGGGCGGGGCCCTGTCGGGCGCGTCCTTCTCGCCCATCCGCAACCGGACCCAGAAGCCCTCCGATCCCCACAACATCGGCCACTTCTTCCTGGCCATCGATCCCCGCGCGTTCCGGCCGGCCGGGGCGTTCGAGGAGGACCTCGATCAGGTGATCGACGTGCTCCACGACACCAGGCGCGCCGATCCCGGACAGCCCGTGCTCGTGGCCGGCGACCCGGAGATGGCCACGCGGGCCGAGCGGCTCCGGGACGGCGTGCCCATCCCGGACGATCTCATGGCCCAGCTGCGAGAGGTGGCGCGCCAGGCCGGCGTCCCGTTCATCCTGGCCCCCTGACATGGTACGATCCGTTCGGCCCAACCCTGCGACGGAGAGCGCGTGGAGACGACTATGGCACTGATCAAAGTCAAAGACCTCGCGTACGGACGGCTGCGAGCGCCGGACCTCGATGTCATGGAGGAGTTCCTCACCCACTTCGGGATGATCCGAGCGGCCCGAACGCCGACGGCGCTCTACATGCGGGGGACCGACCCCGCCCACCACATTCACGTGACGGAGAAGGGCGACCCGGCCTTCATTGGCTTCGCGTACTATGCGGCCAGCGAGGCCGATCTGCAGCGGGTGGCCAGGGCGCCCGGCGCCTCGGCCGTCGAGAAGATCGACGAGCCGGGCGGCGGCCAGCGGGTCCGCCTGAAGGAGCCCAACGGCTTCCAGATCGAGGTCGTTCACGGCATCGAGACGCTGCCGCCGATTCCGGTCCCCGTCCAGCCGATGAACACGGGCACCGAGCCGCTGCGACGGGCCGGCGAGCTGATGCGGCTCCGGAACTCGCCCTCGCCGATCAAGCGCATCGGCCACGGGGTGATGGGGACGCCGAACGTGCGGGAGACCGTGCGGTGGTTCCAGGAGACGCTCGGGTTCATCAGCTCCGACGACGTGTACGTGGGCACGAAGGACAACCTCATCGGCTCGTTCAACCGCTGCGACCGGGGTGACGAGTACACCGACCACCACACGCTGTTCTGCGTCCGCAACGAGCGGGCCGGCCTCAACCACCTCTCCTTCGAGGTGCCCGACGTAGATGCCGTGTTCCGGGACCACCAGTATCTGGAGAAGCTCGGCAAGTACGAGCACATGTGGGGGGTCGGCCGGCATCTGCTGGGCAGCCAGGTCTACGACTACTGGTGCGACCCGTGGCGCCGGGTCCACGAGCGCTGGGCGGATACCGACCGTCTGAATGCGAAGAGCGGCTCCAATCTCCTGTCCGCGGAGGAGGCGCTGGTCAGCCAGTGGGGCGAGGGACCGCCCGAGAAGTTCATCCGCCACGTGAGCGTCTGACGGGCGGCTCGCCTCGGACCGTCAACGCGGGCTCGGGATGAACGACAACGCTTATCGCGCGCGGGCCGAGCGCGGCGAGGTGCAGCTCGGCACCTGGGTAACGATGATCCGGACGCCCGCCGTTCTCACGCTCCTGAAATCGGCCGGGCTCGACTTCGCCCGGGTGGACATGGAGCACTCCCCGTTCTCGATGGAGACCGTGGCCGACATGGCCACGCTGGCCCGGGCCCTCGATTTCCCGCTGGTCGTCCGCCCCCCCGAGGGCAGTCGCGAGTGGATCACCCGCCTCCTCGACGCCGGCGTGTGGAACCTGCACGTGCCCCAGGTCGACACGCCCGAGCAGGCCGCGGCGGTGGCGGCCTGCTGCCGCTACGCGCCGCTGGGCGAGCGGGGCATGTACGGCTTTGGCCCTCACACCGAGTACCGGACGCTGCCGCCGGGCGAGCACATGGCCGCCGCCAACGCGCGGGTGCACGTGACGATCATGCTGGAGAGCAAGCGCGCCTTCGACCGGCTGAACGAGATCGCCTCCGTCCCCGGGATCGATGCGCTCACCCTGGGGCCGACCGACCTGGCTCAGGACCTGGGCGTGCTCGGCACTCCCGCCCAGCGCCAGGTCCTCGACGAGCACCGGCGCCGGCTGGTGGAGGCCGCCCGCAAGCACGGCAAGGCGGTGGCCATGCTGACCGACAGCGCGGAGGGCGTGCGCCAGATGATCGCGCTGGGGGCCACCATCATCAACTACTCGTCGGACGCCGCCGTGCTCCGCTCGAGCTACAGCTCGGTCGTCGCCGACGTCCGCCGCACGCTTCCCGCCAAAAACTAGGGCCGCCTTCCTTGACCGCCGCCGAGGCGGTGGGCTACTCTGCTCTCTCGGTACTCGACCCGGCCGCAGACGGCCGGGCCATCGGAGGCCCGGCATGATCACCGACGTCGCCTCGTATCTCCGGTTCTTCGACGGTGTCACCCGACGGACCGCACGTGACGTGGCCGCCCTGCCGCCGCAGGCATCGGCGTGGCGGCCGCCCGCGGTCGGTGGCGAGGCCGGGTGGTCCATCGGCCAGATCGTCGGACACATCGGTACGGCTCGTCTGTACTTCGCCAGCGCCTACCGCCAGGAGGGCTGGATCGCGCCCCCTGCCGAGCTGGACCCCAAGGATCAGCGCACCTGGCTGCCCTGGCTGGAGACGTCAGCCGCCCGCTTCGTCGGGCTGCTGAAGGACACCCCCGACAGCTGGCTGACGCGCCGCATCGAGATGATCGACACGCCGGGCTCGACCCTGTCCGGCTGGCGGCTCCTCATGATGCTGGTCGAGCACGAGGTGCACCACCGCTCGCAGATCGACGCGTATGCCGGCCTTCAGGGCTGGCCGGTGCCCGACATCTTCAACCGCTCGGCGGAGCACATCGCCACGCTGCGGGCCGAGCAGCTGGCCAGACACCGAGCGCACGCCGGTGGCGGCTCGGCCGCGCCCGCGCACGAGTGATGGCCACGCCAGCGAAGAAGGCCGGGCTCGCGCGCGACGTCGAGGCGCTGCGGAAATCACTCGAGCTAGAGCAAGCCAGGAGCGCGGGGCTCGAGGCCAGGCTGACCGAGGCGCTCGGGCAGCAGGCCGCGACCAGCGAGATCCTCCGCATCATCAGCGGCAGCAGCTCGGGGACTGACATCCAGCCAGTGCTCGATGCGATCGCGGAGAGTGCCGCACAGCTCTGTGAGGCCAGTGACGCGGAAATCTATCGCGTCGATGGCCACGTCTACCGGCGGGTAGCCCATCGCGGGCCGGTTCCCATCGCCGGGCCTCTGGGCGAGACCTACCCCCTCAGTCGTGGACGGCCATCCTCTCGGGCCATCATTGACCGACTGACCGTTCACGTCCACGACCAGGCCGCGGCGATCGACACGGAGTTCCCGGACCTCAAGGCCTGGCCAGCGGTGGCCGGCGTTCGGACGATCCTCGCCACGCCGCTGCTGCGTGACGGCGCGGCGATCGGGGTGATCGTGATCCGGCGGACCGAGGTCAGGCCATTCTCGGAGAAACACATCGCCCTGCTCCAGTCCTTCGCCGACCAGGCCGTGATCGCCATCGAAAATGCGCGGCTGTTCAAGGAGCTGGAGGCGCGCAACCGCGACCTCACGGAGGCGCTCGAGCAGCAGACGGCGACCAGCGAGATCCTGCGCGTCATCAGCAGCTCACCGACCGAGCTCCAGCCCGTGCTGGATGCGGTCGCGGAAAATGCCGCACGAGTCTGCGGCGCTGCCGACGCGGTCATCCGGCGGGTCGAGAGTCGCGCCGACGGTGACGCGCTGCGGGTCGTCGCTCACTTCGGGTCCATTCCCATCCAGCCCGAGAGGCAGCTCGGAACGATTCGCCCCGACTGGCTGGCGGCCCGGGCGGTCCTCGACCGTCAGACCATCCACATCCACGACATGCTCGAGGAGCACCGGCGCGGCAACTATCTGGACAGCGTCGAGAGCCGGCAGCGGATCGGCTATCGCACCATGCTCGTCACGCCCCTGCTGCGTGAGGGAGTGGCCATCGGCGTCATCAGCATCCGCCGGATGGAGGTCAAGCCCTTCACCGACAAGCAGATCGCGCTGCTCCAGACCTTCGCCGATCAGGCTGTCATCGCCATCGAGAACGTGCGCCTGTTCAAGGCGCTGGAGGCGCGGAACCGCGATCTCACCGACGCCCTCGATCGTCAGACCGCCACCGCCGACATCCTCCGGGTGATCAGCCAGGCCCAGGCGGACGTCCAGCCGGTCTTCGAGGCCATCGCCGACAGCGCCATGCGGTTGTTCGGCGCCTGGTCGGCCGCGGTGTTCCGCTACGAGGACGAGCTCATCCGCGTGGCGGCGGCGCGGGGCGGTCTGCCCGGGAGCCACGAGGTCTTCATGGAGCGGCACCAGGCGCCACGGCGCCCCACCGAGGACTCGCCTCGAGATCGGGCGGTGCGGGACCGTGCCGTGCAGCACATCATCGACGTGGACGCCGACCATTCCTTGGACCCGCGGTTCCGCGAGGACGCCCGGTTGCGCGGCTTTCGCTCGGCCGTCGCGGTGCCGATGCTGCGTGAGGGCGCGGCCGTCGGGGCCATCGCGGTCACCCGGGCGCAGGCGGGCGGCTTCGCTCCCGCCGAGATCGCGCTGCTCCAGACCTTCGCCGACCAGGCCGTGATCGCGGTCGAGAACGCGCGCCTGCTCAGCGAGCTGCAGGCCAGGAACGCCGACCTCACCGAGGCCCTGGAGCAGCAGACGGCGACCGCCGAGATCTTGCGCGTGATCAGCAGCTCGCCGACCAATGTCCAGCCGGTGTTCGACACGATCGCGGCGCGCGCGAAGCGCTTGTGCGACGCGCGCGAGTGCGCGGTGTTCCGGTTCGACGGCAGGCTGATTCATCTCGTCGCGCTGGCCGACACTCGCGCGACGTGGGCGAACACGCTCCGGAGTGCGTTCCCCCGGCCGCCGGACCGGAGCAGCATTGCGGCGCGGGCGACCATGACGCGCTCCATCGTGCATAGCCCCGACGTCCTGACGGATCCCGAATACGTGCTGGCCGAGGCCGCGCGAGATGCAGGCATCCGAAGTGTCCTCGCGGTCCCGATGATGCGTGAGGGCGAGGTCGTCGGTGTCATCGTCGTCGATCGGTACGAGCCCAAGCCCTTCCTCGACAAGCAGATCGAGCTCGTGAAGATCTTCGCTGACCAGGCCGTCATCGCTATCGAGAACGTGCGCCTGTTCACCGAGCTCGAGGCACGCAACAGCGAGCTGCGAATCGCGCTCGAGCAGCAGACGGCGACCAGCGAAGTGCTCAAGGTGATCAGTCGCTCGACCTTCGATCTGCAGCCGGTGCTGGCAACTCTCGTCGAGAACGCCACCCGCCTGGCCGAAGCCGAGGGGGGACTCATTGCTCGGTTCGACGGC
>DATBIM010000038.1:0-8013 GCA_036556905.1 Candidatus Methylomirabilota bacterium
GACCCGGATCAGCCGGGGCAGTCCGTCCTCGAGGGCGGCGCGCACGTTTCCGCGGAAACGTCCCAGCGCCTGGCGTGCGACGCGAGCCGGGTGGAGATGCGCCATGACAAGAACGGCCGGCTGCTCGACGTCGGGGCCCGGACCCGCACGATTCCCCCGGCCCTACGGCGGGCGCTCCAGTATCGAGACCGCGGCTGCCGTTTCCCGGGGTGCGGGGTCCGCTTCGGCCAGGGCCATCACATCCGGCACTGGGCCCAGGGCGGGCCCACGACGCTGTCCAACCTCACGCTCCTGTGTCGCCGCCACCACCGCGCCGTCCACGAGGGAGGCTGTCAGGTCGCGCGTGGGCCGGACGGTGAGCTGCAGTTCCGCCGGTCGGACGGACGCCCGCTGCCCGAGGTGCCGCCGCCCGGGACAGTGCCCGACGATCCCGTTGACACACTGCGAGCCCAACACGAGGCGGAGGGAGTGCACCTGCACGCGCACACCGCGACGCCGGGGTGGCGCGGCGAGCCCCTGGATGTCGGCTGGGCGATCGACGTGCTGCATCCACTCGCCAGGGGCGGCTGATCGAGAGCGGGTTCTTTCAGCCCGGCGATCCCGTGGAGCTGGTGGGCGGGCAGCTCATCGTCGCCGAGCCCCAGGGCAGCTATCATTTCGCCTCCATCCGGGCGGCGCAGGAAGCGCTGCGGACAGCATTCGGTTCGGGCTGGGACGTCCGTGGACAGGGGCCACTCGCTCTCGACGAGGAGTCCGAGCCCGTGCCGGTCTTGCCGACTACTGGATCGTGAACCTGGTCGATCGAGTCCTCGAGGTGTACCGCGAGCCCACGCCCGACCCGGCCGCGCCCTTCGGCTGGCGCTACCGGTCCGTGGAGGTGCTCGGGCCCGAGGCCTCCGTGTCTCCCCTCGCATCGCCGTCTGCCAGCGTCCATATCACCGATCTGCTGCCCTGAGCCGACGCTATAATCTCCCCCCGTGACGTCCGCCGGGGCCGGACGCAACCAGCGGTGGGTGATGGGCGGCGTGCTCTTCGCGCTGGGCCTCGTGGCAGTGATCGAGGGCTGGCGCCTCTACGCGCTCAGGACGCAGATGGTGGCCGGCGCCGTCGTCGGCGACGACACGCTGCCTCTGATCACCGGTGCGGCCCTGATCATCTTCGGCATCCTGGTGGCTGTCGTGGCTCCCCCGCCACCGGCGAAGGTCACCTTGCCGGCCGGCCCCGTGCGGGCCCAGATGCTCCTGGCGGGCGGCCTGCTCGTCGCCTACTGGCTCATCCTCCCTTACGTCGGCTACACCGGCAGCACGGCGCTCATCTCCGTCGGGCTCTACCGCGCGATGGGCAACTATCGGTGGCTGGTGGCCGGGCTGCTCGCCGCGGTGACGACGGCCCTCCTCTTCCTCATGTTTCGCGTGTGGCTGCACGAGCCGCTGCCCACCGGCTGGCTGGGGTTCTGAGGGCGCGCGGTGGAGGTGCTGACCCAGCTCGCCGGGGGCTTCGCCGCCGCGCTCTCGCCCACGAACCTCTTCATGGCGGCCCTGGGCGCACTGCTCGGCACGCTGGTCGGCGTGCTACCCGGGCTGGGCCCCACCGCTGCCATCGCCATTCTGTTCCCGCTCACCACAGTGCTGGAGCCAGTGCCGGCCATCATCATGCTGGCGGGCATCTACTACGGCGCCATGTACGGCGGCTCCACCACGGCGATCCTCCTGAACATTCCGGGCGAGGTGGCCTCGGTGCCGACGTGCCTGGACGGCTACCCGATGGCGCGGCAGGGCCGGGGCGGCGTCGCGCTGGGCATCGCCGCCATCGGCTCGTTCTTCGCGGGCACCCTCGGGGTCGTCGCGCTCACGTTCTTCGCCCCCCTGCTGGCCGACCAGGCACTTCGCTTCGGCCCCCCGGAGTATTTCGGCTTGATGGTGCTGGCCTTCACGGTGGTGGCGTCGCTGTCCAGCGCGTCGTTGCTCAAGGGCTTCGCCATGGCCGCCGTCGGCTACCTGGCCTCCCTCACCGGCCTGGGGCCCTCGACGGCAGAGCCGCGCTTCACCTTCGACTGGGGACCGCTCATGAGCGGCGTGGATCTCATCGCCCTGGTGGTGGGGCTCTTCGCCATTTCCGAAGTCTTCCTCGGGCTCGAGGAGTCTCGGGTGGCGATCGCCGAGAAGATCCGCAACGTGTTTCCGGGCTGGGCCGACCTCCGGGCCGCCATCCCCGCCATCCTGAGAGGCACGGGGATCGGCTTCGTCCTGGGACTCCTGCCCGGCTGCGCGCCCGGCGTGACCGTCTTCATGGCCTACGACGCCGAGCGGAGGATTTCCCGGCACCCGGAGCGCTTCGGCAAAGGCGCGATCGAGGGCGTGGCCGCGCCGGAGTCGGCCAACAACGCGACCTCCTCGGCCGGCTTCATTCCGCTGCTCGCCCTCGGCATCCCGGGCTCGGCGCCCCTGGCCGTCCTGCTCGGCGGCCTCATGGTCTACGGGCTGCAGCCCGGGCCGCTCCTGTTCCAGAAGAACCCCGAGTTCGTGTGGACCATCATCGCCAGCTTCTACATCGGCAACGTGATCCTCCTGGTCCTGAACCTCCCGCTCGTCGGCCTGTGGGCACGGCTGACCCGGATTCCCTACGGCATCCTGGGACCGGTCATCTTGATGTTGTCGTTCCTGGGCGCCTACAGCGTGCGCAACAGCATGTTCGACGTGGGCGTGAGCCTCGTGTTCGGTGCGGTGGGCTACTTCCTGCGCAAGTACCAGTGGCCGCTGGCGCCGCTGCTCCTGGCCTTCATCCTGGGGCCGCTGCTCGAGAAGTACCTGATCCAGTCGCTCTCGATGAGCGGGGGCAGCCCCCTCATCTTCGTCCAGCGTGGGCTCTCGCTGGCGCTGATCCTGGCCGCCGGCGTGCTACTGTTCACCTCGCTCGTGCTCGTGCGCTACACCAGCCGGCGAGTCCGCGAAGAGACGGCGGAAGAGCTGGCGCTCTGATCTTCGACCTGGCAAGGAGGGACGCACATGTACCTCGTGTACGCGCTGGTGGCTCTGCTGGT
This sequence comes from Candidatus Methylomirabilota bacterium, assembly GCA_036556905.1. Classification (GTDB taxonomy): domain Bacteria; phylum Methylomirabilota; class Methylomirabilia; order Rokubacteriales; family CSP1-6; genus 40CM-4-69-5. The sequence goes on from DATBIM010000038.1 coordinate 3,041, forward strand.
CGTCGTGCCGGTCGGCAACGCGGCCGCGCAAGGGGACTACCCGACCAGGCCCATAGAGATCGTCGTGCCCTTCGTGGCCGGCGGCGGGACCGACCTCATCGGCCGGCTCATGGCCGACTACATGAGCAAGAAGTGGGGCAAGCCGATGCTCGTCGTGAACAAGCCGGGCGGCGGCGGCATCGTGGGCGCCCGGGCCGCCCTCAAGGACAGCCGCCCCGACGGCTACACGGTCCTGATGGACATCCACACGCTGTCCTCCATGCACATCGGCGCCTGGAAGACGCCCCAGCTCACGCTGGCCGACCGCAAGTTCGCCGCGCGCATCGTGCGCGACCCCATGGTGTTCGCGGTGAAGGCGGACGCGCCGTGGAAGAGCTTCCGGGAGTTCTCCGACTGGGTGAAGGCCAACCCCGGCGAGCTCGTGTGGTCCACCGTGGGGCCCTCCGGACCGTCCCGCTACACGGCCTACGACTGGTTCACCCAGATCGGCGTTGACGGGACCAAGACCAAGATGGTCATCACGGAGGGCGCGGCCGACTCGATGGCCAAGCTGGCCGGCGGTCACGTCGCGCTGGCGATCCACTCGGTGGCCGAAGCCCAGGCCATGGTGCAGGCGGGCAAGATCCGCCTGCTGGCCGTGCTCTCGCCCTCGCGCATCAAGTACATCAAGGACGTGCCAACCGCCGAGGAGCAGGGCGTGATGAAGGGCGTGCGCGTGCAGTGGTGGGCGGGGGTCTCCTTCCCGGCCGGCACGCCAGATCCCATCGTGAAGAAGTGGGAGGGCGCCATCGCCGAGATGGTGAAGGACCCGCACTTCCTGGCCGGCGCCGAGCGGATCAGCATGAACATTGACTATCTCTCGGGGGAGCAGACCCGGGCCTTCGTGGAGAAGGAGGTCGTCGGCTACACCGAGATGGCGACGCAGATCGGCATCCGACGCTAGATGCGTCTCACCGCCGAGGAGGAGGCGATCCGGGCCGGCGGCCGGGGCGAGCCGGCGCGCCGGGCGCTCGAGATGCAGCTCGCGGTGGGCGACTTCTTCGGCGCCGAGCGGATGGTGCCCGTCGTCTCCGCGCACCTCACCGGCGATCCCGAGTCCATGGGCGAGGCCGGCCTGGCGTTCGTGGAGGACCTCGTGCGTCAGGGCGGGCGCTTCGTCGTGCCGACCACGACGAACTCCTGCAACGTGGACTTCGACCTGTACCGGGCCTTCGGCCAACCCGAGCAGGTGGCCCAGCAGGAGCGGCGGCTGCGCGAGCTGATCACGGCGATGGGCGGCACCTGCCTGACCTCCTGCGCCAACTACCAGGTCATGACCCCGCCACGGTTCGGCGAGCACCTGGGGTGGGGGGACACGGGAACCGTGATCTACGCCAACGCGGTGTGCGGCGCCCGGTCCAACTTCGAGGGCGGTCCGGCGTCCTATGCCGCCGCCCTCACCGGGCGGGTGCCGGCCTACGGCATGCACCTCGACGGCTGCCGGCGGGGGACGCATCTGGTGGAGGTGCGCGACCAGCCAACGACGGTGACCGACTGGGGGGCGCTCGGCGTGCTCGTGGGCCGGCAGCTCACCAATTACTGGCTCGTCCCGGTGTTCACGGGGATCGCGACGGCGCCGGACTCCGACGCGCTCAAGCACCTGGGGGCCACGCTCGCCTCCTACGGCTCGCTGGCCATGTTTCACATCGTGGGGGTGACGCCCGAAGCGCGGACGCTCGAGGAAGCGTTCGGCGGACGCCCGCCCCGCGGGACGATTGCCGTCGAGCCGGGCGATCTGGCCCAGACCTATCGGTCGTTCGTCCCGGAGAAGCCCGAGATTGACCTGGTCGTCTTCGGCACCCCGCACCTGTCGATCGCCGAGGTCCGGCATCTGGCCCGCCTGCTGGAAGACCAGAAGGCCAGCGCGAGCACGATGCTGCTGCTCACGACCAGCGCCCCCGTCAAAGCGATGGCCGATCGCGAGGGCCTCACGCGCGTCATCGAGGGCGCCGGGGGCCGGATCGTGGTGGGGGTCTGTTACTACATCATGACCCCGCGCGAGATGGCGCGGCGCCACCGGCTGCGCACGATCGTCACCGACTCGGCCAAGCTCGCCAACATCATCGCCGCCTACGGCTACAACCCGATCTTCCGGCCGACGGCCCAATGCGTGGAGGCGGCGGTGGCCGGGCGCATCCGGGGATGACCGGTCCCGTCGTCCTCACCGGACACCCGGGCGTCGGCGATCTCGTGGAGGGCGAGGCGCTCGTGTCCCCGGAGGGTTTCAGCGCCCGCTACGACCTGGACCGCACCACCGGGGTGATCTCGCGCGAGTCACACCCGCTCTACGGCCAGTGCATCGCCGGCAAGGTGCTCGTGTGCCCGCTGGCCAAAGGCGGCTTCGCCACCTCGTGGGCCCTGCTCGACCTCAAGTCAAGAGGCCTGGCGCCCGTGGCCATGCTCTTCGGCTGGGCCAATCCCGTGATGGTGCAGGGCGCCGTCCTGGCTGGGGTGGCGCTGATGGATCGGCTCCAGCCCGATCCGCTGGCGGTCATCCGGACCGGCGATCGGGTGCGGGTGGACCCGAAGGCGGCGCGGGTGGAGGTGTGGCGCGCGGCGGCCGACATTCCAACCAACGTGAGGTGATCCATGGCCAGAGTGTTCATCCTCGGTGCCGGCACCCCGACCCCGACCCCGCATCGATTCGGCTCGGCCTACGCGGTGGAGGTGGGTGGCGAGCATCTCATGTTCGACTGCGGCCCCGCCGCCACCCACAAGCTGGTCAAGGCCGGCATCTTCCCCACCCAGGTCAATTACCTGTTCTTCACGCACCACCACTTCGACCACGACGTGGACTATCCCTGCTTCCTGCTCTGCCGCTGGGATCAGAGCGTCGGCAAGGAGAAGCAGCTGCAAGTATTCGGGCCCACCCTGACGGAGACGATCACCGAGCGCATCCTGGGCGAGGAGGGCGCGTTCGCCCACGACTGGAAGGCCCGGGTGAACCATCCCCTCTCCCAGCGGGTGTTCGTCAACCGCGGGGGCACGCTGCCGCGCAAGCCGCCCTCCGTGCAGGTCCGTGACGTGGGGCCGGGCCTCATCCATCGGGGCCCGGACTGGCAGGTGACGGCAGCGCCGGCCGAGCACGTCCAGCCCTATCTGGACTCCCTGGCCTACCGGCTCGACTCCGCCGAGGGCAGCGTCGTCTTCACCGGGGACACCCAGCCCTGCCGCTCCGTCATCGAGCTCGCCCGCGGCGCCGACACGATGCTCTGCATGTGCTGGGACGATCAGGAACGCATGGCGGGAATGGGCGAGAACTTCGGCCAGTGCGGGACCACCGGCGCCGCGGAGATGGCGCGCGACGCCGGCGTCAAGCGCCTGGTGCTCGTGCACACCGGTCCCCATCTCTCGAGCCACGGGCCCATGGAGAAAGGGATCGGCGACGTCCGACGGATCTACGACGGCGAGATCATCTTCGCCGAGGAGCTGATGCCGCTCAAGATCCGATGAGGGCCGCCGGCTTCACGATCTCCTCGGCGATCATTCGCAAATACTCGATGCGGGCCGCGGCGCCGGGCGGCAGGCTGTAGATGGTGAAGCCGATGCCGTCGAGGCCCAGCTGGCGCGCCCGGGCGATCGTCTCCACGCACTGGGCGGGCGTGCCGTTGATCGTCCAGTCGTCGAGATTGTGCTCGAAGCCGAGCTGCAGCGGGACCATGGTGGGCTCTTGCATCTCCCAGCCCCGGTACATCGCGAACGTCCGCTCCAGGTAGGCGCGGGCGGCCGCCGTCGCGGCTTCCTTGCTCGGGCCCACGATCAGGCAGCGCGAGGCGAACGCGGTGCCCGGTGTCCCCGAGCCTTCGGCATTCCGCGCCTCGCGGTACACGCCGACCAGCCGCGCCACGTCGCGCCAGGCCGTCTGGGGACCGAAGAACACGGCGTCGGTCAGGCGGGCGGCGCGGCGCGTGGCCCCCTCGCTCTGGGCGCCCATCTCCAGCGGCGGATGGGGGCGCTGAGCCGGCAGCATCCCGAGCCGGCCGCCGGTCACCCGCGTATAAGCGCCGTCGAAGGTGACCTCCTCGCCGCGCCAGAGCCGCTTCATCAGCGCCAGCGACTCCTCCAGCTTGGGCACGCGATCCTTGCGCGTCAGGCCCGCCGCGGCCAGCTCCTTCTCGCGATAGCCGATGGCCACGCCCACGTCCAGGCGGCCGTGGGTGATGTGATCGAGCGTGACGATATTTTCGGCGACGTCGATCGGGTTCAGGAGCGGCAGCAGCAGCATCGACGTCTTGAGCCGCATCCGACCGGTCTCCGGCGCCAGTCGCGCCAGCAGCGGGATCGGATGGGGCCACACGGTGGGATGAGAGATCCAGTGGTGGCCGATCGAGACCCAGGCGAAGCCCATGGCTGCCGCGGCGTGGACCACCTCGATCGCCTCGTCGATGATGACCGTCGGCGGGCGATCGGTGGGGCTCCAGAACGGGGTGAGGTGGAAGCCGATGCGCATGGCGGTCACGCCGGCTCGAGGAACACGAGCGGGATCGAGCGCTCGGTGCGCTGACGGTAGACGTCGTAGCCGCGGTAGTAGCCGACCACGCGCGGCCACAGCCGGTCACGCTCGGCCGCCGTCGCCGTCCGCGCGCGCATCTGGCGCCGCTCGCGGCCGAGCTGCACTTCGGCCTCCGGGTTCGCCTGCAGATTCAAGAACCACGCGGGGTGCTGATCGCTGCCCCCGTTCGAGGCCACCAGGACCACCGCGTTGCCCTCCGGGAAGCCGAAGATGGGCACCGTGCGCGGGCGACCGCTCCGTCGCCCGGTGGTGGTGACGAGCACGACGGGACAGCCCAGCGCCCGGGTGCCCAGACGCCCGCCCGACGCCTGGTAGATCGCGCGGTGCAGCGCGGGAATCACCCGGCGGAGCTGCCCGATCATCGGCCCCTCATGAGGGGTGGAACGTTACTCCAGAGGCGCGGATGTGTCGAGCTCGGAAC
>DATBIM010000039.1:0-21888 GCA_036556905.1 Candidatus Methylomirabilota bacterium
ATGGCGCATCTCCACGCGGCTGGCGTCGCACGCCAGCCGCTGGGACGTTCCAGCTGGAACGCGCCCGCCCTCCTCGAGCTCCCCCGGGGGACCCGGGTCGAGCTCCTGGTGCAGGGCCGTCTCGGCCAGCAGGGCCAGGGCGTCGGCCTGCTGCTGCTCCATCGTCGGCGGGTCGGCCTCCGGCGTCTGCTCCCGCCGCTGCTGATACAGAGCCTCGCGGGCCGCGGCCAGGGCCTTGAGGAGCAGCGTGCCGACCTCCGGTGTGAGCCGCCCTCGGATCGTCATCATGCCGTCCTCGATCTGATACACCTGCAGCCCCCGGCTGGCGTGCTGCCGGGCGGCCTCCTGGGCTTCGGCCTTCAGGTCCACCCGCCGCCAGCCCCGCACGATCCGCTCGACGTGCTCGGCCGTCCCCGCGCGCCCCACTGCCAGCAGCCGCTCTTCCGTCTCCGGCGTGGCCACGCGGGTCAGCTCTCGCACTTTGGAGTACGACAGTTCTCCGCACGCCAGCGCGTGCGCCAGCCGCGGCAGGGTGCCGAGCGCGCGAGCCACCCGGACGTGCTCGCGGGCGGCGCCCCGGCTCAACCCCACCCGCCAGGAGAGCCAGTCCGCGCAGGAGCGAAAGCCGTTGCTCCAGCCTTCCCCGGCGTCGAACTCCCGGATCAGCTCCAGCAGACGCGCCATCGCGGCGTTGAGATGAGCCGCGAGCTTGGCGATCTCGTCGCCCAGTCGGTCCAGCTCCGCGAGGCGATCGGGCGTGGGAACCACTGTTGGCGAATGCTCGTGCATGACACGCCCCCTTTTGCTGGGGCGACTCTACACCCGGATTTCGAAGGGCTCTGGACGGCACGCCAATGAGCGATCTCGCGGGTTCCACATTTTTTGCGCCGCGCGCGTCGATCCCGCGTCCTCGGGCTTCCACGTGCCGCTGACGCGGCGCCGACGCGGCGCTGCCGATATGCAGCCACGGCGCTCACAGAATCGTGTCAACTAGAAATCGCGTCGCCTCCGCGATATGGGCCGGCGCCTTTGGCTACAGGGCCCCAGCCGACCAGGCGTGACAGATTCCGGGGCCTGGGGTAAGGTTCCGTCGCTCATGCTGCGTCCATTCACGCTGCACCGGCCGCGCGTGGCCGCGGAGGCGTGCGAGCTGCTGGCCCGGCTCGGCGACGACGCCGCGCCCTATGCCGGCGGCACCGAGCTGCTCTTGCTGATGAAGGAGGGGCTGCTGCGCCCCCGCCATCTGGTGGACGTCAAGCGCCTCCCCGGCCTCGACGCCATCACCGGCGACGGCGCGCAACTGGTCATCGGCGCCACGGTCACCCACCGTGCCGTCGAGCGCTCAGCGGTCGTGAAGGCGCGCTGTCCGCTCATGGCCTCGGTCGCCCGTCACGTCGCCAATGTGCGGGTACGCAACGTCGGCACGGTGGGGGGCAACCTGGCCTTCGCCGATCCCCACAGCGATCTGGCCACGCTCTTCCTGACCCTCGACGCGAGCGTCGCGCTGACCTCGCCTCGCGGGGAGCGGAAGCTGCCACTGGCCGACTTCGTGCGGGGTCCGTGGGAGACGGTCCGCGAGCCCGACGAGCTGCTGGCGTCGGTGACGCTCACGCCCTGGCCGGGGAGGGCGGCCGCGGTCTACATCAAGTTCGGGGTGTACGAGCGTCCCACGCTCGGCATCGCCCTGGCGCTGCTGCTCGAAGACTCTTCGGCGCGTGTGGCCGACGCGCGGATCGCCATCGGCTGCGTCAATCCGCGCCCGGCCCGCGTGCCCGGCGCCGAGGCCCGGCTGCGCGGCTGTCCGATCGCCGATCTGGACGACGTGAGCGGCGCGGTGGCTGAGTTGGTGGCGGCCAGCGCCGACCCTGCCGACGACCTCCACGGCTCGGCCGACTACAAGCGTGAGATGGTGGCGGTGTTCACGCGGCGGGCGCTCCGGGCCGCGGCCGCCCGGGCGCGTGGTGCCGATCCCGTCGCCCGTTACCCGTACGCGGTGGTGGCGTGACCGACGCTCGCGCGAGCGACGGCGGCCCGGCGCCGGAGCGGATCCGGGTCACCGTCAACGGGCGTCTCTGCGAGCTGGACGTGGTGCCGCACGCGCTCCTGCTCGACGTGCTCCGCGATCGGCTCGACCTCAAAGGGGCCAAGCGCTCGTGCGATGCCCAGGTGTGCGGGGCCTGCACGGTCCTGGTTGACGGCCTGGCCGTGAGCGCTTGCACCTACCTGGCGGTGGAGGCCGACTCCCGCTCGGTCCTGACGGTCGAAGGGCTGGCCGAGGATGCCCGGCTGCATCCGATCCAGCAGGCCTTCGTGGACCACGGCGCCATCCAGTGCGGGTTCTGCACGTCGGGCATGCTGCTGACGGCCAAGGCCTTGCTCGACGACGAGCCGGCGCCGCGCCGCCAGGATGTCCTCGATCACCTGCGGGGGAGCCTCTGCCGCTGCACGGGGTACCGCAAGATCGTCGAGGCGATCCTGGCCGTCGCCCGGACGCGTCCATGAGCGCGCGGCCGCTGCGCGTGGTGGGGCATCCGGTGGAGCGCGTGGACGCGATCGAGAAGGTGACCGGGCGCGCGCGCTACGTGACCGACCTGGTTCTGCCGGGGATGGCCTTCGCGAAGGTCCTGCGCGCGCCGCACCCGCATGCCCGCGTGGTCCGCGTGGACGTCACGCGCGCCCGCGGACGGGCCGGCGTCTTCGCGGCGCTGGCCGGCGCCGATCTCACCTGGTGCGAGCCCTACTTCGGGCCGGCGTTCCGTGACCGCCCCGTGCTGGCCATCGATGTGGCGCGCTACGAGGGCGAGCCGGTGGCAGCGGTGGCCGCCGTGGACGAGCTGGCGGCGGCCGAGGCGCTCGAGCTGATCGAGGTGGACTACGAACCACTGCCGGCGGCGCTCACGCTGGACGAGGCGCTCCGGCCCGGCGCGCCCCTGGTCCACGCCGGCGAGCCGCTGGCCGGGCACTTCGCCGACCTCTCGACGCTGCGGCCCGAGCGCGGCACCAACGTCTGCCATCGCTTCGCCTATGCCCGCGGCGACGTCACCGCCACGCTCGGCACGGCATACCTGGTCGTCGAAGACACCTTTCACTTCCCGCGCGTGCAGCACTACGCGATGGAGCCCAACGCCGCGGTGGCCGCCTGGGACGAGACGGGTGGGCTCACGGTCTGGGCCGGCACGCAGAACCCCTACTCGGTGCGGGTCGAGCTGGCCAAGATGTTCGGCGTGCCTCTGGCGGGCATCCGCATCATCGTGCCGCACCTGGGGGGCGGCTTCGGCAGCAAGACCTATGCGAAGCTCGAGCCGCTGGCCGCTGTGCTGGCCCGCGCCGCCGGCCGGCCGGTGCGGGTGGCGGCCTCCGCGGCCGAGGCCTTTCAGACCGTGCGCCGCTGCGGCGCGCGCGTCAACGTGCGCGTCGGGCTCGCCCGCGACGGCGCGCTGCTGGCCGTGGACTGCCACGCCGACTACGATGTCGGCGCCTACGCCGACATCGGGCCCCGCGTGGTCCAGAAGGCTACCTATACGGCCACGGGGCCCTACCGCGTCCCTCACGTCAGTCTGCAGGCCCGCGCCGTCTACACCAACACCACCCCCGGCGGCGCGTTCCGGGGCTTCGGTGTGCCCCAGCTGGCCTGGGCGCTGGAATCGCTGCTCGACGTCGCTGCCGAGCGGTTGGATCGCGATCCCGTCGATCTGCGGCGGCAGAACCTCCTGGCCCACGGTGAGGACTTCGCGCCGGGCGATACGCCCATCGACGGCAAGCTCGAGGAGAGCCTGAGCCGCGCCGCCGAGGCGATCGGCTGGACACAGCCCGCGGCGGTCGACCGCGGCCGCGGCGTGGCCGCCATGCTGAAGGCCTCGGTTGCTCCCAGCGTGTCGGAGGCCATCGTGCGCTTGCACGCCGACGGAAGCGCCAGCGTGCTCGTCAGCACGGTGGAGATGGGGCAGGGAGCCCGGACGGCGCTGGCCCAGATCGCCGCCGAGGTCCTGGCCTTGCCTCTGGCCCGCGTCACCGTCACCCCGCCCGACACCGCCATCACGCCCTACGACCAGACCACCAGCTCCAGCCGCTCGACGACCGTGACGGGCCGCGCCGTGCAGGAGGCGGCCGCGGACGTGCGCGATCAGCTCCAGCGCATCGTCGCCGATCACCTCGGTGTCTCCCCGCGGGATCTCGTCCTCGACGAGGGCGCCGTCGTCGCGGCCGGCCGGCGATTAGGCTACCCCGAGGTGCTGGCGCTCCGGTTCGGCATGACGGGCGGCGAGCTGATCGGCCGTGGCGTGGTGGCGCCCGGACGCACCCGGGCCCCGCTGGGCGGCAGCACGCCGTTCTGGGAGATGGCGGTGGGCGCCGCCGAGGTGAGCCTCGACGAGGAGACGGGCGCGGTGACGGTCGAGCGCTACGTCTCGGTCGCCGACGTGGGCCGCGCCGTCAACCCCTTGATCCTCGAGGGGCAGGACGAGGGCGCCGTGGTCCAGGGGCTCGGCCACACCCTGCTCGAGGAGATGACGTACGGCGACGGACACCTGCTGAACGGCTCGCTGCTCGCCTACCGGGTGCCGAGGGCCGAGGACGTGCCGGCCGTCCTGGAATGCCGCTTCGTGGAGAACGGCGACGGCAGCGGTCCCTTCGGCGCCAAGGGGGCCGGCGAGGGCAGCCTGATCCCGGTGAGCCCGGCCGTGGCCAACGCGCTCGCGCGCCTGAGCGGGATCCGCCTGCGCGAGCTGCCGCTCCTGCCCGAGCGCGTCTGGCGAGCGCTGCGGGCCCGCGGGCCCCGCTGAGCCACGGGTCGCCGGCCCGGGCATCGCCATTGTATCGGATTCCGTTATCGAGTACCGTCTGTGCCAGATGACGCACGTGGTCGTTTCGGTGGTCGCGTTCCTCATGTCCGGCCTGACGCTCGTCTCCGGGTTCGGCCTGGGCACCGTGCTGACACCCACCTTCGCGCTCTTCTTTCCCGTGCCGGTGGCGGTGGCGGCCACGGCCCTGGTTCATCTGGCCAACAATGGGTTCAAGCTGGTCCTGCTCGGACGATACGCGGACTGGAGGATCGTGGTTCGATTCGGTGTGCCCGCGGCGCTCGCGGCCTTCGCCGGCGCCAGCCTGCTCTCACTCGTGGCCAACCTGCCGGCCCTCACGGCGTACCACCTCGGAGGGCGCGAGTTCCAGGTCACGCCCGTCAAGACGGTGGTTGGCATGCTCATCGTGGCCTTCGGGTGGCTGGAGGCCGGTCGCTGGCTCGAGCGGCTCACGATCCCTTCGCGATATCTCGTCCTCGGTGGCCTTCTCTCGGGATTCTTCGGAGGCCTGTCGGGTAACCAGGGTGCCTTCCGCTCGGCGTTTCTGCTCCAGGCCGGGCTCGGGAAGCAGGCGTTCGTCGGCACCGGCATCGTGTCCACCGTGATCGTCGACATCGTCCGGTTGCTCGTCTATGGTCGTTCGTTCCTGACTCGGGGATCCGCCGCGGTGCCGGGCGAGATCGCGGGCGTGGTCGTGGCCGCGATGGGGGCGGCCTTCCTCGGGGCATACCTGGGGGCCCGGGTGCTCGAGCACGTCACGCTGCGGGCCGTTCGAGTGACCGTCGCCACCATGTTGTTGGTGGTCGGACTCGGCCTGGTGACCGGCCTGATCTAACCCGGGCCATGCTGCGAAACTTCTTCCTCGGCTTCATCAAGATCCACATCCTGCATCACGCGGCTCAGGAACCGCTCTACGGTCTGTCGCTCATCGAGGAGCTGCGCCGTCATGGGTACTCCCTGAGCCCCGGCACCCTGTATCCCATCCTTCACGGGCTTGCCGCGGCCGGCTATCTGGCCCAACAGGACCGGGTGGTCGGCGGCAAGATGCGCAAGTACTACTCCATCACCACGGCGGGCCGCCGTGCTCTGGACCAGAGTCGTCGTCAGATTCTCGAGCTGGTGCGCGAGGTCCTCGAGTCGGGACCGAGTCAGCCGCGCGGAGATCGAGGAAGGGCGGCGCCCGGGAAGACGCCGGCAGGCACGAGGAGGAGACACCCGAAATGACCCGGCTGCTTGAGGTCCTCTGGGTGTCCACGCGGCTGGGACTGACCTCGTTCGGTGGTCCCATCGCTCATCTGGGATACTTTCGTGAGGAGTACGTCCGCCAGCGGAAATGGCTGGACGAGCAGGGCTACGCCGATCTCGTCGCGCTCTGTCAGTTCCTCCCGGGTCCGGCCAGCAGCAAGGTCGGGATCGCGATCGGCATCATGCGGGCCGGGCTTCCGGGCGGAGTGGCAGCCTGGCTGGGCTTCACGCTTCCGTCCGCCTTCGCCCTCGTCGCTTTCGCCTACGGCCTGAGCGCGATCGGCACGGCCGCGGATGCCGGATGGCTCCACGGCTTGAAGGTCGTCGCGGTGGCGGTCGTGGCCCTTGCCGTCTGGGGCATGGCGCGTAACCTGTGTCCCGATCGCGAGCGGGCTACTCTGGCGATCGTCACCGCTGTCGTCGCCTCGGCGTGGCCGACGGTGTGGGGCCAGATCGTGCCGATCATCGCCGCCGGGCTCGTGGGCATGCGGCTGTTTCCGGGCTCGAGCGCGGCGCCCCCGCTGCACATGCGGGTGCCGATCGGCCACCGGCTGGGCGCGACGGCCTGGATCATCTTCGCGGGACTCCTCCTCGCGCTGCCCTTGCTGCGCCAGGCCTCTTCGAGTCAGGGGCTGGCCGCCTTCGACAGCTTCTTCCGCGTCGGCTCACTCGTGTTCGGGGGCGGGCACGTGGTGCTGCCGCTGCTGCAAGCCGAGGTGGTCGGGCCGGGATGGGTGAGCAACGAGCACTTCGTGGCCGGTTACGGAGCGGCCCAGGCGGTCCCCGGTCCCCTTTTCACCTTTGCCGCCTATCTCGGGTTCGTGATGGGACGGGAGCCCCATGGCTGGACGGGCGCCGCCCTGGCGCTGATCGCCATCTTCCTTCCCGCCTTTCTCATGACCGTCGGGGCGCTGCCGTTCTGGGATCTGTTGCGCTCACGCCCCGGGTTTCAGGCTGCCCTGCGCGGGATCAACGCCGCCGTGGTGGGACTGCTGCTGGCGGCTCTCTATCAGCCCGTCTGGACGAGCGCCATCCACACGCCGAGCGATTTCGGCCTCGCCGCACTCGCCTTCGGGCTCCTGGCGTTCTGGAAGTGGCCACCCTGGCTGGTGGTGGTGCTGACCGCGCTCGGCGGCGAAGTCGTGGAACGGAGCCGGCCCGTTTAGGCCGGCGGATCAGTAGGTACGCTTGGCCCGGTAGTACCGATCGCGGTCGATGGACTGGACGGTGATGCTCTGGATCCGGCCGTCCCGCAGCACCTCGAGGGGAACCTCGACACCCGCCTCGCCGCGCGCCCACAGCCGGGTGTAGAAGTCCGCCTGGCCTTTGAGGACCTGGCCGCCCAGACGGACGATGACGTCACCCGGGCGCAACGCGGCCCGATCGGCCGGACTCTCCGGAGACACCCGCGTCACGATCACATTGCCGTGGAGTTCCTGGGTCTGCAGACCGAGCCACGGCCGCGGGCGCGCCGAGGACTTGCCCTGGGCGATGAGGTCGCGCAGCAGCGGCTTCAGGAGATCGATGGGCACGAACAGGTTGCCGGGCATCTGGCTCTCGGGGCCCAGGGCATCGTTCACCGACAGCGAGCCGATGCCCAGCAGCTTCCCCTCGCGGCTGAGGAGCGCCGCGCCGCTCCAGTTGACCGTGGCCGGCGCCGTGTAGATCGCCTCGTCGAGCAGATACTCCCAGTAGCCCACGAATGGCCGGCGGGACACGACCACGGCCGGGGCCACCCCGTCGAAGCCCACGATCAACACCGGCTCCCGGTTCGCGATGTTCGCCGACTGGCCGAACTGGATCGGCTGGATGGGAAGCGGCCGGAGCGATCGCAGCAGGCCGAAGCCGGTGGCGCTGTCGTAGCCCACCACCGTCGCCGGGAAGGACGTGCCGTCCGCCGTGGAAAGCTCCACCGTCTCCGCTTCCAGGATCAGATAGCCGATGGTGAGCACCAGCCCATCGGTGTCGATCACCACGCCAGTGCCTTCGCGCCTGGCCCCCAGGCTCTTGTTGGAGCGGGCATCGGCGACGGCTCTGCTGTTCAGCTTGACCACTGACAACGAGTCGACAGTCCGCTTCGCCTGAGCGCGGACTTCCGGAACGGGGCTCGGCGGAGCGGCGTCGGGCGCTTCCCTCGCCGCCAGCGGCCCCGGCCCCCACAGGCACGCTGCGAGGATCGCGCAGGCGGCGGGCACCGCCCGGCGGCGCCGCACCCCCTGCCGCACTGCGAGTGTGACGTCCATATCAGACCCCCTGGAGGAAGTGTATGCATATCCCGAGCCGGCGCGAGCGACAAAAAAAGGCGCGGAGGCCCCCCCGGGGCTACGGTGCGGGCACGAGGGCAAAGATCTCGTCACCGAAGCGCTTGCGGGCTTCGTCGTGCAGCGGCTTGACGGCGCGGACGAACGCCTCGCGCTCCTCCGACGTCAAGTCGACGATCGCGCATCCCGCGCTCTCCAGTGTCTGTCGGGCGATATCCTCTTCCTTGACCGCGAGCTCGCGCTGGGCAGTAATGGCCGCGCCCACGGCGTCCTTCATGGCCGACTGCAGCGCCGGGGGCCAGCCGTCAATCGCGGTCCGGTTCGCGTAGATTCCGCGGGAGAGATAACAGTGGCCGGTCAGGGTGATGTAGCGGTGCACCTTGTGCGCGCCGTAGTCCACGGTGTTGGCCAGCGGATTCTCCTGGGCGTCCACGGCCCCGGACTGGATCATTTCGAGCCCCGGCTTCAGGTCGCAAGGAACGGGAATTGCGCCCAGCAGCTCGAAGCTGCGGCAGTGGATCTTGCTCGGCTGCAGGCGGATACGCATGCCGGCCAGGTCCGCGGGCGTGCGGACGGGGCGCAGGCGGTTCGAGACATGGCGATAGCCGTTCTCGAAGTAGCCCAGCACGCGGTAGTTCGTGCGCTCCTCGATCTTGGCGCTCAGGTAGCGTCCGAGCTGGCCGTCCATGGCCGCCCGGGCCTGGGCCAGCGAGGCGAACAGGAAGGGCAGGTCCGCGAACTCGAGCTCGGGCACGCGGTCGGTCGAGTAGCTCGTGGACTGGTAAGCGATGGTGAGGAGGCCCTGCTCGGCCATCCACAACACTTCCTCGCCCCGGTAGCCGAAGTCCATCACGTTCCAGACGTACTTGACGTCCACGGCGTCGCCGAGCTCCGCGGTGAGCCGGTCGCCGATCATCTTCAGGGCGCGGCTGTGGGTCGTCGTGGGCGGGCCGTACCCTCCCATGCGGATCTGAATCGGATCGCTCAACGGGCCCTCCTGTCGGGCGCCGACTAGCCTCGGGCGCCGACTATAGCCCGCGTCGAAGGGGCGGGCAAGAACGCGACTGCCCGTCGAATGGATCTTCGACGGGCAGTGGCCGAGGGCGGGCTGCGACGCTCCTTACTGCAGATGCGCTCCGGGACACGACTCGAGGTGGGAGCGGGGCCGCCCAAAGGCGGGCGGCCCCGGTCCTGGCGCGGTCAGTGGTCGGTTCCGCCCAGCTCGATCGCCATGATGCGGGAGTTGAAGAGAGGACATGCCGCATCCTGGACCACACCGAAGTCGTTCTGGCGAGCCCCTCCCTGAAAATTGAAGAGGAGCGTCTTCTCATCGAGGAAGTGGAACCCGGTGGGCTCTCCGCAACTTGCGGGTACCCCGAGGTTGGCGTCAGCCATGTTGAGGAAACGCGCGAATGTGTCGGCGACCCCATCGTGGTTCTTATCTGGCGTGGCGATCCAGATGCTGTCGTTGGGGGTGCCGCCATCCTGGGTGATGTAGACACGGCCTTCGCGGTCGAGGACCAGGTTGTCGGGGTTTCCGAATTTCGGATCCGGTATTGCTGCGTTCACCGTGTCGGCATCGACGAAGACGGACCAGTCCCCAGTATCGGGATTGAGACGAATCACGTGACCGAGGCTGCGGTTGGGGGCGTTACCGTCGAACAGAGTGGCAGTGCACTGCCCGGCAGCAACCACGCAGGACCTCTCGGTCACCGCGATGTAGAGGTTGCCGTGATCGTATTCGATGTCTTCCGGGCGCTCCCACAGGCTCACGTGGCTGAGAGTCGTGTCGGCCCAGCAGCGGATCACATCGGGGTTCTCGGCGGCAACAACGCTGTTTGGTACCGTGACCCACTCCTTGACGAGGAAATCGAAGGCCTGCAGTGTCCCGCCGTTGGCCTGGAGGTCATTGAAGGCCTTCGGCTTCTGCGAGGGAATGAAGCGATACACGGCCCCGCCCCGCCGCGGTGTGTCGTTGGCGCAGGCAAAGCCCGCAACCGGGGGCACGCCGGCCCACGTTCCGCCGCCCCGCAGCTCGTCGCCCTGATAGATCACATAGTTGTTGGAAGTCTTCTGGATCGCGATGCCTTCGTGCGAGAAGCTCCCCATGACCTTGACGCGGGAAAGCGACCCACCCGGATCCAGCGGGTTGACCTCCAGGATGTGACCGCCCCGCGCCGGCGTGCCGAACACTATGCTCGGGCTCTGCGACCACTCCTCGCCGATGAGGGCGGTACCCCAGGGAGTCGCCCGTACGCCATCGGTTGCCGAAGTGTGCTGGTTCTCGTCATACGGTTCGGCAAGTGCCGTATTCTTGGGCGGAACAATAAAAAAGAACTCGCCGGTCTTCTGATCCCACCCCGTCACGGCTCCCAGCCCGAGGCCTCGGTTCACGCCGTCGTAGGTGTCCGGCGAGCCGAGCGGGAAGCCAGGCAGGTTTCCCGCTGACCCCTGGGTCGAGCTGGGGAAGATCTCGTGGGCGATGACCATGATCTTCCGGCCCTGGGCCTCCACGAGGTCCATCATGTCCAGCGTGCCGTACAGCCGCTGGGCCGGCTCGGCGTTGAAGGGATCAACGACCTTGACGACCCCAACGGACTCGATGTCGGGAATGTTCGGGTTGCCTTGCCCTTCGGAGATCGTCGGGCCTTGAGCCGCCAGGAAGATTCCGAGCGCCGCGATTGCCGATGTCGAGTTTCTCCGCGTCATTCACTCCTCCATTCCGCAGTGACTGGGTGACGTGTGTCCGCAGCGTGCGTGATCGTCACGGGCTCCGAGCACGTGCGTGAACAGGCGATTTGATTCGTGCGCGGGCATCACCTCCATTCCGCGCACACGGTAGCGTTCGAGTGTTGCGTCGTCGTGGAGTGCGAGTGAACTCTCCGTGCAGTACGTGTGAACTCTCAGTGGAGTACGTGTGAAGCTTCAGTCACGGAGCGCGCGCGAAGATTGCGACGAACGCGATCGTGATGACGGCGGACGACCAGGTCGCACCGGCGCGTAGCGGTGGCGACGCGACAACGTCATGGCGCCGTCGTCGGGGAGCAACCGTTTGCGGCTCATGCTCGAGGCGAGCTCGGCGGGACTCCTGATCCTGAAACCGGCGCTTGACGACGGGGCAGGAGTTGTCGTCAGGTACGAGGGCGACGGCCAGTGCCGCCGGAGGGAGATTACGTTATGGCTACGAAACGGAGGAGAGTTCGCGAACCGGAAGCCGGCCAACGGCGGCAGGGTCTCGCCGAGCCGGGCCGGGTGCAGCGCACCATCGTCAGCGCGATCACCGGCGGCGAGTTGATTTCTGTCGGCGTTCTGAATCTCGTCAGGAATACCCTGGTCACTGCCTTGCAGGGCGTGAAGGACGTCGGCGGGGAGATCGGCGGTGTCGGGGTCGCTGCCGTGCGGGGGGCGATCCGCGCGGCCGCCGAGATCGGCGAAGACCTGGGCATGGTCACCAAGGGCGCCGTCAAGGGCGCCATCGCGGCCACCGAAGAGATCGGCGGCGACCTCGCGGCGGTGGCTCGATCCGCCGCGCATGGTGCCGTCAAGGCCACCGGTGACGTCGGAGGGGACGTGGCGCGCACCGCCCGACGAGCCGTGGAGGGCACGATCGAGGCTGCACAAGAGATCGGGGGCGATGTCGGCGGGCTGGCCCGCAGCGCGGCGGAGGGCGCGATCGAGGCCGCTGACCGGATCGGCGGCGTGGCTGGCCGGGCCGTCCGCGACACGCTGAGTGGCACGATCGCCGGCGTCCGGAATGTGGTGGGCGCCGCCGCCGGGTGGCCTCCCGTCACACCTTCGACGGCCACGCGGAGGCGGCGGACTGCGGCACCGCGGGCGCGAAGCAAGCGCCGCGGGAGGTCGTCGCGCGGCTGATCTGATTCCCGCGATCTTGTAACACTAATGCAACATTCGGAACGGTAAGCTCGGTGACGCTGGAGATATGTCGCCCCGCTCACCGGTGAGTACCGATCGGGATCTGACGAGCGTCGTCGTCCTTTCCGCTACGGTGCGCGGTCGCGCCCGCCTGCACGTCCCGGGACTCCGACGCCAGCCCACCCTGGCCCTGCGGCTGCGCGATCGTCTGGGTGGAGACGATCGCGTCCACCAGGTCTGGGCGAGCCCGATCACGGGCAATGTCCTCGTGCGCTTCGATGCCGGCCATCTCGAGCTCGCCGAGTTGCGCCAACGAGTGGCACGCGAGGTTGCCAGTTACCGCGTGCGCGGGGCCGGGGCCCCGCCGTCCGAGGTTGACTTAGGCGTAGACGGCACCGCCTGGCACACCCGCACTGCTGAAGACGTGATTGGTTCGCTGAACGACACCCCCGCGCTCGGGCTCTCCCGAGACGAGGCGGAGCGCCGTCTGCTGGAGTCCGGGCCCAACCGGCTGCCCGTGCCGCAGCCGAAGTCTGCCTTTGAGATCCTCAGGGACCAGATCGGCTCGCTTCCCGTGCTGCTGCTCGGCGGGGCGGCCGTCGCTTCCATCGCCACCGGTGGCCTCGTCGACGGGGTAGCCATCCTGGCCGTCATCGCGATCAATGCCGGAATCGGCTATGCCACGGAATCCCGGGTGGCGCGGATTCTCGCCTCGCTCACCGAGATCGGCATGCCCATGGCGTTCGTCCGTCGTAACGGGCGGGAGCTCCTGCTGCCCCGGGTGGAGCTGGTCCCCGGCGACGTCATGCTCCTGAGACCGGGCCACGACATTCCCGCCGACGGTCGGCTGATCAGCGTGGCCGGCTTGCAGGCCGACGAGTCCGCGCTCACCGGTGAGTCGGTGCCGGTGATCAAGACCCTGGAGCCCCTGGCCAGGAACGAGGCCCCGATCGCCGACCGCTCGAACATGGTCTACGCAGGAACCGTGGTGGCCGAAGGCAGGGGCGAGGCGATCGTCACCGCGACCGGGCGGCGCACGGAGCTGGGTCGTATCCGGGCTCTCATCAGCGAAGCCAGCGCGCCGCGCACCCCCCTGGAACGGCAGCTCGACCAGACGGGCCGACAGCTCGCCGTCGCCTCGCTCGGACTCTGCGGTGGACTCTTCGTCGTCGGCGTTCTGCGCGGCTTGCCGGCGTTCGGCGTGTTCCGCACCGCGGCCTCGCTGGCGGTGGCAGCCGTCCCCGAGGGGCTCCCCACGGTCGCGACGACGACCCTGGCGCTCGGCATGCGGCGGATGCTCGAGCGCCGCACGCTCGTCCGGCGGCTCGCCGCCGTGGAGAGCCTGGGCTCGACGACGGTGATCTGCGTCGACAAGACGGGCACCGTCACCGAGAACCGCATGACGGTGGGGCGCTGGCACGTCGCCGGTCGCGACCATGTCCAGGGCGGGCTGGGGCCCGACACGGTGGAGCCGGCGTTGGCTCAGGCCCTGGCCATCGCCGTCCTCTGCAGCGAGGCGACGCTCGTCATCGATGCGCGCGGCGTCCCCGAGATCACCGGGAGCGCGACCGAGGCGGCGCTGCTGATGGCGGCCCGGTCCGGCGGTATCGACGTGACGGTGCTTCGCCACCGGCACCCGCTCCTGACGCTGTCGCCCCGAGGCGACGGACGGAACTGGATGGGCTCGATGCACGCGGGAACCCCCCGGCGCCTCGTTGTCGTCAAGGGGGCGCCCGAAGAGGTGCTGCGCGCCTCAGCGCGCTGGCGGACCTCCGCGGGTGAGGCCGAGCTGGACGCCGCCGCCCGCCGGCTCATCTTGAGAGCCAATGATCGGATGGCCGACGAGGGCATGCGCGTCCTCGGCCTGGCCTTCAAGACCCTGGAGGAGGGCGCCGACGCGAGCTGGGACGATCTCACCTGGGTTGGCCTGGTCGGGCTCATCGACCCCATCCGCCCGGGTGTGCGGGAGGCCATCGCGGTCTGTCACGAGGCGGGTATCCGCCCGGTGATGATCACCGGCGATCAAGGCCTGACGGCGGTGGCCGTGGGCCGGATGCTCGGCCTCCTGCGCAACGGCCAGGTGCGTGTGCTCGAAGCCGGTGAGCTGGCCCACCTGAACTCGGAGGCCTTACGGGGCGTCGTGCGCGAGGTCGACGTGTTCGCCCGGGTGGCCCCGGCCCAGAAGTACGAGATCGTGCGGGCGCTCCAGGCCGGGGGCGAGGTGGTGGCGATGACCGGCGACGGCGTCAACGACGGTCCCGCCCTCAAGGCCGCCGACATCGGGGTGGCCATGGGGCAGCGCGGAACGGAGATGGCCCGGGACGTGGCCGACGTCATCCTCATGGACGACAATTTCGGCTCCATGGTCGCCGCGGTGGAGCAGGGCCGGACCCTGCGCGCGAACCTCCAGAAGGCGCTTCGCTTCCTCCTGGCGACCAACCTGGCCGAGGTCCTCGTCACCGCCGGGGCCATGCTGGTGGGCCGCGCCCAACCGCTGTCCGCCCTCCACCTGCTCTGGATCAACCTGGTCTCCGACGTCGTACCCGCCCTCGCGCTCGGTCTGGAGCCGGCGGAGGCGGGTGTCATGCGCGCGCGGCCGCCGGTCTCCGGCGCCCCGCTGCTGTCCCGCGATGCGCTGGCCGCCACGGGCGTGGACGCCTCCGTCATGGCCGCCACGACCCTCGGCGCCTTCGGCTTGACCCTCTCACGCGGGGGCGACGCCGTCCGCGGGTCGACGGTCGCCTTCTCGACGCTCAGTGCCGGCCAGCTCCTGTACGCGCTGGCCTGCCGGTCCCCGAAACACTCCGGGCTTCGACGCCTGGGCGACAACCCCGCGCTCGTGGCCGGTATCGGTGGCATGCTCGGTCTGCAGGCGGCGACCCTGGTGGTGCCTGCGCTCCGGGCCCTGCTCAGAACCACACCGCTCGGTGTGGTCGACCTGGCGGTGGTCGGCGCGGGCGCGGTGGCACCGCTCCTGGTGCGCGAGGCCCTCAAGACGGGAGGTACCCATGGCTAGACGCACGATCTTCTCGTCCGAGTCCGTCACCCGCGGCCATCCCGACAAGATCTGCGACCAGGTCGCCGACGGGATCGTGGACGCCTTCCTGTTCCAGGACTCGGGTGCCGAGGTCGCGGCCGAGTGCGCCGTCTCCACCGGGCTGGTCTTCCTGGCCGTGAACTCCATCGCCACCGTGAGCGTCGACGTGACCCGCATCGCCCGGGACGTCATCGCCGACATCGGCTACTCCGCGGAGAGCGGCTTCGACCCCGAGACGTGCAGCGTCGTCACCAGCGTGTCGCACCGGACTCCGGACGGCGGCTCGGCCCAGCGAACCCAGCAGGCCTCGCTCTTCGGCTATGCGTGCCTCGACACGCCCGAGCGGATGCCGCTGCCCATCGCCCTGGCCCATGGCCTGGCCCGGCGGCTCGACGAGGTGCGCCAGAAGGGGGTCTTGCCCTATCTGGCGCCCGACGGCAAGACGCTCGTAGCCGTGGAGTTCCAGGACGACCAGCCCCTTCGGATCCACACCGTGATCGTGAGCGCGCAGCACACGCCGGCGCTCGATCGGCCGGGCCGTCTGGAGGCCGATCTCCGGGAGGCGGTGCTGCCGGCGGTCTTTGATCCCGCCCCGCTGGCCCCCGACAAGCGCACCAAGGTGCTGATCAATCCGGGCGGCGCCTTCCTCGTGGGCGGGCCGCGGCGCGACGCCGGCCTCACGGGTCGCAAAACCGTGGTCGATACGTACGGAGGCTTCGCCCGCCAGGGCGGCGGTGCGCTCTCCGGTAAGGACCCCGCCCACGTCGACCGGTTCGGTGCCTACGCGGCCCGGTACATGGCCCGCAATGTGGTGGCGGCCGGCCTGGCGCGCCGATGTGAGGTTCAGCTCAGCTATGGAGTCGGGGAGGAGCACCCCCTGGCGGTCACCGTCCAGACATTCGGGACCGGCACGCGGCCCGATCAGCAGATCGAGCGGGCCCTGGTCAACCTGGTGGACCTGCGGCCCACCAGCATCGTGGAGGCCTTCAGTCTGCGAACGCTGCCCGAGCGCCGCGGGGGAGAGTTCTACCGGACGCTCGCCGCCTACGGTCACTTCGGTCGCACGGACCTGGACGTCCCCTGGGAGCGTGAGGACCTGGTGGCCCCGCTGGGCAAGGCCCTGCGCGCCGGCTGACCGCGGTCAGCGGGACGGGGCGCCGATCAGGCGCAGGCGGACGGCGCGCGACAGGAGATCGATGAGGGTGACCGTGCCCAGGATCAGGAGCACGATGAAGCCGACCTCGTCCCAGTTGTTCACGCGGATCCGGTCGGAGAGTTGCAACCCGATGCCACCGGCCCCGACGACGCCGAGGATGGTCGCCGAGCGCGTGTTCGACTCGAAGTAGTAGAGGGCGTTGCTCAGCATCACCGGCAGCACCTGCGGCAGCATGCCGAAGCGCACGACCAGGAGCCGGCTCGCCCCGGCGGCGCGGACCCCGTCCACCGGACCACGGTCCGCGGCCTCGACCGCCTCGGCGAAGAGCTTGGCCAGCGTGCCGGTCTCGCTGACGGCCAGCGCCATGACCCCCGCGAAGGGGCCCAGCCCGACCACGTTGACGAACATGAGGGCCCAGATCAGCGCGTCCACGCCCCGCAGCAGGTCGAAGCCTCGTCGGAGCCCGAAGTGGAGCGCGAGGCCCGGCACCACGTTACGGGCGCCCAGCACGCCGAGCGGCAGCGCGGCCAGGCTCGCCAGCAAGGTGCCGAGGAACGCCATGGCGATCGTTTCCAGCATCGCGTAGAGCAGGTCACCCAGACGCCCCCCGGCCGAGGGCGGGATCATGAAACCGATCAGCCAGCCGAGCTTGCCGAGGCCCTGGAGCACGCGGGCCGGCGATGCTTCCATCCGCCAGAGGCCCAGGACCACCACCACGGCGAAGGCGAGCCAGAGGCCGGCGCGCCCCGCCCGGGCCGGCCACGGGCGGCCGAACGCTGCCGGGCAGCGACGGCGCGCCTCGGCGAGCACAGCGGGCGCGACGGCGGTGACGCTCATCGGGCCAGCGCCGCCTGCCCGATGACGTGGTGGCGGACGCGCTCGCAGGCGATGTCGATCAGGGCGACGGTGGCCACCAGGAGCAGCACGATCGCGCTGATGTCCACGTAGATGAACTGCCGAATCACGAGGTACAGCTCCTGCCCGATCCCGCCGGCCCCCACGAACCCCAACACCGA
Organism: Candidatus Methylomirabilota bacterium; assembly: GCA_036556905.1. Classification (GTDB taxonomy): domain Bacteria; phylum Methylomirabilota; class Methylomirabilia; order Rokubacteriales; family CSP1-6; genus 40CM-4-69-5. The sequence continues at coordinate 17,388 of DATBIM010000039.1, forward strand.
GGAGGCCCGCACGTTGATCTCGAACCGGAGCAGGCTGTAGGAGAGGAACGCCGGCATGACCTGGGGCAGGACACCGTAGCGCATCACCTGCGCCCAGCTCCCGCCGGCCGCCCGCACGCCCTCGAGCGGCCCGGGCTCGACATTCTCGTTGACCTCCGAGAAGAGCTTGCCCAGGCTGCCCATCGAATGCACGGCGATGGCGAGCACGCCGGGCAGCGCGCCCAGCCCCAAGGCGTAGACGAAGATCAGCGCCCACACGAGCTCGGGCACCGTGCGCGCGACCTCCATCGCCCGACGTGCCGTGACGTAGAGGATGCGGGACGGGGCCAGCCTCGCCGAAGCCGGGAAGCAGAGGATGAGGGCCGTGGCCCCGCCGAGGAGCGTGCCCATCATCGCGATGAGCACGGTGTCCGCGAGCAGGAGGAGCCAGCGCCCGAGCCCCCAGTACCATTCGGCGAGATCGGCGCCAAGTGTGGCGAGGCGCAGCGTGGGCAGTGTGCCGCGAATGTACCCCACGAGGCCGGGGAGGCCTTCGACGAGGTTCCGGGGGCTGACCTCGCCGACGATCAGCGCCCCGGCCGTGGCCAGGCCGAGCGTAGCGCCGAGGAGCAGGGTTCGCGCGCGCCGGGCCCGGAGCAGCTCGGCCCGGGCCCGCTCGACGGCCGCGACGGCGGCCCTGGCGTCGGCGAGCGACCTCAGCTGCGCCGTTCCTTGAGGTTAGCCTCGACCATGCGGATGATCGGCTCGTAATCCTTGTGGGTGATCTCCACCAGCCCCTTGTTCTTGCCGTCCGTCAGCTCCTTCCAGCCCTGGGGATCGGCCGTGGGGAGCGCGAGCAGCACGGTCTTCACGTCGCGCCGAAGATCGTCGGGCAGGTCCGTCCGCACCGTCCAGGGGCTGTTGGGCAGCTTGGGCGACTTCCAGATGTTGCGAACCTGGCCCGGAGGGATCATGCCCTTGCCTTCCATGCGGGCCACGTTGCTGCGCTCCTCGTTGGTCCACCAGGTCACGACGGCGTCGTACGTCCCGTTGAGGAGAGCGATGACGCTGTTCTCGTGCGAGCCGGAGAAGCCGGTGCGCCCGAAGAAGCGGTCGGCCTCGATGCCGGACTCGCGCAGGAAGAAACGGGGGGCGACGAAACCCGACGTGGAGTTGGGGTCCGCCCAGGCGAGGGTCTTTCCCTTGAGATCGTCGAGGGTGTGATACGGGCTGTTGGCGCGCACGGCCACGACGGAGTGATAGCCGACGGCGCCGTCCTTGTCGGTCTCGACGGCCACCGGCTCGACCTTGCCTCCCGTCACCAGCCAGGCCTTGGCATAGGCGGCCGGGCCGAAGCGGGCAAACTCGAGCTTGCGCGCCTTCAGGGCCTCGATGGTGCCGGCATAGTCGGTGGCGTGGTGCATCCGGAGGCTCACGCGCAGGCTCCGCTCCAGATACGCGACGAGGCGCGTGTGGCGAGCGACGCGGTCGGACTCGTTCTCGCTACTGATGACGCCGAAGTTCAACGTCGGGTAGCTCCGCCGCCAGTCCTCGGCGGCGAACACCGGGCGGAAGCCGACGGCGGCAGCGGCGGCCAGCGAGGTGAGCAGGGCTCGGCGGGTGATCATCGAGTGACCTCCTCCGGGATCCCGGCCGGGGCGCCGGCCTCCTCCCGGTCCGATCCGTAGATGGCGCGCGCGCGCTCGAGATCGAGCTCGCCGGGGTCGCCGTCGAACACCACCGCCCCGGCGGCGACGCCGAGGATTCGGTCGCAGTAGCGGCGCGCGAGATCGAGCGAGTGCAGGTTGCACACGACGGTGATGCCGTCCTGCTGGTTGATGGTGCGGAGCGCGTCCATCACCAGGGCGGCGTTGGCAGGGTCGAGCGAGGCCACGGGCTCGTCGGCGAGAAGGATTTTGGGTTCCTGGACGAGCGCGCGGGCGATGGCCACGCGCTGCTGCTGGCCGCCGGAGAGGGTGTCGGCGCGCTGCAGCGCTTGCGGCACGAGGTCCAAGCGGTGCAGAGCCCACACCGCCCGGGCCCGCTCCTCGGCGGAGAACCGGCCGACCAGCGAGGGCAGCATGGCCCGATAGCCAAGGCGGCCGATCAGCACGTTGGTGAGGACGTCGAGACGGGGGACCAGGTTGAACTGCTGGAAGATCATCGCGCAGCGGGCGCGCCAGCGCCGCAGGGCCGGGCCTCGCAGCGCCATGATGTCGGTGCCGTCCCACACGATTCGCCCGCTCGTCGCTTCCAGCAGGCGGTTGATGAGCCGCAAGAGCGTCGACTTTCCCGCGCCCGAGCGGCCGATGACGCCAACGACTTGTCCCCGCAGGACCTTCACGCTGACGTTGTCCACGGCCCGGACGGCGCCGAAGTGTTTGCTCAACCCGTCGAGCACCAGCATCGCGCTCACGTATCGCACACCGATGTGGCGTTTTCGTGACGGCTGCGTTGAGAGCGCGCAACGGGAGGCGTCGATTCGTTACGGCGATGTCACGCCGATCTGGAGACTCGCGGCATTGCTGCTATGTCGGCCGCCCAGACCTGGACATTCTCCGGGTGCCCAGCGATCGGGTGGATCCGCTACGCGAGGCCGCCGCCCGTGCCGGCTGATCGGCGTCAGCCGATCCGGTCGGCGCGAAGTGCTGGTCGCAGAACGCAGCGATCTCGCGCTCGATGCGTGAGCGCAGAGGCGTCAGCAACAGGCCGATCTCGACGCGAACCTCGACATCAGCCTTCGTGACGCCGAGGTGCCCTGACGCACCGGGTCGCCGGAAGTGCAGCGTGTTGCCCTTCCACGTGTAGGAGCCGCCGAACTGGTCCCGGAGGCGTCGGGCCATCGTCTCGGCGAGACGCTTGGCCTTCACGAGACCGAGTCGGTGACGTCGGTAAGCGACGATCTCCCTCATCGCCCGGTTTCCCTTCGGGCAGGATCGCGCGACATCCTGGCGGTCCGACCCGGTCAGATCGGTGGCGATACTACCTCAAACCCATTGCAGGCTCGTGATCCCCCCGACGCCGACCCGGGGCCCCGGACGGTTGGCCCCAGAGCCAATGTCTTGTAACCGAAGCGACATGATTCCGTAACGTTTGCTGACTAGGGTGGCCGCAACCCACGCCGAGGAGGCTGCCATGGCAGGATATCGCACCGCGCTGCTTGTGACCCTGCTGGGTCTCACGCTCACCGCCTGCGCGACGACCACGTCGAGCACCTACGCCAAGCCGGGCTACGTGACGGAAGTGAAAGACGGACGCCTGTGGGTGTTCCGGGAGGGCTCTCCAGAGATCAAGGAGTTCCGGGAGAACGGCGAGCTGACCAAGATGGTGACCCGGGTCGGCGCCGGTCCCAACGGGATGACGATCCGCGCCGGGGACGCCAAGGTCATCGACGACTACCTGGTTGCCCGGTAGGGCCCGCTCGCAGCCGGCTCTTGACGAGGTCGCCGGGCCGACGTATTCCTAACTCGCCATGAGCCGGCCTGACTCGCCCCGCGATCCCGCCTGGGCCTGGGAAGAGCGCCGGTGGCGCGCCGGGGTGGAGAAGGTCCGCGCCGGCCGCTCGCTCCGGCCCCCGCGCTGGAAGGACGGCGCCCGTGCCTGCGTGGCGCTCTCCTTCGATTCCGACCACGAGAGCTCCACGCTGCGCGAGGGGTCACTGTCGCCCGGGCGCCTGTCCCAGGGCGAGTACGGATCGCGCGTGGCGGTGCCGCGCATCCTGGCCCTGCTCCAGCGCCACCGCATCCGGGTCTCGTTCTTCGTGCCCGCGGTGGTGGCCATGCTCCACCCCGACGAGCAGCGACGGGTGGTCGACGAGGGGCACGAACTGGCCATGCACGGCTGGATCCACGAGATGACCAGCGAGCTGACGCCGGCGGTGGAGCGCGACCTGATGCAACGGGCTTTCGAGACGCTGACCAAGCTCGCCGGCCGGCCGCCGGTGGGCGTGCGCTGCCCATCCTGGGACTTCAGCCCGGCCACGCTCGGGCTGATCCGCGAGCTGGGACTCGTCTACGACTCGTCGCTGATGGCCGACGACGAGCCCTACGAGCTGCTGGAGGACGGCGAGCCCACGGGGATCGTGGAGCTGCCCGTGGAGTGGATCAAGGACGACGCGCCCTACTTCGGGATGAACCGGGCCTCCACCATCCGCCCCTACACGCCGCCATCGGCCGTGCTGGAGATCTTCAAGGCCGAGTTCGACGGGGCCGTCGCCGACGGCGGGCTGTTCCTGCTCACCATGCACCCGCACATCACCGGCCACCGGTCGCGCATGGCCATGCTCGAGGCGCTGATCCAGCACATCGAGCGCGTGGAGGGCGTCTGGTTCGCCACCCACGAGGAGCTGGCCCGCTACTGCAAGGCGAACTGCTAGGTCAGGAAGGTGTCGCGGTCTCCCGGCCCGGGCGCGGGCGTTGCCCACGCCATCGGTCATGTGGGGCGCCCCCCCACCCCTGCCCCACCCCGCAAGGGGGAGGGATTTTCGGAGCAAGCTGCGCGATGAGGGGCGAAGCCCCCCTCC
>DATBIM010000040.1:0-113763 GCA_036556905.1 Candidatus Methylomirabilota bacterium
TCCCCCATTCACGCGAGGTGCAACACGGACCCCCTCCAACTCACAGTCCACACTAATCGCCCAGCGGGGCGATGAGGCGATCGACGGAGAGCATACCGGCCCCGCCGACCAGGATGGCCAGCGCCATGGCCATCAGCGCGAAGTTGAACTCCCAGCCGTGGCCCTTTCCCGGCGTCATGCTCCAGTTCAGGAAGAAGCCGTGCTGGATGTGGACCTTGCTCACCGCCACCAGCATCACCACGATGAGCCCCAGCGCGGCGGGGCGGGCCAGCAAGCCCACGATCAACGCCACCCCACCCAGGAGCTCGATGAAGGCCGCGAGCACGGTGGCCCCCGGAGGAATGCCCAGCCCCTTCTGGAACGCGCCGATGGTGGCCGTGAGCCCGTTCCCGCCGAACCAGCCGAGCACCTTCTGCGCCCCGTGGGCAAAGAAAATCACGCCCAGGGCCAGCCGGACGACCAGGTGCGACCACGAAGGATACGTCGCGAATACGAGCTCCATACGCTCTTCCTCCTCGGGACGCCTCGACGTTGCGCGACGTCTGACGCCGGCGTATTCTGGGCCGCCATGAACGATAGACGGTGCCGGGTCTGTCCTGGCCGGGAGTGTACGCTAGGATCTGGCCACGGCGCGCGCGCCCTCCCCGCTCGTGACCGATGGCCTTCGTGAGAGTCGCCAGCCCCGACGCAATTCCCGTCGGCCACGGGCTTCTCGTCGAGAGCAACGGTCGCACGGTGGCAATCTTCAACGCCGGCGACGGCCGGTTTTTCGCCTGCGGGGCCTCCTGCCCGCACGAGGACGGCCCGCTCGCCGATGGCTGGCTGGAAGGCGATGTGGTCGTGTGCCCGTGGCACGGCTTCGACTTCGAGCTGGCAACCGGTCGCTGTCGGGTCGACGCCGATCTCGCCATCCCCGTGTATCCGGTCCGGGTCTCGCCCGACGCCGTGGAGGTCGACCTGCCGTGAGGGCGTCCCCGACCAGCCTCTACGTCGAGGCCGCCGAGCGGCCCTGGATCGAGCGCCGGCCCGGTGTCTTCTGGAAGGTCTTGTGGCAGGAGGGCGAACGCCAGACGGTGCTCGTGCGGTACACGCCGGGGGCGACCATCCCCCGCCATCGGCATCTGGGCGAGGAACAGGTCTACGTCCTGGAAGGCAGCATCGCCGACGACACCGGAACGTGCACCAGCGGCAACTACACCCGGCGCCCGCCGGGCTGTGTCCACACCGTGACCACCCGCGAGGGCGCGCTCGTGCTCGCCGTCATATCTGGCGGCACCGAGCCATGCGAGGCTGGTCCTGAGCGGAATCGGGGGTAAAGGTGGCCGAACGCGCAGTACCGCACGTGCGAAAATTCCTCGGACAGCGACTCCGCTCCCTTCGCAAGCAGCGGGGCCTCAGCCAGGAGCGCCTGGGCCAGAAAGCCGGCCTCAGCGGCAAATTCATCGGCGAAGTCGAGCGGGGCGAAAAATCGATCTCCGTCGACAGCCTCTACCACGTGGCCGTGGCCCTGGCTGTCCCGCTCCGCCATCTCACCGACGTGGGCCCGGGCCGGCGGACGGCCATGCCCAGCGAGGAGGCCGAGCGGCTCTTTGCCCTCGTGTGCGCGCACCGTCGGCCGGGAGAAGTCCGCAAGGCGCTCAACGTCGTGCGCGCCATGCTCGGAGGAGCGGCGTGACGACGGGGCCGGCCGACGAGGTGGATGAATGCTGACCACTGAATACGTATGGGTGGGCATCGGGCTACTCGGCCAGGCGCTCTTCTCGGCGCGCTTTCTCGTGCAATGGATCGCCACGGAGCGAAAGCGGCAAAGCGTGGTGCCCCGCCAGTTTTGGTACTTTTCCGTCGGTGGCGGCGTGACCCTGCTCGCCTACGCCATCTACCGCCTGGACCCGGTCTTCATTCTCGGGCAAGCGGCCGGGCTTTTGGTGTACTCTCGCAACCTCTATTTCATTCATCGCTACGGCGGGCGGGCGGCCGAAGCCTGAGGTAGCGGAAGGACAAGGAGCGGCAACAGCTATGATTTGGGCCCACTGCCAGACGCGTCCGGTGTTGATGATTCCTGGCCCCACCGAGCTGCCACCCCCGGTCATCCAGGCCCTCAACCGGCCGCCGGCCATCCAGTATGACGACTCGTTCGACCTGGGCATGCTGGAGCCCACCATGCTGGCGTTGCGCGACGTCTTCCAGACCCGGAACGAGGTTCTCCTCATGCCGGGCTCGGGACGCACCGCGCTGGAAGCGGGCGCCACCTCCGTCATCGAGCCTGGCGACCGCGTGCTCGTCGTCGGCGCCGGCCAGTTCGGCGTGCTGATGCGGGACATCATGAACCGGGTGGGCGCGGCCTGGACCGAGTTCAACGTCGAGCTGGGCCAGCCGCTGAACCTCGAAGCGCTGGCGGCGGAAGCGGAGCGACTGCGGCCCAAGGCCATCACACTGGTGCACAACGAGACCTCCACCGGCACCACCTACCCCGCGGCCCGGGTCGGCGAGATCGCCCGCCGGGTGGGCGCGCTGTTCATGCTCGATACCGTCTCGGCGATCGCCGGCATCGACGTCCGCACCGACGAGTGGGGCGTCGACCTGAACATGACGGGATCGCAAAAGTGCCTGGCCGCCCCCCTGGGACTCGCGCTGGTGTCGGTGAGCGCCCGGGCCTGGGAGGTGATGGAGCGGCGTACCCGGCCATCCCACAGCTGGTCCTACGACCTGCTGCGGTGGCGGGAGCACTGGATCCCCGAGTCGCGGGGGGGCAAGGTCAAAGACGGGGCGCCCCGCCGCCAACCGGTCTCCATTCCCACGCATCTCACGGCGGCCATGCAGGTGGCGGTACGACTCATCCTCGAGGAAGGGCTGCGCCACCGCTTCCACCGTCACGAGGTCGCGGCCAGCGCCCTGCGGGCCGGTGTGCAGGCCATGGGACTCGAGCTGTTTCCCGACGCCTCCCTGTGGTCGAACACCGTCTCCTGCATCGTGGCCCCCCGGAGCATCGAGCCTCCGGCCGTCGTCACCCGCATGCGCGATCAGTACGGGATCCTCATCGGCACCGGACTCGACAAAATCCGGATGACCACGCTCCGCATCGGGACGATGGGCATCACGGCCAGCCCGCTCTACGTGATGCCGACCCTGTCAGCCCTGGAGCTCACGCTGCGGGACCTCGGCTACAAGAGCGAGCCGGGCGCCGGCCTGACGGCCGCCCAGCGCGTCTTCGCCGACGCCTGACCGGGAATCAGGAAGGGACGGACGAACGGGCGTGACGGAGCCCCGCGCACCTCGAGCAGGCCACCCTCGATCCGAGCCGGGCTCGCGGGCCCCGTTACAACAGTCCTCACGGCCCCCGCTACAACAATGACGGCCTCTCGTAAGGCCGCGCCCGTCACGATATCCGTCCCTGACGACTTCCCGTCGGTCTTCGAGGGCAGCGCCGCCCACGAGCGGGCCAGCCAGCTCGGCCAGGTACGCGTTCACACCGCCCATGGCGCCGAAGACGAAGCCGAGCTCATCAGAAGAATCGACCGCGCCCAGGTGGCCATCAACATCCGCGCCCACGCCCGCTTCACCGAGCAGGTCTTCGCGGCGTGCCGAAATCTGAAGATGGTCTCGATCTGGGGCACGGGCACCGACAACATCGATCTGGATGCGGCCGGGCGCCACGGCGTCACCGTGTGCAACACGCCGGGTGTCAACGCCCGGGCCGTCGCCGAGCACGCCCTGACCCTCATGCTGGCGGTGGCCCGCCGGATTCCCAAGGTCGATCGGGAGGTCCGCGAGGGACGGTGGCCACGGGACCTCCTGACTCAGCTGCTGGGCAAGACGCTCGGCATCTTCGGCACCGGGACCATCGGGGCGCGCGTCATCGAGCTCGGCCGCGCCGTGGGCATGACGGTGCTGGCCTGGAGCCTGCGCGGGGACCGAGACCGCATCGCCGCACTGGGCGCCCGCGCGGCCAGCAAGGAGGACATCCTGCGCGAGGCCGACGTGGTCTCGCTGCACCTGCGCCTGGTGCCGGAGACGCGGGCCTTCTTCACCCGCAAAGAATTCGCCCTCATGAAGCGCAGCGCCATTCTCGTCAACACCGCCCGAGGCGCGCTGGTGGAGCGCGAGGCCTTGCTCGATGCCCTGAGCCAGGGGAAGATCGCCGGCGCCGGTCTCGATGTCTTTCACGACGAGCCGCTCCGCCCGTCCGATCCGATCCTCAAGCTGGATAATGTGGTGCTGTCCCCCCACAACGCCGGTCAGACACCCGAGGTGATCCGGGACGGCCTGCTCCGCGCGGTGGACAACATCGAACACTTTCTGCAGGGACATCCCACCGACGTCGTGGTCGCCCCGGCCCGCTGAGGGCGGGTCACCAGGCATGCCCTCGGTACCACTCGTAGATCTCCTCGCCGGTGGTGAGCCAGACGCCCCTGTGCTTACCGATATAGTCGTAGACCGCCTCGAAGTACTTGATGCGATGGGGCACACCCGAGATGTAGGGGTGGACGGCGATGGCCATCACACGGGGGTTCTTCGCCCCCTCCGCGTAGAGCCGGTCGAACTGATCCCGGCAGCGCTGCAGCCACTCCGATGAGGCGTGGTGCTGGACGACCATCATCGGGATGTCGTTGAGCTCCACCGTGTAGGGCACCGACACCAGCGGGCGTGAGGTCGTCCGGATCTCATAGGGCTGGTCGTCGTTCACCCAATCGGAGACGTACTCGATCCCCTCGGCGGCGAGCAGATCGAGGGTCTCCCAGGTCTCGGTGAGACCCGGGCCCAGCCACCCCTTGGGCTTGCGCCCCGTGAACTTCGCCAGAGTCTGGACCGCCTCCCGGATGGCCGTGCGCTGATCGGCCAGCAGGTGCATGGCCCCCTGCACCACCCCGTGGCCCATGAACTCCCACCGGGCATCGAGCATGGCGTGAGCCACGGCCGGGTAGGCCTCGCACACATGGGCGTTGATCGCCGTCGTAGCCCGGATCTTTCGCTTGCCGAGCGCGTCGAGGAAACGCCAGAACCCGACCCGCATCCCGTAGTCGTGCCAGGCCCAGTTCGGCACGTCGGGGATGACGGAGACGCCCTGGGGTGTGGGCAGGTACTGGCGAGGCATCGGCTTCTCGGGGCTCCACTCCTCGACGTTCACGATGGTCCACACGGCGATGCGGGCCCCTTTGGGGAGCTTCCAGGGGCGACGGCTGGTGATGGGAGAATAGTCGAAGCGCTCCGAAGGCAGCTTCACGGGCCCCTCCTTGGCGAGGCTTTTCCGGCAACGGGGTCGAGCGCGCCTATAGTACAATCCCGACCCGTGACCCCGCCCCTTGGCATCGATATCCACTCGCACTTCTATCCCGAGGGCTATCTCAGACTGATCGAGCAGGAAGGCGCCGCGTCAGGCGCCCGGATCGATCGCAGCCGCGGCGACGGTCCGGCGATCGTTCTCCCCGGGGCCACCACGCCGCCACTGTCGCCCGCCTATTGGGACCTCGATCTCCGCATCAAGGCCATGAACCGGACGGGCATCGCCGTCCAGGCGCTCTCGCTCACCAGCCCGATGACGTATTTCGCCAGCCCGAGCCTGGGCCGGCGCCTGGCCCAGGCCTTCAACGACGGCCTGGCCCAGGCGCATACCGCCTATCCCGACCGCTTCGTAGGCTGCGCCACCCTGCCCATGCAGGATCCCACGGCCGCCGTCGCCGAGCTCGAGCGATCCGCGCGACTGCCCGGCGTGCGCGCCGTCTACCTGGGGACCAATGTCAGCGGGCGCGAGCTCTCCGATCCGGCCTTCTCCCCGGTCTTCGAGCGCTGTCAGGAGTATGAGCTACCAGTCTTTCTGCATCCCCTGAACGTGGTGGGGAGCGCGCGCCTGACGCCCTTTTACCTCGGTAATTTGCTGGGCAACCCCTTCGACACGGCTGTAGCCGCCGCTCACCTGGTCCTGGGCGGGGTCCTGGATCGCTTCCCCCGGCTGCAGATCTGTTTGCCTCACGCCGGCGGCGCCCTGCCCTATCTGTTCGGGCGGCTGCAACATGGTCAGCGCGTGCGCCCCGAAGCCCGGGACCGCGCCCGCCGCCCCTTCAGCGCCTACCTCCGACGGTTCACCTACGACACCATCAGCCATTCGCCGGAGGCCCTGCGCTACCTCATCAGCCTGGTCGGCGCCGACCGCGTGATGATCGGCAGCGACTTCTGCTTCGACATGGGCTACGAGCGGCCGCGCGACATCGTCACCAAGCGGCTGGGGCTCAAGGCCGCGGACCAGGCCCGCATCCTGCGCGGCACCGCCGCCCGCCTGCTAGGACTGGGACCAGGGTGAAGATCAGCGCGCCGGGCGCCAAGATCGGCGTGCGGGCGCGTCGCCGCCGTGTTCGGAGAGATCGGAGGCCTGGGGCAATCGGCGGGCTCAGCCGATCCCCAGATGGGTGTGCTTGATCTCCTCGTTCGCCCACAGCTCCTGGGGCGAGAGGTCGAAGACCACCTTTCCCTTCGTGATGATGTTCACCCGATCCACCACCTTGATGGCGAAGGGCGTGTTCTGCTCGACGAGGAGGATTGAGAGCCCCTCCGCCTTGAGCTTGCGGATGGCGTCGCCCAGGTGCTGGATGATGAGGGGAGCGAGCCCCTCGGAGGGCTCGTCCAGGATGAGGCAGGTGGGGTTGGTCATGAGCGCCCGGGCGATGGCGAGCATCTGCTGCTCGCCGCCCGAGAGCGAGCCCGCGCGCTGCTCGGCGCGCTCGCCCAGGCGGGGGAAGAGCTCGTAGACGGAGTCGAAGTTCCAGCGGCTCTTGCCGTCCCGCACCTGATGGGCCACCAGGAGGTTCTCCCGGACGGAGAGGGTAGGAAACACTCTCCGGCCCTGCGGACAGAGACCGATGCCCATGTTGCAGGTGTCGAAGCTGGGAACCTGGGTGATGTCCATACCCCGGAAGGTGATCTTGCCCTGCCGGGGGGGCACAAAGCCCATGATGGAGTTGATGAGGGTGGTCTTCCCCATCCCGTTGCGGCCGAGGACGCCCAGCGCTTCCCGCTCGCGCACCTCCAGGGTCAGGCCCTGCAGGATGTAGGAGTCCCCATAGTAGGTGTGGACGTCTTCGACAGACAGCAGCGCGCTCACCGCCTCAGCCCCTCCCCAGGTAGATCTCTTTGACCTGATGGTTGGTCCGCACCTCATCGCACGGCCCCCCGCAGAGCACCTTGCCGTAGTGGAGGACGGTGATGTCGGAGACCACGCCGAAGAGGACGTCCAGGTCGTGCTCGATGATGAGGATGGAGAGGTCGGGGTCCAGCGAGTTGAGGAACCGGGCCATCTCGCGCGACTCCCCGGTGGCGAGGCCGGCCGAGGGCTCGTCCAGCAGGAGCACCTTGGGGTCACTGGCCAGTCCGAGCACGACCTCGAGCTGACGCTGCTCGCCGTGGGAGAGATTGCGCACCTGCTGATTCCGCAGGTGCCAGAAGCTCGCGTCGGTCAGGAGCTTCTCGGCCTTGTCATACACGTTCTTGTAGCGGGCGATCGGGCGCCACATCACCAGCTTCATGGGACGCACGCCCTGGACCGCGAGCAGGACGTTGTCGAGCACGGTCAGCTTCGGGAAGAGGCTGGTGATCTGGAAGGTCCGGGCCATTCCCAGGGCCGTCCGCTTGTGGGTGGGCCAGCGGGTGACGTCCTGGCCGAAGAGGGAGATCCGGCCCGCGGTCACGGCAAGCACCCCGGTGATGAGGTGGAACAGGGTCGTCTTGCCCGCTCCGTTCGGCCCCAGGATGCCGTGCCGATCACCGGCGCGGAGGCGCAGGTTCACGTCCTCGACGGCGTGGAGACCGCCGAATCGCTTCGAAACGGCCTTCAGTTCCAGGCGCGGCTGCGTTTCTTCGGTCACGAAATCCTCGGCCGTCTGTTTCTAGAGCCGATCCGGGACCACCGCCCGGAGGGTGCGCCTCCGGGCGGCTGGCATCGTCCGCTTACTTCCCGCAGAACTTGCACGGCGGATAGTCTTTGTCGTACACGGGGTTCTTCAGGAACTCCTCGGGCTTCCACTTCCAGAACTGGCTCACCTCCGGATAGGTCTTGACGACGACGTTCCACAGCGAGTCGGGCTTGACCCCCAGGTTATTGCGGTCGCCGGGGACGCGCTCGACCTTGCGGATGTAGCAGTTCTGCACCGGGTTGGCGTACTGATCGAGGCGGATCGGGCCGCGGACAGCGTCCACGCGGAGGGACCTCAATTTATCGAGCCAGGCCAGGGTCTTGTCGGGGTCATAGCCGGTCTGCTTGAGCGCCTCGTGGACGTAGTAGGCGCTCGTGTAGGCGGCCTCGGAGTAGTAGGAGGCCATCTTCCCGTAGCGCTGCTGGTACTCCTTGACGAAGGCGTGGTTCTTCGGGGTGTCCAGGGCCGCGCTGTAGTGTGACGTCGTGATGTAGCCGATGGCTTCGTCCCCCATGTTGGGAAGGACGAACTCGTCCGCGCTCGTCGTGCCCCCGAGGAGAGGCATCTTGGTGAAGCCGGCCGCCCTGAATTGCTGGGGGAAGGCGAGGGACATGGGGCCGACCATCAGGGCGTACACCGCATCCACGTCCCGGGGGATCAGGGGCAGGTAGGGTCCGAAGTCCACGGCATTCAGCTTGGGCCAGACCTTGGCGACAATCTTGCCGCCCCGGGCCTCGAAGCCGGCCTGGAAGCCGCCCACCGACTCGTAACCGAAGGCATAGTCGGCGCCCACCGTGGCGATCCGGCGGAAGCCCTGCTCATAGGCCCAGTCGCCGAGGGCGTGCTGACACTGGGCGCTCGTGAAGCTCAGCCGGGCGTAATACTTGGTCCGCTTGCGCTGGGTCTGGTCCTCGCCCGCGGGGGCCGGCGAGATGTAGGGGACCTTGAACTGATCCGCCACGGGCGCCAGGGCGTAGCCGGTGGGCGCCAGGAGGCCACCCAGGAACATGTGCACCTTGTCGCGCTGGATGAGCTTCTGCGCCTTGGCCACAGCCAGGGCGGGCTTGCCCTCGTTGTCCTCGACGATGAACGTCACCTTCAACGGGCCCATCTTGTGCTTGACCTGCTCCAGGTACATCGCGAAGCCGTTGACCTGGTCCTTGGCGATCTGGGCGAAGGGCCCTGTGATGGGCGCGATGAAGCCGATGCGGACCTCCTCCGCCGCCGGGACCGGGCCGGCGCCGATCGCCAGCGCCAGGCCGACTCCTGCGAATACCGCGAGCCATCTGTGTCTCATGGTTGCTTCCTCCCTTCCAGGGTGGTGAGACTCGTCGCGACGCGCCGATCTGGTGCCGAGCTGGGAGCTTCCTCCTTCCGGGACCACAGCCGCTCGACCAGGCCTATGATCCCGCCGCGCGCGTAGAGGATGGTAATGATGTAGGTGATGCCCAGGAACATGTACCAGCGCTCGATGTAGGTGCTCACCCAGTAGCGTAAGAACATGATGACTCCGGCGCCGATGACGGGCCCCACCAGCGTCGCGGGTCCTCCCAGGGCCACCATCAGGAGCGCCTCGACCGAGGTCACCAGCTCCACGTCGGTCGGGGCGATGAACCGGTTCAGCATTGCCCACAGGGTGCCGGAGATCCCCGCAAAGGTGCCCGAGATCACGAAGGCCAGGTACTTGTGGAGCCACGTGTTGTACCCCAGCATCTTCATCCGGGCCTCGGACTCGCGGATGCCGACGAGGGTCTTTCCGAAGGGGCTCTTGACGAGGAGGAAGAGGAGCCCCAGACAGACCATGAAGATGGCGAACGTGAAGTAGAAGAACAGCACCGGATCTTGCAATGAGAGCCCGAAGGCGTCCGGAGGGATGATGCCCGTGATCCCGTTGTCCCCGCCCGTCACGGTGTGCCAGCGGTAGACGAGGCCCCACATCACCATCGAGAAGGACAGCGTGATCATCATGAAGTACACCCCGACCGCCCGGATGGCCAGCAAGCCCAGGAACAGCGCAGCGGCGCAGGAGAGACCCAGGCCCACGCCGAAGACGCCGAGGAGGTTCGCCACGTTCATCTTGCCGATCATGATGGCGGCGGAGTACGCGCCGAGGGCGAAGTAGACACCATGCCCCATGGAGCGCAGGCCCGTGTAACCCACCAGGACGTCCAGGCTCATGGCCATGATGGCGAACACGAGCGCGCGGGTGATGATGGACTGGAGGTAATCGTTGAGGAAAGGGGTGGCGGCCCCCAGGGCGGCGAAGACGGCCAGAGTCAGGACCACCCGACCGTGGCTGGCCAGCCGCTTGAGCATGCGCTAGCTTCGTCCGAAGAGCCCGGTGGGCTTGACGGCGAGGATGATGGCCATGGGGGCGAAGAGGGCGAAGTAGGAGAGCTCGGGGAAGAGCGCGGTGCCGAAGTTCTCCATGAAGCCCACCACGATGCTCCCGACCACCGCGCCGGTCAGGCTTCCCAGCCCCCCGATGATGACCACGGCAAAGGCGTACGGGAGGATCAGGAAATCGAGGCCGGGAGAGACGCCGAGGAAGGCGCCGCCCACCACCCCGCCCATCGCCGAGAGGAACACCCCCAGGCCGTAGATGCTCATCTGGACGAGGTTGGTGTTGATGCCGATGCCTCGGGCCATCTGGGGGTCGTCCACCGTCGCCCGCACGATGGCCCCCGCGCGCGTGCGCTCGATGACGAAGTAGAGGATCGCCCACACCACGACCGCCGCGACGATCATGAAGGCCCGGTAGCGAGGGAAAGCGATGCCGCCGATGACCGTGCTGTCGTCCAGGGGCCAGGGACGGTGGAGCATGTAATTGTCCCCCGTCCAGATGAGGATGTTCGTGTCGAAGAAGATGAAGGCGAAGCCGATCGTGACGAGGACCTGGGCCGTCATGTCCTGCCCCAGGCGGCGCAGGAAGAACCGCTCGATGACCACGGCCACCCCCGCCACGACGCTTCCTCCGACCACCATCGCCACCGGCAGGGTCCAGAGGGCCGTGCCCAACACCCGGTAGACGGTAAGGGCAACGTAGCCCCCGAGCAGGAAGAAGGCCGCGTGGGCGAGGTTCACGATTCGCATGACGCCGAAGATGATCGAGAGCCCGCTGGCCAGCAGGAACAGCAGCGCGGCGTAGGAGAGGCTGTTGTAGGAGAGCTCGATGAGATTTCTGAGCGTGAAAACGGTCATTCCGCCTCCGCCTCGTTCCCCGGGGGGTCGAGCCGCCCAGGGCACCGCGATACTCCCCTGGTTCTCCCGGTGGGAGGGGTATGACTCCCCGACTCCAAATTGCCCCTCATCGTGATCGATTTCAGTGCGCGCCGCAAGACAGAAGGGATGGCTCGCCGAGTTGGCGAACGTGGTGATGGTCTCCTCCGGTGCAGCCAGCCGCGCCCATGTTAGCATCCTCCAGCTTCCTTGATCGGGAGACCACCATGGCAATCGACGCACCGGCATGAAGGCAATGGTCCTGCGCGAGTTCGGGGGCCGGCTGCAGCTGGCCGACGTACCCGTGCCCAAGATCGGCCCCAACGACGCGCTGCTGCGCGTGCGGGCCACCGGCGTGGGCCTGACCGTCGTCATCATGCTGGGCGTCCCCGGGCGGGTGACGTCCTTTCCGCGGATCCCTGGCCACGAGGTGGCCGGCGAGGTGGTCGAGGTGGGCTCGGAGGTGACAACGGTGCGGCCCGGCGAGCGGGTCACCTGCCACTTCTACCTGACCTGCCACGCCTGCGCCTACTGCCGCAGCGGGCGCGAGACGCTGTGCACGGCGTTCCGCGGCAATGTGGGGATGGCGTGCGATGGCGGCTACGCCGAGTACATGGCGATTCCCGCCGCCAACCTCGTGCGCATCCCCGAGGGCGTCTCGGACGTCGAGGCAGCCGTGGCCGCCGATGCCATCTGCACGCCCTACCACGCCTGCCGCGAGGAGGCGCGGGTGGGCCCGGGCGATCGGGTCCTCGTCATCGGCGCCGGGGGTGGCGTGGGTATCCACATGGTGCAGATGGCCAAGCTGTGCGGCGGGTGGGTGATCGGCGTCGACGTCTCCGACGCCAAGCTCGAGATGGCCCGGAGCCTGGGCGCCGACGCCGTCATCGACCCCCGGCGCGACCCCCTGAGCCAGCAGGTGATGGCCCTGACCGACGGACGCGGAGTCGACGCCGCGATCGACACGGTGGGCTCCACCGAAACCCTGGAGGGCTCGCTCGCTTCGCTGGCCCGGGCTGGTCGCCTCGTCATCATCGGGCATCGCCCGCGAGAGGTCTTCGGCGTCGAGGCCACCTTCCGCGTCGATCCTTCCCTGGTCCTCAACCGCATGCTGGAGATCCACGGCTCGCGGTACGTGACGCTGGCCGAGATCGGCCAGACCCTCGAGCTGCTCCGCCAGCGCCGCATCAAGGCCGTGGTGACGCGAACGTTCCCGCTGGAAGACGTGGAAGAGGCCCACGAGCTCCTGCGCCGGAACATCCTCGTCGGGCGGGCCGCGCTGGTGCTGCCCGGTCGCTGATGCTCGACGTCCGTAACGTCCACACCTGCTACGGCGGCAGCGACGTGCTGGGTGCGCGAGGTGGCCCTGGGCGTGTCTGATCACGTCCACGTGGTCTTCCGCGGTCGCATCGTCTACTCGGGATCGCCCCAGACCCCGTGGGAGAACGAGGAGATCGAGTCCCGTGACCTGGGGCTGGGAGGAACAGCGTCATGAAGCGCGTGGGGATCATCGGCGTGGGCTTGCTCGGCACGGCCGTCGCCTCGCGGCTGCTGGAGGCCGGGTTCGAGGTCGTCGGCTACGACACGCGTCGCGAGCAGGTGGGGGCCCTGAAGGCCCGCGGGCTGCGGGCCGCGGCCAGCCTGGCCGAGGCCGCGGACGGGGCTGACGCCGTCTTCACCATCCTGCCCTCGCTGGACGCGGTGGACACCGCGGTCCGCGGTCCGGGAGGACTGCTGGAGACCGCGCCGGTCACGGCGACAATCGCCCAGATGAGCACGATCTCCCCGCCGCTGACGCGGGCGCTGGGGGCCGCCGCCGCCCAGCGGGGCATCGGGTTCCTCGACACGCCGATGAGCGGCACCAGCGCCATGGTGGCCCGGGGCGACTGCACCATCTTCGTGGCCGGCGACCGCGCCCGGGCCGATGCCTGCAAGCCGGTGTTCGAGGCGATCGCCCGCAAGACTCTCTACGTGGGCGCCACCGGCCTGGCCACGCTCGCCAAGCTGGCGGCGAATCTCCTGGTCGGCCTCAACACCGCAGCGGTGGCCGAGGCCCTGGTGCTGGGGGCCAAGGGGGGTCTGCATCCAGCGCAGCTGCTCGACATCCTCAAGGACAGCGCGGCCGGCTCCCGCATGCTCGAGGTTCGCGGTCCCCTGATGGTCAGCCACCGCTTCGACGCCCAGATGAAGGCCGAGCTGTTCCTGAAGGACTTCAAGCTCATGCTCGAGGAGGGCGTCCGCCTGGGCGCTCCCCTGCCGCTGACGAGCCTGACCGAGCAGCTCACGGTGGCCACCGTGGCCGCCGGGCGCGGCGGCGAGGACATCGCGGCCATCATCACCACCCTGGAACGGCTGGCCGGCATCGAGCGGTGACGGACGTGTTGGTGCTATCGTAGACAGCGCTATGCCACCGCGGCCGAGTGCCCGGACCGTGTACGAAACCCCGCGCATCGCCCCCCAGCCGGGCGAGACGGTCGTCACCAGCACGTGTGGCCACAACTGCGGCGGGCGCTGCGTCGTCAACGCCCATGTGCGCGATGGCCGCATCGTCAAGATCAGCACCGACCCCCGCAAGTGGACGCCGGAGGTTCCGCCGCTCCACGCCTGCGTGCGCGGCTTCGGCCAGGTCGAGCGCGTCAACCACCCCGACCGGCTGCTCCATCCGTTACGGCGCACCGGGCCGCGCGGCGCGGGGCGGTTCGAGCGGATCTCCTGGGACGAGGCGCTCGACGAGATCGCGGCCCAGATGCTGCGCATCCGCGACGCCTATGGCCCGGCCGCCATCCTCGACTGCTCGCGCACGGGCAGCCTCTCGATGCTCCACAGCCGGGCCACGGTTCAGCGCTTGCTCCACATGTTCGGCGGCTGCACGGAGCTCTGGTCCAATGTGTCGTCGGAGGCCGAGGTGTTCGCCGTGCGCATGACCTACGGCGCCAGCGCCGACTACAAGAGCGCGGGCCGGGAACCGATCGACTACGTCAACTCGCGCCTCATCGTCATGTGGGGCTGGAGCCCGGGTGACGGCACCTTCGGCACGGGCACGCTGCAGTATCTCAAGTGGGCCAAGAAGCGGGGCGTCCGGATGGTCTGCGTGGATCCCCGCGTCACCCGGTCCAGCCGCGAGCTGGCCGACGAGCACATCTTCATCCGTCCCTCGACCGACGCCGCCGCGCTCATCGCCATGGCCTACGTGATCGCCAGCGAGGGGCTCCAGGACCAGCCCTACCTCGACCGTCACGTGCTGGGCTTCGACGAGGGTCACCTGCCCCCGGGCGCGCCGGCCGGCGCCTCGTACCTCTCGTATCTCCGGGGCGAGCCCGACGGGGTCAGGAAGACGCCCGAGTGGGCGGCGGCCATCACCGGGATGCCGGCCGAGACGATCCGCAGGCTGGCGATCGAGTTTGCCACGACGAAACCGGCAGCCATGCAGTGCGGCTACGCCCCCGGGCGCACGATTCACGGCGAACAGTTCCACCGGGCGGCCTACGCGCTGGCCGCGATGACGGGCAACGTGGGGATCGCCGGCGGCAACTCCGGCACGAGCAACGGGGCCACCGGGCGCTATGGCATCCGCTCGCTCCCGGTGGGGACGAACCCTGCCGGCGCGCGCGTGGCGACGCCGCTGCTGGCCGACCTGCTCGAGCGGGGCCGCGCCGGTGGCTATCCGGCGGACATCCGGATGATCTACTCGGCGGCCGGCGACCTCTTCAACCAGCTCCCCAACGTCGGGAAGACCGTGGCCGCGGCCGAGCGTCTGGAGTTCATGGTGGTCCACGACCACTTCCTCACCCCGACGGCGAAGTACGCCGACATCCTGCTGCCCGCCACGACCTTCTGGGAGCGCAACGACGTCCACACGCCCTGGGCCGGCGCCGGCCACTACGCGATCTTCATGAAACAGGCGATCGCCCCCATGGGCGAGTGCCGGAACGACCTCGACATCTGCACCGACCTGGCCACCCGCCTCGGCATCCGGGGCTATAACGACCGGACCGAGGAGGAGTGGCTGCGCGAGCTGACCCGCGACGCCATCGACGACTTCCCGGCGTTCCGCGAGCGCGGCCTGGCCCGCATGCCGGCCCCCGAGGACGCCGTGGCCTTCGCCCGGGAGATCCGGGATCCCGAGGGTCATCCCTTCTCGACTCCCTCGGGCAAGATCGAGATCTACTCGATGACGCTGGCGACCCGGCCCGACCCCTACGGGCTGGGCCCGATCCCACCCATCCCCACGTGGATTGCCGACGACGGTGAGCGCGAGCGCGCGCGCGGCTATCCATTGCGCCTGGTGTCGCCCAAGTCACGGGCGCGGACCCATTCGATCCACGACAACCAGCCGATCCTCATGCGGGCCGACCGCGACGACGTGTGGATCAACAGGGCCGACGCCGCGGCCCGCTCGATCGCCGACGGCCAGCGCGTGCGGGTCTTCAACGACCGCGGCGAGACCGTGCTCCCGGCCCGGGTCACCGACCGTATCGCTTCCGGCGTCGTCTCGATCAAAGAGGGGGCATGGTTCGCGCTCGACGCCGGCGGCCGGGACACCCGGGGCTGCGCCAACGTCCTCACCCTCGACCGGGCATCGCCGGCGGCCGCGGCCACGTTCAACACCTGCTTCGTCGAGGTCGCGCCCGCGGACGTTCGCTAGAAGGCCATCAGGAACGGCCGGGGCCCAACTCACTCCGTCGTCTTCGCTGCCGTCCAATCGGCGAATCTTCGACACCAACGGCGCCGCGGTCGCAGTAAGCCATTGATTGTACGAGGCGTTTTTTGGCATCTGCATTGCGTGACAGCGCGAGAATGAAGCTGCAGGAAGAAAATTGGACAGCCAGCGCAACCGTAGGGATGGCCAAGGAGAAGGCATGGGCATGACAGGCACGAGACAGACAATCCTGGTTGGAATCCTGGGGCTCGCGGTGGGCTCGTTCGCGGCGTCTGGCTGCGCCAGCGCACCACCGGCCGAAATCAACGACGAGCGGCTGACCGTCGGCAAAGTGCAGGGGGAGATCAAAGTCGGCATGCCGGCCTCCCGGGTGGCCGAGCTCCTCGGCAGCCCGAACATCGTGACGACCGACGACAAGCGGCGCGAGGTCTGGATCTACGACAAAGTCTCGAGCGATCGGGTGGATACCGCCAGTTCATCCTTCGCCACGATCATCATTCTGGGCGCCAGCTCGAGCCAGGCCTCCAGTTCCCAACGGCAGCGCACCCTCACCATCATCATCAAGTACGACGAAGAGAAGAAGGTCCGGGACTTTGCCTACAACTACACCCAGTTCTGAGCAGGCCGGCGCCGGCCGGATGGGGCGGTGGGGCCAGGCGTCGGCCTGTCTCCTCCTCGCCATCCAGCTCGTCGGGTGCGCGACGCCGACCGGACCGACCGAGCTCTTTCAACTCACGCCGGAGAGCACACGAGCCCGGGCCATGCAGACTCGCCTCTTCGAGACCAAGGACGACACGGAGCTGCTCTCCGCCTCGGCCGCCGTGCTACAGGATCTCGGCTTTCAGGTGGAAGAAACCGCGCACGACGCAGGCTTCCTGCGCGCCACCAAGGAGCGCAGCGCCAGGGAGTATGGCCAGGACATCACCCGGGCGCTGGTGGCGATTGTCACCATTCCGCTCGCGCTCTTCAGGAGCGGCCCGGTCATCCTTCCCGTCGATCTTCATCAGAAAATCGCCGCCGTGCTGATCGCTCGCCCCGTCAATCCTGATTCCACTCGTCACGAGGTGCGGATCATGTTCTACCGGGTCGTGTGGAAGGGGGACGGAGCGGCCGGAGAGTCGGCCATTCCCCCGGGAATGCAGAGCATGGAGATGTTGCGCGACCCGGTGATGTATCAGCAATTCTTCGCCAAGCTCTCGAAGGCCGTGTTCCTGGAAGCGTTCACCCTCTAGCAAGGGGCCCAAGAGCATGAAGACGGGGGCGGTCTGGACGGGCGTGGTCGTCGTCGCCGGAGCGCTGCTGATGCCGGGATGTGTGGCCCCCCGGCCGACTCAGGATCTCCTGGCCCCCACCGAAGCGCAGATGAAGCTCCGGAGCATTCAGACTCGGACGTTCGAGGTGAAGGATCGGCAGCTGGCCATGCGCGGAGTCATCGCCGCGCTGCAGGATTTAGGCTTCATCATCGAGCGCGCCAACGAGCCCCTGGGCCTGGTCACGGCCGCCCGGTTCGCCGAGCCCAACTACTACGACGTCGTCGCCGTCACGGTCACGGTGCGTCAGGAGACCGCCGAGCGGCTCACCATCCGGGCCAACGCCCTCTACAACAACAAACCCATCGACGATCCCAAGGTCTATCAAAACTTCTTTGCCACGCTCGAACGCTCTCTGTTCATCACCAGGCAGTAGGAGGTAGGGCGCATCGTGCCGCCGGGGGACTTGAACGACAGACGACCCCGAGCAGTCCGGGCGATCGCCCTCACGCTGGTCGGGGCCTGCCTGCTGGCATCGGGGTGCGCCACGCCGTACGAATGGCGACACGACAACCAATGGGACTCCCGGACGCAAATCTGGCTCGCCGAAGAGAGCCAGGTCAAACTGCGGGCGGCCCAGAGCCGCGTGTTCGACACGACCGACCGCGGGCGGGCGATCGAAGCCATCGTCGCCACCATGCAGGACCTCGGCTTCATGGTGGAGGTCCTGGATGAAGAACTGGGGATCGTCTCGGGCAAGAAGTTCGAGCCGCTCGAGCGACCCAGCGTCGGCTCGGACCCCTTCTATCACCTCTACAACGACCAGAGTCTGCTGATCTTCACCAAGTCCTACCGCACCTGGGGTCCGTTCTGGCACCGTAGCGACCTCGTTCGACTCACCGTGACCGTGCGCAAGCGAGACGAATCACAACTCGTCATTCGCGCCAGCGCGCAATACTATCTGCGCGCGGTCGAGGACCCGATACCGTACCAGAAGTTCTTCCGCACCCTGGAGCAGGCCCTGTTTCTGCAGGCGCAATCGATGCATCCCTAGCCCCGCCCGCGCTCAGCTGGCTACGTGCGCTCCCCACGATCGGCGCGCGGCCCGATCGGGGCGGTCGCCGAGGGCGGCGCAGGAGAGACAGGACCCATGATGGCGCCGAACCGCCGGCCCAGCGATCTCCGGATCAGCGGTGAGAGCACCATGAGCACGGCCAGGGCCAGCAACGTGGCGGCGATGGGCCGCTCCACGAAGACGAGAAAATCGCCTCGCGAGTAGATCAACGCCCGCCGCAGCGACGCCTCCAGCTGGGGACCCAGGATCATGGCCAGCACCAGCGGGGCCGGCTCGAATTCGAACTTCCGCATCAGGTACCCGAGCACGCCGAAGATGACGGTGAAGCCCACGTCGGTGGGGTTGTTGTTGACGCTGTAGGCGCCGACGAGAACGAAGACGACGATGAATGGGGCCAGGAGCGGATACGGCACCTGGAGCAGCCGCACCCAGAACCGGATCAGGGGCAGGTTGAGGATCAGGAGCATCAGGTTGCCCAGGTACATCGAGGCGATCAGTCCCCAGAAGATCTCCGGCCGCTGCTGGATGAGGAGCGGTCCCGGCCGGATGCCGTGGATCAGGAGCGCGGCGAAGATCAGGGCGATGGAAGCGTTGCCGGGGATGCCCAGCGTGAGGAGCGGGATGAACGAGCTGGTGGCGGCCGCGTTGTTGGCGGCCTCCGGCGCCGCGACGCCCTCCAGGGCGCCCTTGCCGAAGCGCTCGGGATGACGGCTGAGCTTCTTCTCCAGGGCGTAGGTCACGAAGGATGAGATGACGGCGCCGCCGCCCGGCAGCACCCCGATCAGGAACCCGATCAGCGAGCCGCGGGCCATCGGGGCCGAGGCCGACCGCCACTCCTGGCCGCTACCCAGCAGTCCCCGGATCTTCGCCTTGAGGATCTCGGGCTTGACGCTCCGCTCGATGTTGACGAGCGCCTCGCCGATACCGAACAGCCCCATGGCCACGATGACGAACTCGAAGCCCTCGGAGAGCTTGAAGAGGCCGTAGGTGAACCGGGGGCTGCCCATGATGGGATCGAGCCCCACCGTGCCGAGCAGCAGCCCCAGCGCGGCCATGCTGAGGCCCTTGGCCATGGAGCCCCCGCCCAGGTACCCCACCATCATCAACCCCAGCAGCAGCAGCGCGGCGTTCTCGGCGGCCCCGAACTTGAGGGCGAAGGTCGCGAGCGGCGGGGCCAGCAGCATGAGACCGATGATGCCCAGGGTCCCGGCCACGAACGATCCGATGGCGGAGACGGCCAGGGCGAGCCCGGCCCGGCCCTGGCGGGCCATCTGGTAGCCGTCGATGCACGTCACCACCGAGGCCGCCTCGCCCGGGATGTTGAGCAGGATCGAGGTCGTGGAGCCCCCGTACATGGCGCCGTAGAAGATCCCGGCGAGCAGGATGATGGCCGAGGCCGGCGGCATGCCATAGGTGACGGGGAGGAGGAGCGCGATCGTGGCGGGCGGGCCCAGGCCCGGCAGCACGCCGATGGCGGTGCCGACCAGGGCCCCGAGGAAGCAATAGAGGAGGTTGACGGGCGTGACCGCGACGGCAAACCCGCTGGCCAGGCTACCCAGGAGATCCATGACGCCTCAGCGCGCGAGGAGGCCGGCGGGGAGCGGGACGGCGAGCCAGAGAGCGAAGAGCACGTACGACCCGCCCGCGGCCAGCAGGGCGATACCCAGGGCCAGCGGCCAGGGATGGGGCTCGGTCACTCGCAGCATGAAGAGCACGAGCACGAAGGTGGCGATCGGATACCCGACCGTGTCCAGGGCGAGGGCGTACCCGGTAAGGACGGCAAGGACACCGAGGACCTTGAGGAACCGCTCCCCCTCGCCGGAGGGCCGGAGCGCCTGGCGCCCGAGGAACGTGTTGCCGAGCTGCACGAGGGCGAGCAACCCCAGGGCCAGGCTCACCCACCAGGGGAAGAAGCCCGGACCGGGGTTGCGGACGACGCCGAACGGCAGGAGCCGCGCCGACTCGGAGGCCGCCAGGGCGGCGAAGAGCAGCAGCATCGTCGCCGCGATGGCGTCGCGTCTGGCCATCAGGCGGAGCGGCCTACTTGGCAGCGGCCGCTATCTTGGCGTGCTGCTCCCACTCCTCGCGCCAGGTCTTTTCAAAATCCTTGCCGGCCTGGAAGTGGACCTCGTCCCCCAGGCTCTTGATCAAGGCTTTGAACGAACGGTCCTCGCTCAGATTCTTGAACGCGGTCTGCAGCTTGTCGACGATCGCCGGGGGGGTCCCCTTGGGGGCCAGCACCGACCGCCACATCGTGAAGACGACGTCGAATCCCTCTTCCTTCATGGTGGGCACGTTCGGGATGTCGGGGTGCCGCTTGACATCGGTGTTGGCCAGGACGCGCATCTTGCCCGCGGCGATCTGGGGCACCAGCTGGGCGGTGAAGCCGAAGGTGGCATCGGCGTGACCGCCCAGGACCGCGAGCAGGGCCGGCCCGCCGCCATCGTGGGGGATGTTGTTGTATTCGAAGCCGCCCGCTTTGCCCAGCATGCGCATGGGCAGGTCGGCGGCGCCCCACGGCCCGCTGTTGGCGAAGTTCAGCTTGCCGGGGTTCTTCTTCGCATAGTCGACCATCTCGCGCAGCGACTTCCAGGGCGCGTCGTTCCGGACGGCGATGAAGGGGGCGCTGTAGTTGATCCGGGCCACCGGGATGAACTGATCGGGCCCGATCGGCGCCTTCTGCACGAGGGCGAACGTGGTGTTGGGCCCCGAGCCGCCGAACAGCAGCGTGTAGCCGTCGGGCTTGGCCCGGATCACGTACTGCGAGCCCACGGCGCCGCCCCCTCCGGGCTTGAGGACGACCAGCAAGGGCTGGCCCAGGTGCGAGTGGGCGACACTGGCCACCGCCCGGGCGGTGAGATCGTGCGAACCGCCGGGACCGAAGGGGATCACCAACTCGATCGGCTTGCTCGGGAACTCCTGGGCGGATGCGGTGAGCCCGCCGGGCAGGATCACCAGCAGCACCGCCAGCATCATGGCCAGCGCGCTCCTGTCTCGCATGAAGCCCCTCCTCTCGCCGCGTGGGCGCCGGGTCGTCACCGCGTTGCCCGGCCGCGGGTGAGCCCCAAGATAGTGGCGGACGTTGCCGAATGCAATAACACTTGAGCGCGTGCAGGCGCTCGTATAGAGTGCCTCGCGCCGCGCCCGAGGGGGTCGCCATGAAGCAGATTGAGGTGGGGATCATCGGCACCGGCTGGATCGGCGAGATCCGGGCCAAGACCTGCGCCGCTCACCCGCTGGTCGCCGGGCTCCACCTGGCCGAGATCGACGAGGGCCGCCTGCGTCGGGTCGCCAAGGACACGGGCGCCCGCACCGCCACGACCGACTATCGCGAGCTGCTCACGCGCCCCCAGATCGACGCCATCATCGTCTCCACCACCCCGGAGACCACCCACTACCCGTTCACCCGCGATTGCCTGCTGGCCCGCAAGCACACGTTTCTGGAGAAGCCCATGGGGCTGGAGCTCAAGGAGGCCGACGAGCTCATGAGCCTGGCCCGCGAGAGCGACCTCAAGCTCACCATCGGGTACACCCAGCGCTTCAATCCCAAGTACGCGTACGTCAAGAAGTGCCTGGAGGACGGCACGCTGGGCCGGCCCGTGACCGCGCTGGTGAGCCGCAACATCTCCCGCTCGCTCGGCAACAAGATCGGTGGCCGCATCCGCCTGTCCCCGGCCGTGATGGAGGCCACCCACGATATCGACTTCATCCTGTGGTGCCTGGCCGGGAGCCGGCCCGTGCGCGTCTACTCCGAGTGCGTCTCTCGCATCATGGAGCGGGAGCACGGCGTACCCGACTGCCAGTGGATCGTCGTCACCATGGACGACGGCACCGTGTTCACCATCGGCGCCGGCTGGGCGCTGCCGCCGGGCTACCCCCACTTTTCCTCGGCCACCATCGAGTTCGTGGCCACCGAAGGCGCGCTCCTGATCGACGACAGCCACCGGGACATCGTGCTCAACACCATGACGAAGGGCATGGTGCTGCCGCTGAGCACCATGCCGGGCGAGCAGGTGGCCCACGTCTACCAGGGGCCCATGGAAGCGGAAACGATCCACTTCATCGAGGCCGTGGCCCTGAACCGGCCCCTCCTGGTCACCCCCGAGCAGGCCCGGCAGGTGATGGAGGTGACCCTGGCTGCGGACCTGTCGGCCGAGCGTCACGCGCCGGTGAGCCTGCCGCTCGACACGTAGCCGGACGCCATGACGCAGGACCTCCGCCACTTCGTGGCCGACTACGAGCGGGCGTTTCCCGACGAGGTGATCCGCATCGCCGACCCGGTGGGCCTCGAGCACGACGTGATGGCGGTCGTCCTCGAGTATGAGCGGCGCCGGCGCTGGCCGATTCTCATCTTCGAGCGCGTCCGCGGGCACGCGATTCCCATCGTGGCCAACGTGGTGGCCAGTCGCCGGGCCCTGGGCTTCGCCCTGGGCGTGCCCGAGGCCGAGCTGGCCGCCGAGTACGCCCGGCGCATCAAGGATCGCATCAAGCCGGTCGTGGTCCCCGAGGCGTCCTTTCGTCACCGGGTGATCACCGGGGACGCCGTGGACCTGGCCGCCCTGCCCATTCCCCTCTACT
Source organism: Candidatus Methylomirabilota bacterium (assembly GCA_036556905.1). Taxonomy (GTDB): domain Bacteria; phylum Methylomirabilota; class Methylomirabilia; order Rokubacteriales; family CSP1-6; genus 40CM-4-69-5. Next base: position 22,684 of record DATBIM010000040.1, read on the forward strand.
TCCCCGGCGATGCCGGGTGCTACCTCACCGCCGGCATGCTGGTGGCGCGTGACCCCGACACCGGTGTCGAGACGGAGGGGTACCATCGGTTCCAGGTCAAGGGCCGCAACCGCATGGGCGTGAGCCTGCACTCCCGGCGCCGCATGTTCGAGTACCAGCGCCGGGCCGAAGCCCGGGGCGAATCCCTGCCCTGCGCCGTCGTGCTCGGTCTGCACCCGGTGGTGTCCATGGGCTCGCTGGCCTACCCGCCAGCCGACGTCGGCAAATTCGAGGTGGTGGGCGGGCTGCTGGGCGAACCCCTGCACATCTCGCCCTGCGCGACGATCGATCTGCACATCCCGGCCACGGCGGAGATCGTGATCGAAGGTGAGATCCTGCCCGGCGTCCGCGAGCCCGAGGGCCCCTTCGGCGAGTTCACCGGCTACTTCTCGCAGCGCTCGACCGAGCACGTCTTCGTGGCCCGGGCCATCGCCATGCGCAACCATCCCTGGTTCCAGTCCATCGGCTCCGGCCGGGCCGGCGATCACATCACCACGCTCGGCCTCGTGCGCGAGGCCGAGATCCTGAACGCCCTGGGCCGGGCCATTCCCAACGTCACCGCCGTCCACGTCCCCCTGTCGGGCACCTCGTCCTTCAGCGCCTACGTGGCCCTCAAGCAGAGCCGGCCCGGCGAAGCCAAGCACGTCATTCCCATCGTGCTGGGCGTGGACCACTATCTGAAGTTCGTCGTCGTGGTGGACGACGACATCGACGTCTTCGATGAATCCGAGGTGCTGTGGGCCGTGGCCACTCGCATGCAGGCCGACCGCGATCTGGTCGTCGTCTCCGGCAGCCTGGGCGCGCTGCTCGACCCCAGCGCCGACGAGCGAGGCGTGACGGCCAAGCTCGGCATCGACGCGACCCGACCCTTCGGCCAGCCGTTCGCGAGGAAGCTGGCGATGAGCCCCGACCGGATGGCCTGGGCCCGGGCCCTGGTCGACCGACTCTCGTCCTGAGGGAGGCCCTGGCATGGCCCAGCGCTACATCGATCTCTCCGTGACTGTGAGCAACGCCACCATGAGTCCCCCCTCGACCAACCTCAAGGTGGAGCTCACCCCTCACCGGCGGGGCCCCGGGTTCTGGCAGGCGTCCAGCGTTCACCAGAGCCTGCACACGGGCGCCCATATCGACTCGCCCCTGCACGTCTTCAGGGACGGCATCACGACGGCCGAGATCCGGCTCGACCAGGTCATGGGCGAGGCCTTCGTGGTCGACCTGTCCTTCGTGGGCGGGAACCACGGCGTGACCATCGACGATCTCCGTCGGGGTGGGGCCGATGCCGTCAAGGCCGGGGACATCGTGCTGCTGCGCACCGGCTGGACCGACACGATGTACGGCACCTGGCCGGCGTTCTTCACCCAGTCGCCGTTCTTTCCGCCGGAGTCTGCCGAGTGGCTGGTGGCCAAGGGCCCCAAGTCCATCGGCTTCGACTTTTTCGAGGAGTACTGCGCCCGCCTGCCCGACTTCAGCTCGGAGGATTTCCCGATGCACCGGGTGATCCTGGGCGCGGGCATCGTGATCATGGAGGGACTCACGAACCTCGGGGCGCTGCCCGGCCGGCGCGTGGACTTCGCGGCCCCCTTCTACAAGATCGCCGGCACCGAAGGCGCGCCGGCGAGGTTCTTCGCGCGCGTGTAGAGGCCCCCTCCAGTTTAACGACCGACGCCCAGGCGCTGGAACAGGGCCTGGGTATTCGTGATGACGGAGGCCAGCTCGTCCTCGGTCATCCCGCTGGCCCGCGCGTCGTGGACGAACCCCCACAGTCGCTCGCAGAGCGCCTGGGCCTCGTGCCGGCTGCCCTCGTGGGCCAACCGCTCGACCGGGGCGTGCCACGCGTCCACGAGGTTCTCCAGCGCGCGAATGAGGGGCCGCCGGGTTTCCTCCAGGCGATTGGAGCCTACGCTCGTGAAGCGCAGGGCATGCAGCAGAGGGGACAGCGCTTCTTCGTACATGTCCCCCTCCAGCCAGCGGATTCCCACTTTCGTGTAGCTCCACCACAGCCGGCGCTCGAGCTCCTGGCGCCGCCGCTCGGGAAGGCCCTCCTCGGGAATCACCGCCAGCAGCTCCTCGGCCCGCTCCAGCGTGGCCAGCGCCTCGGCCTCCTTGCCGTCCCGCATGCGGCGCAGGGCCTCGGCGGTGAGCTGTCCCACCTCGCCACCGTAGGTTCCGGACAGCAGCTCCCGCAGCGTGATCTCCAGGTCGGCGGGCGGTGCCGGAATCGCCGCGAGCGCCTGCTGCAAGACCTGGCGGGCCCGGTCGTACTCCTGGCGCTGGATCAGCTCCAGCGCGACGCGCTCGTAGGCCGGCCACAGCGCCTCACGGGCCGCCGCCTGGGCGGCGCTCAGGGCCTCGTCCTCGGGCGCGATCTCCAGGCCGCGCTCCAGCCACTTGAGCGCGTCGCGGATCGCGGTCAGGCGCTCCTCGCCGTCCGCCAGGCTGGGGTTCTGAGCCCACGCGCTGCGCTCACGACCCATCCGCAGCGCGAGCACGGCCAGATGGCGCTCCCAGGTCGCGTGCTCACCGGGCGGAGCGGCCGCGATCGCCGCCTCGAACGCCGACCGCGCCAGGGTGGGCTCGCCCAGCGCTTGCTGGGCCAGGCCGATCACGCCCCACAGCCGGGCGGCGTCTTCCCCGGGCGAGGCCGTTCCGGCCTCCAGCGCGGCGGTGGCCCGGGTTACCACTTCGGTGAACTGCTGGGCCTCGTAGAGCGCGTAGCAGCGCTCCACGGGCGGCAGCGGCGGCCCCGGCGCCTCCACCTCGACCCGGCCCGCGCTCGCGACGACCCGCTCAGCCTCCGCGACGGGCGACACCCCCGGCGTCGGAAGGGGCGCCGACGGCAGCGCCATCGGCTCCTGTCGGGTCGGCGGCTCGCCCACCACACCGGCGACGTCGAGGGGCGCCGGGGTGTCGGGCGTGACGGTCCCGGCCGGCGCCGCCGCGGGAGGAAGAGGCATCGATCGAAGCGGCAGCACGTCCACGAACGGCCCGGGGCGATCGCTGAAGATCGGGCGCCGCGCGACGGTGGTCGCGGGGACCGGATCCACCGCGCGCGGGCGGGCGGGAACGGTCCCGGTACGGGCACGTCGCCACGGGTCCCGGTTCGGCGCGCCGCGACGCCGCGCGTAGCGAGAGTGGGTCGGGGCGATCAGCTCGAGCACGCCGAGAATCAGCAGCCCGACCGCCACTACTATCCCGATCAGGACGAGGGCTTCCTCGCTCAGCATGCCAGCTCGATGGGACGCCGCTCGGCCAGGGAACGGTAGGCCGCCACCACCACGGCCAGATCGGCCCGGCCGGCAGCGCCGTCCATCTCCTCGGCCTTGCCACGAGCCATGGCCTCCGCGAAGCAGGCCAGCATGGCCCGGTACCCGCGGGTGTCGCGCCAGGTGAGCCACAGTCGGAACCGTCGACCGCCGCGCAGGGCGATCCACCGGCCGCGGTTGTCGGCGAAGCAGGTGGCCCGGGAGCCTGTCACCGTGGACCATTGAAACTTCGGAAGGCCCGGCGCTGCAAGTGAATTAGATAGAAAGCCGACGCCGCCGCCAGGGAGCTCGGCGAGCAGGCTCACCGCGTCCTCACCGGGGAAGGAGGCAAACGTCGGCGGGGGCCGGAGCGCGAAGACCCGGCGCACACCCCCACCCCACCACCGCAGCGCGTGGACATAGTGGATGCCCCCGTCGATCAAGGCACCGCCCCCGGCGAGGTCGGCCTGCAGCCGCCATCCTGAGCGGTTGTGGAAACCGCGCGCCACCAGGTGGATCTCGCGCAACTCGCCCAGCGCCCCGCCCTCGAGAAGGGCCTTGAGCCGCCGGAAGGCCGGCATGAAGTGGAACTGTTCGGCGACCATCACGACACGTCGGGCGGCCTCGGCGGCGGCAATGAGCTCATCGGCCTCGTCCAGCGTCCGGGCGATGGGCTTCTCCACCAGCACGTGCTTGCCGGCCGCGAAGGCCATTCGAGCATGAGCGAGGTGGTGGCCGTGCGGCGTGCAGATGATCGCCCCCGCCGCCCGGGGGTCGGCGAGGGCCGCTTCGTAGGAGCCGTGGGCCGCCACTCCGCCGAACCGGCGTGCGTAGGCCCGCGCGCGATCCGGGTCGCGGCTGGCAAAGATCACCGGTAGCCCCAGCCGCCGGGCGGCGGCCGCGTGGCGCAGCGCGATCCATCCACAACCGAGGATGACGAGCCCGCGGTCGGCCACGTGCCGAATGCTATCATTGGACCACCTCACAAGGAGGCCGTATGCGCCGGGTCGCGGTGATCGGGGCGGGGGTGACGAAGTTCGGGAAGCATGAGCGGACGTCGGCCGAGCTGTTTGCCGAAGCTGCCCGCGACGCGCTGACCGATGCCGAGCTGACGCCGGGGGTGGTGCAGGCCATCTACTACGGCAACGTGGTGGGCGGTGAGACCGAGAAACAGCTCCACACCGGGCCCCAGGCCGCCTCGGTGCTGGGCATCCCCACCGTGCCCACCACGCGGTTCGAGACGGCCTGCGCCTCCTCCCACGCAGCGTTCCGCCACGGCGTGATGGAGATCGCCGCCGGTCTGGCCGACGTGGTTCTCGTCGGAGGCGCCGAGCGCGTGCTCAATGTGTCCACCGCCGAATCCACCGAGTACTTCGCCTACGCCTCGGACGCCATCTGGGAGCAACCGGCCGGTCTGACCTTCCCGGGCGTGTTCGCGCTCATCGCTCGGGCCCACATGACGAAATACGGGACCACCGAGGAGCAGATGGCCCACGTGGCCGTCAAGAACCACCGCCACGGGACGCTGAACCCCAAGGCCCAGTTTCAGAAGGCCATCACCCTCGAGCAGGTCATGAAGTCGGCGTACGTCGCCGATCCCCTCAAGCTCTTCGACTGCTGCCCCTTCACCGACGGCGCCGCCGCCGTGGTGCTCGCCTCCGAGGAGGTCGCGCGCCCGCGCGGGCGGGCCATCTGGGTGCTGGCCTCCGCCGCCGCCTCCGATTTCATGCTCATGCAGGACAAGCCCGACCTGGCGCGGGTACCGGCCACCGAGCGCGCCGCGGCGGCCGCCTACCGACAGGCCGGGCTCGGTCCCGAGGACGTGGACGTCGTCGAGCTGCACGACTGCTTCACGATCGCCGAGATCGTCGCCACGGAAGGGCTCGGGCTCTTCGAGCCGGGGACCGGCGGCATGGCCGCCGAGAAGGGCTGGACGAGCCTGGGTGGGCAGATCCCGGTCAACCCGTCGGGGGGCCTCAAGGCCAAGGGCCACCCGATCGGCGCCACCGGTGCCGCCCAGGTCGTGGAGGTCGTCACCCAGCTCCGGGGCGAGGCGGGTGCGCGGCAGGTGGACGGCGCCCGGGTCGGCCTCACCCACACGCTGGGCGGCAACACCGCCACCGTCCTCGTGAGCCTTTTCGGTCGTGAGTGAGCCAGGAATCACGATCAAGAGCTTCTTCGACGGCGTCCGGGCCGGCACGCTGACGGGCATCCGCTGCGGAACGTGCGGCCAGCTGGCCATCCCGCCCAAGGAGTTCTGTCCTGCGTGTGGGACCCATGACTGGCACGCGGTGGCGTTGTCGGGCGAAGGGACGATCGCCTCGTACACGATCATCCGGGTGCCGCCGCCCGCGCACGCCGCCGACGCTCCCTATGCCATCGCCGTCGTCCGGCTCCGGGACGGCGTCCAGCTTCTCGGACGCGTGGTCGACATCCCGCTCGAGCAGGTTGCCGTCGGCCTGGCCGTGCGCTTCCGCCCACTCACGAGGAACGGCCACACCACCATCGCCTTCGGCCCCGCCTGAGCGGCCGACCCGCCCCGCCCACCGGCCGGGCGCCCTGCTCGCTGGATAGGTGCCCGGCTCGCCGTGCACCTGGGCCCTGCGTTGCGCGGCGCGTCCGCATGGCCGATCGGGGCAAAGCGAACGTCGGCGTCGATACTTGGATGACGTGATCGGGACCACGGCACGCCTGGCCAGCTCCTTGCGTCTGGCTGGGCTCGATGAACGGCTCGCCTCGCCGCACGGCTCGGCTCCTGACACCAGCCCTGCTCCTCCTGCTCCCCGCCTCGCCCGTCGCCGGTGGCACGTTCACCCCGATCTTTGCCAAGCAGTACGTCCGGACAGCCGGACCGCCCGTCACCGTCTTCGATACGTTCTCCGTCTGCGATCCGACCGGCACCTTCCGCCTGGTCGTCCTCAATGGCCCCGGACGCCACGATCGCGTGCGCAGCGGCTCGATCGTCCTCAATGGGATCGAGGTCGTCCACGAGCGGGACTTCCACCAGCGAGTCGCCAGGGTCGAGCGCCCCCTCCACAACCTTCTCGAGGACAACCGCCTGCAGGTTCACCTCCGCAGCAAGCCTGGCGCCGCCATCGAGGTCAGGGTCGAGAGCAGGCAGTCCTGTGAAATCCGAATCCTCTCACCAGCGCCCGGCAGCATTCTGACCGAGCCGACCGTCATCGTGCGCGGCACCGTACAGACGCGGCCCGGCGCGAACGTGGGCGTGACGGTCAATGGTGTCCCCGCCCTCGTCGAGGTCGGTCAGTTCGCCGCGCTGGTGCCCGTGAATCCGGAGCTGATCGGCCTGACGGCCCGGGCCGTGGACTCCTCCGGCGACATCGGGGCCGACACGATTCCGGTGACTGTCCAACTCTCCACGCTGGAGCCTCGGCTGCGTCTGCAGGCGAGCCCGGCTGGCGGCGTAGCGCCGCTCGCCGTCGGGTTCAGCCTGTCGAGCCTGATCCCGGCCCTCACCATGGCCCTGGATTTCGACGGCGACGGCGCTATCGACTTCGCGGGCTCGAGCCTGGACGGACAGACGTTCACGTACCTGCAGCCCGGGATCCATACGGCCACCGTGCGGGTCACCGATGAGCGAGGAGGGGTCTACACCGCGGCCACCGTGGTCCAGGTGTCGGATCAGGCCGCGCTCGACGCCCGCCTGCAGGCAATCTGGCACGGCCTCAAAGACGCCCTGCGGGCACGAGACCTGGCGCGAGCCTCCACGTTCATCCACAGCGGGACGCGCGCCGCCTACGTCGACCAGCTCACTCGCTTCAGTCCGACCACGCTGGCGAGCATCGATACTCACATGACCACGATCCAGCTGGTCGAGGTGGGGTCCGGTGGCGCTCAGTACGAAATGCTGCGGGACCGGGACGGCCAGACACTTTCGTTCGCCGTATGGTTCCAGCTCGATCGGGACGGACTCTGGCGGCTGCGACGCTTCTAGGCACCGTGGTGCAGACACCCCTGCGTCGGCTCACCATCCGCTGCCTCCTCCTGAGCCTTCAGCTCGCCGTCCCGGGCGGGCTGCCGCCCGGCCCGGCGCCGTCGCCCTCCGAGACAAGCCCCCTGCTCGGCCAGGCGCAAACGATCTGGAGGGGATTCTGGACCGCCCTCATCGTCGGTGATCTCGAGGGCGCCCGGACGCACGTGCATTCGGAGCGGCAGCACCTGTTCCCGGGACCCCACACGCGGGAGGACCTGCTGCAGATGGCGAGCGAGATGGCCCACTGCCGGTTGGATCCCAACCCGGTGGTCGAGGCCCCGGACGAGGTCATCTACTGGGTCCTGTGCGAGCACCGGGGCGAGACGGCTCGGAGCCAGGTGGGCCTGCGCCGCGATCGTGACGGCGCCTGGCGACTTTCCCTGCTGTGACGGGCGCGGGCGTGCTACCGAGACTCGCGGTTACCGCCGTGCTCGGGATGCTGCTGCTGGGCTCTCCGCCCGCCGGGGCTGACGCCGTCGAGAAGTGGGGACCGTTCCGGGCCCGGATCGTGGACGTCGAGACGAACGAGCCCATCGTCGGTGTGGCGGTGCTGGTGATCTGGTGGGAACACGTCCCCAATCCGGTTCAGGGCCAGCGGCGATTCTTCGACTCCCGGGAGACGACGACGGACGCGGAGGGACGCTTCACCACCCCGCGGCGGTCCCCTCCGTTCTTCAGCTTCCGCATCCTCCCCGCCGAGATCGTGCTGTTCGCGCCCGGGTACGTAGAACAGAGCGAGCAGGTGACCCCCCCGGGGGGGCAGGCGTTCGTCGACCCCACCGAGATCCGAATGCGCCGGCTCAAGACCCGCCGGGAACTCATGACCAAGCGCCGGGCGCGTCCCGGAGGTGTCCCCGACGAACACATGCCGGGATTCCTGCGGGCGATCAACATCGAGAGAACGATGCTGGGGCTCGGTCAGATCGGACCGGCACCAGGAGACCAACGATGAACCACACGGTGCGTGGCATCCTGCTCTTCGCGCTCGTCTTCGCCGGCCTGGGCCAGACGCCCGCCGTGGCGCTGAACGAAGCCACCCATGAGCTGATCAATCACCAGGCCGCCCGCTACTCCGCATTCCACGACCTGCTCACCCGCCGCCTCGGCTTTCTCAGAGGATTCCAGGAGCCGCTACGTGGAGGGGACGTCCTCGAGTGGCTACGGATCGGCGGTCGTCGAGAAGACGATGGGCTTCGCTTCCTTCGCCACTTTCACGACCCCCTCCGCCCCTGGGACACTGCCGGCCTTCAGGCTCCTCCGTTGTTCGAATCCTCCATCCGGTGGATGCAACAGACCGACCAGGAGTGGGCCTGGCCGAGAGCGCGGGATCGCTACTACCGGGGCCTGACCTTCAGGGTGACCAGTGAGGAGATGCGCCTCCAGCAGGAACAGGAGTTCGCCGATACCTTTCGCACCCTCGGCCACGTCATGCACCTCGTGGTCGACGCCTCGGTGCCGGAGCACACGCGCAACGACATCCACCCGCTGGGATCGCTCTATGGCAGCTACGAGTACTGGGCCGAGGCTCAGCACGGTCGCCGGGAGTCGTCGGCGGAAAGCACCTTCATTCGTGACTACCTCGACCCGCCAATCGGGTTCGACGCGACGATGCTCCAGCATCCGACGGGCGACAGCGTCGCCCGCGTTCCCATCGCCCGCCTCATTGACACTGACACCTACACCGGCGCCGACCCCTCCGTCACGCTCCATCCCGCCATCGGCATCGCGGAGTTCGCCAACGCCAACTTCCTCAGCGAGGACACGGCCAGCCAGGGGATGCCCGGGCGCAACTATCCATTCCCATCGCTCGATCGCCTGGAACCCTCGACCCACCCGGCGCCCCTCACCGGCCGCCCGCGCGCCTACCTCAGGAAACAGACGCACCCGACGACCGGCCGCGCGGCCGACGGTGGCCTTCCTGTCGACCCGGTGCTGGCCGAGTGCGCGCTCGACGAAGGGGCGCGGCAGGATGGAGTCCTCGAACCCCGGACCATCGCGTGCGTGGATGAACACGTATGGGCGGCGACGGCTCTGGAGATGCTGCCTCGCGCGGTGGGCTATGCGCGGGGTGTGCTCGACTATTTCTTCCGGGGCCAGATCGAGATCGCCCCGCCCGATCGCTTCGTCTACGCCCGGGCCCCGTTCACCGCGGGCAACACCGGGGCCTTCTCGACCTTGCGCTTCAAGGTCCGCAACGCGACTCCCGACGAGATCGCCGGGGCCGGTACCCTCGTTGCCGTCGTGCAGTATCGGATCTCGCCCGGCAACCTCTTCGACGAGCCGCTGGCCCCGCTCTCGGAGACCCGCTTCACGGCCGTCTCGGCCCCTCAGGCCATCGTCCTGACCGACACCTTGCAGGAAGTGAGCTTCGACTTCAGCGCCCAGCCGCTGCCGACCAATTCGGCCGATCTCTTCCTCACCGTCGTCTATCGGGGAGCGCTGGGCCAGGAAGCCGATGCGGTGGCAGTGGGAGGCAAGGACATTCCGGAGCCCGACCCTGTGGTCGTGATCAACGCCACCGACTACGATTGCTTCGCCGGTCAACCCTACTTCGTGGCTGGCCTGCCGCCCGCCGCCCGGGACCTGAATGGCGATGGGCTCGCGGACCTCTTCGGGCCGCACAACGAGCGCGACGTCCTGGTGAAGGTCGACCTGGCCAACGTTCGGACGACTCCCTCTGCCCAGCGCTTCGATCTCCGCATCCCCGAGATGACCGGAGGCCAATATGGCCGCTTCGTCCTGCTCCAGGATCAGTTCGGGTATGACGTCGGGATCTTGACCGACGAGCTCCTGGACACCTCGACCGGACAGCTTCGCCGCCGCTTTCTGCGCTTCTTCCGGCTGGGCGGCATCTTCAACACCCTGGGGCTGGACTTCAACGGTGAGATCATCAGGCAGACTTCGTTTCTTCCCCTCCAGTTTCGCGGCCTGCGGTTCCTCCACGGGACCGCCACCACGACGTCGACCGGGTCGTCCTGCTTTCCCCAGACCTTCACGCTGCCCCCGGCCGTGACGGAGGTGCCCGGTGATCTTGCTCCGGAGTAGGAGGTGTCAGCGATGAAGACCTGGCGGGCAGCGTGGCTCTGCGCCCTGTGGCTCGGGTCAGCGATCGCCGGGCACGCCCAGGAGCTTCGCTACCTGGGTCCCAGTCCGGGTACGCCCAACGGCCGGGTCGAGCTCGGGGCCGGCCAGGTCCACGAGGTCACCGTCGGCACTCAGATTCCCGGCTGGGGGCAGGTCTCGAAGATCACGGAGACGCACCTCGTCATCCGTCATCGGCTCAGCGAGGCCGAACACGAGCGCTTGCGGAGCCAGGGGATGGCGACGTACGACGTTCTCGAGCTGCACATCATGCGGGCCGCCCCGGAGGCGCAACCCCTCCCGCCTCCGCGGTAGCAGCGGCGTCGCTAGCGGAGGTCATTGCCGGCCTGGCACGGGGGTCGCTCGAGACGTGTCACCTGCGGCGGCCGCTTCCCCGCGCGGGCCGGTCGTACGCCCCGGAAAGTCCGAGGCTTTCCGGTCACTTGCCCACTAGCACGCGAGCACTAGAAGGCTGGCCCATGCCTTGCTCTCTCGCGCGCGCGTGGGTCCCCGCTCGCTCCCCTCATTCGCGGTCGCTCTCCGGTGAGCATCACGCTCGAACGGCCTCCCATCGCCGCTCCGCGGCGAACGGGCGGGACGCACCATGTGGTGTTCCGTGGCCGCGCCGGGTCGCTGCTCGGCATTCACATCGTCAACGTGTTCCTCACACTCCTGACCCTCGGTGCCTACTCCTTCTGGGCCAAGGCCCGTGTCCGGCGGTACCTCTTCGCTCAGACCGAGCTCGCGGGCGATCGCTTTGCCTTCCACGGCCGCGGCCTGGAGATGCTGCTCGGCTTCATCAAGGCCATCATCGTCTTCGGCCTGCCACTGGCCGCGCTGCAGTACGTGCCGCACTTCCTCGACGCGGGGCGGGCCCTCACCGTGGCGACGTCGGTCGCGGCTTACGCCCTCGTGACCCTCATCATCCCGGTGGCTCGGGTCGGGGCCCGCCGCTATCGGCTGAGCCGCACGTCGTGGCGGGGCATCCGGTTTTCCTTCCGAGGACGCCCCGTGGAGTTCGTTCGCATCTACGTGGTGGGGGCGCTGCTCACCATGGTGACCCTCGGCCTCTACTACCCCGTCTTCGCCACGCGCAACCAGGCCTTCCTGGCCCGGCATTCGCACTTCGGCACCGCGCGCTTCAACTTCGACGGCCGGGGGGCCGAACTGCTCGCCGACTTCGTCTACGCGCTGCTCCTGACCCTGCCCACGCTGGGGTTCGTCTGGTTCTGGTACATCGCCCGGCAGCGGCGCTACTTCTGGAACCACACGACCCTCCTCACCGGGCGATTCCGCGCGACGATCACGGGTTGGGGATTGTTCCGGCTGCGGCTCGGCAACGTGCTGCTGATCGTGTTCACGCTCGGCCTGGGCTGGCCGTGGGCGACCGTCCGCATCGCACGTTTCTGGTGCCGCCATCTGACCCTGGAGGGCGCCGTCGATCTGGCCGCCATCCAGCAGGAAGCCCAGCCCGCGTCGGCGACGGGCGAGGGTCTTCTCGGCCTGCTCCAGGCCGATCTCGACATCGGATGAGCTGGCGCGGGCACTATCTCGACGGCCGCCGGGCCGACCGCCGCGCCGCTACCGTGTGCGTGGGCCGGCTCGGCCTGGACATCACCACCGACGACGGCCCAACCTATCACTGGCCGTTTGCCGAGATCCGGCAGACGCAGGGCGCGTACGCCGGGGAGCCGATACGGCTGGAGCGGGGCGGCGAGGCGGCGGAGTCGTTGATCATCGAGGACCTTGCCCTGCTCACGGCCCTCCGCGCGGCGGCCCCGGCCGGCCATCGCTTCCACGACCCTCGCCAGCGCCGGCGGCGTGGCGTGCTGACCCTGATCGCCGGGGTCGCCGCGGTGGGCCTGGCCGGCGCGCTCTACCAGTGGGGCATCCCGCTCATCGCCGGCGTCGCCACGCACCTGGTCCCCGTGGCCTGGGAGATGCGGGTCGGCGAGGAAGTGTTCGCCCGCATGGCGCGGCCGGAGTCGCGGTGCGTCCATCCTGAGCGCCAGCAAATGCTCGACAGCATCGTCACCCGGCTGACCGCGGCGCAGGACACGGCGCCCTATCGCGTGCGGGTCACGGTCGTGGACTGGGCCGAGGTCAACGCTCTGGCCCTGCCGGGCGGCAACATCGTCGTCCTGCGCGGCCTCCTCGATCGCACGGACACCCCGGAGATGCTGGCCGGGGTCCTCGCCCACGAGGTGCAGCACGTGCTCAAACGCCACACCACACGCGCGATCATCCAGCACGCGTCCACGGGCCTGATGGTGGCCGCGGTCGCCGGTGATCTCAGTGGCGCCGTCACCTTCGCGCTCGAGGGCGCGCGGGTCGTGGCCGCACTCGGCTACAGTCGCCGGGCAGAGGAGGAAGCCGACGTCGGCGGGCTCCAGATGCTGCTGGAGGCCGGCATCGATCCGGCCGGGATGGTCGCCTTCTTCGAGCGCGTGCTGGCCCGGGACAATGAGCCGCAGGGAGGCTGGCAATACCTGTCCACGCATCCGTCGACCCGGGGCCGTGTGGAGCGGCTGAAGGAGCTCCTGACGAGCGCGCCGACACCCACCCGGCAGCTGCTCAGCGATCAGGACTGGGCGGACCTCAAGCGGATATGCGCCGGCGCCTGAGCGTTCTCCTGCTGGCCATCGCGATCATGGCGCTCTGGGCGGTCGCCTACCAGCGTCTGAGCACGATGAGCTCCACCTTCTTCCGGGCCTCGGGCGCCGGGCTGCGCGGACTCGCCCTGTATCTGCAGGGCGACTGGGCCGAGGCCGCGCGGGCCTACCGTGGCGGCCTGCAGGCCTGGCGTCGCATCGAGTACGTCGACGATCCCTCCGGTGCGTTCGCCCTCACCGCCGGTGACCTGGCCGGAGCCGAGCGCCGCGCCCGCACCACGCTCCGGCTGGTACCCTCGACGCTCGAGCCGCGCATGACACTCGGTGAGATTGCCCTCGATCGCGGCGAGTATGCGGCCGCGCTCGGCCACCTCCGGGAGGTGCTGGCCCGCAATCCCGACGACGTCGACGCCTTGCTGCTGTCGGCCGTCGCCCGCGGGCGGCAGGGTGACGCGGGCGAGGCGATCGCGGCGTTCGACCGAGCCCTGCGACAGGGCACCGCCGGCTCCCGTGCCACCCTCATGTTCCGCGTCCTGGAGCTGGCCGGAGACCTGGCCCCGCCTGGGCGCCCGGCCCGGGCACTCTGCCTGCTGGCCCACCTGCACCGCTACCTGCGCATCTTCGATGAGGCCCACGGCGAGATCGCCGCGGCCTACGCGGCCCAGGCCATCGCCGCCGGCGACCGCCCCGCCGATGCCCACCTGGTCCTCGGGATCATGCACGACAAGCGGGGCCACCACCGGGAGGCTCTGGCCGCCTTCGAGCGGGCCGTCGCCCACAACCCCCGCCACGCCGAGGCCTATCGGTGGGCGTCGGTGGAGGCCCGCCGCCTACAGGATCCGATGCTTCAGTACCGGATGGTGCGCGCGGCGTTCGAGGCGGCCCCCGCCGACCCGTTCTACCTCGATCCGCTCGAGCACGTGCTGCTGCGCTGGTTCGGCGACGCGCGCACCATGCTGGTCCTCATGGAGCGCGCGATCGACGTCGATCCGCGAAACGCGGCGGCCCACGAGCGCCTGGCCCGGGCTGCCCTGGCCGTTGGCGAGCGTGAACGGGCGGCCGAGCATAGCAAGCGAGCGGCGGACCTCCGTCGCCAGCGGAGGGGCACGTGACGCTGTCGGGAGGCCTGCGTCGCATCCTCGGCCTGCGGGTGCTCGTGGCCGTCCTGCTCGTCGGGCTCACCGAATACAGCCGTCGGGCCCTGGCCACCTACCGGCTGCCCGGCGAGTGGTTCACGCTGGCCGCCGCCGCGGTGCTCGCTCTGCTCGTACTCGCCGTGCTGCTCGTCGTGGAGCGCCTCGTCCTGGCAACCCCGTCTCGCGGGCTCCGTCCCCTGGCCGGTCATGCCGATACCTATCTTCTCCTGCTCGTGATCAACCTCATCATCGTCAGCTTCTTCTCGCCGGTCTTCCAGGCCGCCGCCGACACCCCGCTTCCGAATCCTGTCGTGCAGCGCGCCCTGGCCACTGTCGGCGCACTGTCGGCGGCAGCCCTCCGCCTCGTCTTCGTCGTGGGCGCCGCCACCCTGGCTTTCGTGGTCCTGCTCGTGATCCTGGAGCGGACCCTGGGCCACTTCAGCCTCTTCCGGGCGGGCGGGCGACTGCTGGATCGGCTGGCCGTGGCCCTGCTCGTGATGGCGTTCGGGGCCGGCTTGGCCCTCACCTATAACGGGATGCTCGACGCCTCGGCCCCCGTGCAACGGCGGGTCGAAATCGTGGCCCTCGGCGGCATCGAGCTGCCGTTCGGCCTGGGCGAGTTCAGCTGGGCCGATGTGCGCGATCGGCAGCCGCCCGGTCGGACCGAGCGTATCGTGCTATCACCGGGGCGTGACGAGATTTCGCTCTCGACCGCACGCCCGGAGCAACCGGTGGTCATCAACATGCACGCCGGCTGGTTCGGCGTCCCCTGGGTCCACGCGATCACCGTCGACCACGGCGAGCACGCCAAACGAGTGCTCACTACCCTGCCCACCGCGGCGGGCATGCGCAAGGCCATGATCTCGGCGCTCTCCCGCGAGCGGCGCTGGCGCGAGCTCCGCGCCGAGGCGGAAGCGCACCTGCGCGAGTACCCCCACGACCGCGAGTACATCCTCGCGCTGGCCCGTGACCTGCAGGCTCACGGCCAGACCGCCGACAGTACCGCGCTCACCCGCCTGGTGCGCCCGTGAGGCGAGCACTCGCCCTGGGGCTGCTGGCCGCACTTCTCGCGGCGCCAGCACTCGCCCAGCCCTACCGGTGGGTCGATGAGCAGGGCGGCGTTCACTATGGGGATCGACCGCCGCAACCGGCGCCGCCCACGCTGGAAAATCTGAACCCGGCCGCGCGCCGACGCCGGGTGGAACCCCCAGCGGCACCTATCGCCGTCCAGCCCTCGCCGGATCCGGCGCCCTCACAGGCCCCGACTCCCCCGACCGCGGCGGCGCCGAGCCGCCAACCGCCTCCTCCGGCCGCGGCGAGACCGGGGCCGGCGGAGCTACCCTCGACCCCCGGAGCGGGGCGTGAGGACGGCCGCGGCATTGCTCGCGAGCTCATAGAGCTGGCCGGCATCGATCGTTACGTGGAAGACCTCATGCGCGGCGCTCAGGGTGACCTCGCCCGCCTGGCCTGGTCGACCCGTGAGCCCAACGCCGCCTGGGCGGCACTGGGCCCGGTGTTTCGTCGGGACGTCGTGGCCTCCGCCACGACCACCGCGCTCGCCCGCCGGCTCGACACCGAGCATCTCCCCGCAGTGCTCGCCTGGCTCCGCTCGGGCGAGCACCTGAGAATCCGAGAGGCCGAGATCGAGGCCGCCAAACCCGCGAACCAACGCCTGTACCGCCGCTTCGTGACCAGCCTCGCGGAGGCTAACCCCAAGCTTCCGCACTTGAGCCTGATCCAGCAATTGGAGCGCTCGGGCCGCGGGGCCGATCGCCACCTGGCCCTGGAGCGCGCCCTGCGGCAGGCCATGCGACGGGCGGTTCTCCCGCTGGCCAGCTCTTCCGTGATCCACGAGGACGAGGAGGACGCCAACCTCCGGTCCGAGGAGCGCACCCGCTTCTGGCTGGTGACGGCGACGCTCTTCGCGTACCGTGGTCTGGGCAGCGCCCAGATCGAGGCCGCCGTTCGCTTCGAACGCTCGCCGGCCGGCGTCTGGTTCACGACGGTGGCGTGGGCGAGCCTCCAGGAGGCGGTGGCGGTCGTGGAGCAGCGGGCTGCCGCGGCGATCAGGTCGGTCGCGGCGCGATCGATCTCCTCGCGTTAGCCAACAGCCGGAAGAGGCGCTCCCCGGTGACCGGCAGCTCGGTGATGGTCACCCCTAGTGGCGCCAGGGCGTCGGCCACGGCGTTGGCAATGGCGGCTGGCGCGCCGATCGTACCTCCCTCCCCCACACCCTTGAAACCGCCCAGCGTCGTGGGGGACGGGATCTCCACGTGCAGGACCTCTACCGTCGGCACCTCGGCGGCCGTCGGAACCAGGTAATCCATGAGGCTGCCGCTGAGGAGCTGCCCATCCTCGGCGTACACGAGCTCCTCGAGCAAGGCGGCGCCGATGCCCTGCACGACACCGCCGATGGCCTGCCCTTCCACGATCAGGGGGTTGATGAGACGGCCGCAGTCCTCGACCACGAGGTAACGAAGCACGCTGATCGCGCAGGTGGCCGGATCCACCTCGACCAGCGCCAGGTGCGTGGCGCTCGAGGCCGTGCCGAAGTAGGGATCGTAGAAGCGTGTGGCCTCGAGCCCCGGCTCCAGGCCCCGAGGCAGGCGCTTGCCCCCAGCGTAGGCGGCGGCGGCGATCTGGGCCAGGGAGATCGACCGATCGGGCACGCCCCGCACGCGTATCACGCCGTCGGCCAGCTCCAGGTCGGCTGGCGCCACCTCGAACTGGTGGGCGGCGATGGTCAGGGCCTTGTCGCGGATGCTCCGCGCAGCGAGGATCGCCGCGCCGCCGCCGAGCACCGCGCTGCGGCTCGCGTAGGTGCCGGTGCCGTGCGGGCTCAGCGCCGTGTCGCCATGGACGACCCGCACATCGTCCATGCGCACCCCGAGCTCGGCCGCCACCACCTGGGCCAGCGAGGTTTCGTGGCCCTGCCCGTGACTGGCCAGGCCGAAGATCGCCGTGACTCCACCGTCGGAATCGACGCGGATCGTGGCACCTTCGGTGCCGGTGGCGATGTCGGCGCCGGGCGAGACGGGGATGGCCGAGCCCACGCCGGTCAGCTCGACGTACGCGGCCAGCCCGATGCCCAGATGGCGCCCGGCGGCCCGGGCCCGGCTCTGCTCGGCCCGGAGGGCTTCGTAGTCGGCGGCGTCGCAGGCGCGGGCCAGAGACTCGTGAAAGGCACCGCTGTCCCACACGATGCCGGAGGGCGAACGGTAGGGCAGCTCTTCCGGGCGGATGAGATTACGGCGGCGGATCTCCACGGGGTCCATGTCCAGGGCCCGCGCCGCCCGGTCGAGCAGAGCTTCCATCACGAATACCGACACCGGGCGACCCACGCCCCGGTACGGACCCATCGGCGCCTTGTTGGTGGCCACGCCGAGGGCCTCGGCGTGGTAATGGGGCACGCGGTAGGGGCCGGGCAGGAACGAGACGACCTGGATCACCTCGATGCTCGCTGTCCACGGGTAGATGGAGTAGGCGCCGATGTCGGCGAGAACGCGCGCCGAGAGCCCGAGGATCGCGCCGTCGGCGCCCACGCCCAGCTGGGCGTCGATAAGCTCGTCCCAGGCCTGGGTGCTGCTCAGCAGATCCTCGCGGCGATCGCTCACCCACGTGACCGGCCGCCCCAGGGCCATGGCCAGGGCGCATACCGCGACCTCCTCGGGATAGACGACGGTCTTGATGCCGAAGCCCCCACCGACGTCAGGGGCAACGACCCGGATGCGGTGGGCGGGCACGTCGAGAACCTCGGCCAGCGCATCGCGAACGATCCCCGGCACCTGGGTGGAGGTCCACAACGTCAGCAGGCCCTCGGTCGGGCGGTGCTCGGCCAGACAGGCGCGATTCTCCATAGTGATGCCGGCGTGGCGATGGAAGCGGAAGCGATCGCGGACCACGCAGCCGGCGCCGGCCAGCGCCTCCGCCGCGTCGCCCTGGCTGAACGTGCGGGTGACAAGGGCGTTGCTGCCCGCTGCCGGATGTACGAGCGGAGCCGATGGCGCCAGCGCCTCGGTCAGATCCGCTATCACCGGCAACGGGGCGTATTCCACCTCGATCAGGTCCAGGGCATCCTCCGCCGCGTAGCGGCTCTCGGCGACCACGACGGCCATCGCCTCGCCCACGTGGCGGACTCGGCCCTCGGCGAGAACCGGGAACCGGGTGGGTCGATAGGTCTTCATGCGTGATGGCGCCACGAGCGGCCGAACGCGACCGGCCAGATCGGCAGCGGTGAAGCACCCCACCACTCCGGCGGCCTGGCGGGCCCTGGTGACGTCGAGGCGCAGGATCGAGGCGTGGGCGTGAGCACTTCGGAGAAAGGCGGCGTGGAGCGTACCGGCCCGGGCCAGATCCGCGACGTACTGGCCCTGGCCGGTGAGAAAGCGCGCATCCTCCCGCCGTGGCAGGCGTGCCCCAATCATACGCGGGCGGAATCCCCCCTCTAGAAGGGCACCTCGCTGCGCTCGTCCCGGACTCGCCGGGCCTTGTGGTCCCAGCGCGGCAGGCCGCCGGGCTCGGTCAGCTCCACGCTCACCCGAATGCCCAGCCCGAGGCGCAGGTCCTCGCCCAGCGCACGCTGCAGGCCCTCGCGCTCGCCGAGTCCGAGCGCCGGGGCCGGATCGATGCGAACCAAGATGTCGTCGAGCCCCTCCGTGCGACGGAAGACGATCTGGAACTCGTCTACGCCGCGGTGGACCCGCACGATCTCCTCGACCCGGCGGGGATAGACGATGATCCCTCGCACCTTCTTCATGTCGTCCAACCGGGCCAACACGCCACCCTCGAATGCCACGAGCGTGCGGCCGCACGGGCAGGGCCGATCGGCGAGCTGCACGATGTCGCGCGTCCGGTAACGGAGCAGTGGCATGGCCTTGCGGTAGAGGCTGGTGAACACAAGCTCGCCCCGCTCACCCGGCTTCACCGGTCGATCGTGCTCGTCGAGGACCTCGGGGTAGCAGTAGTCCTCATGGACGTGGGTGAGGCCGGCCCGGGCGTCACACTCGAAGCCCCAGGCCGCGATCTCGGTGAGCCCGGGCAGGTCGAAGGCCCGGGCTCCGAAGGCGGCCTCGATGCGGGCCTTGGTGGCGGGGATCGAGGCTCCCGGCTCGCCGGTGTGCCAGGTGATGCGGATCCTGGCCTGACGGCCGAGGTCGATGCCTTTTTTCTGGGCCTGCTCGGCCAGGAACAGGGCATAGGACGGCGTGCACCCCAGCACGGTGATCGGATACGTCAGCAGCGCGTCGATGCGCTGATCGGTGGACAGTCCACCCGCGGGAAACACCAGGCACCCGAGGTCCTGGGCGGCGTAGAAGCCGGACCAGTAGCCGATCCACGGCCCATAGGAGAAGGCCGCCATGACCATGTCGCTCGGCCGGATCCCGAAGGCCCAGAGCGAGCGCGCATACGAGTGATAGAAGCCGTACCAGTCGTCCTTGGTGTCGAGGAAGGCCAGGGGGCGGCCCGTGGTGGCCGAGGTCATGTGGACGCGCAGGCATTGCGCGAAGTCCACCGCCAGCAGCGTGCCCCACAGCGGGTGCTCGGCCTGGTCCTGCTTGAGCTCGTCCTTGGTCGTGAAGGGCAGCCGCGTCAGGTCATCCAGGGTCTTGATCTGTCCGGGCGTGACGCCGGCCGCGTCGAGTTTCGCTCGATAGAAGGGGCTGTGAGCGTAGGCGTGGGACACCTGGTCCCCCAGGCGGGAAGTCTGCAGCCGGCGCAAGGTTTCGCGGGGGGCGGTCTCGATGTCGGGCTCGAGGTAGCGGGCGGTCACGGCCGGTGCTCACCCCCCCGCAGCACGGGCGCCGCGGCCTTCACCGCATTGACGATCCCCTGATAGCCCGTGCAGCGGCAGAGCACCGCCGAGAGACCCTCGCGAATCTGGCTCTCGGTGGGATCGGGATGCATCCGGAGAAAATCCAGAGCGGCCAGCAGCATACCTGGCGTGCAAAACCCACACTGCAGGCCGTGGTGCTCGCGGAACGCCTCCTGCAGCGGGTGCAGACGCCCGTCGCGCGCCAGGCCCTCCACGGTGACGATCTCGCTTCCCTCGGCCTGCACGGCCAGCATGATGCAGGAGCGGGCAGCCTCACCGTTCACGAGAATCGTGCACGCACCGCAGATACCGTGCTCGCAGCCGACATGGGTGCCGGTGAGCCCGAGGTCCTCGCGCAGGAAATCCACCAGCAGCTTCCGCGGCTCGCATCGCCCCTCGCGGGGCGTGCCATTGATGGTCAGACGTACCGCGACGGGGCCGGGCATCTAACGCTCTCCGGCCCGGGCTCGGGCCCGCTTCAACGCGCGCGCCGTGAGCACGCCCGTGAGATGACGGCGGTAGTCGGCAGAGGCGTGGATGTCCGAGTCCGGCTCGACCAGCTCTCCGGCCCGGGCCGCCGCTGCCGCGATGGCCTCATCATTCAGGCCGTCGCGCTCGAGAATCTCTTCCGCAGCCCGCAGGCGGCAGGGCACGGGATGCGCCCCGGCCGTGGCCAGTCGGGCCCGGACCACCCGTCGCCCCTCCAGCGCGATGAGGGCGGCGATTCCGACGATGGCGAAGTCGCCATGGCGACGCGCGAATTCCTCGAACGCGTAGCCGGCGCCGGCTGGCATCGCGGGCAGCCGGACCTCGGTGAGGATCTCGTCTGACTCCAGGGTCGTGGTCAGGTACGTCTGGAAGAGATCGCGGGGACGCAGCGTGCGCTCCCCGCGGGCGCTGCGGGCGACGACCTCCCCATCCAGCGCCGTGAGAACGGCCGGATACTCCGCCGCCGGGTCGGCGTGCGCGATCGAGCCGCCGATCGTGCCCCGCGTGCGGATGGGCAGGTGGCCTACCCAACGCGTCGCTTCCGTCAGGAGCGGCAGGCGCTGGCGGACGACGGGTGAGAACTCGACGGCGCGCTGGCGGGTCATGGCGCCGAACCTCACCTGCCCGTCCACTTCGCGGATGTAGGCCAGGGCGGCGATGCGGTTGAGGTCGATCAGGGCGGCCGGCCGGACGAGCCGGAAGTTCAAGAGCGGCATGAGGCTCTGTCCTCCGGCCAGGACTTTGGCCTCGCCACCGTAGCGCGCCAGCAGGCCGAGCGCCTCCTCGGTGGTGGTCGGGGCGTGATATTCGAAGCGCGGCGGCTTCATCCTAGGTGGGCTTCCTGGCCTGCCTGATCAGCCGCCAGAGCCGGTCCGGCGTCATCGGTAACTCGGTGATCCTCACACCCAGCGGAGCCAGCGCGTCGCTCACAGCGTTGGCGATGACCGCCGGCACCGTCATCGAGGAGGATTCGCCCAGCCCTTTGGAGCCGAGCGGCGTGAGCGGCGAGGGGGACACGACATGGGCGATGTCGATCACCGGCGCCTCGGTGGCCGTCGGCACCAGGTAATCCATGAACGTCGCGGTCAGGAGCTGGCCGCTCTCGTCGTACCGCAACTCTTCGTACAGGGCTCCCCCCAGGCCATGAAGCGCGCCACCGTAAATCTGGCCCTCGGCGATCATGGGATTGATGATCGTACCTGCGTCGTGCACGGTCACGTACCGGAGGATCGTGATCGCCGCCGTCTCGAGATCGACCTCGACTGCCATGACCTCGGCGATGAAGCCGTAGGTGTTGGAGGAGTTCACGCGGTCCTCGGCATCCACCGCCTTGGCCCCCGAGAATCCGAAGACGGCGGTGGCCTGCAGACCGGGCTCCATGCCGGCCGGGAGCGAGTCCGTGTGCCAGTGGCCGCGCCCGGCCAGATCCTTGATGGAGTAGGCGGGGCCCTTGGCGTTCGTGCGGCGGACCGCCCCCTGGCTGAACTCCACCTGATCGGCGGGAACGTCCATGAGGTGCGCCGCGTACTCGCAGAGCTTGCGCTTGAGCTTGCGCGCGGCCAGCGCCACCGCGCTGGTGCCCACCGACCCGAAACGGCTCGAGTACGTCCCCGACGAGATCGACCACACCCGGGTGAACGTGTCCATCTCGTCGACCACGGTGACGTCGTCCGGGGCCAGGCCGAGCTCGTCGGCCACGATCTGGGCCACGATGGTCTGATGCCCCTGGCCCTGCGGCGTCGTGGCCAGGATGGCGGTCACCCGCCCCAGCGGATCGATCTTGAGGGTGGCCGCGTCCACGGCGCCCGACTTTGGCAGGTATTCAGGCTTGGCGCGAAACTGGGGGTCGAGCGCCGTCGCCACGTAGCCCATGTTCGAGACCGAGGGATCGACGGCCAGGGCGATGCCGATGCCGAACGACCGCCCCTCCGCGCGGGCCCGGGCCTGCCGACGCCGCAGCTCCGAGTATCCGGCCAGCTCCAGCGCCCGGTCGAAGGCCGCGGGGTAGTCTCCACTGTCGTAGAGCCCCCCCGTCGGCGTGCGATATGGCATCTGCTCCGGGCGGAGCAGGTTGCGCCGCCGCACCTCGGCGGGGTCGAGGCCCAGGCGCTCGGCCAGGCGGTCCATCATGCCCTCGGTCTCGAAGTACAGGTGGCCGCAGGCATAGCCGCGGTTGGGACCGGTCAGGCTCTTGTTGGTCATGACGACCGAGGCATCGACCTCCAGATGCTGGAAGCCATAGGGCCCGACGAAGTTCCCCGTGGGACGGAAGGAGCAGCCGGGCTCGGGGCTGCGGATGTAGCCGCCGACGTTGTCCAACCACTTGAAGCGCATGCCCAGCACGGTGCCATCGCGGCGGGCAGCCAGCTCGCGCTCGGCGATCCGGTCAGTACCGCTCGAGGAGGCCAGCAAGTGCTCACGCCGGTCCTCGATCCACTTCACCACCACGCCCGTCTTCATGGCGGCCAGCCCGACGAGGGCGATGTAGGGGTAGATGCTGGTCTTGATCCCGAACGACCCTCCGATGTCGGGGGGCACGATGAAGCGCAGCTTGTTCTCGGGCAGCCCGAGCACTCGCGCCGTGAGCGGGTGCATGATGAAGGGCCCCATGAAGTTGGACCAGACGGTGAGGACGCCTTCCAGTGGGTCCCAGCGGGCGATGATCCCGTAGGTCTCGATCGGCGTCGAGCCGTACTTGGGAAACCGGAAGCGCTCGCGGATGACGACGTCCGCCTCGCCGAAGGCTCGATCGGGGTCGCCGTAGACGAGCCGGCGGTGACCGGCCAGGTTCGTCCCCACGGCCTCGTGCAGCACCGGGGCGTCGGGCTCCAGCGCCCGCTCGGGATCGGTAACAACCGGGAGCGGCTCGTAGCGCACCGTCACCGCCTCGGCAGCGTCCTCGGCCAGATAGCGGTCGCGGGCCACCACGACCGCCACCGGCTCGCCGACAAAGCGCGCCTTGTCGGTGGCCGCGCAGTAGTAACGGACGGGCGCGGTGACGCCGACCGAGAACGGGCGAGTCGACTTTGCCACATCCTCGCCGGTGATCACGCCGACCACACCCTCCATGGCCAGCGCGGCGGCCACGTCGTAGCCGAGGAGGCGGGCGTGGGCGTGGGGCGAGCGCACGATCGCCGCGTGATGGACGCCACCGGTCGGCGGGTGGTCGTCGATGAAGGTCCCGCGACCCGTGAGCAGGCGCGCATCCTCCACCCGACGGACGGGACGGCCGACCCACTTCGTCGTCGCCGCACTCATGTCAGGACGCATCCCATATCACAGTCCCCGGCGTTGTCAAAGGTGGGGGGCCGGCAGGGGCCGCTGGCCGCCGAGCTGGCGGGCCGCTACGACCACCAGGATAGCGCCGCCCAGCAGATCGGTGAGCCAGCCAGCGTGAATCAGAAGCAGCGCGGCCGCGACGGCCGCCGCGCGGTCCGGCCAGGCAAGCGGCCGCAGCAGGTGCCCCTCCATGGCCGCCGCCAGCGCGACCACCCCCAGGGTGGCGGTGGCCGCGGCCAGCCCCACGGTGCCCCAGCTTCCGATCAGGACCAGCCCCGGCCCGTACACGAAGAAGAACGGCAGGATGAATCCGGCCAGGGCGAGCCGGCAGGCGAGCCAGCAGGTGCGCTGGAATGGCGCGCCGGCAATGTTCGACGCCACGAACACGCACAGCGCCGTGGGGGGCGTGATATCGGCGATCACGCCGAAGTAGAAGACGAACAGGTGGGCGGCCAGCACCGGCACCCCGAACTTCACGATCGCCGGCGCTACCAGGACAGCCAGCAGCACGTAGGTGGCGGTCGTGGGCAACGCCGTGCCGAGGACGAGCGAGGCCAGCATGGTCAGTACCAGCAGCACCAGCAGGTTGCCACCCGAGGCGTCGAGGAGCAGCGTGGAGAGCTTGAGGCCGATTCCCGTCAGCACGACGATGCCGATGATCACGCCGACGCAGGCAACCGCCATGACGACTTCGAGAGCGGCCAGGGCGCCGTCAGCCAGCGTCTTCAGCATCACGGCCAGAGGGAGCGTGCGGCGGGCCAGGCCGACCACCACGACCGTCAGGGTCGCCCAGAAGCAGGCCAGCCCGGGCGAGTATCCGACAACGCCCATGAGGTGGATCAGCACGGCCACCGGAATGAGCGATGGCCATCCCCGGCGGAGCACGGGCCCCAGCGACGGACGCTCTTCGGCGGGCAACCCGCGCAGGCCGAGCTTGGCCGCCCGCAGATCGACCATCACGAACAGCGCGAAGTAGTAAAGCGCGGCCGGGAGCGCCGCCGCCAGGGCCACCTGGATGTAGGGAACACCCAGCACCTCGGCCATGATGAAGGCCGCGGCACCCATGACCGGCGGCATGAGCTGGCCAGCCACCGAGGCCGCCGACTCCACGGCAGCGGCCAGGCTCGGTGAGAACCCGCTCCGCTTCATGAGGGGAATGGTCACGGTCCCCACGGTGCCCACGTTGGCCACGGTGCTGCCTGAAATCATCCCGAACAGGCTCGACCCCACGATCGCCACCTTGGCCGACCCGCCGCGGACGCCGCCGAGCAGCGCCTGAGCCAGCTCCAGGAAGAACTGGCCGGCGCCGGACTCACGAAAGAAGACGCCGAAGAGAACGAAGAGGAAGACGAAGGTCGCTGATACCCCGAGGATCAGCCCGAAGATGCCATCGTAGGTCAGATAGAGCGTGGAGATGATCCGGCGCGTCGAGTAGCCCCGGTGGCCCAACAGCCCGGGCAGGTCGCCCCCTACGACCGCATAGGCGAGGGCGAGCAGGGTCAGCAGCGGTAGCGGCCAGCCGATCGTCCGCCGGGTTCCTTCCAGAATGGCCAGGACCAGCAGCCCACCCAACCACAGCTCATACGGGTGGAAGGTTCCCGAACGGAGGAGGATCCCCTCGTAGTCCCAGGCCACATAGCCCGTGGCGGCCGCCGCGCTAGCGGCCAGCAGGACGTCGACCACCCGTGTCCAGCCCCGCCTCGAGCCCTTCCGCACGAGCGGGACCGTGAGGAACACCAGGACGAGCCCGAAGGCCAGGTGCACCGCCCGCTGCTGGAAGGCCGGTCGCGCCCCCAGGAAGCCCGTCGTCAGGTGGAAGAGCGACCAGGCGACGGCCAGGACGCTGACGAGCGGGGGCCGTGCGCTCACTCCAGGGCTACTTCAAGATCCCCCGCTCCCGCCAGTAGCGCTCGGCTCCGGGGTGAAACGGCACCGGCACCATCTGGTGCTCGACGAAGAAGCGCGTCTTGTCGACGGTGAATTCCTTGCCGCCCGCATGCAGCTCACCGAACTCTCGGCCGTGCTCGACGATCGCCTTCACGATGCTGTAGACGAGCGCGGGGGCAGTGTCCTTATTGGCGATGAGCGTCGTGTAGAACGCCGGCATCAAGACGTCGGTGTCCTGCCCCGGATAGGTACCGGCCTTGAGCGTGAGCGGGGTCCAGTACGGGTACCGCTTGCCGAACTCCCGGGCCCGCTCGGGATCCAGGCCGAGCACTCGTACCGGCCGGGTGGCGGCCAGCTCCATCACGCTGGCGTTGCGGGGCGCCGCGGCCAGGAACCCGACGTCGAGAGCACCATCCTTCATCGCGCTGACCTGCTCCGAGTAGTTCAGGGTCTTGTGCTGGACGTCGCCCTCCTTGATGTCGTAGAGGGCCATGGCCGGCGCGAGCATGGCCAGGGAGGCCGGCGAGTTGGTGGCGATCCGCTTGCCCTTGATGTCGCCGTACGATGTCACCCCGGAGCTGGCCCAGGCCACCGCCGTCTGGCCGGTGTCCATGCCGGCCATCAGGAAGCGTACGTCTTCGTACTTCTTGTCGAAGTCCTTGCGGCTGCCGCGGTAGCCGTGATGCACGGTGGCCAGCTCGGCCAGGGCGATCGTCAGCTCTCCGGCATGCACGAGCTTGTGGGCGTGGGCGGAGCCCGTCACCGGCTCCGGCGTCGCGGTCACCCCGGTGAGATGCTGGTTCAGGATCTTGGTCATCGCGGTGCCGACGAAGTAGTACACGCCGCCGGTGGAGCCGGTGCCGACCGAGATCCGGCTCGTCGAGCCGGCCGTCAGCGGCAGGCCGAGCGCGCCGCCGATCAGCAACAACGCGAGGAGCCGTCTCATCGGGGGCTCCCCGGGAGGCCGTAGAGCCGCCGGGGATTCTCGGAGAGGATGCGGCGCTTCTCGATCTCGGTCACATCGGGTCGATCGCGCAGCTCCTTGAGCGACTGCGGATAGCTGTGGTCCCAGTGAGGGAAGTCCGACGCGTAGAGGATCTGGCCGGCCCCCACGTAATCGATGGCCGGCCGGAGCAGAACCTCCTCGGCTTCACAGGAAAAGTAGATGCGGCCGCCCTTGACGTACTCGCTCGGGCGGCGGGGCAACCGAGGCGCTTCCACGTGGCCGCGCTTTTCGAACTCCTCGTCCATGCGCTGCACGAAGTAGGGCACCCAGCCGGCCCCCGCCTCCAGGTACGCGATGCGCAGGCGCGGGAACCGGGCGGGGACGCCCTCGAAGATCATCGACGTGATCTGGCGCATCTGGCCAAAGGCGTGGGAGACGGTGTGGGCCTGGATGAACTTGGGAAAGGGCTCCACCCCCAGCGTGCTCATGTCTGTGCCCGCCGCGTGAACGCACACGGGAACATCCAGCTCCTCGGCGGTTGCGTAGATCGGATCGAAGCGCGGGTGACCCAGCAGGTACGGTCCGTCGGCGGCGAGCATGGCCCCCACGAAGCCGTAGCGGGTTACGGTGCGCTTGAGCTCGGTCACCGCGGCGGCGGGGTCTTGCAGCGGCAGCAGGGCCACGCCCTTGAGGCGGGCGCTCTGGCTGGTGAACTCCTCGTGGAGCATCGTGTTGTAGGCGCAGCAGGTGGCCGCCGCCCACACCGGGTCGCGCAGGAAGGGCATGAACAGCCCGAGCGTCGGGAACAAAACGCTCGTGGTCATCCCGCCGGCGTCCAGCGCCTCGTGCCACGACTTCACATCCCCCGCCCAGTCATGGAAGGTGCCGCTGAGGCGACGGTCCCAGCCGTCCTGGGGGATGAAGGGGGTGAGGAGGGACCGCTTGCGGTACGGCTCCTCGAGATAGCGCGCGATCTGCTCCCAGGTCTCGGTCACATGCCCGTCGGCGTCGATGATCTCCTCGCGCATGGTTGGCTCCCCCGCCGGTGATCGGGGCTCTCGCGCGCCCGGCCACCCGTTGGTAGGGCGCCAGTAATCGCATGGGCAGGCCGGGCCCGTCAAGGCGCACGGCCATGCGACCCCCGTGAGTGACAAGTCCGGGGCGCCAGTGCTAATGTGCCCATCCACTGGTGCTCGGATCGGTGACACGGCCGCCGCTGATCATCGTCTTCCTCGCCGTCGTGATCATCGCCCTCGGCATGACCGCGGGCGCGGTCATGTCGCAGCTCCGCCCCGAGACCGAGCGCTATGCCCAGGCCCGTATCCGGGCCAATGCCGCGGCCCACGGGCTGGTCGGGAGCTCCGAGTACGATGATGAGGTCATCGCGCGCACCGTCTTCGCGGCCGAGGCCGGCCTGTCGTTCCTGCACACGCACGCCATGGGGCTCGGTCCGATCGTGCTCCTGACCGCCACCATCGCGGCCAATACCGTGCCCGGCCGGCGGCGCCGCCGGCTGCTGTACGGGCTGCTCGCCGTCGGCGCCCTGTTCCCCTGCGGCTACCTGGTGTACGCTCTGGCCGTGCTGGAAGCCGGGCGCGACGCCGGCGTCAGCCTCACCGAGTCGAGGGTGTTGACGCCGCTGGGTAGCGCGATGATTCTCGGACTCCTCGTCCTGGCCGTCCTGCTGGCCGGAGGGCGGCGGCCGCCGCCTACGCCATGACGGCCCGGCCCGAGACGTGGCGGCTGCCGGCCATGTGGGTGCTCCTGGTCGGCGTGCTCCTCATCGCCTCGGCCGAGGTGGGTGGCGCCGCCATGGCGCGCTTCAAGCTGGAGCTGGCGCGTGGGGTGCGCGCGGCGATGCTGGCCCGACCGGACGCCCACGGTCTGGTCGGGGTGCGCGATGTCGACGAGCAGATCATCGACGAGGCGATCGTCAAGTTCGACGCGGGGCTCAGGCTCTTCCACCTCCACGGCGAGGGTATGGGCGTGGTCATCCTGGTAGCGACGATGGTGGCGGCCACGCTGGTACACTCGGCCGCGCTACGCCGGGTGATCATCGGGTTCGTCACCGTGGGTGGGGCTGGCTATCCGGCGGGATACCTGGTGTGGAGCGCGCTGATTCCCTACTACGGCATCGAGCGCGGCAAGACCGTCGCCGAGTGGCTGATCTGGATCCCCTTTGGGGGTGCCGCCATCATTGCCATGTGGTTGCTCACGGCGGTGGTGGCGGCCCGGATGGTGGGCCGATGAGCGGGATGTGGTCACTGGCCTCGACCCTGCTGGTGCTCGGGCTAGCCGCCCCTGCCCTCGGGCACCACGTGGGAAGCTACACCCCTCGCGACAACGAAGTCTCCGCCAACTTCAAGCAGCTCAAGTTCTCCATTCAGGCCGGCCGGTTCGATGTCGCGCGCCGCCTCTACGACACGGGCGCGCTCCGGCGCGAGCTGCAGGCCCAGAGTGCCCGACTGCCGGCCGGCCTCGACGAGGACATCCGGGCCGCGCTGCAGAGGGGCGATGGCCGGGAGGCCGAGCGGGGCTTCATGGTCTTCTTCGTCGCCCTCGTGCGCGATCTGGCCCTGGAGGCCGATCGCCAGGTGAGCGACCCCGCCACCGCCGTTCAGGCCCGGGCGGCGGCCGGGCGCAAGTTCCTCGACGCCATCTGGCGCTACTACAACCTGATCGACTTCGCCCTCTCCCAGCGTGATCCCAAAGCGTCCGCCGACATGCGGCTGGCCTTCGACGAGGCGGAAGGCTACCTCAAGCCCGGACCCGCTCCCGCGCTGGACAGGGTTCGCCAGCCGTTGCAGCAGATGGCCCGCATCCTCACCGATGTGATCCAGGCGTCCTCATCATCAGCAAGGAGGGAGTCATGACGCTCAAGGTGCTCCTCGCGTGTCTTCTGTCGATCGCTGTGCTGGCCGGGGTGGCCGCGCTGGCCCCGGCCCAGGCACCCAAGGTCGTCAAGATCGGCGACCTCGGCTCCAAGGTCGGCGTCTTCGAGGGCTACGGCAAGTACCAGACCATGGGAATCCAGCTCGCCGTCGAGGAGCTGAACGCCAAGGGCGGCGTGCTCGGCCACCGGGTCGAGATCATCTCCGAGGACGACGAGACCAAGCCAGCCCCGGCTGTGCGCAAGGCCGAGAAGCTCATCCTGCAGGACGACGTGAAGCTGCTGGTGGGGGCCGTCTCCAGCGGCTCCACCATGGCGGTCATGGACATCACCAAGAAGCACAAGACCATCCACTGGAACTCGGTCTCCTGCGCCGAATTCATGCGGACGACCAAGTTCCACAAGTACTACTTCTCCAACCAGCCCGACTCCCGGATGCAGGCCAATGGCCTGGCCAAGTACATCCTGGACAAGATGGGCAAGCGCCTCTACATCTTCTACACCGACTACGCCATGGGTCAGTCCGACGGCCGCCAGTTCAAGACCGCCTTCGAGAAGCTGGGCGGCGAGGTGGTGGGCGTGGCCGGGGCCCCGCTGGACACCAAGGACTTCAGCCCCTGGTTCGGCGCCATCAACCAGTCGAACCCTCAGGTCTTGTTCCTGGCCTTCGCCGGCACGGATTCGCTCCGGCTCATGACCCAGCTCCACTCCTTCGGCATGACCAAGAAGTACAAGCTGGCCGGAATCGACTGCTTCCTGCTGCAGCAGGATCTGCCAACCATCGCCGAGCCGATGGAGGGGTTCGTGCAGCTCAACCACTTCTCGGCCTACAACCCGGATCCGAACATGCAGGCCTTCAATACCAAGTTCAAGAAGAAGTTCGGGGTGGATGCCAACATCGCGGCCGGAGCCTACGACGCCGTCCTGTTCTGGGCGGCCGCCGTCGCGAAGGCCAAGACCTTCGACTCCGACAAGGTGGCGGAAGCCCATGAGGGGATGTGCCTGGACAACACCCACATCGGCCGTCAGTGCATCCGCAAGGAGGATCACCAGGTGATCATGGACATGCACCTCTACCGGGTGGAGAAGGGCAAGAACGTCCCGATCGCCCGGATCGCCGGCAGCGACTCCATCGGCGCGCCGATGGTGGGCAAGGATCCGGTGGAGGGCTTCACCTGGGAGCTCAAGAAGAAGAACTAGCCGGGCCCGATGGACTATGTCGTCGCGGTGTTGCTGCCCCAGCTCCTGCACGGCCTCGTCTTCGGGGCCGCGCTGGGGCTGGTGGCGCTGGGCCTGACCGTGATCTTCGGCCTGCTGGGCGTGATGAACTTCGCCCACGGCGAACTGTACATGCTGGGGGCCTACGCGGGGATCGTGGTGATCGGGGTCACCCAGTCCTTCTGGGTGGCCCTGGTCGTGGCCCCGCTGCTCGTCGGCGCCGTGGGCGCCCTCACCGAAGTGGTGACCTTACGTCCGCTCTACCGACGCGAGCCCCTCTACGGCCTGATCCTCACCTTCGGCCTGGCCCTGGTCTTGCGCGAGGGAGTGCGCCAGGTGTGGGGCGGTGACATGCGGCGCATCTTGCCCCCCGTCACCGGCTCCACGCCCCTGTTGGGCATGACCTACCCGAATTACCGGCTCTTCCTGCTGGCCGCCTCGTCGCTCCTGCTGCTCGGCATCTGGCTGTTCTTCACCAAGACGCGGGCTGGCATCCTCGTGCGCGCGGCCGTCCAGGACGCCGAAATGCTGGACGGCCTGGGCGTCAACGTGCCACGCGTGTTCACCCTGACCTTCGCCGGGTCGGCCGCCCTGGCCGCCCTGGCCGGGCTGCTGCTGGCCCCGATTTTCACCGTCTACCCGCAGATGGGGGTCGAGCTGATCCTGCTCGCCTTCATCGTGGTCATCCTGGGCGGCATGGGCTCGATGGGTGGCTCGGTGATCGCGGCCTTCGTCATCGGAATCACCCAGAGCATGCTCACCCTGTGGATGAACCCCCAGCGAGTGGCCATCGCCATTTTTGGCCTCATGATCCTCGTGCTGATCGTGCGGCCCCGGGGCTTCTTCGGTCGCGAGGGTGTCCTTGAATAGGGTCCTGGGCTGGCAGGCCACCGCCGTCTTCGCCACCCTGACCCTGCTGCCCTTCGCGCCGGGGATGACCAAGTACTATCTGCTGCTGGCCTTCGACGCGCTGCTCTTCGGCGCGGTGGCGATGAGCCTGGATCTCCTGATGGGCTACACCGGTCTGGTCTCGTTCGGCCATGCCGCCTTCTTCGGGCTGGGCGCCTACGCCACCGCGATCCTCCTCGAGCGCGGCGTGCTCTCGCTCTGGCTGTGCCTGGGCTTCGCGCTCGTGATCGTCGGCCTTTACGCCGTCCTCGTCGCCTACTTCGCCACGAGTCGGCGCGGTATCTACTTCGCCTTGCTCACGCTGGTCTTTGCCGAGGTCGTCTTCACGTTTTTCCGCTATACCCAGACGTTTGGTGGTTCCGACGGCATCCAGGGCCTGCCGCCGCCGGTGCTGTGGCCCGGGATGCCCCTGGACACACCCCTGCGGAACTACTACCTGGTCGTGGCCTATCTGGGTTCGGCCTGGGTGCTGTGCCGCGTCATCGTCAGTTCACACTTCGGCAAGGTGCTGGTCGCCATCCGGGAGAATGAGGATCGCGCCCGCTTCCTGGGCTACAACGTCCCGCGCTACAAGATGGCCGTCTGCGTAATCTCGGCCCTGCTGACCGGCCTGGGCGGCGCCATCTACCCGGGCCGGGCTGCCTACGCGACCCCGGATCTCATGCTGTGGACCGTCTCCGGGGAGTTCATCATCATGGTCATGATCGGGGGCCTGGGGACGCTGGTCGGGCCCGTCATCGGCGGCGCCTTCTTCGTCCTGCTGCAAGAGAAGGTCTCCTCCTACGTCGACTGGTACTTCATGGTCATCGGCGGGGTTTTGATCCTCATCGTGCTCTTCATGCCCCGCGGCTTGTTCGGCTTTCGCCATGCCCTTCGGGGGCGACCGTGGCGGGCCCCCGCCTAGCCCCGCCCACCGTGACGATTCTCGAGGTCGTCGGCCTCAGCAAGAGTTTCGGCGCCCTGGCTGCGCTCGTCGATGTGAGCCTGGCCATTCACCCCGGTGAAGTGTTCTCGGTCATCGGGCCCAACGGGGCCGGCAAATCCACGCTGTTCAACGTGATCTCGGGGCTGCACAACCCAACGGCGGGTCGTGTCCTGTTCCAGGCCGAGGACATCACGGGCCTGCCCCCGGAGGTCGTCAATCGCCGGGGCCTGGCCAAGACCTTCCAGATCACCAACATCTTTCCGGAGATCACCGTCTTCGAGAATGTCGGGGTGGCTGCGCAGTCGCGGGTGGCCGTGTCCGGTCGCCCGGCATCGCTGTGGCGACTGCCCGACGTGGCCGAGCCCGTGATGGAACTGCTGGAGGCGTTCGGCCTGGCCAGCCGCCGCGACGAGCTGGCCGAGAATCTCTCGCACGGCGAGCAGCGATATCTGGAGATGTGTCTGGCCCTGGCCACTCGGCCCACCCTGCTCATGCTCGACGAGCCCACCGCCGGCATGACGCCGGGTGAAACCAGGCAGGCCACCGAGCTGATCAAGCGCATCGCCCGCGCCCGCAGCCTCACCGTGCTGCTCATCGAGCACGACATGAGCGTGGTCATGGAGATTTCCGATCGGATCGCCGTGCTGCATTTCGGCGAGAAGATCGCCGAGGGACCGCCGGAGGTGATCCGCCGCGACCCCCGGGTCATCGAGGCGTATCTGGGCGGCGCCGACACCTGATGCTGACGATTCGCGAGCTGCGGGCGGGCTACGGCGCCACCCCCATTCTCTTCGGTGTGTCCCTCGAAGTTCGCAGCGGCGAGGCGGTGGCTTTGTTGGGCCGCAACGGCATGGGCAAGACCACGCTCGTCAAGACGGTGATGGGCTTTCTCAAGCCGTGGCAGGGAATCATCGAGCTGGACGACCACCCTCTCGCTGGACTCTCCCCTCACGACATCGCCCGACGCGGCGTCGGCCTCGTCCCGGAGAACCGCCGCATCTTCCCCGGCCTCACCGTTCGGGAAAACCTCGAGCTGGGGCTGTCGGCGGCGCCGCGGTGCCCCGCCCCGGTTCGGCACGAGCGTCTCCAGCGCGTGTTCCACCACTTCCCCCGCCTCAACGAGCGCCTGGACCAGCCGGGCAAGACCCTGTCGGGGGGCGAGCAACAGATGCTGGCCATCGCCCGGGTGATGATGGCAGGGGCCCGGATCATCCTCATGGACGAGCCGACTCAAGGGCTGGCTCCGGCGATGGTGCGCCACATTCGCGAGATGATCGGAGAGCTGAAGCGGCTCGGGATGACCGTGCTGCTCGTCGAGCAGAACGCTCGGATGGCGCTCGCCGTCTGCGATCGGGGTTACGTCATGGAAAAGGGCGTGATCGTCTTCGAGGGGCCGGCCCGCGAGCTCCGCGAGAGTCCGGTGACCCGCGAGAAGCTCGGCGTCTAGAAGACGGAGGGGCGCGACGTGAAGGGGTGGGCCAATACGTTGTCGGAGCCGGGCGGCCGACAACGTCTCATTCCGCTGACCCTGGCGCTGGTGCTGCTCGGCGGGCTGGTGTGGCTGCTCCCCGTCCGGCGCTCCGGTGAGGATGGCGGCCACCACGCAGGCCATGAAGGGGTGCTCGACCTCTTCGAGCGCGCCGGTGTTTCGGAGCTGACCGCCGGCCAGGCGGCGCCCGGATTCTCTCTGGAGCGCTTCTCGGGGGGCCGGGCCTCGCTGGCTGACTGGAAGGGTGCGCTCGTCGTGCTCAACTTCTGGGCCACGTGGTGCACGCCCTGCACGCTAGAGATGCCGACCCTGGAATCGCTGTGGCGGCAGTACCGGGAACGACGTCTCGTGGTGATCGGCATCTCGGTCGACGCAGGCGCTCCCCGCAGCCTCATCGGTCCGTACCTGAGCAACCTCGGGCTCACGTTTCCCATCCTGCTCGATCCCGACATGCGAACCGCGCAGGCGTGGCGGGTGACCGCGCTCCCCGCCACGTTCCTCATCGGGTCCGGGGGGGAGGTAGTCGGCATGGCGATCGGCCCGCGGGAATGGGACGGCGTCGAGATGCGGGCACTGCTGGAGAGCCTGTTGCCGTCCTCTCTTCACCATCCGGCCGGACGCCCGGCGTCCGGCGCCCTGGCCACGACCGACCTTACCGGGGCGGCTCGACGATCCGAAAGACCGGATGGCGATCGGCCTCGGCCCTGAAGACCGCCAGCGGAGACGACACACAGGCATCGAAGAAGGGACGGGCGACCGGCACGCGGGCCAGGTAGGCCTTGAGCACGGGCGCAGCCGCCTGGCGATCGAGCTCGACGACGGCCACCCGCTCCGACCGGCGCCCGCGGCCCAGCGTGACGACGCCCGCCGTGCGGGCATTGCGCACCCACCCGACCTCTCCGTATGGCGCCACCAGCCAACGCTCGTTCCCTTCTTCCACGAGCGTCACCGGGGTCGCGCGTGGTCGACCGGTGGTGTGTCCGCGGGTGGTCAGCAGATACGTGTGGCCCGGCCCCCACCCCAGGGTCAGAAGGATTCGCACGAGTCGATTCACCAGCCGCCGCCCGATGCCGAGCCGGTAGCGCTTGGCCATACCAGCCCCCTCGCTCCGCGCGGCGTTGGGATCAGGCCGCGCTGGAGCCCTCGCGCCGAGTCCGGGGAATGCGGATCGTGAACGTCGAGCCCTTCCCCAGCTCGCTCACCAGGTCGATCGTCCCGCCGTGCTGGCGGACTATTCCAAGGCTGACGGCCAACCCGAGCCCGGTGCCGTTCACCTCCGACTTCGTCGTGAAGAACGGCTCGAAGATCCGCTCCCGATGCTCGGGGGCGATTCCCGGCCCGGTGTCGGCAAAGGCCACGGTGACCTCGTCGACGGAAGCGCCCGTTCGTACCGTCAGAAGTCCGCCCTTGGGCATGGCCTGCACGGCGTTGTTGATGATGTTGAGGAACACCTGTTTCATGCGCGCCGGATCGACCTCGATAGGCGGCAGGTCGTCCGCGTACTGTTCGTCGATCGTCACCGACATCACACCCTGCAGGCGTATCAGCCCTACCGCCTGGCGCAGAACGCCGTTCACATCGATCGTCTGCGGGAAGAACGGCCGTTGACGGCTGAAATCGAGGAGATCGCGCACGATGTCGCGAGCCCGCGAGGCCTCGGTCATGATCAGGCCGGCATCGGCGTGGAGACTGCTGTCAGCCGGGAGCTGCTCGACCAGCAACGAGGCGAACCCCAGCACACTCGTCAAGGGGTTGTTGATCTCGTGCGCCACCTGGGCGGCCATCTCGCCGATTGCCGCCAGCTTGGCGGCCTGGATGAGCTGGGCCTGGGTCTCCCGGAGCTCGGCCATCTTGCGGGTGACACCCTCGTACAGTCGGGCGTTCTCCACGGCAATGGCCACCTGGCTGGCTACGATCTTGAGGACCTGCTCGTCATCGGCCTTGGTCTTGGCCGAGGCCAGGGTCCGGCCGGTCATGAGGCCGATATCACGCTGCTGGACGACCAGCGGGACGGCCCATTCGATCTCCCGCCGCTCCTCGCCGTCCTCGCCGAGCGGCGACGGGCTTGGCGCCCGCTTGGCCTCCGGGTTCTGGACGGAAACTTGGAGATCTGCCGGCTCCACCAGCTCCACCGTGAGCACCGTTGCCCCGATGGCCCGGGCCAGCTCGGGCAGCAGACGCTCCAGCATGGTCCGCACATCGAGCGCCGAGGTGATGCCTTGAGTGGCGGCGTGGAGCGCCTCCAGCTGGGAGGCATGCCGGACCACGTGGTCGTTCAAGCTTTGCAGCTCCTCGATCTGGCGCACCATGCGGTAGACCAGCCGCTGATTCAGCTCGCGCAGGAAGGGTCCCTCCTGGCGCTCCTCCAGCCGCTCGCGCTTCCCGCGAAGGAATTCGCCCACCTGCTGGGCGAACGTATCGACATCCAGGGGCTTGGCGATGTAGCCGTCGCAGCCGGCTACCAGGGTGCGCTCGCGGTCACCCTGCATCGCGTAGGCGGTGACGGCGATGATGGGGGTGTTGCGGAGGGCCGGCAACGACCGGAGCGCGACTCCGACCTCGTACCCATCGATCCCCGGCAGGTTGATGTCGAGAAGAATGAGGGCCGGCTCCTCCCGCAGGGCCGCCGTGATTCCGGCGAGCCCGTCCTCGGCCTCGACGATCAGATACTGACTGGCCGGCAACAGTGCCCGAACCAGCATCCGGTTGTCCGGGCTGTCCTCGATGTACAGGATCTTCGTCGGCGTCATCGCCTCTCTCCCGCTCTCAGGCGAAGCAGAACCGCCGGGGATTTGGCTCTTGCTGCCGCCGGGCTTCCAGCTCCGCGCGCAGGATGCCAAAGACGAGGACGTCGCAGCGGCGGCCGGCCTGGCACCCGGCCTGGCGCAGGACACCTTCCTGTTGGAAGCCGTTGCGCTTCAGCGCGTTGATGCTGAGGACGTTGTACTCGTACACCTTGGCCTCGATCCGCTCCAGGGCCAGGATGTCGAGTCCCCAGGCGCAGATCAGCTTGCCCGCCTCCACCCCACACCCCTTACCGATGGCCTTGCGGTCGGCGATGATCGTTTCCAGGAACGCATAGCCGTCCCGCCGGTGGATATTGAAGAGCCGAACCAGCCCCAGCGGCGCTCCGGCCTCCTCGGCCTCGGTGACGATGAAGATCACCTGCGTGGGGTCGCCCAGGCAGGCATCCAGGAACGCCGGGTGCTCCCCGGCGCCCCGGTACGCCCGCAGGAAGTCACTCCCGGCCATGCGCTCCAGGAACGCATCGTTGGCCCAGCGGCGCAGGGCGAACCGGTCGCCAGGCTCGAGGGGGCGCAGCCACACCCGCTCCCCGTGGGCGACCACCCGCGGGCTCGCCTGCGCTTGGGCCGGGAGATCGGTTGCTGTGGTCATGTCAGTCGTTGTCGCGGTCGCGGCCAAAGCCACGGGCGGTCGTCTCGAAGTTCAAGTCCAGTCGGACGGTCGGCACGCCGAGCGAGTGCTCGTGTGCCTGCACCCCTTGCGGGCAGTTAGGCAGGTCGCCAAAGCCCTTCTCCCGGCAAAAGTTTGGGGCATCCCCGACAAGGGCACCGAACAGGTACGAGGGCCCGGCGTACCAGCAGTCGGACGGGTCGCCGTCGGCGAGGCAGCCCTCGGGCACGCCGAAGGGGAAGGGCAGGCGGAAGTTGCCGGACACTCGGCCCTTCAGCCTGAGTCCGTTCAGCGGTCCGCCCCGCTCCCCTTCCGCCGACCAGAAGCCCTTGAGCGTACCCAGCGGCACGCCGTTGAGAAGCGCCGCCGATAGATCGATACGACCATGGATGTCGCCGCGCGCGATCACCCATTCAGAGCCGTCCATCTTGTTGTCGCCATGGATGACGACGAAAAATCGTCCACGGACCGGCCCCGTGCCGGTGGCCATGTTCAGACTGTCCGACGCTGTGGCCACGACACCGCATTTCCCCTCGATGCCGAGGTAGGGGGCCAGATCGAGCGGGCACAGCTCCGTGCCAATCCCGATGGTTCCGGCGAGCGTCGCCGTCGCCGCGCGGACCTTGTTCTCGGGGCCGCGGCCCCGCACTTTCATCGTCTCGGTGACCTCGTAGAGGGTCGCGTTCTGCGCCCCGACTGCGCCCGCGGTGCCCAGCAGCACGACACCGGTCCCAAGCAAGCATCGAGACAGCAATCGTTTCCAGCTCATGATGTCGCCTCCATGACCGCACTGATATGCAGCTCGGCAGCGGTTGCGGCTAGCCCCGGTGCCGTGCGTGCGGTCCAACCCTCACAGATCTCCAGCAGCCGCTCGCGGGGAATTCTCAGGAAGGCCTCGGCGGTGGCCGGATCGAACTGGGTCCCGGCGCCACGCTTGATCTCAGCCAGGGCCACGTCGAAGGCGAGGGCCTGCCGGTAGGGCCGATCCGAGGTCATCGCGTCGAACGCATCGGCCGTGGTCACGATCCGGGCGACCAACGGAATGGCCTCGCCGGCGAGGCCATCGGGGTAGCCCGTCCCGTCATAGCGCTCGTGGTGATGACGCACGGCCAGGGCCTCGCGGTCGAGGAAGCAGAGCGGCTTGAGGATCTTGTAGCCCACCTCGACGTGATCTTTCATGATCCCGTATTCCTCGGCGGTGAGGAGTCCGGGCTTGCTGAGGATCGTGTCGATGATGGCGAGCTTGCCCAGGTCGTGCAGAATGGCGCCACGGCACGCGATCAGCTCCTCCTCAGCCGAGAGGCCCATCTCCCTGGCGATGGCGCCGGCGAGGAGGGACACGCGTGCCGAGTGGCCCTTGAGGTAGCGATCCTTGGATTCGATCGCGTTGACGAAGGCGGTGATGGTGTTGACCAGGTTCTTCTCGGCATCCTGTCCCAGGCGCATGCGCTCCAGAGCCAGGGTCGTATTCTTGGCGAACCCCAACAGCAGCTCTCGCTCGTCGGGCAGGAAGGCTCCCTTGGCGCTCGACCGTCCGAGACAGAGCATCGCTTTGGCGTCGGCGCCGAGGGCGGTGATGGCACCGAGTGAGCGATGCGCTTCTCCCGGGCGGCTCAACGTCAGCGTCTGGCCACCACTCGCCGCCTCGAGGGCGGCCAGCGAGCCCTGGGCCCGACCGACCAGTTCCAGGGCCAGCGTCGCGTCGCCCTGCTGGTGGGTCCGGACTCGGCCGTTGCCCCCCACCATGAGCAGGACGGCAGCATCGCCGGACAGACTGGTCAAGGTCTCGCTCAGGACCCGATCGACGAAGGCGTCGGGTGCGACTCCCTGCAAGGCCAGCTCGCCGATCCGAAAGAAGACCTCTAAACCGTGCTGCCGCCGCGTCAGCTCTTCGACGAGCCCGGCCGGACGGCTTGCCGTGCGGCGCTCACCGCTCTCGCGTACTCGCTGAACCAGCGCCCGAACCTCCTGGGCGGAAAACGGCTTGGCCAGGTAGTCGTAGGCGCCATGGCGTAGACCGAACACGGCCGAGTCGACCGTCGGCGAGCCGGTGATCAGTACGACCGGCGTGTCGGGCTGACGGGCTTTCACGGCCCGTAGCAGGTCGAGCCCGCTCAGGCCCGGCATCTTGATGTCCGAGATCACGAGATCGAACTGGTAGCGGGCCACCAGCACCAGCGCCTCCTCGGCCGTCGATGCCGTCGAGGTGGCGCACTCGTGACCGTTCAGCGCCGACGTGATGAAGCGCAGGATCGGGGCCTGGTCGTCGACGACGAGAATCCGGAACCCGTTCGCGCTCATTGATTTGCCGCCAACTGGTCGAGGAACTCCTGCCACTGGCGAGACACGCCAGTCTTCGGAAAGCGCAAGGCCTGTAGCGCCGGGTGATTGACCGTGCGCGTCTCCTCATGGGCCGGGCGCGAGGCGACCGGCTTCAGCTCGTCCACGACCCGGGACACGGTGGGCGTAGACTCCGCCGTGGCCTGGGCCGCGGCCGACTGGACCACCGATGCGGCGAGCGCGGTCGGCGGCGCGGGCGTCAACGGTGCCGGCGCATTCTCGGCTCGAGGCCGCACGCCGAGATTCACGGCAGCGTGCTCGACGTGAGCGGATTCGGCAGCCCGAACCGCGTC
Source organism: Candidatus Methylomirabilota bacterium (assembly GCA_036556905.1). Taxonomy (GTDB): domain Bacteria; phylum Methylomirabilota; class Methylomirabilia; order Rokubacteriales; family CSP1-6; genus 40CM-4-69-5. Next base: position 62,679 of record DATBIM010000040.1, read on the forward strand.
AGCGAGCAGGATGTCCGTCGCGCGGGCGATCGCCACCTGCCCGTTCTCGGCCTTGCCGTTGGCAGCATGACCATTCCCCAGCGCGCGGTATGGCGGCACCCGAGGCGGCCAGGCCGTGGTTGACGCGGCGGCCAGGGCCTCGGCCTCCCGCGCGGAACCATCCACTGAGCTCTCCACCACGAAGCTCTCCCACTGGTGAGCGTCCTCGGCGTCGAATCCGGCGCTCAAACGGACAGTCGGCTCCAGGACCTCGGCCTCCACGCTCACGGGCTGGGGCTCGGCGACCGAAGGCGCGGGCGTCAGGTCAGCCGCGCTGGCCCCGCTCGCCGGCAGGTCCTCGTCGGGTAGCCCGGCCAGCTCGTGGCACTCCGGGCTGATCACCGACAGACACTCGACGAGATCGAGGAAAGCCGCGGGCATCTTGGTGGCCACGAACACGACCCGGGGAGGCCGGGTCGCCGCGATAGCGTCGGGGTAGAGCCGACGCATGTTGTCAGGAAAGGCCACACACCAGATGTAGGCGTCGAGGGTGCCGACCAGCATCGAGGCATCGGCGACCTCGGCGACGGCGATCAGAACGAGCGTCTGCTTACCATCGACGGCCACCACATCCACGGTGGACCGGCCGAGGCGGAGCGACGTCTCAAGGACGTGCAGGCCCGGCTCGAGCGCCTCGAGGTTTTCGGCGACGAAGCCACGCAGCCGCTCCGGCACGCTCCCTTGGACCTTTTTCGCGATCAGTGCCATCTCGCTCCCCTCAGTTCGATCGGGTTCGCAGTTGGTGACACTCCTGGCTTGGAGCAACCCCAGTACCAAATGGCCAAGTGAGCGAAATTCAGGATGTTTGGCGGTGGGGGGGGCGAGCGGCCTGTGACTTTCTCCCGGGAGGATCCGGAGGCGTGACGAGCAACTACTCAGCTGTTTGTACTAGGCTCACCGATCTTCTTTCGGAGGGTTTGGCGAGTGATGCCGAGGATGCGCGCGGCGGCGCTGCGATTGCCGTGAACCTTGGCGAGAACGGCACGGATATGTGCCCGCTCGACATCGTCGAGTGTGGCCAGCTCGTTGGGAATGGGCGGGGACGCTGCCGGCTCAGCCATCTGCGGCGGCAGGGGAACGTCACGTGCGTCGAGCACGTCCGCGGTGGTGAGGATGACCATGCGCTCGATCACGTTGCGTAACTCGCGGACGTTGCCCGGCCACGTATAGGCGAGCAACTTCTGCTCGGCGGCCGGGGTGAACCCCTTGATCAGCTTCCGGGACTCCCCGGTGGCCAGGGCCAGGAAGTGCCGGGCCAGCGCCAGGATGTCCTCGGGACGTTCCCGGAGCGGCGGAACGGTGATAGGAATGACGCTCAGTCGGTAGAAGAGGTCCTCCCGAAACCGGCCTTCCCGGACCAGCCCCTCCAGTGATCGGTTGGTGGCGGCAATGACTCGGACGTCGACCTTGATATCCCGCGTCCCCCCGAGACGGCGGAACGCCCGTTCCTGCAGGGCGCGCAGCAGCTTAGCCTGGCTGGCCTGGGCCATCTCGCCGACCTCGTCGAGGAACAGCGTGCCCCGGTCGGCGTGCTCCATGAGCCCCTTCTTGAGTCCCACCGCGTCGGTGAAGGCCCCCTTCTCGTGCCCAAACAGCTCGCTCTCAAAGAGGGTTTCGGTGATGGCCGCGCAGTTGAGCTCCACGAATGGCGAGGCCCGCCGGGGGCTCTCGAAGTGCAGGGCGCGGGCAACCAGCTCCTTGCCGGTGCCACTCTCGCCCAGGATCAGGATCGTGCGCGCCTCGCTCTGCGCGATCTGGAGCACCGTCTTCCGGAGCTGGCGCATCGCCTCCGAGTCCCCGACCAGCGCGTCGACACTGCGGCCAGCCTCACGCTTGCTCAGCCGCGACAGTTCGCGCTGCGCCTTGACCTCTTCCAGGGCCCTCCGGACGCTGAAGCGCAGCTTGTCGGGGTGGGTGAAGGGTTTCTCCAGGAAGTCCGTGGCGCCCTTCCGCATGGCCTCCACGGCCCGCTCCACCTGGCCGTAGGCGGTCATCATGATGATGCTCGTCTCCGGGTGCCGGCTCTTGAGCGTGTCCAACAGGCTCAGCCCATCGGCGTCCGGGAGGCGCAGATCGAGAAGAACCACGTCGGGGCCGATCTCGTCAGCCATCCGTATGCCAGCCTGCCCATTATCGACGGTGTGTACTTCGACCGAGCCCTGCCCCAGCAACCGGGTCAGAAGCGTCCGGGTAGCAAAGTCATCGTCGATGACCAGCACCTGATCCATCTGTGAAGAAACTGGCCGGCGAACCGTAAAGTGTCAATAAGTCGAATGTGCTACGATCAATCCCATCTTCAAAATCCGCTACTTTTGCCCGAATCATGATCCCGTTGTTCGTCTCAATAAAACACCCTTTGCCTTGCTCTTGCCTGGGGGTTTTGTGGATTACGGTGGATACGGGTGGATAATTCGACCTCTAATCTCGATATTAATCAGCGAAAAAGCTTCCGGCCGCCCGGCCGGTGCGCTAATGTCGGCTCCTCACACCCCGGAATCCTCGAAGGAGGCATTGATGGACCGCGACCTGGACGGGCGGCTTCTGGTCCGAACTCGCCTGATCCCAGGGCCGTCCCGGTGGTGCTGGGAGATCGTCGACGCGCTCGAAGGTGAAGTGATCGAGAGCAGCTCGACCGGGGAGTGGAGCGGTTACGCCTCACGCCACGAGGCAATGTCGGCGGGATTGGCCCGCCTGCTCGAGAAAACTCGCGGCGCACGGTCCCGCCGCACGCCAGGCCGAATCGGAGTGCCGAGCCGATCGACGATGAGCTCCAGCGGAGACGATGCGAGCAGCCTGGAACGCCTGCTGCGTCCGCGCCGCTGTCTACTGGTGGTGCCCCGATCGAAGCTGGAGCTCTATCTGTCTCTCAAGCGATCGTTCGCCGACAACGAGCGGGTTGAGGTGATTCTCGACCGTCGCTTCGTCCAGCGGCGCCGGGCGATCACACCTCACGAGCCGGAACGCCGACGAGCCGACCGTCGCGTGCGGACCGCCACCGAGGCCGAACTCCGGGCCGGGCGCTGGGCGCTGGTAGGCATCTCCGGGCCATCGGCTCCCCCACACGCCCGGCCTGCCTAAGCGTTCTCGGCGCCCTCCAACCGGACGTCGGGCGGCTCTAGCGCGGCAATCTGACGACGGCGGGCCTCGGCCAGCCCCTCCGAGCTGCTGTCAAGAAGCAGACGGTAGATGTGTTCCGCGGCCAGGGCGGGGGGGATCAGCACGTAGTCGGCGCCTTCCGCATATAACCGCCCCGCCGCGGCCAGGGTATCCGCGGTGACGATGACGCGGGCCGAGGGGGCCAGACTCCGGACCTGCCGGAGCAGCCGCCGATTGTCGGTCCCCTTCAGGAACCAGTCGGAAATACTGGAGACCACGACGGCGGCCCGCTCGATCCCGGTGTGCCGGAGCGTTTCCGCGTTGCCGATGTCGCCGTAATGACAGGTGATGCCTTCCATCTCCAGCTGCTCGAGCGTCTCCGGGTTGAAGTCAATGGCCACGATGCGGCGTTTCATGGCCGGCCGTTCCCGGTCCAGGTGCCGGAGCAGGGCCAGGCCTTCACGCGACACCCCGAGGACGAACAGGTCGTGGTGCGGCGCCTCTCCGCGATCGACCTCAGGCTCCGTCAGACGCGAGCTCGGGCCCCGCCAGCGCGGCACCCCTCCCAGCGACAAGCCCCGGGCCAGCCCGGTGGCCAGCGGGTGGCTGAAGAGGATCGCGTACGTCGAGATGACCGCGGTTCCCAGCAGGGCGTAGAGCACGAGGGCCGCCAGCTCCGGGCTGACGTGACGGTAGCCCACGCCGAGCGCGATGATGACCAGCCCGAACTCGCTCACCTGTCCCAGGTTGATGGCCACCACGCCGGCCGTGCGCGTGTCCACTCTCAGCAGCGAGAAGATCGGATAGATCACCAGGAACCGGCTGACCACCACGAACGCCATCACCACGGCGGTGAGCAGCAAGAGCCGCGGCGTTGGCGCCGCGATTTTCATGCCGAGAGCCACGAAGAACAGAGTCACGAAGAAGTCGCGCACCCCAGACAGTCGGGCGACGACCTCGGTCCCGTAGGGGAAGGCGGCGATGACCATGCCCGCGATGAGGGCCCCCATCTCCTTGGACAGCCCCAGCGTGCTCGCGGTCCCGGCCACCAGGAAACACCAACCCATGGCGGTGATGAGGATGAGCTCGTGGGATCGGGCGACGGCACGAAACAGGGGCGGCAACACCAGGCGTGAGAGCACACCCGCGGTGGCTACGAGCGCCACGCAGCTGCCCAGCGACGCGACGAGCGGCAGGGCTCTCAGATTCTCCAGACTGGGCTGCAACGCCAGGAACCCGATGGCCCAGAGATCCTGGAAGATGAGGATGCCCAGCGTCACCCGGCCGGCAAAGGTCGCCATCTCGAGCTTGTCGAAGAGCAGCTTGACCACGATGAGGGTAGAGGACAGGGCCAGGGCCACCGCCAGGTACAAGCCGTCGAAGCGGCCTCCGGTGGTCTCGGTGAGCCAGCCAAACGTCAGCCAGGCCAGCGCGACCGAAATGGGGAACTGCAACAGCCCGCTCATCACGATGGTGCGGCCGGTCTGGACCAGGCTGGGTACGCTGATCTCCAGCCCGATGATGAAGAGCAGCAGGAGCAGGCCGATCTCCGAGATGAACTCGATGCTCGCCTCGTCCGCGACGACGCCGATGCCAATGTGGGGTCCGAGCACGGCGCCAGCCAGGATGTAGCCCAGGATCAGGGGCTGGCGGACCACGCGGGCGAGCAATGCGAACACGGCCGCCGCGACGATGCTGACTCCGATAGCGGACAGAAGATCGTGGCTCACTGTCGTACCCGTTCTTTCGATCGTAGCGCGGGACGGCATGCGGATCGGCGGTTGTATTTTCGGACGTCCGGGAAGCCGAGAAGGTTGCCACGAGTCAACGAGGGGTTGCAGCGCCCTGCAACCCCTCGTCTTCGTTGGAGCGGGCGACCGGATTCGAACCGGCGACGTCCAGCTTGGGAAGCTGGCATTCTGCCACTGAATTACGCCCGCGTGAGCTCCCTCATCTTACTCCGTTCTCTTTACGTCCGGCAGCCCGTTACCTGCCGTCCTTGAGCGACATGGTGAAGGCCTGGAGCACCTCGTCGCTACGGGCCGTCCAGTTCAGCCGCTTGCTGACCCCGTAGAGGTCTACCTGCTGGTAGAGGGGCACCGCCGGGATCTCCTCGAGCCAGAGTCGGTTGATCCGGTGGTACTGTTCGCGGCGCTTCTTCTCGTCCATGATCCCCTGCGCCTCATCGAACATCCGGTTGAACTCTTCGTGGTGCCAGTTCACGAAGATGCCGGGCGATTTGAAGAGCGGACCGTACACAGTCTCGGCATCGAGGGTGGGTGTGCCCCAGCCAATCAGCCAGATGGGGCCGGCCTTGTGGACGTACACCATGTTGTTGAGGTAGTTCACGAACTCGAAGGTCTTGAGCGTGGTGCGGATGCCGGCCTTGCCCAGCTGCCCCGCCACTGCCTCGGCGACTTCCTTGTCGCGGACGTAGCGACCCTGCGGGCCGTGGAGCACCACCTCCAGCCCGCCGGCGTAGCCAGCCTCGGCCAAGAGCTTCTTGGTCCGAGCCGGGTCCGACTTCAAGGGTTGGAGCTTGGGATCGAAGCCGAAGTGCATCGAGGGCAGCATGGTGGCGACCCGGATGCCCTTGCCGTCGAGCACGCCCTTGATGATCTCGTCGGCGTCGATGGCGTAGGCGATGGCCTGGCGCACACGCTTGTCGGCGGTCGGCCCGTTGTAAGGTCCGACCGGTTTGTGCTGGGCGTCCATCTGGTGGGTGTAGAACATGAGCTGGATGGTACGGATGCTGGGCGCAGTCGAGAGCAACAGCTTGGGGTGGTTGGCGATGGGGTTGGCCAGGTGCGGGGGGATGTTCACGGCCAGATCGATCTCACCGTTCTGCAGCGCGGCTACCCGCACGGCATCGTCGGGGATGGGCCGGAAGACGACAGTCTTGATTTTGGGCGCGCCCCGCCAGTAGGTGGCGTTGGCCTCCAGGACAATCTCCTCGTCCTTCGACCAGCGCACGAACTTGTAGGGACCAGTACCGATCGGGTTTTTTGTGATGAAGGCGGTGTCCTTGTCCTTGTAGGCGTTGGCCGGGAACATGGCGCCCGACACGAATGTCATGACCGAGGTGAAGGTCGGCCAGGGCTTCTTCGTGTGGACCCTGGCCGTCAAGGCGTCGACGATCTCGACGCGATCGATCGGCGAGAAGGTGGAGGCCCCGCGGAGCTTCCCTTGCCCTTGGGCCAGCCGCTCGAGGCTGAACTTCACGGACGCTGCGTTGAAGTCCTCCCCGTTGTGGAACTTCACGCCCCGGCGCAGCTTCACCTCCCAGGTGGCAGGCGCCACCAGCTTGGGCATCTCGGCGGCGAGCGCCGGCACGATCTTGAGGTTGAGGTCCCGCTCGTACAGGGAGTCGAAGATGTGGCGCCCCACGTTGGAGGCGGGAGTCTCCGACTGGTTGTGCATGTCCAGCGTCGTCGGATCCACACCCTGCGCGATGATCACTTTGCCCGCCGGCGCGGCGGAGGCCGAGACCGGGAGAGCGAGCACCATCGCCAGAGCCGACCAGGTTCGCCAGCCGATCATGGGCAGCCTCCTGTTGAAGGCCCGGGCCTCGAATTCCGGTACTTTAGGGGCCACCAGCGTGCGAGTCAAGGTAGGCCAGCGCCTCCTCGCGCGTGGCAACGAGACCGAGATCCTGCGCCTCCCGCGCGCGGCCGAGCAACCAGCCCACCGTCGGGCCCGGAGCCAGGCCGAAGCGGGCCATGACATCCTGGCCGCGCAGTAACGGGGGCGCCGCCGAGGCCTGCCGCTCCCGCTGCCAGCCCCGCAGAAGATCGCGAATCAGCTCGGCGCGGGGCCAGATCGCCAGAGGGGACTGGCCCCGCACCGCCGCCGCGTCGACGAGCGCCAGCAGCAAGAGATCGCGCGTCTCCGGCCCCAGGTCCCGATAGAAGCGATACCGGGCTCGCGCCGTCACCTCCCCCGCCCCGCCCAGGTGCATCGGCCTCAGGTGGTGCCGCACGAGCCGGGCCAGCACCCCGGCGACCGCGCCAGGCAGCCGGAGCCGCTCGCCGATCAGTCGGACACTTGCTTCACCGCGCACGTCGTGCTCGAAAAAGCGCACCCGGCCGCCGACGAGCCGTCGCGTCTGCGGCTTGGCCACATCGTGCAGGAGCGCGGCCAGCTTCAAGGTGTGAGCGCGCGTGAAGCCTCCGGCCAGAGGCTCGGACAGATGGCCGGCCAGCTCCTCCCCGAATGGTGCCAGCAGGTGGGGTCTGGCCACGACGATGTCGGCACCGCCGACTGCTCGGAGAGAATGCTCAAGCACGGCGAACCGGTGGGGCGGTGGCTGCCGGGTGATCCGCATCGGCTCCACCTCGGGGAGCACGATCGCCAGCAGGCGCAGCCGATCGGCGCGACGGAGCACCCCGGCGGTGTCGGCCAGAGCGAGTAACCCTGCTACCTCGTCGCGCACCCGCTCGACCGACACCCGAGCGAGTCCGGGCGCGGCGGCGACGATCGCTCGTGCCGTCGTCGCCGTCAGGCGAAATCCGAGTGTCGCCTCCAGGCGCACGCCGCGTAGCGTGCGCACGGGGTCCGCTTCGAGGGCACCCGGTGCGGGGAGCCGGAGCCGCCGGAACCTCAGATCTTCGAGCCCACCCGTCGGATCGATGACGGGAGCCCGCCCCGAGCGCAATAGCGCGCGGATCGGCACCGCCAGCGCGTTGACGGTGAAGTCGCGGCCGATCAGGTCCTGTTCCAGCGTCGCCGCCCGATAGTCGGCCACGTCGAGCCGCTGGCCATCGACGATGACCCGGCCCGCGCCCCGCTCGGCGTCGAGGAGCACGAAGGCCCCGCCGAGACGATCGGCCACCCGGCGGGCAATCGCCGGCCCGCGCGCCGGCACGGCCACGTCGAGGTCGATCGGGCCGGGCCGTCCCAGACACCCGTCGCGCACCGCGCCACCGACGAGGACGGGCTCGACCTGACGCCCGGCCGCCCCGAGCACGGCCCGCAGTAGCGTGATATGAAGCGGGCCCAGCCGGCGGATAAGGAAGTCACCCATGGCGCGATCCCCGCCATTGTCCGGCCCCGGCCCGCGCGGCCGTCGAGATCACGAGCCCAAAGCGTCGCGCCTGCCACAGCACGTTGCCGGCCGTCAGAGCCCAGATGGGCGTGACCGGGCACCCGGCGGCCCGGAGCGCCCGGGCTGTCCAGGTGTTGGAGTTGGCGAGCGCATGATACCGGCCGGCAGCCAGAAAGAATGCCCCTCGCCCGTAGAGGGCCGGGGCCACCCTGACGATCTCGCCATCGTTATTCCGGGCGTAGGCCTCGTGGATAAAGCGAGTGAGCGCGTCGAAGCCGCGGGCCGTGAGCGAGATCTCGACGAGCGGCGCTCCCGCGTAGACCTCGATGACGGGCCGGTCGAACCCGGTGACGTGGAGCACGCTCGACGCGGAAAAGAAGGCGGCCTTGAGCGCCAGGCCGCTGCCTCCGTCGGCCGACGGATAGAAGTCACCATCACCCCAACCCACCTCGAGATACCCGACATCACCGATCGCGGCACTCTCTGGCCATATCGCCGGGGACACGTCGGTGCGCCGCATGGCCAGGCCGACATGCCAGCCATGGTTCACCAGCCAGAGCAGCTTCACCGGCTCGTGCGACGCCGGCGGATACAGGGCGCGCACCGGGCCCAGGCAGCCGCCGAGCACGAGCACGACGGCCAGCCAGGTCGCGCCGTCCGCGAGTGGGGAGGTTCGAAGGAGACGGCAGTCGTACCTCACACCGGTTTGGAGGGGGGTGTCTCAACCCCCTCCAACATTAAGACAGATCCAGCCCGGCCGGACCGATCCGGAACTCCGCGATCTCGTCACTCATCGCGCTCCCGCGGTGCTTGACCACGCAAAGCATGCGGGCCAGACGCTGGCTCACACGCTCGCTGCCCATCACGATGATCGTGTTGGCGGTGGCGCCAATGTCGCCGGTGGCCACCTTGCGCGCCAACAAGTCTTCCAGCCGGGTCTCCTCGGTGGTCACCAGCAGCAACGTGGTGATCTGCGCATGGTCGTAGCGATGGGCATCGATGAAGGCCCGGTGCTTCCACACCGGAAGGCAGAGCTCCATGCCGAGCGTCTCGGCATCCCGATGGATCACCGTGCGATAGATCTCGTCGAACATGTGGAACTGGATGGAGTCGGCGGGGGTGTCCATCGGCTCGACTCCGTCCACGACCACCCGGCGGCTACCCGCCGCAAAGTGGAAGTACATGAACGGACGAACGGTATACAGGGCGTGATTGTAGGCGGCCTTCCAGTTCCAGTCGAATTCCCAACCGCCATCGGTGGTGGGCACCTGAAAGTCTCGGACGCGGCCCACCCAGCGGAGCGCATTCGAGTAGCAGGCCTCCAGCTGTCCGGGCGGAGGATAGGGCTCGGCCATGGGGGTCACCGTGTGCGTCCACGGCAGCAGCGGCCAGGCAAAGAGTCGGCCGGCGTACTCGTCGTGTTGCTGGGAGTCGCCCCGACCATTCATGTCGAGCACGATGCCGCGAGCACCATCGGCGGCCCGGCCGTGGTTGGCGAAGGTGAGCCCCAGGTGAGTCTTACCGATGCCGGTGGCCCCGTACACCACCGTCAGCGTGCCGGGCAGCAGGCCACCACCTAGCATGAGATCGAGCTTGGGAAGACCGGTGCCGACGCGTTCGATCACGGGCGTGAATTCTACACCAGCGGGCTCGGCCCGCCGCCGATCCGGCCCTTGCTGACGAACTGCCTGTCGTAGAGCCTGCGCAACTCGTCCAGCGTGGTGGCCTGGCCCGCCGTCTTGTCCTCGCGAATCCGGGCGATGCGCGCGAAGCGCAGGGCCAGCCCCGAGGGGTAGGTCGGGCTCTTCTGGATCTCGTTGAACTCGACCTCGACAACGACCTCCGGTCGCACCCGGACGGTGTAGCCGTCGTCGCTGATGGCCAGCGTCCACAGGCGCTCGGTCATGGCGGCGAACTCCCGGTCGGTGAGCCCCTTGAACGTTTTGCCCACCTCAGCCCAGCCCTCGCCGTCCCGCACGGCCAGATGGTAGTTCGACAGCCAACCGACCCGGCGCCCCGAGCCGCGGTCGGCGGCCACGATCGCGCAATCGACCGTCTCGACGGCCTTGAGCTTGAACCAGCGTTTGCCCCGGCCTCCGGGCTCATACGGAGAACCGAGGTCTTTGGCCATCACCCCCTCGTGACCGGCGGCCAGGGCCCGGGCCCGGAAGGCGCTCGCCTCCGCTACCGAGGTCACGATCACGCGCTCGGCCAGATGCCGTCCGCCGCTGACCCGGACCAGGGTCTGCCAGCGGTCGGCATAGGGCTGATCGATCAGCGAACGACCCTCGGCCAGCAGGCAATCGAACAGGCGCAGCGACAACGGTAGCTCGGAAGCCAGGGTTTCCACTTCATGCACTCGCCGGAATCGCCGCATCAACTCCTGGAAGGGCAACGGTCGGCCGGTGGCGTCCAACGCGATCACCTCGCCGTCGAGGATGACCGGGCGCAGGGCGAGGTCGCGCCGCGCCACCGCGACCACGTCGGGTAGACTCCGCGTCACATCGGAGAGGCGCCGGCTCCAGATCGCGACCCGCTCACCGGCGACGTGGAGCTGGATACGGGCGCCGTCGTACTTGTACTCCAGCGCGGTGCGCCCTCCATGCGCGGAGAGGACCTCGTCGAAGTCGGCGGCGATCTCGGCGAGCATGGGAAGCAGTGGGACGAACAGCCCTGGGCTGATCCCGGCCAGGCCGCCCGGGCCCTCGGTCAGCGCCAGCGAGGCCACGGCCGACAGGTCGCCGAGGAACAACGCGGCCCGACGCGCCAGCGCCGGATCGGCACCCGCCGCCTCGGCGATGGCCTCCAGCACGAGTCCGTCGGAGACTCCCGTGCGCAGCTCGCCACCGACGATCCGCGCCACCAGGTCGCGCTCGAGCGGGGAGGCTCGAGTGAGCATCGCGGTGAGCCGCTCGTCACGCTGGCGCCTCACGCCGGGTCCGCTGGCCTGGGCGACTTCGGCGAACGCCGCGGCCACATCGGCCAGGCTGAGCGGCGGGCCGGCCGAACCGCTGCTCGGCGGGAGCAGTCCCCGCACGTTGAGCACTCGCGGGTCGGAGTCGGGGAACGGACGGGCCGTGAGAAACGCGACCGCGGTTCCCACCTCGTCCGGCCTGAGGGACTTCAGATAGCCGGCCACCAACCGCCGTTTGTCGAGCCGGCCAGGAGTCCGGGCCAGGCGCTGACACAGCTCGGCAAGATCGGCAAAATGGCTCATACGACCCCCAATAATTGACTTGCTCGCGGCCCGCACCCTACGCTCGAACCATGCCCCGGACCGTCTTTTACGACGCCCGGTCTCGGGTCGCCGCTCACGCGGCATCGGCCCTGGCCCCGGAGTTCGACGTGCAACCGCTGGCCGACGGAGCGCCGCCGGCGACCCCCGCGGTGCTCCTGATCGATGGGGCCACCGACGACCCGCCGCCACCCCCTCACGTCCACGTGGTCGCCCTCGTCGCACCCCAGGCCAGCGGCCCCTGGCCCGATCACTGGTACGCGCTCCTGCCCCGGGGTGTCGGTCGGCCAATCCTCGCGCACGCGATCACCAACGCCTTCGCCGACCTGGACACCACGGCCGAGGTGCGCCGCCTCGGACACGAGTTGGCCGAGTTGAACGCGATCGGGATCCGACTCTCGGCGGAGCGCCAGCCCGACACCCTGCTGGAGCTCATTCTCCGCAAGGCGCGGGAGATCACCGAGAGCGACGCGGGCTCGCTGTACCTGGTGGAAGAGGACCGCGACGGCGAACGCCACCTGTTCTTCGCCCTCGCCCAGAACGACAGCGTGGACCTGCCGTTCCGCGCCGCCACCCTGCCGCTGGACAACACCAGCATCGCCGGCCATGTGGCCCTCACTGGCAAGACGGTGAACCTCGAGGACGCCTACTGCCTGCCACCGGGCTCGCCGTTTCACATCAATCGGGCTTTTGACGAGCAGACGGGGTACCGCACCAAGTCGATGCTGGTCGTGCCCATGCGCACGCCGCCCGGGGACACCATCGGCGTGCTGCAGCTCATCAACTGCAAGCCCGGTGTGCCCGGGCGGCTGACGGGGCGTGCCGACGTGGAGCGGCACGTCCGCCCGTTCGGGCCGCGCTCCGAGGCGCTGGCCGAGTCGCTGGTCTCCCAGGCGGCGGTGGCGGTGGACAATAACCGCCTCTATCAGAGCATCCGCCGTCTGTTCGAGGGTTTCGTGGGTGCTGCGGTGACGGCCATCGAATCCCGCGACCCCACCACCTCGGGACACTCGTTCCGCGTCGCCGAGCTCAGCGTGGGCCTGGCCGACGCCGTGACCCGGTGCGCGCGCGGGCCCTATGCCCTCACACGGTTCAGCCTCGACGAAGTTCGTGAGCTCCGCTATGCCGCTCTCCTGCACGACTTTGGCAAGGTCGGGGTGCGCGAGCACGTCCTGCTCAAGGCCAAGAAGCTCTACCCGGCGGAGCTGGAGGGTATCCGCCAGCGGGTGGCCCTGGCCAAACGCGATCTGCAGCTGCGGTGCGCCCGGGCCAAGCTGGAGGCCCTGCTCCGGCGAGGGCATTCGGGCTACCCCGAGGAGATGGGGAGGCTCGACGCCGAGCTGGCGGCCGGCCTGACCGAGCTCGACACGGCGCTCGAGCGTATCGTCCTGGCCAACGAGCCCGCGGTGCTACCCCGGGAGAGGCTGGCGCAGATCGAGGAGTTAGCCCGCCGGGTCATCGACGACCCCGAGACGGGACCGCGGACTTTGCTCACCGCCGAGGAGGCCAGGGCCCTGGCGATCCCGCGGGGCAGCCTCACCGAGCACGAAGTGCGCGAAATCCGCTCCCATGTGGTGCACACCTGGGACTTTCTGGCCCAGATCCCCTGGACCCGAGAGTTCCGGCGCATCCCCGAGATCGCGCGCTCCCACCACGAGAAGCTCAACGGCTCCGGTTACCCTCGCGGGCTCACGGGCGAGCAGATCCCCGTGCAATCGCGCATCATGACCATCGCCGACATCTTCGATGCCCTCACCGCGGCCGACCGCCCTTACAAGCGCGCGGTGCCCGTTGAGCAGGCCCTGGCTATCCTCGAGGAGGAGCGACGGGCTGGCGACCTCGATGGCGAGCTCCTCGACCTGTTCGTGAGCGCCCGCGTCTTCGAGCGCACGCTACGCCGCGAGCAGCAGTAAGAGCGCGCCCCACACGATGAGGCCGGCGAACGCCGCCAAGGCGCGGCCCACCTCGCCGGCGACCTCCAGAACCGTGGTGTTCACCCCGCGCCGGGCGGCCGGCACCGAGCGCGAAGCCCTCACCCAGGGGGTCACCGCCATCTCAGAAACCACGAAGCACGCCGATGACTTTGCCCAGGATCTCCACGCGGCGCTCCGCCGGGTCCACCACGATCGGGGCCAACGCTCGATTCTCGGGCTTGAGGACGATGCGCGCACCCTCACGGCCAAACCGCTTCACCGTAGCCTCGCCTTCGCTGGACTCGGATTCGAGCCAGGCCACCACGATGTCGTTGATCTGAGCGGTAGCCTGACGACGCACCAGGACCAGGTCGCCATCGCAGATGTGGGCCTCGATCATGCTGTCGCCGCGCACCCGCAGGGCGAAGACCTCATCGTCGCTCCCGGGCAGCGCGCTCGCCGCCAGCGGCAGCTCGCCCTCGCGATTCTCGGCGGCCAGCAGCGGCCCCCCGGCGGCGATCCGGCCCAGGATCGGCACGCTCCGGTACCCGGCGCCAGGATCGGCCAGGGTCAGGGCCCGAGATGTCCGGCGGGCACTGGTTCGCCGCTGGAGCATCCCCTTGCGCTCGAGTGCCCGCAGATGATCGAAGGCCGCTCGGGGCGTCACGTGGAACCGCTCGCCGATCTCCCGTACGGTCGGCGGCACCGCATGACGAGCAGTAAAGCTACGGATGAAGCTGAGCACATCGCGCTGCCGGCTGGTTAACTCGCGCATCTGGCCTCCGTGGAGCCGAAGGGTACTCAACGGATGTTGAGCAAGTCAACTAAAATTTTTTCCCGCCTACATCGGCTCCCAGGGCTCGCACACCGGACACTCCCGGTAGCCCTCCTCGCGGGCGTCGGCGGTGCGCTTGAGGTATACGCGCTCCACCTCAGGGATCCGCCCCACCCAGGAGCACTCACGGCGATGAAAGAGCCGAGACCCGCGCTGGGCACAGTAGGGCTCGCCGGAATCGGGGAGCGCCGTCGCGGCGTCCGCCTCAGATACCGGCTCCAGGAACTGCGGCTCGGTTTCCGAGGGCAGCGGGGCCGACGCCGGGTCAGCGGGAATCGGCGGTTGGATCACGGGGTCAGGGTCGTTGATGTGCAGGTTGGTCTCGACGGTGGAACGGAACTCGTCGCTGGCCCGCCGGAACTCTCGCATGGCGCGTCCGGCCATGCGGCCCAGCTCGGGCAGCTTGGCGGGCCCGAAGACCAGGAGCGCGATCACGCCGATGACGAGGATCTCCTGGAGCCCGATATCGAACATGGCGACTAGGGTACCACGCCCCCTTCGGAGAAATCGGGACGGAGGCGCCTGGCGGCGAGCGCCTATGAGGCGATGGTCTCGCTCACTTCCTTCCCCCTCTGGGCCCGCTCTTCCGGCGTCACCAGGCCGCACTGCACGATCTTGTACAGCAGGGCCTTGTAGCTGATCTGCAGCAGACGGGAAGCCTTGGCCCGATTCCAGTGGACGCGCTCGAGCACGTCTTTGATGGCCACCCGCTCGGCATCCCGCGCCGCCTGACGGGCGATGTCCTTGAGGCTGACCACGCCCTCGGCGTTGAGACTGACCGCAGTGGCCACGCCCGCCGAACTCCCGGCGCGGGCGCCGCGGTTGAGGTTGCCGAGAACTTCCTGGTGCACCGGCCTTGCGCTCCCCAGGATGATGACGCGCTTCACGGCATTCTCGAGCTCACGGATGTTGCCGGGCCAGTGATACTCCATGAACAGCCGCAGGGTGTCGGGCGGGATCTCGATGCTCCGCAGATACTGCGCGTTGAACTTGCGACGGAAATGCTCGACGAGGACCGGGATCTCCTCCCTCCGCTCGCGAAGGGGTGGGATGCGGATCTCGATCACGTTGAGCCGGTAATAGAGGTCTTCCCGAAACTGTTGCGCCCGCATGGCCGCTTCCAGGTCCCGGTTCGTGGAGGCGATCAGGCGGGCGTCGGTGCCGATGATCTTCTCGCCGCCCACCCGAGAGAACTCGCCGTCCTGCAGCACGTGGAGCAGCTTGGCCTGCAGGCGCAGCGGCATTTCCCCAACCTCGTCGAGCAGCAGGGTTCCGCCGTCCGCCGCCTCGAACTTCCCCGGCTTCTGGCGGTAGGCTCCCGTAAAGGCGCCCTTCTCGTGTCCAAAAAGCTCGGACTCCAGCAACTCGCCGGGCAAGGCGGCACAGTTCACCTTGAGGAACTGCTTGCCGGCTCGGGGCGAAAGCTTGTGAATCGCGCGAGCCACGATTTCCTTGCCCACTCCGCTCTCGCCCCGGAGCAGCACCGTCGTGTTGGTGCCGGCCACCTTGGCGACGAGCTCACGGACTGACTGCATTTTGCCGCTCGTGCAAAGATTCAGGCCGTCGGTATTCATGAAATCCCCCGGCGCCGGCGAATGGACTCACGTTCGTGTGTCATGATTTGCAGGGGATGTGCCAAACATTTAGCCGTGCGATTTCTGCGCGGCGACAAGCACTTGTGCATCCAGCCGATGGGAGTGCGGTCGTCATCTTGTCGCTCGTTTGTAGAAACTACCGCCAACGACTGCATGAATTACATGCCGGAGGCGTCGTGATCGCTCATCACCCGGCATACTAGGAGCGTGATCCCTTCCTGGCGGCACACCCTCGGCCGGCGACCCCTGAGGGGGGCGGTCGTCCTGATCACCCTCGGCCTCGGCCTCGCCGTCGCCCTCGCCACGACTGCCCTCGTGACCTACACGGCCCTCGAGTTGGCGCGCTTCCAGCGGGTGGAGACACGCCGGACGACGATCATGCTGACCGCCGGACAGACTCTGGCTTCCGGCATGAACGTGCGCACGCTGGACCTCGCTCAAACGCTCGACAGGCTCGGCTACCGGGAAGTGCCCTCGGCGCCGGTGAGCCCAGGGCAGTTCCACCGGGAGCCTGACGTCTGGGACGTCTATCTGCACGGTGTCGTCGAGGACGGTCCCCCCCGCCCCGCCAGGCTTCGGCTCGAGCTGGCCGAGGAGCGAATCACCCGGCTCCTGCACGACGATGCGCCGGTGCCCTCCGCGGCTCTCGAGCCCGAGGTGCTCACCAGCGTTGCCGACCGCCCCGGCGAGGAGTATCGCCCGGTCCGGCTCGCCGAGGCGCCACCCATGCTCGTTCAGGCCTTGCTGGCTGCCGAGGATCACCGTTTCTTCGAGCACGCCGGCCTCGATCTTCGCGGGCTGGCGCGGGCCTTCTGGGTCAATCTGAGAAGCGGCCGGGTCGCCCAGGGTGGCAGCACCATCACCCAGCAGCTGGTCAAGAACCGATTGCTCGGCGCCCAGCGCACCGTCGGCCGCAAGCTGCGCGAGGCGTGGCTGGCCGCCGTCATCGAGTGGCATTACGACAAGGAACAGATCCTCGAGTCGTATCTGAACGAGATCTATCTGGGCCAACGTGGAGGGATGGCGATTCGGGGGGTTGGCGCCGCCTCCGGGAGCTACTTCGGCAAGCCGGTGCACCAGCTCACGCTGGCGGAGGCCGCGCTGCTGGCCGGCATGGTACGGGCGCCGAACAGTTATTCGCCCGTGCTGCATCCCGAGCGGTCCCGGCAGCGCCGCGACGCCATTCTGGGTCGGCTGCGGGACCTGGAACGAATCTCCCTTCCCGACTATGAGGCGGCGCGCCGCGAGCCGCTTCGGAACCCCCCGGCGCCCGCGCCGGGGCAGCTGGCTCCCTACTTCGGCGACTACGTGCGTGAGGAGCTCGAGGATCGCCTCGAGGGTGGGCTCGGCGGCATCGACAACCGGGTCTTCACCACCCTCGACCCGGTGTTGCAGCGCTTCGCCGAGCACGCCGTCGGCCGGGGCCTGGAGCGACTGGAGCGTACGCACGCCCGCCTGAAGCGAGCCGAGCCCACGCAGCGGCTGCAAGCCGCCCTCATCGCCCTGGACCCCAGCACCGGTCACGTCCGTGCGCTGGTGGGAGGGCGCGACTACCAGACGAGCCAGTTCAACCGCGCCGTCTTTGCCCGCCGCCAGCCCGGCTCGGCCTTCAAGCCCTTCGTCTATGCCGCCGCTCTAGGACGGCTCCAGGGCGAGCCGGCATTCACGCCGGCGACGTTCGTCGATGACGAGCCCCTCGCCGTCGCCGTCGACCACGAGACCTGGAGCCCGCGCAACTACGCCGACCGCTACGAGGGTCGGGTGACGGTGCGTCGCGCCCTCGAGCAATCGCTCAACGCCGCCACCGTGCGCATCGCGCTGGAGACGGGCCTTAGCCACGTGGTCCGCACGGCGCGCGAGCTCGGGGTCACCAGCCGGCTGGTGCCGGTGCCGGCCGTGGCCCTGGGCGCGTTCGAGGTGAGTCCGCTGGAGCTGGCCCGCGCGTACCTGCCGCTCGCCAACGGCGGCCTGCGCGTGAACCGGGCGACGGCTGTCCGGGCCGTCCGCGCCCCCGACGGCAATCCCGGCTCCCTGGACGAGCCGGGCACGGCGCAGGTCATCGCGCCCGCCGAGGCCTACCTCATGACCACGCTCCTCGAGGGCGTCATCGCCTCCGGCACCGGCGCCGCCGCGCGCCCGCTGCAGGCCCTGGGGAACGTGGCTGGCAAGACCGGCACTACCAACGACGGGCGCGACGCGTGGTTCGTGGGTTACACCCCGAACCTGCTGGCCCTGGTGTGGGTGGGCTTCGACGGCGGGGAGCCCCACGGCCTCAGCGGCTCCGAGGCCGCCCTGCCCATCTGGACGGCGTTCATGCGCCAGGCCCTCGACGCCTATCCTCCGCCGGCCCTGACCACCCCGGCCGGCGTCACCCGCGTCGGGATCGACGCCACCAACGGCAGGGCGGCAAACCTGTTCTGCCCGGTCGTGGTGCGTGAGACGTTCCTCACCGGGACCGAGCCCGCGCCGTGCGACCAGCACGGCGCATTGCCCGAGCCGGTCGTGGAGTGGTGGCGGCGGTTCCGGAACTGGATCGGCCGCTAGACCCCGATCAGTCCGGCGAGCTCCGCGAACGAGCGCACCATCACGTCGGCCTCGCTCGCTCCCTCGACGCCCCCCGGCGCGTACAGCACGGTCGGCATTCCGGCGGCGCGACCGCCACGGATGTCGGAGGCCACGCTGTCACCGACCATCGCCACGACGGCCGGGGGCAGATCCAGCCGCGCCAGCGCCAGACGAAAGAGCGGCGGCTCCGGCTTGCCGACCACGAGCGGACGGACCCCGGCCGCCACCGCCACGGCTTCCACGATGGCGCCGCACCCGGGCAGGAACTCACCGCCCTCGACAGGCAGGCGGCGGTCGAGGTTCGGTGTCACCAGCGGCGCACCTCCGGCCGCCGCCCGCGCCGCTGCGGTCAGCCGCTCGTAGGTGAGGTCGAAGTCGTTGCCGACCACCACCACGGTGGCGGCCCGCCAATCCTTCACGTCCACGATCGTATGGCCCCGGCTGGCGATGACGTCGGCCATCTCGCGGGCGCCGATGACGAGGACGCGTGAGCGACCCCAGCGCTCGGCGATGACATCGCCGATGATGTCGAGCGGCGTGAGGACATGCTCGGCGACGCCGACGCCAAGACCGCGCAGGCGGGCTCGCAGATCGCGACCGGTGGCCCGAGAATTGTTGGAGAGAAAGGCGAGTCGTCGACGGCGCCGAGCCAGACCGTCCAGGAGCTCACGGGCGCCGGGGTTGAGCACCTCACCGTTCCAGACGCAGCCGTCCAGATCGAACACGAAGCCGCGGAGGCCCGCCAGCACGTCGCTCAGTCTCCGGCCGTGCGCCGGAAGTCGGCGATCGCCTCGGCGTACACCTGCTCGGTGCGCGCCGCGACGCGGGCCCAGGCGAACCGCGCTTCCACGCGCTGCCGGCCGGCGCGCCCCATGGCCTGGGCCGCCGCCGGGTCGTCGAGCACCCGGCGCAGCGCCGTCGCGAGGTCGTCGGGACGCCCGGGTGGTACCAGGTACCCGGTGACGTCCTCCTCGACCACTTCCAGGATGCCGCCGACCGCCGAGGCGACCACCGGCGTCTCGCAGGCCATGGCTTCCAGGTTGATGAGACCGAAGGGTTCGTACACCGAGGGGCACACGAAGACGGCGGCGTGGCTGTAGAGCTGGACGATTTCCTCGACGGGCACCATGCTGTTGATCCAGCGCACGTTGGGGTGCTGGTCCACTTCCCGGCGCAGCCGCTCCTCGATCTGGGGGGTGTCGGGGGCCGAGGCGCAGAGCACCACCTGCACGTCGGGGGGGAGCTTGGTCGCGGCCTCCAGCAGGTGAAAGATGCCCTTCTGGTCGGTGATCCGCCCCACGAAGAGCACGTAGGGCCGGCGCACGCCGTAGCGGTCCAGGGCCTCACGCCGCGTGGTACGGCGGAAGCGCTCGGGGTCGATCCCGTTGTGAATGACGACGACCCGCGCCGGGTCCACGGCGAAGTGGCGCAGGATGTCCTCGCGCATCTGGCTGGAGACCGCGATCACGCGGTCGGCCGCTTCCACCGCGGTCTTCTCGATCCAGGTGGACAGGAGATATCCACTCCCGAGCTGGTCGGCCTTCCATGGACGCAGCGGCTCCATACTGTGCAGTGTCACGATGAGCGGAATACGGTGGAGCGTTCTGATCCAGAGCCCGGCCATGTCCGCGTACCACGTGTGGGCGTGCGCGACGTCCGCGTCCACCGGATCACGGGCCATGGCCAACCCGATGGCCAGCGTCTCCAGGGCGGGCGCGAAGCGGGGGCCGTCGGGACCGGCAGCCAGGCGCGGCCACGACGTGTAGCCGCGAACGGTGATCGGTCCAGCCCCGGCCGCCGTCGGACGCTCACCGAAGCAGCGGACCTCGACGGGCATGCGCCGGCTGAGCGCCTGGCTGAGCTGATCGACGACGACACCGGCTCCTCCGTACACGTGGGGTGGGTACTCACGTGTGAGGAGCAGGGCTTTCACTCGGCGGCGACCTGGGGACCCGTGTCCTCGGCCTCGTCGCGGCGCTCGAGCTTGCGGGCGACCGTGCGCACATCGATGCCCAGGAGCCGGGCGGCCTGGGTCTTGTTGCCATCAGTGATTCGGAGGGTTTCGTCGAGCAGGCGCTGCTCGATCTCGGCCAGCGGGATCCCGATCAGGGAGAGGATCGCGTCCCGCGGGGGCGATTTGACACCTCCGACCTCTTCGGGAAGATCGCGGGCGTCGATCAGACGGTCACGCGCCAGGACCACGCTGCGTTCAATGACGTTCTCCAGCTGGCGGACATTCCCCGGCCACGAGTAACCCTCGAGCCGTCGCAGCGCCTCGTCGGTGAACCCCTCCAGCCGACGATTGTTCTTGGCCGCGTAGACGCGCAGGAAGTGCGAGGCCAGCAGGCCGATGTCCTCGGGCCGCTCCCGCAGCGTGGGCACGGTGACCGTGATCACGTTGAGCCGGTAGTAGAGGTCCTCGCGAAACCGCTTCTCGCGCACCATCTGGGGCAGATCCTGGTTGGTGGCGGCGACGACGCGGACGTCGACACGGATCGTCCGCGTGCCCCCCAACCGCTCGAACTCGCCCTCCTGAAGCACGCGCAGAATCTTGGGCTGGGTGACCAGCGAGAGATCGGCGACCTCGTCCAGGAACAGCGTGCCCCCGTTGGCCAGCTCAAAGCGCCCCTCCTTGCGGCCGGCGGCGCCGGTGAAGGCTCCGCGCTCGTAGCCGAACAACTCCGACTCCAGCAGGGTCTCGGGCAGGGCCGCGCAGTTGACGGCCACGAAGGGCCCGTTGCGCCGGGGCGAACACTCGTGGACGGCCCGCGCCACCAGCTCTTTGCCGGTGCCGCTCTCGCCCTGGATCAGCACGGTGGCCGAGCTGTCGGCGACCTGCTCGACCAGCGTGATGACTCTCCGGAACGCCGCGCTGTTGCCGATGAGCTGCCCCTTGGCGCGCAGATCCTCCAGTTGCTGGCGCAGCGCCCGGTTCTGGGCGATGAGGGACCGCCGCTCCAGGGCCTTGTCGATCAGCTTGAGGAGCTGCTCCCGCCGGAACGGCTTGCTGAGGAAGTCGTAGGCGCCCTCTTTCATCGCCTTGACGGCCTCCTCCACGGTTCCGAACGCGGTCAACAGAATCACGTCGATGTCGGGTGACATGGCCTTGGCGGCGCGCAAGAGATCCAGGCCGCTCAGCCCCGGCATCTTGAGGTCGGTGAGCACGAGGTCGATGCTCCCTGCCTGCAGGCGCTCCAGGGCGGCGCGGCCGTCGGAAGCCGTGATGACACGGTAGCCCTCGCGGGTGAGCGTGCGCTCCAGGCTCTCGCGCAGGCCCGGATCATCGTCGGCGACCAGGATGGTGGCGGGGTCAGTCATGGGCCGCACGCTTGATGGGAAGCCGCAGCGTGAAGCAGGCCCCACCCCCTGGGCGATTCTCCCAGCGGACCTCGCCGCCGTGCTCCTCGGTGATCTGCCGGGCGATGGAAAGGCCCAGGCCGGTGCCCTGGGGCTTGGTGGTGAAGAAGGGCTCGAACAGCCGCTTGGCCACGTCTTCGGGAATGCCGGGGCCGTCGTCGCTCACGCTGATCTCGACGGCGTCCCCGTCGCGCCGGCTGGCCAGCGTCAGCTCATGGCCGCGCGACAACGCCTCCAGCCCGTTCTTCAAGAGATTCAGGATGGCCTGGCGAAGCAGGCCGCGATCGATCTCCATGACGGGCACGCCAGGGTCCGTGGCCACCCGCAGCTGCAGGCCCTGGCGCGTCGCCACCGGGCGGATGAACTCGCCCACCTCCTCCACCAGGCTGTTGACGGATTCCTCCTCGAAATGCGGCCGGGGAAAGCGGGCGAACGTGAGGTACTCCTCGGTGAGGGCGTCGAGCGTCCGGACCTGCTCACGGATCGCCGAGACCAGCGCGTCGGCCTCGTCGGGGTCCTGGCCGGGCCGGGCCCGCACGATATCTTGAAGGATCTCGGCGTTGAGCTCGATCGCGCTGATGGGATTGCGCACCTCGTGGGCCACTTGCAGGCTGAATCGGCCCACGGTGGCCATCCGCTCGGCCACGATCAGCTCCTCCTGGGCCGATTGCAGCCGGGTGAGGGTGCCGGTCAGCTCGGTGTTGAGCCGCTCCACCTCTCCGCGCGCTCGCCGCTCCCGCTCGGCCACGAGCCCCAACGTCATCGAGGGCAGACCGAAGAACCCGGCGAGCAGGATCCCCGGCGTCCAACCCACCCAGGGGGGCACGAGCCAGTGCGACAGCGTGTAGAGCCCACCGGCCAGCAGCGCGGCCGTCAGCCCCACCCACGGCCCGAAATAGTAGGCGTTCACCGCCACCAGGGGGAAGAACAGGAGATAGTAGAGGCTCTCGCCGGCACCGGTGAGGCAGAGCAGCACGAAGACCAGCAACAGGTCGATGCCGAGCGCTCCCAGAAAGATGCCCCGGGTGGCGCGGGGATTGATCGTCACCAGGGCGAAGATGCCGCTCTTGTAGGCCGCGAACCAGAACACCAGGGAGTAGAGGTCGATCTGGTGGCGGGGACGCAGGGGCACCAGCCCGATGGTGGCCAGGCCGCCGACCATGGCCACGGCCAGGAGTACCGCATACACCCGCTCGTCGCCTTCGAGGAGCCGGAAGGTCGCGTGCCACGGCTTGCGCTCGACGGTCGCCA
The DNA here is from genome assembly GCA_036556905.1 of Candidatus Methylomirabilota bacterium. Classification (GTDB taxonomy): domain Bacteria; phylum Methylomirabilota; class Methylomirabilia; order Rokubacteriales; family CSP1-6; genus 40CM-4-69-5. The sequence continues at coordinate 85,609 of DATBIM010000040.1, forward strand.
CGCTACGCCTCCGGCCGACTATAGCACGCGCCATCGCCATCCCCGGGCGCAGCCTCGGGGTGTTGCCTCGCGGCCGCGGCCGTCAGATACGGCGAAACTGCCGCCAGGCCAGATAGACGAGCCACACCGCCAGGGCCACCAGCGCATACAGCGCCAGCCACCGCTCGATTCGATGCACGTCGGCCAGAACCTGCTCGAGCTGGTCGGCAAAGAGGAAGGCCACGCCGAAGCTGACCGGCACTCCGACGAGCGCGGCCAGGGTATCCGCCACGATGAAGCGCCAGAACGGGATCTCGGCGATCCCGGCCGTGAGGAACGCGGCCGCGCGCAGCCCGAGGACGTGGCGCGCGGTGAACAGGATCTTGACGCCGTGGCGATGGTAGGCAGCCTTGAGGCGCTCTTCGCGCTCGCGGGTCAAGAACCAGCGTACGGCCCGCCATTCGAGGATGCGCTCGCCCCAGTGATGACCGACCCAGTACAGCAGGGTGTCGCCGCTCAACACCCCGAGGAGGCAGACCGGCAGGGCGATCCACCAGCGGATCACCTGTTCCTGGGCCAGCACTCCAGCCGCCACGATCGGCCCCTCCTCGGGAATGGGCAGCCCTAACCCGGTTGCGAACAGGATCAGGAACAGCCCCACGTACGTGAAGTGCTCGAGCAGCTGCTGGACCATCGTCCCGGTGCCGTCTCACTCCAGCGCGGCCAGGGACCGGGCGGCGACCATCCCTAGCCAGCACAGGACGAGGCAGAGGACGTTGGTGGCGAGCACGTTGGCGGACGCCTTGCCCCACTCCCCGAAGCCCGCCAACTGGGCCGTCTCATAGGTAAACGCGGAGTAGGTCGTCATGCCGCCCAGGATGCCGGTGACGAGGAAGAGGCGCAGGTTTTCCGGGATCAGCGACGTCTGGGTCGCCAGCTCCTGGACCACGCCGATCAGGAACGCGCCGGCGAGGTTGACGGCCAGCGTGCCGTAGGGAAAATCCGTGCCGAGCCACCGGACCGCCAGCTGCGCGGTGAAGAATCGTGCGCTCGTGCCGATCGCCCCGCCCACCGCGATCATGAGTATCTGGCCCATGGCCCTCCTCATACCCCTCTTCTCTCCGCGCGAAATTGTAATGCATGGAGCGACGGGCTCCGGCCGCCTATACTCACGCGATGTCGGCGAGCCCCCGGGTCATTCTCCACACCGAAGCGTCAGTGGGCTTCGGGGGTCAGGAGATTCGGGTCCTCGGCGAGGCCAGGTGGCTGCTGGCCCACGGCTGGGGAGTCCTGATCGTCTGCCAACCTGGCAGCCGGCTCCTGGGCGAGGCGCGGACCGCCGGACTCCCGGTCGCGGCCATCTCCATGCGCAGCGCCTTCGATCTACCCGGCCTGCTCGCGCTGCGCCGGCTCATGAAGACCCGCGGCGTCAGCCTGGTCCACACCCACAGCTCCATCGACAGCTGGCTCGCCACGCTGGCCGCCAAGTCGCTGGGACTGCCGGCCGTGCGCGGGCGTCACGTCACCATCCCCGTTCTTCGCCGTCGCGCGCTCGTCTATCGGCTTGCCGATCGCGTCATCACCAGCGGAGAGGCGGTCAAGGCCATGATCGCGCAGATCGGAGTCCCTGCCGCGCGCATCCACGCCATCGCCGCCGGCTATGATCCGACCCGCTTCCACGCGGGGGTCTCCGGCAAGGCGGTGCGGGACGAGTTCGGCCTCGTCGGGCCGGTGGTCGGCCTCGTGGCCAATCTGCGCGGCTCGAAAGGTCACCGCTACTTCCTGGAGGCCGCCCGCGTGGTGCTGGCCGACTTGCCCGCGACGCGCTTCCTCGTGGTCGGCGACGGGGTCGCCTTCGAGGACGTGCGGCGGCGCATTCAGGCGCTGGGGCTTGAGTCGCAGGTGATCATGACCGGCTTCCGCCGCGACATCCCGGAGGTGATGGCGGCCCTGGACGTGCTGGTCCTCCCCTCGACCCGGTCGGAGGCGGTCTCCCAGGTGATCCTGCAGGCCCTGGCGGTAGGGACGCCGGTCGTCGGCACCACCATCGGCGGAACGCCCGAGGTCGTGCGCGACGGCGTGACCGGCCGGCTCGTCCCTCCCGCTGACGTCCCAGCGCTGGCCGCCGCCATCCGCGAGCTGCTCCACGACCCCCCGCGCGCCCGCGCCATGGGCCAGGCTGGCCAGGCGCTGGTCCAGGCGCGCTACACCATCGACGCGATGATGGCCCGTACGATCGCGGTCTATGCGGAGCTGCTCGAGTCCTGAGCTGCCGCGGCGTGTGATGCCATCGCAGGCTTCGCGAGGCCATGTGGTACCGTGAGCCTGAGACCGCGATGATCATTCAAGTGCTCGCCGTGGACTACGATGGCACGATTGCCGAGGACGGGCAGGTCACCGCCACGACCGCGGCGGCGCTCCAGCGGGTCCGCGCGTCGGGCCGAAAGCTGGTGCTCGTCACCGGACGGCTGCTTCCCGACCTCCAGCGGGTCTGTCCCGCCGTGGACAGGATGTTCGATGCCGTTGTGGCCGAGAATGGCGCGCTCGTGTCCTTCCCGGCCCGGCGCGAGGTGCACACGCTGGGCGCCGTCCCCGAGCCGACGCTCCTGGACAGCTTGCGGCGGCACGGCGTCCGCTTCGAGTTGGGCACCTCGATCATCGCCACCCTCGCCGGCTTCGCCGACGCCGCGCGGGCGGCCATCCGCGAGACGGGTGTGGAGCGGACGCTCGTGTTCAACAAAGGCTCGCTCATGCTGCTGCCCGGCGGCGTGACCAAGAGCACCGGCCTGGCCGGAGCCCTGACCGCCTTGGACCTCTCCCCGCACAACCTCATCGGCATCGGCGACGCCGAGAACGACCACGCGTTTCTGGCCATGTGCGAGGGGGCCGTGGCCGTTGCCGACGCCGTGGCCCCGCTGCGCGAGCGGGCCGACTACGTCACCCGAGGCGGCGCCGGGACCGGAGTCGTCGAGTTCATCGAGGAGCATCTCCTGGCCGACGCCATCGGCATCATTCCCGGACTCTCACGTCATCGGCTGCACGTGGGACGGGCCATCGGCGGCGACCCGGTGACGCTGCCCGCCCACGCGACCGCGCTGCTCATCGTCGGTCCGTCGGCCAGCGGCAAGTCGGCCCTCACCGGCGTCCTGGTCGAGCGATTGGCCCACGCGGGACGGGCCTTCTGTCTGCTCGACCCCGAGGGCGACCACGAAGCCCTGGGTGAGCTGGACGGCGTCGTGGTCCTCGGCGGCAAGCCGGAGCCTGGGTTGCCCACCGCTGGCGACCTCGGTCAACTGCTCCGCCGGCCGTCAGGGCGGCTGGTGCTCAACCTGAGCCACCTGGCGATGCCCGAGAAGGTCCTCTACACCACACAGGCGCTGGGGGCCATCGCCGATGCGCGGCGGGCCCGGGGCCTGCCGCACTGGCTCCTCATCGACGAGGCGCATCACATCGTTCCGCCCGAAGTCTGCCCCGCCCCGGAGATTCTGCCCCGGACCGGGCATTCCCTGGTCCTGACCACGCTCACTGCCGAACACATCGCTCCCCAGGTGCGGCAGACCGTTGGCGACCTCGCCTCCACCGACGCGGAGGCGTTCCAGCAGGCCCTGCACACGCTGGCTGCCGACCGTGGCGATCAGACACCTCGACCCCGAGTCGGCGGCGACCTGCGGCGCGGCGAGGCGCTATTCGCCACGCTCGGGCATGGGCCGCCGCGAGTCGTGCGCGTTGCCATCGATCAGCCGTAGGCGCCGCGAGACCGTAGCGCGGGGCTAGATCGTGCGCGGTCGGGCCACGAAGCGCCGGAGATTGCCGCGGGCCCGCCGTCCCTGCGCGTCGATCGTGAAGCCCGCGTGCTCGACGAGCCGCTCGGTCTCGCGGTTCGGATGACAGCCACCGGTCAGCGACGTCCACCACGGCTGCAGCCTATCTTGAAGTCGAGCCCGCCACGGCGTCGTGGACCGCACGTGCTCGAGCATCCGTAGCTGCCCGCCCGGCTGGAGGACGCGCCGTACCTCATCGAGTGCCCGGAGCGGATCGGTCACGCTGCACAGCACCAGACCGCTCACCACCGTCGCGAAGGCGCCGTCGCGGAAGGGCAGGGCTTCGGCCCGCGCCTGAACGAGCGGCACCGATGGCGCCCGGCGCCGGGCACGCTGCAGGGCGTCCCACGCAGGATCCAGTCCCACGACCCGCGCCCCGGCAGGAACGAGGGGGAGGTTCCGCCCGGTGCCAGAGCCGAGATCCAGGGTGCGGCCCCGGGCATCGCTGACGAGCCACCGCCGCCAGCGCCCCAGCCCGCAGCGCTCACAGACCGCGCACAGCGCGTCATAGAGCCAGGGGATCTGCTCCAGGCCGCGCATGAGGTTGGCTCAGTCGCTAACGTCCTCGAGCCGGGCCAGGCGGGCGCCGGCCTCCTGCATGATGCCGAGCGCGCGCTCGCCGTCACCGGGAGCGACGTTCACGGCGGCCGAGGCGTCCTGGAGCAGGACCACCTCGAACCCCTCCTTGAGGGCATCGAGCACCGTCGCCTTGACGCAATAATCAGTGGCCAGGCCGCCCACGAAGAGCCGGCCCACGCCATGCTCGCCGAGGGCCGCGGCGAAGGGCATGCCGTCCGCGGTCTCGGCCTGGAAGCACGAGTACGCGTCCTCGTCGGGGTCCATCCCCTTGGACACGATCTCGGTGCCCGACGGCAGCCTGAGCCCGGGGTGAAACTCCGCGCCTGGCGTGCCCTGCACGCAGTGCGGCGGCCAGGCGCCCCCATAGGCCTTGAAGTGACGGGTGCGCGACGGATGCCAGTCCCGCGAGGCGAAGATCGGGGCGCGCTGCCGCGCGAAGCGCTCGGCGTAGTGGTTGAGGACGGGGACGACCCGGTCGCCGCCGGTCACGGCCAGCGCGCCCCCCGGGCAGAAGTCGTTCTGCACGTCGACGATCACAAGAGCGTCACGGGCCGGATCGATGGTGAAGGCCATGGCTCCCCCCTCCTTCGCCCTGGATCGTAGCATGCTAGAATCCCGCCCGACTCGCGGCCGGCCTGGCAACACCTCGGCAAGGAGGAGATCATGAAACGGCTCACCGCTCTCACCGCCGCTGTCCTCGGACTGCTCCTCGGCGCAGGGCTCTATGCGATCGCTCAGCAGCCGTACCAGCTCACACCGCTGGACGAGACCAAGCGCGATCGCGCGGTCGCGGTGGGCGGGGGCAAGTACCACGTGTTGCCGGCGACCCTGGAGACGACGCAGTGGGGCTGGCTCGACCCCAACGAGAAACCGAAGCTGATGGTCAACTCCGGGGATACCGTCGCCATCGAGACCATGATGCACGCTCACAACGCCATCCAGCCCGGCTCGACGATGGACGATATCGTGAAGCTGCGTCTGGCCAATCCGGGGGGCGGCCCGCATTCGGTCACGGGCCCCATCTACGTCAACGGCGCCGAACCCGGGGACACGCTGGAAATTCGCATCAAGAAGATCGTGCCCAAAGCGTTCGGAACAAATTTCCACCTACCCGGCTCGCAGTTTCCCACGGTTGGGCTCCTGGCCCCGGAATTTCCCCAGGGCTTCGTCCGCTACTTCTATCTCGACTGGGAAAAGCGCCAGGCCGAGTTCAAACCGGGAATCATGATCGACCTGCAGCCCTTCCCGGGCACCATCGCCGTCGGTCCCGATCCCAACGAACCGGCAGCCAAGGCCGGCCCGCCGATCAAAGATGCCAAAGGGCGGACGAGCACCCTGCGCCCGTGGAAGAATGGCTCCAACATGGACATCAACGAGATCCAGGAAGGGACCACGCTCTTCCTGCCCGTCTTCCTCAAGGGCGCCCTCGTCTGGACGGGTGATTCGCACTGTCGGCAGGGCAACGGCGAGGTCAACCTCACCGCCCTGGAGTGCGCGTACCGGGAGATCGTCATTCAGCCCGTCGTCCGCAAGGACCTCAAGATCGAGTGGCCGCAGCTCGAAAGCAGCACCCACTGGATTCTCATGGGGTTTGACGAGAACCTCGAAGAGGCCATGAAGATCGCGACCCGGAACGCTGTCAAGTTCCTCAGCGAGCAACAGAAGCTGGTCCCGCTGAGCCGTGACGAGGCGTACTCCCTGGTCTCGATGGTCGGGGACTGCCGCGTGACGCAGATGGTGGACATTCGCAAGGGTGTGCACTGCATGATCCCGAAGTCGATCTTCGTCAAGAAGTCGTAGTGCTCCTCACCCTGGTCGTCGCGACGACGCTGAGCGTCGCCGCGACGACCAGCGATCTCCGCGAGCTGGTCGCGGCGGTCGGCGGCGATCGGGTCACGGCGGCCAGCCTCACCGACCCGCGTCAGGATCCTCACGCCCGCGAGATCCACCCCCGACAGCTCGCGCTGCTGCGCGCCGCTCGCCTCCTGGTCCGGGTGGGGCTGGACCACGAGCCCTGGCTGGCCCGGGCGCTGCGCGCGACGGGGACGCCCGTCAATGATCTCGACTGCTCCAAGGGCCTGCCGCTGCTGGGAACGGAGACGCCTCGGCTGCGCCCCGACAGCCGCCCCCACCTCCACGCGTTCGGCAACACCCACTACTGGCTCGACCCCGAAACCGCCCGCCCTATCACCGCGCGCATCATGGACGCCCTCAGCGCGCTGGCGCCCGACCAGCGGGAGGTCTTCGCAGCCAACCGCGCTCGTTTCCTGGCTCGCCTGGACGAGGGCCTGGCTCGCTGGGGCGAGTCATTGCGGCCGTATCGGGGAAGCCGGGTCGTCGTCGTCCACGACACGTGGCCCTATTTCGCCCGACGCTTCGGTCTCACCATCGCGGCCACCATCGAGGAGAACCCTGGCGTGCCGCCCTCACCCGCCTATCTGGGTCGCCTCCTGGAGCGGATGCGCGCCACCGGCGTGCGGGTGGTCATCGCCGAGCCAGGCGCCCCGCCCGCGCTGCTTCGGCGGATCGCCGAGGGCGCCCAGGCACGGGTAGTGACACTGGCGCCATCGGTGGGCAGCGACCCCGAGGCTCGCGACTATCTGGGCCTGTTCGAGGTCAACGTGCGCCGCCTGACCGCGGCGCTGGCCGAGCGATAGATGGCGGACCTCCTCGCCATCCCCTTCCTGGCCTGCCTCGTGCTCACCGGGATCCACGCCTACCTCGGCTTACATGTCCTGGCCCGCGGGGTCATTTTCGTGGATCTGGCCCTAGCCCAGGTGGCCGCGCTGGGGATGACGGCCGGTCTCCTCGCCGGTCATGCCCCACAGAGCGACGCCGCCTACGGGTGGGCGCTGGTCTTCACTGGCGGTGGCGCTGCCCTGTTCGCCCTGACCCGCGAGCGCCGAGACGTGGTCCCGCAGGAGGCGATCATCGGCATCGTCTACGCCGTGGCGGCCGCCCTGACGGTACTTGTGCTCGACCGCGTACCCCAGGGGAGCGAGTACATCAAGCAACTCCTGGTCGGCAGTGTCCTGGCCGTCACCGCCGACGAGGTCGCTCGGATCGCCGCACTGTACGCGGCCATCGGCGCGTTCCACTGGCTCGCTCGCCGGCCGATGCTGGCGCTGTCGTCAGGCGGCGCTCCTCCCCGGGCGGCGCTCTGGGACTTCGTCTTCTATTTCACGCTCGGCCTCGTCGTGACGAGCTCGGTCAGGGTGGCCGGGGTCCTGCTGGTGTTCTCCTACCTGATCGTTCCCGCCGTCGTCGGGGCGTGGCTGGCGCGAAGCCTGGGCCGCCGGCTGCTGGTCGGCTGGACGGTGGGCGTCGTGGTGAGCACGCTGGGGCTGGCCCTGTCATACCTGGCCGACCTGCCGACGGGCGCAACAATCGTGGCGACGTTCGGGGCGGTCCTGGCCCTCGTGGGCCTGGGTCGGGGCATGTTCGCCCTGGCCCACCGGATCCGCCACGAAGGGTTCCGGGCGCTGGCGGGGCTCGCGGTGGCCACCGGCATTATGGTCGCGCTGGCCGGCCTGGGCCTCGCGCTATTTCCCCGCGCGGATCACGTGTGGCTCGACGGTCTGGAGGGATGTGCGCCCGTCGTGCAGACGGCGTTCCTGACCCCCTACGAGCGCGGCGTCGTCGACGGCAGCCGAGCCGCCATTGCCCGCGGCCGGGCCGAGCTCGAACGGCTCCGCGCGCTCCAGGTCGACGTGCAGTGGGGACTCCGCGAGCTCGACACCGATCGGCGGGACCGGCTGCGCCAGTTCCTGGCCGGTCAAGACGAGCTGGTGGCCGGGGACCTGCTGGTACTGCGCACGCTGCGCGGCAAGGTCCGCGAGCGGCAGCGTCTCACCCTGGGTATCCCGCTCGCGCTCGGCGGCGCGACCCTGGCCAGCCTGGCCTTACGCTGGGGCCGATCTAGCGCAGGTGCGCCCGCAAACCGGTCAATGCGATGAGGTCGTGATAGCGCTGCTTGAAGTGCTCCCAGAACCGGTGCATGCTCCGATACTCCTGCAGCCGATCGAAGAGCAGCAAGTCGACGGCAGCGCTGTCGATCCAATCGACGTCCTTCTTGTATCCGATGACCATGGCCACGCCGGTGGTCGCGATGAAGCGCGAGATGCGGGCCCCCTCGATGTTGAGGGTGGCGCAGCTGCCGAAGTGGACCACCCAGTTGGTGAACCCCTCCCCCATGAAGGTGGCCAGTTTCTCGATCTCCACGGGGGCCTGGTCGAGCACGAGCTGGCCGGGTTTGCCGTGACAGGACAGGTAGAGGATGCCGTAGCCCCGCCGGTGCTTGAGCTTGGCGAGGTTGTACTTGAGCTCCTCCTCGGTGTTGCAGGTGAGATAGGCCCACTTGACGTCATTGACCCGCTGGCTCAGCTCGAGCAGCGGCACCACGCTCAGGCGAGACTCGACGTTGCCATCCCACAGCGTCTCGATGCACGCGATCTTCTTCCGGTGGCTGACCGCCCGTCCCACGGCTACCGCCGGCCCCTTCGCGCCGCCACCCCGGCCGCCGCCCTCACGGGGTCGAGGAGTCCCGGGCCGGACCCGAGGTTAGCAGGGTCCACTCCCTGTCGGTCATGCTGGCGGGCCTCCTGCAGACCGGCGTACTCCGGCCGCAAACTATGATAGCCCGGACCCCCGGCAGGGGCGGCAGACCTGGAAAGCGGTCAGCGCGGTAAACCCTGTCACTTCTTCCCCTGGCTGATTACCTCCTCCAGTTTCTGTCGGCGGTCCCGCTCCGACTCCAGCTCCTGGGTCAGACGCTTCAGCTGGGTCGCCTGCTCGGCCTGGCGCAGGCGAAGGTCCGCGACCTCGTCCATCGCCCGGTACATCGGTCGGCCCCAGAGATAGAAGCCGATGACGAGGCCGATCACTCCAGCCACAACCGCCGCCGCGATCAATCGCCAGATCATAGGCTGCCCCCCTCTCCCACCGCGTCACGCGGGGACGCGGCGTCACGCACCCGGATCACCCGTCACTAGTAGAGCATCAAAAAGATGGCGACGCCGCTCACCGACACGTAGAGCCAGATGGGCAGGGTCCACCGGGCGATGCGCATGTGGCGGGGCAACTGTCCGGTGAGCGCGCGATAGATGGTCGTGAGCGCCAGCGGTACGATCGCCGCGGCCAGGATGATGTGGGAGATGAGCAGCACAAAGTAGACGGGGCGGATCCAGCCCTGGCCCCCGAAGGGGCGCGAGCCGGCATTGTAATGGTAGACGACGTACGAGACGAGAAAGAGCGTGGACACCCCGAACGCGCTCAGCATGCAGGCCAGGTGCGCTGCCACCCGCCGGCGGCGGATGAAGAGATAGCCCACCGCCAGCAGCACCGCGCTCGTCGCGTTCAAGATGGCGTTCAGCGCAGGGAGCCCCGACACGTCGATCGAACCACTCGGTTCCGGCTGCCGACCCAGCAACAACACGGCAACCCCGGTCACCACCCCGAGCGACACCAGGCCGATGACGGATAGGGCCAGGCGCTCGTTCATCACGGCCGGTGCCGAAAGACATCGCCGAAGTGCTCGAGCCCGCGCAGCAGCGCGAGGGGCGCCGCCTGCCCCAGGCCACACAGCGAAGCGAGCTGGATCGTCTCGGCCAGCTCGCGCAGCCTCACCTCCGTCTCGGGGACCGTGGCCAACTCATCAATCAGGGCCAGCAGGCGCGGCAGGCCCTCGCGGCACGGCGTGCACTTGCCGCACGATTCGTTGGCGTTGAAGGCAACCAGTGTCTTGACGATCTCGACGACGGAGGCGTTGTCGGGGACGGCCACCACACCGCCGGTCCCGGGCGACACGCGCCCGCGAGGCTCCATCGGCTCATCGAACAGGCTGGCCGGGACGATGCTGCCGGAGGGGCCGCCGACCAGCGCGCCCTGCAGCTTCCGTCCCGCGATCGGGCCGCCGCCGATCGTCTCCAGCAGCGCGCGCAGGGTCACCCCGTTGCGCACCTCGACCACGCCGGGGCGCCGCAGCGGGCCCGACAGGCCGAACACCTTGGTCCCCGCGGCCTGAGCGGTCCCCAGGCCGGCAAACCACGCGCCTCCACGCATCACGATGGCCGGCACGGCGGCCAGCGTCTCCACGTTGTTGATGGCCGTAGGCCGGCCCCAGAGCCCGGACTCGACGGGAAAGGGTGGGCGGGTCCGGGGCTGGGCCCGACGCCCCTCGATCGACTCCAGCAAAGCCGTCTCTTCCCCGAGGACGAAGCCCCCGGCGCCGCGCCGCAGCTCGATGTGGCAGGCGACATCACGGCCGAGCATGCGCTCGCCCACGAGACCAGCCGCCTGCGCCTGCCCCACGGCCCGGGCCAGGCGTCTGGCCGCCTGGCCAGCCTCACCGTGGACGTAGAGGATCGCGCGCGAGGCGCCTGCGGCATATGCCGCGAGCAGAACCCCTTCGAGCACATTATGAGGATCAGCCTCTATAATATGGCGATCCTTGAAGATTCCCGGTTCCCCCTCCTCCCCATTCAGGACCACGTATCGGGGCTCACCCATGGCCGCTCGGCAGGCCTCCCACTTGGTGGCCGCCGGGAAGAACGCGCCCCCGCGACCCTGCAGGCCGGCCGCTTTCACCGCCGCGATGACGTCACTCGGCGCGCTGTCCAGGGCCTGAGCCAGCGCGGCATAACCGCCAGCCAGCAGCGCGTCGTCCAGGCTGTCGGGATCGAGGAGCCCCGCACGGGCCAGCACGACCCGTTCTTGCCCGCTCCAGAACGGGTGCCCCCCCGCAGGGGTCAGTCCCCGCCACGACGTGTCGGCCCACACCACGCCGCTGAACCCCGCGCCGGCAAAGTCGCCGCGCTCAGACGCGAGCTGATCGAGAAAGGCGCCGACGGCCCCGGCCTCGACGCGCTCGACCAGAGCCCGCGGCCAGTCGGGGGCGTGGATCTCGACGAGGGGCGCCGCGTAGCACATGCCGTTGCACGCCCCCTCGGCGACCTCGACGTCGAGGCGGCGCTTGCGCACCTCGGCGGTGAACGCCCGCCATAGCTCCTGCCCTCCCACCGCGCGACCGCACGTCCCTGTCTGGACGAGCAGCCGCGGCCGTGACCGACGCGTGGACCGGAGACTCTCGACGAGACTCGCCAGATACTCGCGGGCGCTCGCCGCCAGGGGGATGGCTCGAGCGGGGGGCGAGGCCTCGACCGTGCCTTCGTGGCGCCGCCCGTAGGCAAACCAGTCGTCCAGGCTGGCGATCTGCGCTGGCGTCACGCGCCCGTAGAGCGCGCCGTCGACCTCGATCAGGGGCGCCATTGCACAGGTGAAAAAGCAGTCGGCAGCCTCCAGCGTGAGCTCCCGGCCGTCGCCTGCCTCTCCAGGTTCGACCTGCCAGTGCCCGGCGATCCCGTCGAGGAGAGCGGCGCCGCCCATCAGCGTGCAGGACACCCCGGTGCAGACGCGGACGTGGTGGCGGCCGTGAGGCGCCAGACGCAGCTCGGGGTAGTGCGTGGCGACGCCCCACACCTCGCTGACCGGCACGCGCAGGTGATCACCCACCGCGGCGAGGGCGTCGGCGGGCAGAAAGCCGAGCGCGCGCTGGACGGCCTGCAAGGCGGGCAGGAGCCACTGGCGCTCCCGGGGGAAGGTGGCCAGCAGGCGCGCCAGCGGCTCGGACGCCGTCGACACGTGACCGCTCAGCGGCGCGCCGGCGCCGCCGGGCGCAGGGGCTCCACCCGCACAGCGCACACCTTGTACTCGGGGATCTTCGAGGCGGGATCGAACGCGGAATTGGTGAGGAAGTTCGCGGCCGACTCTTCGAGCTTCACGAACGGCACGAAGATCGCCCCGGGCTGGACAGCGTCGGTGAGCCGGGCCCGGCCGGTCAGCTCGCCGCGGCGTGAGGTCACGCGCACGGGCTCGCCGTCACCGACGCCGATCCGGCCGGCGTCGGCAGGGTGGATCGCGACCTCGAGGTGGGGCGCCAGCTCGAGGAGCCCGGCCACGCGGCGGGTGATTGTGCCGCCGTGCCAGTGATAGAGGAGCCGGCCGGTATTCAGGATCAGCGGATAGTCGGCATCGGGCAGCTCGGCCGCCGGTTTCGTCTGCTCCGCGGGGACGAAGCGGCCCTTGCCGCGCGGAAAGGACTCCGCATAGAGATAGCGCGTGCCCGGATGCTCGGGGCTCGGGCATGGCCACTGCAGCCCGCCCTCGCGGTCCAGCCGCGCATGAGAGAGCCCGGCCAGGAACGGCACCATTCGGGCCATCTCGTCGAAGATCGCGGCCGCTCCGGAGTACGCGAACTGCCGCTCACGGTCGAGGCCGAGCCTGGTCGCCACGCGCCGGGCCAGCTCGCAGGTGATCCACCAGTCGGGCCGGGCCTGCCCGGCGGGCGCGAGGGCCTGCCGCACGCGCTGGACCCGGCGCTCCGAGTTGGTGAAGGTGCCCTCCTTCTCGGCGAAGGAAGCCGCAGGCAGGAACACGTGGGCGCGCTCGGCGGTCTCGTGCATGAACAGGTCCTGGACGACCAGGAAGTCGAGCTGGCCGATCGCCTTCTCGGCGTGATGCAGATCGGGCTCCGAGAGCAGCGGGTTCTCGCCCACGATGTACATCGCCCGGACGTCACCGCTGAGGCACGCCTCCATCATCTCGGTCACCACAAGCCCCGGTCGCGCGGGCGGCCGCACTCCCCAGGCGCGCTCGAAGTGATCGAGCGTCTCGGCCCCATAGCTCTGGTACCCGGGCAGATTCGTGGGGATGCAGCCGGCATCGCCACAGCCCTGGACGTTGTTCTGGCCGCGCAGCGGGGAGATGCCCGAGCCCGGGAACCCCAGCTGCCCGGTGAGCAGCGACAGGTTCAGCAAGGCGTGAGCGTTGTGGAGACCGTTGACGTGCTGGGTGATGCCCATCCCCCACACGAGGCAGGATCCGCCGAACGGCGGACGGGCGTACCAGCGGGCGGCCTGTCGGATGTCCGCGGCCGCGACGCCGGTCAAGCGCGAGGCGTGGTCCAGCGTGAACGGCTCCAGCGAGGCCCGCCACGCCTCGAAGCCCTCGGTGCGGGCACGGACGAACTCCGAGTGCATCAGGCCTTCGTCGAGGATGACCCGGGCCATCGCGTTGAACAGCGCCACGTCCGTGCCCGGCCGATTGGCGATCCAGAGGTCAGCCTGGCTGCAGAGCTCGATGCGCTTGGGATTGACCACGATGATCCGGGCGCCGCGGCTCATGGCCCGCCGGAACCGAATGGCGATCACCGGGTGGTTGGCCGACGCATCCGCCCCGACGATCAGGAGGCACCCCGCCTGCTCGTAGTCCACGTAGGAATTGGAGGTTGCGCCGGAGCCCATGGAGGCCAGCATCGCTTCCACCGACGGCGAATGGCACAGGCGCGTGCAGTGATCGACGTTGTTCGTCCCCATGACGGCCCGGACAAACTTCTGCAACGCGTAGCCGTCTTCGTTGGTGGCTTTGGCGCTGGCCAGCGCGGCAAAGCGGTCACGATGGCGGGCGAGCCCGGCGGCCGCCGCGTCCAGGGCTTCGTCCCACGAGGCTTCCTGCCAGCGGCCGTCACGCTTGACGCGCGGGGTGGTGACACGATCCCGGGCATGCACGAAGCCGGTGCCGAAGCGGCCCTTCACGCACAGCGTGCCCAGGCTCGAGCAATTGGCGGGCGCGTCGTCAGCCATCAAAGCCAGGCGCTGGTCCTCGCGCACGCCCACGACGATGCCGCAGCCCACGCCACAATAGGGGCAGGTGGTCTCGACCTGGCGGACGATGCGGGCGGCGACCTCCTTGGGTCGCAGCGCCCCGGTGGGGCAGGCCGCCACGCACTGCCCGCACGAGGTGCAGACCGAGGCAGCCAGCATCCCGTCCTCAGCCACTCCGACCTTCATCCGGTGGCCGCGCCCCAGCATGGCGATGGCGCCGATCTGCTGAACATCGTCGCAGGCGGCCGTACAGCGGCCACAGAGGATGCAGGCCTCACGATCGAGGACGAAGAAAGACTTGGAGTCGTCGAGCTCGAAGTGGTGGAGCGGCGCCACGGTGGGCGCGCTTAGGCCATGCCGGGCGGTGGCTTCACCGAGCTGGCCGAAGCCGTCACGATCCGGACCCGTGGTCAGCATGGCCCGCGTGAGCTCGAGAACGCCAGAGCGGACGCGCACGACGTCCGGGTGGGTCGTGCTCACGACCATCCCCTCCCGGGCCGGGAGGTGGCATGCCGCCGGCGTCCCCCGCTGGCCTTCCACCCGGACCAGACAGGTACGACAGGCTCCCAGCGCGGGACGGTCGGGGTCCTTGCACAGCTGGGGCAGCGCGATACCGAGGCGGTTGACCGCGTCGAGGACCGTCCCGCCCACCGGCGCGTCGACGACGCGGCCGTCCACAGACAGCTTCATGGCCGTATTGTAAATCACGATTCCGGGGCCCGAGCCTGCATGCTACCCTCATCGCGCCGGTCGCCGGGCGCCCTTGGCCCACAGGCGAGGAGGCGAGCATGCGCGCGATCTGGGGGATCGATCCAGGCTGGGGAATCACCGCGGTACGGCTCGCCACAGGAAGCATCCTGCTCGTGGCGGGCTGGGCGAAGTTCATGGTCGGGACCGAGGCGGTCGCTGCCTACTTCGCAAAGCTGGGCGTCCCTGTCCCTGGTGTCACCGGCCCCCTCATTATGCTGCTCGAGACGATCGGCGGAGCCTTGCTCATCCTGGGCATCGCCACTCGCTGGGTGGGACTTCTCTTCGCCATCGAGTTCATCGTGGCAACGCTCGTCGAGCTGCGCGTGGGATTCGCGGCGACCCGACTCGCCATCCTGTTGCTCGCCGCGAACATCTGTTTGTTCCTGGCCGGACCCGGACGACTGGCCATCGACAAAGTGTGGCTGGAGAAGCGAGGGGGGGCGGGCGCACGCCGCCCGGCCTGAGGTGGCCGTGCCGGGAGACGCCCGGGGAACGGCCGATCCGGGCCGTGAGTTATACCCTGGCCCGGCCCTAAACCCCTCTCTCAAGGAGACGCCTATGCAGAAGACACGGTGGATCGCCGTGGTGCTCGTGGTGGCCGCATTGCTGGCCGCCCCGGGCCCCGCCGCCAGTCTCGAAGTGGGACAGAAGGCCCCCGATTTCACCCTGCCGGCCCCGGGGGACAAACAGGTCAAGCTGAGTGACTTGCTGGGCAAGGGCCCGGTCGTCGTCTACACGCTGATCCAGGCCTTCACGCCGACGTGAACGCGCGAGATCGCGGGCTTCGACGCGGCCATGCCGCAATTCGAGGCCCTGGGCGCCCAGGTCGTGGGCGTCAGCGCCGACCACGTGAAGACCCTGGAGGCGTTCGTCAAGCAGAACAACACCAAGCACCTGCTGGTCTCCGACTTCCGCCGCCAGATGCTGCCCGCCTGGGATGCCATGGTGACGGATGAGAAGAGCCCGATCTTCCGGTACGCCAAGCGGGCGTACTTCGTGCTCGACCGCAACGGCACCGTGAAGTACATAAAGGTCATGCAGAACCCGCTGGACCTGCTCAAGGCCGAAGACGTCGTCGCGGCGGTGAAGGAGTCGGGGAAGTGAAGAGGAGCCTGGCTGCCACGGCGGTCGCTCTCACCCTGGTGATGGGGGTGGCCGCCGCTGGAGCCGGGCCGGACTTCGCCGCCTTCGGACTCCAGCCCTACGAGCCGCCCAAGCCCGCGCCAGACTTCGTCCTGCCCGACCTCGAGGGCCAGACGCGCTCGCTGGGCGACTTCCGCGGCAAGGTCCTTCTGCTGTTCTTCTGGGCGACGTGGTGAACGACCTGTCGGGAGGAGTTACCTCCCGTGCACGCCCTCTACCGGCAGTTCCGTGACCGCGGCCTCGAGGTCGCTCTGGTCTCGTTCCGCGAGAGTCCCGACCTCGTCAAGCGCACGGCTCGAGAGCGCGGCTACACCGCCCCCGTACTGATCGATCGCAGTGGCGAGGTTGCCGGACAGCGCTACGGAGTCTTTGGGCCACCGACGACGTATCTCATCGACCGCCAGGGGCGGCTCCTGGCTCGCGGCGTGGGCCCCCACGATTGGGCGGGGCCAGCGGCCCGGACCCTGATCGCCGATCTCCTCGGGCCGTCGCCGGCGGGCAAGCCTCCGGGGCGTTAGAGATCTTTTAGCTTGGAGGGAGGGCAGAGACTGCCCCCCTCCAAACCTCCCCACTCGCGCGGGGTGTGACTACCGTCGCCGTCTCAATCGGCGGTGACGCGGCCCTCGAGGCGAGCGTCGGCGTTGCCGCGCTGGCTCACCGCGCGGGCCACGATTTCCGCGATCGGATCCCGCGTTGTCCCGGTGCCGTTGTCCAGCATCGAATAACCGTCGCCGCCGTAGTACGCAAAGTCGATGGTGACCGCAGTCCACATGCGATCGTCGGCCGGAATGGGCGTGCCATCGGTCGCGGTGACCGACGTCACGCGACGCCCGACCGGCCGCTGAGGATCGAAGCGGTACGCGAAGCCGGAAACCTGTAGGAATCGGCCCGCCTCGTTCGTAAAGCGCCCGTCCACTACGGCGCCCTGGGACACGCTATTCTCCAGCGCCTCCCAGAGGGTGCGCCCAGCAATTCGAAAGGTGACTGCGACATTGCCGAAAGGAAAGATAGCGAAGAAATCGCCGCGCACGAGATCCCAGGGAGGCCCGGCCGCGTAGCCCGGCTGGGGGCGCCGGAGCGGGCGGAGCGCAGGACGGTAGCTCGAGGGCAGATCATCGCGCAGGCCGCCGGAGACCGTGAAGGCAAGCTGGGTCCCGTACTCGGCACGCATCGCATCGACGACGAAATTCCCGAGGGTCGACTCCCCTGCGCGCGAGCGATCCAGAAGCATGGCGGCCTCACCGGCGCTCTGATCGAACAGCGGCCGGATCTGGATGAGGTACCCGTCGACCAGCGCGGTCAGGGCCGGATCAGGCGCGATCGCGTCCGCCAGCGGGCGCTTGTGCACCGCCCTCCGCCCCACCACCTTGCCGTGGGCCAGATCGTACTCGACCTCGATGACCGCGTACTCAATACCTTTCGAGCGGTTCTCGACGACGAGGACATCATTCACCACCGCGTTCACGCTGACGTCGCTGTGGTCGCCGATCAGCACATCCACCCCGCGCACGGCGCGGGCGAGCTCGTCCAGGGGGCCCCGAGGCCTGCCGTCGGCCGCGACCGCGGTGGCTCCGATATGGGCCAGCACGATGACCAGGTTGGCGCCCTGTCGCCGGAGACTCGCGGCATGGCGATTGATCTCCGGAGCCGGATCGAGGAAGCGATACTCGCCCACGCGTCCCGGCGACACCACCACCGGTGTCTCCGGGTTGGCGATCCCGATGACGCCGATCCGGACGCCATTGCGGGAGAACACGTGGCTGGGCGGCGCCAGGGTGCGCCCACCCGGCCCCACGACGTTGGCCGCGACGTAGGGAAACCGGGCCAGCGCCATCAGCTTTTCCAGCCTCGGGAGTCCGTGGTCGAAATTGTGATTCCCCAGAGTGTCCGCATCGACGCCGAGGAGGTTCTGCGCCTCCACGGCCGGCACGTCCTCCAGGAAGCTCGACACCGGTGGCGTAGCCCCGAAGGCGTCGCCGGCGGTGACGACAAGCGTGCCGCCGGGGTTCTGGCTCCGCTCGCGGTCGAAGTAGGCCTTGAGAACGGCAGCGCCGCCCAGGAGCCGGGTGACGCCGCCCACGGTGACGGGCACCGGCTCCAGCTGGCCATGCCAGTCGCTGAAGCCGACGATCGTGATCCGACGAACATCGCTCGGGCCTGCACCCAACCGGGCGCAGGCGAAGAACAGCAGGGCCAGCAGAACGGCAAGCCGGCGGAGGTCGAGCCTCACCCGGCAGTCACGCCGTCGGGACGAAGAGAGCCCACGTCGCGCGCAGCGACCACATCGAAAGCAGGAACCCGCCGGCGACTGCGAGACTCACCCCGCCCACGAGTCGCACGCGAGCCTGGAACGCCTCGGATGGACCCGTCCCCTCGTCGCGGCCTACGGCCAGAGTCCCGGCCACCGCGAGGGGCACCACGAGACCAAGCCCGTATGCCGCCAGGGTGATGGCTCCTAGCCAGGCGCTCTGCCGGGCCGCCACCCAGCCGATCATGATCGCGTAGGCGGAGAGCGGGCTGAAAATCGCCATGGTGGCGCCGAAGGCGAGCGCGATGATGAGGGCCCGCCGCCAGGCGCTCCCTTTCAGCGGGCGGTCGACCAACGGCGTGATCCGTGGCAGCAGCGGGCGCGTGAGGCCAAGCTCACCGAGAGCGACGGCCAGCGCCAGAACCCCCAGCACAGTGAGCGCGGAGGCCGCAATCGCCTCGCGCGCCCAGGGCGTCGTGATCCGGGCGGCCACGGCCGACCCCGCCCAGGCCATGGCGACCCCGAACAGGGCAAGGACCAGCATCAGGGCGCCCGTGAAGACGCCCAGCATCGCCAGCCACCGTCTTCTGCTTCTCGCCTCCTGAACCAGGGGCGCGATCGTGAAGATCATTGGCGTCCATCAGGGGACGCAGATGCGAGGCACCCCTATGACGAACGCGAGCAGGATCACGGCCCAGGCGCCGCTGAGCGGCGCTTCAGGATCCAGGAAGAGCGCGATGAAGCTTTTGTAGGCCTGGCTGAAGAGCGGCAGGTTCCAGGCATAGCCCAGAATGCCACCGGCCAGCGTCGCGGCGCCGAAGAGGATCAGACGTGTTCGCATACCCCCCATCCTCCCGGCCGCAGCATACTGCACACGGCGGCTGTCGTGCACCGCTCAGCGCCCCTGCCATTCGGGCTTCCGCTTGTCCAGGAAAGCCCGGACGCCCTCCTGGAAGTCCTGACTCAGATAGCAGGACAGGATGAGGTCCTCGGCATCGCGCAACGCGGCCGGCGCCGTCACGCGGCGGGTGGCCTCCTTCACGGCCGCTAGCGTGAGCGGAGCCAGCTCACCGAGGTGCCGGGCCAGCTCACGCACGCGGTCGGCCAGCCGAGCCGCCGGATGCACCTCGTCCGCCAGGCCGACAGCCCCGGCTTCCCCCGCGTTCATCAGGCGCGCCGTCAGTAGCAGGTTCCGTGCTCGGACGGGACCGATGGTGGCGGCCAGCAGGGAAAACGCCAGCGGGGCGGTGCAGTTGCCCAGGGTGCGCGCCACCGGGGCGCCAAAGCGCGCGTGCTCGGCAGCCAGCCGGAGGTCGCAGGCCAGAGCCATGAACAGTCCGCCTCCCACAGCATCCCCCTGAACCATGGCGATCGTCGGCTTGCTCATCGCATGCAGGCGTCCCAGCACGCGCGTGATCCGCTCCTCGTACTGGAGCGCGTCTTCGCGGGTGCGGAATGTGAGAAATTGCCGGATGTCGGTACCGCTCACAAAGGCCTTGTCGCCGGCCCCGCTCACCACCAGCACCCGCACTCGGGAATCCTCATCGACCCGTTCGCACACTTCGTAGAGGCGCTCATACATCTCGAAGGTCATGGCGTTGCGGGCCTCGGGACGATTGACGGTGAGAAAGACGACCCGCCCTTCCTCCTCGATGAGAATCGGCTCACTCATGCACTCGGCGTGGTCATCGCCGCCCTCCCCGACTGCGCGACAGGATAGCACCTCACCGAGCTGGCCGAGGGGCGGCGGCCAAACGCACAACCAGCCCGGCGGGATGATCCCGCCGGGCTGGCGTCGTGACTCAGTCAGTCGAAGGAGAGGCCGAAATCAGAGCGCGCGCGAGCGAACGCGGAAATCGACGTTCTCGCGGACCCACTTCCACAACCGGGTCTGGCCGGCCGGATCGTTGCCCGGAATGAGCTGAGCCTGCCAGCTCTGCATGACCTCGACCTCCGCCGTCCACAGGCGGACGCGCTGCCGCCGCACATGCTTGCGCCAGTTCTCGCCGACCCGGGGGCTCGCGTAGGTCAACCGTAGCGTGAGGTTCCTGGACAGGTACTCCAGCGGACTGAGGTCGATCCGCTCATAGAGCGGCATCGATCCGGGCTTCGCTCCCGGGACGTCGGGGATGCCGTCGCTCACGATCATGATAGTGATCGGGCTGAGGGTGAGACCCCGCTCTTTGGCGATGCGGGCCACCTGAACGAAGAAGGCATTGAAATCGGTCAACGTGTCGGAGGGGGGATACCAGCGCCGGAGGTCGGTCTCGATCTGCTCGATGCTCTTGCCGCTGAAGTCGTGGATCGGGCGGAATGCCTTGGGCTCGTTGGGGTCCTTGCCGCCGATGGCGGCCACGAACAGGTCGCGTGGCCGAGTGAGCTCGCCCAGACCATGGAGATGGCCGTAGATGTAGTGGGCGAGGAAGGAGAGCGCGTTGTCGTAATCGCGGCGGAAGGAGCCGCTGGTGTCCACACCGACGAAGAGGGCTCCGCGCGGTGGGCGAACGTACGGGCCCTGGGCGAGCGCCGGGACGGAGGTCGCGAGCGCCGCCGTGAGGATCAGCGCGGCAGCCAGGCGCCGGCGCATCACACACTCCCCTGCTTCCGGGGCTGCAGTTGCAGGCCGTTGAGGATCTCCCTGGTCTCCATGACCTCCTTGAGGCCCTTGAAGGGCAGGGTGAAGAGCGGCCGCCCGGTCAGGAGGACCATCGCAAAATTCAGGGCGCCCGCGACGAGGGTGAGAACCGGCAGCGCCAGGTACTCCAGGAGCTGATCGCTCTTCTCGTGCAACCAGTCGATCTCGCGCTTGAAGTCTTCCAGGGGGCCCCGCCACCACGCCGGCGTCGACGTCTCGGGCATGGCTGTCGCCCGGCCTTCCGGGGCGTCGAGCGGCTGACGCGAGATGAAGGCCAGCAGCGGGGGCGTTCCGTAACGCCCGAACAGGAACCATGTCATGCCTCGGATGCCGACCCAGCCGAAGGTGGCCAGGCTCATGGTGATACCGATGCCGATGCGGATGCGCTCACCGGTCTGCTGGGCGATCCAGGGCGAGATAGCATCGACGAGCTCGCGGTAGAGGAACATGACCTCGAAGAACATGACGAAGAGCTCGACGAGCACGATCTGGGCGATGAACTTGAGCTCGCGCTTCTGCACAGCCTCGACCAGGGCCTGCACGCAGGCAAAGCTGCCCATGATCAGCAGCAGCAGGAAGAACCACAGGATGGGCGCGGTCAGCCGCGGCATCTGCTCGGCGCCGACCAGGTCGGCCAGCACCTCGGAGACTGTCGGGTACAGCGTGTAGGTGAAGATGGTCGTCTCCAGCATGCACCAGAAGACCAGCATCAGGAAGGCCACCCAGGGCACGCCAGGCTGGAAGTACTGGCTGGTCATCCGTCCCGTCATCGCGAAGGGCATGAGGATCAGCTGCCGCAAGGCCTCCACCCCGAACTTGAGGAGGAGGCTTCCAAGCGTGAATATCCAGCCGGCGATCACCATACCCATGCGGAAGAGGCCGACCCAGTAGAGCCACACCGCGCGAGCGGCGTCCCACCACATCACCAGCATGGTGGAGACGAACGGGACGCGGCGGGAACGAAACGGCAACGTATAGAGCGAGAGCTGGGTGCACCACAAGCCGGCAATGGCGAGCAGGAGCGGGAACAGCAGGAGCACGTACTTCGCCAGGGCCGTCCACGGCGACGACGACTCCAGGAAGAAGTCGGCGACCAGCCGCTGCAGATGCGGGATCCAGACGATGGGCGCCACCAGCAGCTCCACGACCTCCCGCCACTGCTCGGGAACCCTGGCAACCATATGCTCGAGCATTGGCTCCTCCTTCGGGGTCGGTTTCGACCCCAAGGGGGAAAGCAAACTCCTCGCCGATGGGGGGATGTGGAACTAGCTGATTTCGTGGGCCAGGAAAGCCTCGATCCAGGACTTTTTGTCACGCAGGCGGGCCAATTGGTCCGCGCGTCGAGCGATCCGCAAGTCCGTCCCTGGTGTGAATGGGCGAGACGCCCGTTCCGTCTATGCGAGCGAGCCCGTCCACACGGCGCTCGAAGACCAGGACCAAGGAGGGCCGACATTCGCATGAAGATCAGGCGCTCGCTCGCGATGCTGTCCATCGGTCTCGTCCTCGGGCTCGGCGGGGGTGTCCTCGGCACGAGCCTCGCCGATTCACAGGCCGCGGCTCCCACGTCGGCGGTCGTCCCCGTCCAGATGCCGCTGTCCACCGCCACCTTCGCCAAGGTGGCCGAGCGGATCAAACCGGCGGTGATCAACGTCAACACCGAGCGAAGGGGTACCGGGCGCACCCCGGTGGACGAGTTCTTCGGCGAGGAGTACTACCGTCGATTCTTCGGAGACGCCCCGGAGCAGATGCCGCGCCGGAGCCTGGGCTCGGGCGTCATCATCGATCCCTCCGGCATCGCGCTGACCAACGCCCACGTCGTGGCCGACGCCGAGCACGTCGAGGTTGTCACTCTCGACGGTAACCGTCACAAGGCCAAGGTGGTCGGCACCGACCGGAAAACGGACCTCGCCGTGCTCCGGCTCGAGGCGAACGGCACCTCGGGCTTCCCGCACCTGCCGCTCGGCAACTCCAACGAGACGCAGGTGGGCGACTGGGTACTGGCGGTTGGCTCACCGTTCGGGCTGCAGGCCACGGTGACGGCGGGTATCATCAGCGCCAAAGCCCGCCAGATCGGCGCCGGCCCTTACGACGACTTCCTCCAGACCGATGCCGCCATCAATCCCGGCAATTCCGGGGGTCCGCTCGTCAACATGCGGGGCGAGGTGATCGGGATCAACACCGCCATCGTCCGGGGCGGCTCGGGGATCGGCTTCGCCATCCCGGCGAGCATGGCCAGGCGCGTTTCCTCGGAACTGGTCAGCAAGGGGAGGGTCACCCGGGGCTGGCTCGGCGTGTCCCTGCAGCCCCTGACCCCCGAGCTCGCCGCCTCGTTTGCCGTCAAGGATGGCAAGGGCGCGCTGGTGACTGAGGTCGTCCCGGACAGCCCGGCCGCCAAGGCGGGCCTCCGGTCCGGCGACGTCATCGTGGAGGTCAACGGCAAGAAGGTGGAGAACCCTGGCGACCTGGCCCGCACCATCGCGCTGGCTCCTCCCGGGCGGGAGGCCAGACTCACCGTATGGCGGGACAAGCAGGAGCGCTCGCTGTCGGTGATGCTGCGCGAGGCGCCGGCCGAGCGTCACGCCTCCCGTCTCGGCTTTGAAGTCCGGCCGGTCACGGTCGACATCGCCGAGGAGCTGGGTCTGCGCTCCCGCGACGGCGTGGTCGTCGCCCGCGTCGACGAGGACAGCCAGGCCGCCGAAGCCGGCTTGCGTCGCGGCGACGTCGTCGTCGAGATCAATCGGGAGCCGATCAAGACGGTCGCCGATTTCGAGCGGACGATCCGAACCATCAAGAACGGCGAGCGGCTGACGGTCCGCGTGGAACGCGGCCGGAGCGCCTTCTACTTCGCCTTCGCGCCGGGCCGGGCCTGAGCCCGGCGCGAGGACGCAGGCGCGCTCAGTTGGGCAGCGCGATCTTCTTGAGGAGGTCCATCGCCTCGAGCATCTTGCCCGTGCCCAGGGCCACGCACGACAGTGGCTCGTCGGCCACGGTGACCGGCAGGTGGGTCTCCCGCCGCAGCAGCTCGTCGAGACCACGGAGGAGGGCGCCGCCGCCGGTCAGGACGATGCCCTTCTCCACGATGTCGGCCGCGAGCTCCGGCGGTGTGCGCTCCAGGCACGTGCGCACGGTATCCACGATCGTCATCACCGACTCCCGCAGCGCCTCCCGAATCTCCTCGTCGGCGATGACGATGGTCTTGGGCACGCCATCGATCAAGTCCCGGCCCTTCACATCCATGGAGCGGCGTTCACCGGCCAGCGGCACCGCCGAGCCGAGCCCGATCTTGATCTCCTCGGCGCGCCGCTCACCCACCAGCAAGTTGTAATGCTTCTTGATGTACTGGACGACCGCCTCGTCCATCTCGTCACCGGCGATCCGCACCGACTTGCAGAACACCGTGCCCGACATGGAGATCACCGCCACTTCGGTGGTGCCCCCGCCGATGTCGCAGATCAGATTGCCTCCCGGCTCGTGGATAGGGAGCCCGGCCCCGATGGCCGCGGCCGTCGGCTCCTCGACCAGAT
Organism: Candidatus Methylomirabilota bacterium; assembly: GCA_036556905.1. Lineage (GTDB taxonomy): Bacteria > Methylomirabilota > Methylomirabilia > Rokubacteriales > CSP1-6 > 40CM-4-69-5. Next base: position 109,947 of record DATBIM010000040.1, read on the forward strand.
AGACCTCGCGGGCGCCGGCATGCAGCGCGGAGTCGCGGACGGCGCGCTTTTCCACCTGGGTGATCCCCGAGGGCACGCCGATGACCACCCGCGGTCGGCTGAGGCCTCGGCGTCGCCGGTGTGCCCGGCGAATGAAGTACTCCAGCATCTGCTCGGTGACGTCGAAGTCGGCGATGACGCCGTCCTTGAGAGGCCGAATGGCGACGATGGTGCCGGGGGTCCGCCCGAGCATGGCCTTGGCCTCGTGGCCCACGGCCACCACCGAGTGGTCGGCGTGCCGGATGGCGACGATGGAGGGCTCGTTGAGCACAATGCCCTCGCCGCGGGCGAATACGAGGGTGTTAGCCGTGCCGAGATCGATCGCCAGGTCGGTGGAGAACAGGCCAGGCAACCACTTAAACAGCATTGCTCGCCTCCCGTAGCGTTGGGATTCGCGCGCCTCTGGCAATTTTCGCGCCATAGTACGCCCAACCCTTGAAATACCAAAATATAAAGAGGCCTGGGCCAGCAAGCCCTTGCCGGCGCCGGCCGGGGACACTACAGTGCGCCCGTGGCCTCCGCGATCGTCTCCGCGCTACACCTGCTGGCCCTGGCCATCGGTCTGCCCGCCGTCGTCCTGCGCGGCCGGGCCCTCCGCGGTCGCCTCGACCCCGATGGCCTGCGCCGGTTATTCGCCGCCGACACCGCCTGGGGGATCGCGGCCTTGCTATGGGTGACGACCGGTTTGCTCCGGGCCTTCGCCGGGCTGGAGAAGGGGTCGACGTTCTATCTGGGCTCCGCCCTGTTCTGGATGAAGCTCGCCCTGTTCATCGTGATTCTCCTGCTGGAGATCTGGCCCATGGTGACCTTCCTCCGCTGGCGCATCGCGCTCAATCGCGGCCGCGCTCCCAACACGTCATCAGCGGCCGCGCTGTATATCATCAATCATGTGGAGCTGGTGCTGGTGGTCATCATCGTCTTCGTGGCCAGCTTCATGGCCCGCGGCTTCGGTCTCCTCTGATCGGGCGGGAGAGTGACCGCTGCAGGTGATTCCGGCGGGGCACGGGCGTGGCGAAGCCCGGGTGCCCGTGCCCTGTTCAACAGGAGGATGCATGGGGCTCGAGCAGACGCTCAACGACACGCTGCGGCAGGCCATCAAAGACCGGGACACGCGGACCGCCGACGTCGTGCGGATGGTCAAGACGCGGCTCGCGGAGCGGCGGACGGCCAAGGGCTTCGCGGGCGAGGTGGACGATGCCCTCGTGCTGGACGTCATCGCAGCCTATCGCAAGCAGCTCCAGAAGGCGCTCCCCGAGTTCGAGAAGGCGGGCGAACGAGGCGCGGCCCAGGTGGCCCAGCTCCGCTTCGAGATGGCGTTCCTGGACCGGTACCTGCCCCAGCGGCTGGAGGAATCCGACTTGCGCACCCTGGTGCAGGAGCGGATCGCGGCGCTGGGCATCAGCGACCCCAAGCACGCGGGCCGCCTCGTGGGGGAGGTCATGCGGACCCACAAGGGGAAGGTCGATGCCGGGGACGTGAAGCGGATCGCCGAGGAGCTCCTGAGCGGCCCCGGCCGGCCATGACCGAGCCGCGAACCGCCAGCGCCGTCGTCATCGGCGGCGGCGTGGTGGGATGCTCCATCGCCTACCACCTGGCCCGCCGCGGGATGCGCGACGTCGTCGTCCTCGAGCGTGAGGCGGTCGGCGCCGGCACCACGAGCAAGGCGGCCGGCGGGATCCGGGCGCAGTTTCCGACGGAGACCGAGATCCGCTTCTCCCTCGAGAGCATCGCGGTCTTCGAGCGCTTCGCCGACGAGTTCGGAGTCGATCCGGGCTATCGTCGGATCGGCTACCTCTTCCTGGTGTCGGACGCGGCCGACCTGCAGGGCTTTGAGAAGCGCATCGCGCTGCAACGGCGGCTGGGCGTCGACGTCCGCGTGATCACGCCAGCCGACGCCCAGGAGCTGATCCCCGCCCTGCGCGTCCACGACCTCGTGGCCGCCGTGTGGGGACCTCAGGACGGGGTGGCCGGCCCGGCGGAAGTGACGGCCGGTTTCGCCCGCCGGGCCCGCGAGCTGGGGGCACGGATCGTCGAGGGCATCGAAGTGCGCGGCATCGAGCTCGAGCACGGCCGGGTCACCGGCGTTCGGACTCCGCGGGGGCAGCTGACCGCGCCGCTGGTCATCAACGCCGCCGGTCCCGCCGCCGCCCGCGTCGCGTGCCTGGCCGGCGTCGCCGTGCCCGTTCGGCCCCGCCGCCGCCACATCTTCTTCACCGAGCCCTTCCCGACTATTCCCGGACCTGTGCCGCTCACCACCGATCGCGCGAGCGGCTTCTACTTCCGCAAGGAGCTCGACCAGCTCCTGCTCAGTCCCGGCGACGTCGAGGACATGGGGGACGATCTCAGCGCCCCTGTGGACTGGGCCCGGGTGGCAGAGACCGTCGAGAAGGCCGTGCATCGCATCCCGGTCATCGAGAAGGCTCGTATCGCCGGGGGTTGGGCCGGCCTGCGCCCGCTCACTCCTGACGACCACGCCATCATCGGTTGGGCGCCGGGGGTCGAGGGTTTCTTCCTGGCCGTCGGCTTCGGCGGCCACGGCTTTCAGCATTCGCCGGCGACGGGCCAGCATGTGGCGGAGTGGATCGTCGACGGACGGTCTTCACTGGATCTCTCGCTGTTCGACCCGGGGCGGTTCGGACACGGCAGCTCCCCCCGCCCCGGCGGCGGTCCTGACGCCGAATAGCTGTCGTCGATTTCACAAAGGGAGCAGAGCGGGGTCTAGAGCAGCGGGCAAAGGAGGCGGACCATGACGGCAGACCGTTCGTTCGTGGCTGAGAACAACGCGGAGCGCCAGCGGCTTCGCGCGCTGGTCAACCGGTTGAGCGACCACGAGCTGGGGCGCCAGCTGCCCGCCGGCTGGACGATTGCTGGCGTCCTCGGGCACCTGGCCTTCTGGGATCAGCGAGTGCTGGCGCTGCTCGAGCGCTGGCAGAAGGAGGGTACTTCGGCTGTGCCGCAGGCCTTGAACCCTGCCGACGTCGACTGGATCAATGACGCAACCAAGCCGCTGCTCCTGGCCCTTCCCGCCCGCCGCGCGGCCGAGCTGGCGGTCAGCATCGCCGAGGCCGTGGACGCCAGGGTACAAGCGCTGCCTGACGCCTTCCTCTCCCGCAATGCCGGGGCTGGTAGCCCGGTCAATCTGGTGCGGGCTCAGCATCGGCGCGAGCATCTGGACGAGATCGAGGCAGCGCTGGATCGGTGAGGGAAATCCCGAAAGTGGCACAACCTGGCTGTCACGGACCTTGACGCTGTCTAGTTAGCGCCCCCGACCCTGGAGACGGTCCCGCTCCCCACGTTCGAGACCCAGACTCCGTTATTGCCCACGGCGAGACGAACGGGCCCTTTGCCCACCGGGATGGCCGGACCAATGATGTTGTTGCTCGCGGCGTCCACGCGCCAGACCGTCCCTCCTATATAGTCCGAGACCCAGATCTGCTGGCCCACGGCGACGACCCCGCTGGCGCTCTGGCCGATCGCGAAGGTCACCACGGCGTTCCGCGCTTCGTCGACCCGGGACAGCGTGGCCGACTGGCTGGCGACCCAGACGCCCGAAGGGTTGGCGATGACCGCGCTCGGCCCCTGCCCCACCGACACCGGGGCGCCAAGGATCCGGTTGGTCCGCGGGTCGATCCGCCAAAGCAGGCTGTCCCGAAAGCCCGCGACCCACACGCCGCTGGCGCCCAGGGCGAGCCCGATGGGCTCGGCCCCCACGGGAATCGTGGCCACGACCTGCCGAGTCCTCGGGTCGATCCGGGAGACGGTCCCGCTCCCCATGTTC
>DATBIM010000041.1:0-45778 GCA_036556905.1 Candidatus Methylomirabilota bacterium
GCCAGCGGGAGGGTCGCCTCCTGGATCGGCGTGGTGGTGACGAAGCCCGCTTCGCGGATGCCCCGCATGACCGGCTCGGGCAGGCTGAACGCTTCGAAATCCATCACACGGGGCAGACGAGCTGGCCCATACGCTCGGCCAGCGTGAAGTTCTCGCGGTAGTCCACCGGCACCTCGAGCAGGCAGGGGCCGCGGCCGGCGAAGGCCGACTCCAGCGCGGGGACCAGCTCGTCGGCGGCTTCCACCCGCGCGCCGCGACAGCCGAAGGCCCGGGCCAGAGCGGGAAAGTCCGGGTTCCCGAAGGCCACGCCGGCCTCGCGGCCGTAGCGATTGAGCTGCTTCCAGCGAATGACGCCGTAGGCGTCGTCGCGGAAGATGACCACGACCACGGCGAGGTCCAGGCGGACGGCCGTCTCCAGCTCCTGCACGTTCATGAGGAACCCACCGTCCCCGACCACGGCCGCGACCCGGCGCTCGGGATGCAGCAGCTTGGCTGCGATCGCGCCGGGTAGCCCGATGCCCATCGCGGCGAAGCCGTTGGAGATGATCACCGTGTTGGGCTCTTCGGCCTGGAACAGCCGGGCCACCCACAGCTTGTGGGCGCCGACGTCGGAGACGACGATGTCATGCGGGGCGAGGACGTTGCGAAGGTCGTGCAGGATACGCTGAGGCTTGAGGGGAAACCCATTGTCAGTTGCGCCCACCTGGAGCTCACTGAGGATCCAGTCGTGGAGCTGGCGGGTCCGGGCGGGATCCCGCCGAGTCGACACGAGATCGGTGAGCAAATCGAGGACCTCCCGGATGTCCGCGACCACCTCCACCGCCGGCTGGTAGTCCTCGTCCACTTCGGCCGGAGTGAAATCGATGTGCACGATCGTCTTGTTGCGGTCGCCGTTCCACAACTTGGGCGCAAACTCCACCGGGTCGTAGCCGGCGGCGATGACGAGATCGGCGCGATCGAAGCCGCACGAGACGACGTCCCGCATCTGCAGCCCGATCGTCCCCAGATGGAGCTCGTGGTTCCAGGGCAGGCACCCCTTGGCCATGAAGGTGTTCGCCACCGGGATCCCGGTGCGGCCGGCAAACTGACGGAGCGCCAGCGAGGCCTGGCCCCGGAGGACACCGTTGCCGGCGAAGATGAGCGGGTTCCGCGCACGGTCGATCAGTCCGGCGGCCCGACGCAGGGCCTGGCGGTCTGGCGACGGCCGCCGCGGCCGCTCGGTCGACAGTGGCGCGGCCGCGCTGGACACCGCCTCGTCGGCGACGTCCTCGGGCAGCTCCAGGTGACAGGCCCCGGGCTTCTCGGCCTCGGCGACCTTGAAAGCCTTGCGCACCGCTTCCGGGATCACCTCACCGATCTCGAGCCGCGTGTTCCACTTGGTGATGGGCCGGAACATGTCAACGACGTTGACGTACTGATGCGACTCCTTGTGGATGCGATCGCGGCCAGCCTGGCCGGTGATGGCCACCACGGGCGCCCGATCCAGGTTGGCGTCGCCGACGCCGGTCGTGAGGTTGGTCGCGCCCGGCCCCAGCGTGCCCAGGCACACGCCGGCCCGGCCGCTGAGGCGGCCCCACACGTCGGCCATGAAAGCGGCGCCCTGCTCGTGGCGGCAGGTCACGAAGCGGATGTCGGCCCCGCCCAGGGCGTCCATGAAGGCCAGAGTCTCTTCGCCGGGCACGCCGAAGATGACGTCGACGCCCTCGTTCTTGAGGCAGTGCACGAGCAGCTCGGCGCCGTTCATAAGTCGGAGGGGGCGACGCACAGGCGCGCCCCTTGGGGCGCGACGGCCCCCTCCGAGGCCTCCCCCAGGATTGGCGCCGGCAAAGCCGGCGCTCGAACAAGGTCGATCACGCGACAGTCTCCCCGACCACGGGCGCGGGCTTGGCGCGGCGGGCGAAGATGCGGGCGGAGATGATCCCGATCTCGTAGAGCAGGATGAGGGGGCCGGCCATCAGCATCTGATTGAAGGCGTCCGGGGTGGGCGTGAGGATGGCCGAGGTCACGAACGCTCCCAGGACGGCGTACTTGCGATTCTTGGCCAACGCCTTGGGCGTCACCAGCCCCAGGCGGGCGGCCAGCGTGATGGCCAGCGGAAGCTCGAAGACGAGGGCGAAGGCCAGCGTGAATTTCAGCAAGAAATCGATGTAGCTGCCGATGGAGATCATCGGCGTGAGCCCGGGCCGGCTGAACGACAACAGGAAGCTGATGGCGTAGGGCGTCACCACTTTCAGCGAGAACGCTCCCCCGCCCACGAAGAGCAGCGAGCCGATGATGACGAAGGGCGCGGCGTATTTCTTTTCGTGGGCGAAGAGCCCGGGGGCGACGAAGGCCCACACCTGCCAGAGGATGGCCGGGGAAGCCAGGAAGAGTCCGGTGAGGAGCGCGACCTTCATCTGGACCCAGAAGGCTTCGGTGACGGCCAGGAAGACGAGCGTGTTGCCCGTCGCCTGGATGGGCTGGGCCAGCCAGTCCACGATGCGCTGGCTCAGGGGAAAGGTGACGACGAGGCCGACGAGGAGGGCGATGAGGCTGCGCACGATGCGAGTGCGGAGCTCCCCGAGATGCTCCATGAAGGACATCTTGTCGTTCACGGCCCGACTCATCGCCGCTACCAGCGCTCCACGAAGTGGCGCAGGGCGCCCACGCCGCGACCGACCGGGAAGCCCTCGCGGATCGCCGCGGTGACGTAGGCCTTGGCCGCGCCGACCGCCGCCTCCAGCGTCCGCCCCTGGGCCAGGCCGGCGGCGATAGCCGAGGAGAATGTGCACCCGGTCCCGTGGGTGTTGGGAGAGTCGAGCCGGGGGCCAGGGAAGCGGAGCAGCGCACGACCGTCCCACAGGATGTCCGTCGCCGAATCCTTGAGGTGACCCCCCTTCACCAGCGCGGTGTGAGCGCCCCCGGCGACGATGCGCCGCGCCGCCTCCACCATGTCGGCTTCGGTGTGGACCGGCATGTCGGCCAGCACCGCCGCTTCGTGGAGGTTGGGGGTGACCACCGCGGCCAGCGGCAGCATCTCCTTGATCAGGGCCGACCGGGCGTCGGGCTGGAGCAGGGGATCGCCCGACTTGGCGATCATGACGGGATCGAGCACGACGCGCTCCTGGCGGTGAGCCCGCAGGCGTTCGGCCACCGCCGCGATGATGGGCGCCGTCGACAGCATCCCGATCTTCACCGCGTCGGTTCCGAAATCGCCCAGCACGGAGTCGATCTGCTGGGCCACGAAGGCGGGGGGCAAATTGAACACGCCCTGCACGCCCAGCGAGTTTTGCGCCGTCACCGCCGTCAGCACGGACATGCCGAACACGCGGAAGGCCGAGAACGTCTTGAGGTCCGCCTGAATGCCGGCCCCGCCGCCCGAGTCCGAGCCGGCGATGGTCAGCGCCTTGGGAACGCGCATCGCTCGAAGTATACGCGCCGGGTGAGGCCTCGACAAACGGCGGCCGTCTCAGCGGGCGGGAATCACCAGGGTGAACTCGCCGCGGACCGCGCCCGCACGCAACCGCGCCAGATGCGCCGCGGGCGTGGCGCTCACCACCTCCTCGAACTGCTTGGTCAGCTCCCGCGCCACCACGATCTCCCGCTCGCCGAAGACCTCGGCAATCGCCTCCAGGGTGGCCAGGATGCGGTGCGGAGACTCGTAGAGCACGATCGTCGTCGCCCAGGCCTGCAGGGCCAGGAGCCGGGCGCGGCGCCGCCCGGCCTTGATCGGCAGAAAACCCTCGAAGTGGAAGCGGTCGGCGGGAACGCCGGCCGCGCTCAGCGCCGCCACCACCGCCGCCGCCCCCGGCACCGGCACCACCGCGATCCCGGCCGCCCGGGCCTCGGAAACCAGGAGGGCGCCGGGGTCGGACACGCCAGGCGTGCCGGCGTCGGTCACCAGCGCCACCGACTGCTGCTCGTGCAGGCGTCGCAGCAGCTCCCGCCCGCGGGCGACCTTGTTACCCTCGAAGTAGGAGATGGTCGGCGTGTGGATGTCGAAGTGGCTCAGCAGCGCGCGGGTCCGGCGCGTGTCCTCGCAGGCGATCAGATCCACCTCTTTGAGGATGCGGAGGGCGCGCAGGGTGATGTCTTCGAGATTGCCGATCGGAGTGGCGACGACGAAGAGGGTGCCGCTCAGGCTTAGGCCGACTGCTCTTTGGCTTCCGACACCAACACGGGCTGCTCGTGGCTCAGGATGACCTCGCGGGTGATCACGCACTCCTTGAGCCCCTGGATGGAGGGCAGCTCGTACATGATCTCCAGCATGACCTCTTCGAGGATGGCCCGCAGCCCGCGCGCCCCGGTGCCCCGCTTGAGCGCCTCCTTGGCGATGGCCACCACGGCATCGTCGGTGAAGCGCAGCCGGACCTTCTCGAGCTCGAAGTATTTCTGATACTGCTTGATGATCGCGTTGCGCGGCTCCTTGAGGATCCGCACCAGCGCCGGCTCGTCCAGGTCGTGCAGGGTGGCCACCACGGGCAGCCGCCCCACGAACTCGGGAATGAGGCCATACTTGAGCAGGTCTTCGGGCTGCACCATGGCCAGCAGGTCGCCCACCCGCCGCTCTTCCCGGCTCTTGATCTCGGCCCCGAAGCCCATCCCCGACCGGCCCACCCGTTGCTCGATGCTCTTGTCCAGACCCACGAAGGCCCCGCCGCAGATGAACAGCACGTCGGAGGTGTCGACCTGGATGAACTCCTGGTGCGGATGCTTGCGGCCGCCCTGGGGCGGCACGTTGGCGACGGTGCCCTCCAGGATCTTGAGCAGCGCCTGCTGGACCCCCTCACCGGAGACGTCGCGGGTGATGGATGGATTCTCGGACTTGCGCGCGATCTTGTCGATCTCGTCGATGTAGACGATGCCCCGCTCGGCCCGCTCCACGTCATAGTCGGCGGCCTGGAGCAGCCGGAGGATGATGTTCTCCACGTCCTCGCCCACGTAGCCGGCCTCGGTGAGGGTGGTGGCGTCGGCGATGGTGAAGGGCACCCGCAGCACTTTGGCCAGGGTCTGGGCCAGCAGCGTCTTGCCCGAGCCGGTGGGACCGATCAGGAGGATGTTGGACTTCTGCAGCTCGACGTCGCTGGCGTCGCCGCCCGACTCGATCCGCTTGTAGTGGTTGTGCACGGCCACGGCCAGGATCTTCTTGGCCCGCTCCTGACCGACCACGTACTGATCGAGGACGTTCTTGATCTCGGCGGGCTTGGGGAGGCTCCGGATCTCCCGGCTCTTTTCCTCCTCCCACTCCTCGGCGATGATGTCGTTACAGAGCTCGATGCACTCGTCGCAGATGTAGACGGTGGGCCCGGCGATGAGCTTGCGTACGTCGTTCTGGCTCTTGCCGCAGAACGAGCACTTCAGGGCGCCGTTGCCCTCGCGTGTCCTCGCCATGTCGTCGCCAGGCGCCGGCCCGAACCGGCCCTACTTCTGGGCCTGGGCGGTCAGCGCTGCCTGCTCGCTGACCGCGCGGGTCGTCGGCTTGGAGGAGATCACCTCGTCAACGAGTCTATAGTCCTTGGCCTGCTCGGCCGTCATGAAAAAGTCCCGATCGGTGTCCCGCTCGATCCGCTCCATCGATTGCCCGGTGTGGTGGACGAGGATCCGGTTGATCTCCTCCCGCATGCGGAGGATCTCGCGGGCCTGGATGTCGATGTCGGTGGCCTGTCCCTGCACACCACCCAGCGGCTGGTGGATCATGATCCGCGCGTGGGGGAGCGCGAAGCGCTTGCCCCGGGCGCCGGCCGTCAGCAACAGGGCGCCCATGGAGGCGGCCTGCCCCATGCAGATGGTGGCGATCGCCGGCTTCACGTACTGCATGGTGTCGTAGATGGCCATCCCGGCCGTCACCGACCCCCCCGGGGAGTTGATATAGAGGTAGATGTCCTTGTCCGGGTCCTCGGCCTCGAGAAAGAGCATCTGGGCGATGACCAGGTTGGCCAGCTCGTCCTCGATGAACGTGGGCAGGAAGATGATCCGCTCCTTGAGCAGCCGCGAGAAGATGTCGAAGGCACGCTCGCCGCGCGGGGTCTGCTCGACCACCATGGGCACCAGAGCCATCAGGGTCTCCTTGTCGTCCGGCCGCGCTACCACTCCACGGGCGCCCGGCCGCCAGCTCATTCGTGAATCGTCGCCTGGTTGATGAGAAGGTCCAGGGTCAGGCGCTCCCGGAGGCTCAGGCGGAGCCTCTCCAGATCGCCACTCTTCTCCATCATACGCCGGACCGCCGGCGTAGGCCGCTGACTGGCCTGGGCGATCTGATCAACCTCGGCCTCGACGTCGGCCTCGGCGGGGGCCACGCCCTTACGCTCGGCCACGGCTTCCAGGAGCAAGGCCCGGCGGACGGCCCGCTCGGCCCCCGGCCGCAGCTCACCCATGAGCTTGGGGTAGTCCCAGGGCATGGTGTCGGGATCGACGCCTTGCCGGCGCAGCCGCTCCCGGGCGTGCTCGACCTGATGGGCCACTTGCCGCACGATCATCGACTCGGGCACGGCGAACGGGTGGGCCGCCAGCAGGGCGTCGAGGATCTTCTCCTCGAGCGCGTGGCGATCCTCGGCCGCCCGGCGCGCCTCCAGCTGCCGAAGCACCTCGGCGCGCAGGGCCTCCAGGGTCTCGAATTGTCCCGCCGACTTGGCCAGGTCGTCGTTCAGCTCGGGGAGCACCTTCTCCTTGACCTCGACGACCTTGACGGCGGCGGTGCCCGGCTTCCCCCGTAGCGCTTCCTGGCGGTGGTCGTCGGGGAGCCGGAAGCTCACGGTGCGCTCCTCGCCCGCTCTCATGCCGGCGACCGCCTGGTCGATTTCGGGAAGCACCGAGCCGTCGCCGAGAATGAACGTGTAGCCGCTCTGCTGCGACGGCGCCTGCCCCTCGACACTCAGGGTGTAGTCCATCAGGACGAGATCACCAGGGGCCGCGGTCCGCTCCACGCTCACGAATTGGGCGTGTCGCTCCCGAATGCGCTCGACGGCCTCCTCGACTTCGGCCCCGGTCACCGGGCGCGGCGCGTGCTGAACATCGAGGCGCTTGTCGGCGTCGAGCTCGATGGGGGGCTTGACCTCCACCACCGCCACGAAGGACAGCGGGGCGTTCTCCTCCAGGCGGACATCCTGGAGATCCGGCTCATCGACGGGCTCCAGACGCGCTTCCGACAGGGCCTGCTGGTAGACGTCGGGGATCAGGTGCTGGGCCACTTCGCGACGCACGTCGTCGGCAAAGTGCGCCTTGACGAGCGAGCGGGGCACGTGGCCGGGGCGGAAGCCCGGCAGCCGGGCCTGCTTCTGGACCCGGCCGTAGGCCCGCTCCCATTCCCGTTGCACGAGATCGACCGGCGCTTCCACCGCCAGCCGTCGCTTGCAGCCCTCCAGCGTTTCGACCGCGACCTTCATGGACTCTCCATGGGGGGTGTGAGACCAGCCGGATTATACGCAACCCGGAGGGAAAACGGTCACGCGTTCACGACGGCGTTGGTGCGAGAGGGGGGAGTCGAACCCCCAAGGGCTTTCACCCACTGGATCCTAAGTCCAGCGCGTCTGCCAGTTTCGCCACTCTCGCATTCCGCCCATCGGGCCTGTACAGTATGCCCGTTGCCAGCGCGGTGTGGGAAGTGGGCTGATGCCCTGACGGGCACGGACACGCGGACTCGCCCGACCGGCCTCTCCGAACAGGAGCGAACCCATGCGCTGTACTCGCCGCGACTTCGTCAGAGGGCTCACACTCGTCGGGACGGCCGGTCTGCTCGGTAGCCGACCGGAGAACGCGGCCGCCGAGCCCCCGCCCGAGACGACGCGCATCCGGCTGGTGCAAACCCCCAGCATGTGCCAGGCGCCGCAGTACGTGGCCGAAGAGCTCCTGCGCGGCGAGGGATTCACCGAGGTGGTCTACCTCAAGAAGCCGGGGCCCCAGGACATCGCCGAAGCCATCGCCACCGGGGAGGTCGATCTCAACCTCCACTTCTCGGCGCGCCTCATCGTGCAGCTGGATCGTGGCAACCCCATCATCATCCTGGCCGGGGTGCATCCCGGGTGCTACGAGCTGTTCACGGCCCAGCCGCTCCGCACGCTGCGGGAGCTGAAGGGAAAGACCATCGCCATCCGCGCCGTCGAGGGGCCGGAGCACGTCTTTCTCTCCAGCATGCTGGCCTACGTGGGCCTCAATCCTGGCAAGGACGTGCTGTGGGTCACCCACCCCACGGCCACGTCGATCGAGCTGCTCCGCCAGGGGAAGATCGATGCCTTCATGGGCTTCCCGCCGGACCCCCAGGAGCTGCGCGCCCGCCAGATCGGTCACGTCCTCGTCAACAGCACGATCGACCGCCCGTGGTCACAGTACTTCTGCTGCATGGTGGCCGCCAACCGGGAGTTCGTTCAGAAGCATCCAGTGGCCACCAAGCGCGCGCTGCGCGCCATCATGAAAGGAACGGATGTGTGCGCGGTCGAGCCCGATCGGGCCTCCCGGCTGCTGGTCGACAGCGGCCGCACCAAGCAGTACGACCTCATGCGGCAGGTCCTCAAAGAGATTCCCTACAATCGGTGGCGCGACTTCAACCCCGAGGACACCATCCGCTTCTACGCGCTGCGACTGCACGAAGCGGGGATGATCAAGTCGAGCCCGCAGAAGATCATCGCCCAGGGCACGGACTGGCGGTTCCTCAACGAGCTGAAGAGGGAGCTGAAGGGATAGCCGCCCCCAGCCTCCGGGCCCTGGAGGACGTCGCGACACGGCTGCGGATCGAGTGCATCCGCGCCACCACGGCGGCCGGCAGCGGCCATCCCACGAGCTGCGCCTCGGCCGCCGACCTCGTGGCGGCGATCTTCTTCACCGCCCTCCGGGTGGCCCCGGAAGGGCCCCGCGCGCCCGGCAGCGATCGGTTCGTGCTGAGCAAAGGCCACGCCGCTCCGCTGCTCTACGCCGCCTGGGCCGAGGCCGGCCTGCTGGCGCGCGACGCTCTCCTCACCCTGCGCCGGCTCGACAGCGACCTCGAGGGGCATCCCACGCCGCGCCTGACCTTTGTCGACGTGGCCACGGGATCGCTGGGGCAAGGGCTGTCGGTCGGCGTCGGGCTCGCCCTGGGGGCCCGGATGGCCGGCGGTGACAGCCGGACCTGGGTGCTGCTCGGCGATGGAGAGATCGCCGAAGGCTCGGTGTGGGAGGCCGCCCAACTGGCGACGCACCTGCGGCTGGCCCAGCTCGTCGCCGTGGTGGACGTCAACGGGCTCGGCCAGTCAGGACCCACCATGCACGGCCACGATCTCGAGGCCTTTCGGCGCCGGTTCGCCGCCTTCGGGTGGCGGGTGCGCCTCGTCGACGGCCACGACATGGGCGCCATCGTGAAGGCCGTGCAGTGGGCCCAGCGGGGCCAGGACGCGCCGAGCGCGATCGTGGCCCGCACGGTGAAGGGTCGGGGTATCGAGGGCGTGGACGGCCTGGACGGCTGGCACGGCCGGGCGCTGCCGGCCGAGACCGCCGCGCGCGCGACCGAGCGTCTGCAGCAGCGCTTGCACCACCTGCCCGCGCCGGCGCTGCCGCGGCCGCGCCGGCGGGTGGCTCCGGCCGCCAGCGCCGCCACCTCACGCGAGCCCGGCCCCGCCGCCGCGCCTCCCGGCGCCGTCGCCACCCGCCAGGCCTACGGGGACGCGCTGGTTCGCGTGGGCGCCCACGAGCCGCGGCTCGTCGCCGTGGACGGTGACGTCAAAAACTCGACCTTCGCCGAGAAATTCGCGGCCGCCTATCCGCCGCGGTTCGTGCAGGCGTTCATCGCCGAGCAGAACATGGTCGGCATGGGGGCGGGGCTGGCGGCCCAGGGCTTCATTCCCTTCGCCTCTACGTTCGCCTGCTTCCTCACGCGGGCCGCCGACCAGATCCGCATGGCGGGCATCTCGGGCAGCAACGTGAAGCTCTGCGGCTCGCACGCCGGGGTGAGCATCGGCGAAGACGGGCCCTCGCAGATGGGGCTCGAGGACCTCGCGCTCTTCCGCGCGGTGCCGGGCGCGATCGTCCTCTACCCGGCCGACGGGGTGGCCACCCACGCCTGCGTCGAGCTGGCCGCCCGCCACCATGGTTTGGTGTACCTGCGCACCACCCGCATGGCGACACCGCCGGTGTACGGGGCCGGCGAGGCGTTCCATCTCGGTGGCTTGAAGGTGCTCCGGGAAAGCGCCCAGGACCGGCTCACCATCGTTGCCGCCGGCATTACGCTCCACGAAGCGCTGGCCGCTCACGACGAGCTCCGGGCCACGGGACTTGCCGCGCGCGTCATCGACCTCTACTCGGTCAAGCCCGTGGACGCGCCGGCATTGATCGCGGCCGCCCGGGCCACCGGCGGCACCATCCTCACGGTGGAGGACCACTACCCCGAGGGCGGCCTGGGCGATGCCGTTCAGGAGGCGGTGGGGCCGGCGGCGGTTCGCGTGCACCGCCTCGCCGTACGCGAAGTCCCGCGCAGCGGACCGCCCCTGGCGCTGCTCGAGCGCTTCGGGATCGGCCGGGCCGCGATCGTGGCCGCCGCGCGGGAGCTGGCGGCCGTCCCGGACGCCCTCTCGCGTTCCGGCCCGGCTCTGCGCTAGGATGCCCGGCAGGCGGGTATGGACCGGCTCATCTTCATCGTGCGCGCGGACCGGCTTGATCTCTTCGAGGCGCTGAAGACGGCCTTCGCCCGGGAGCACGACGTGGAGGTCGTCCTCGAGCGTCGATCGGGCCTCAACCGCCGACCCCAGGAGCTGCCCCATGCGGGCGACCGGCGGGGGGTCGACCGCCGAGCCCGGCCCGCCGTCGACGCCGAGATCCGGGAGCGCGGCTGGTCCCTGGTCCGACGGGCCCTCTGATCCGCCGGCCCTAGCCCCCCTCCGGCGGGGGCTTCCCGGTTGCGGTACCATTACCCCCCGTGGCTGGCCTTCCCGCCTCGTCGATCGCGACGGCTCCGTCCGCGCTGGCGGCGCCGCGACCCACCCTCAGCCTGCGAGACACGACCGCGCTCATCGTCGGGACCGTCATCGGCGTCGGCATCTTCCGCACCCCCTCACCGGTGGCCGCCTTCGCCGGCAGCGAAGCCCTCGTGGTGCTGGCCTGGCTCGCCGGCGGGCTCATCTCGCTCCTGGGCGCCCTGTGCTATGCCGAGCTCACCACGAGCTACCCACACCCGGGCGGTGACTATCACTTCCTGCACCGGGCCTTCGGCCCCCGTCTGTCGTTCCTCTTCGGCTGGGCCCGCATCAGCGTCATCCAGCCGGGATCGATCGCCCTGCTCGCGTTCGTCCTCGGCGACTACGTGGCGGCCCTGCTACCCCTGGGTCCGTTCGGACCCGCGATCTGCGCGGCCCTGGCCATCGCGCTCCTGACCGGCATCAACGTCCTCGGCATCCGCCACAGCAAGGCGACCCAGAATGTCTTCACCGTGCTCGAGGTCCTCGGGATCCTGCTCGTGGCCGGGGCCGGCCTCGTGGTCGATCCGGCGCCTCCCGCTAGCGGCGCCGCGGCGGCGGTCACGCCATCGGGGCTGGGGCTGGTGATGGTGTTCGTGCTGCTCACCTACGGGGGATGGAACGAGGCAGCCTACGTCTCGGCCGAGGTGCGGGACCCCGCCCGGAACATGGTTCGCGCCCTGGTCGTGAGCATCGTGCTCGTCACCGTGCTC
This sequence comes from Candidatus Methylomirabilota bacterium, assembly GCA_036556905.1. Lineage (GTDB taxonomy): Bacteria > Methylomirabilota > Methylomirabilia > Rokubacteriales > CSP1-6 > 40CM-4-69-5. The sequence goes on from DATBIM010000041.1 coordinate 11,606, forward strand.
TACGTGGGCCTCAACCTGGTCTACCTGCGCAGCCTGGGGCTGTCGGGCACCGCGGCGTCTCAGGCGGTGGCGGCGGATCTCATGGCCAGGGCCATGGGCCCGGCCGGCGCTGGCGTGATGGCGTTGCTCGTCGCGATCGCCGCCTTCACGTCGGCGAATGCCGCCGTGCTCACCGGGGCCCGCAGCGCCTTCGCGCTGGGACGCGACGTTTCCGCGTTCCGCTTCCTCGGCCACTGGAACGGCAGCACCGGCACCCCGGCCAACGCGGTGCTGGTCCAGGGCGCGATCGCCGGGGCGCTGGTCCTGCTCGGCGCGCTCACCCGCCGGGGCTTCGAGACCATGGTCGAGTACACCGCGCCGGTCTTCTGGTTCTTCTTCCTGCTGACCGTCGCGTCGCTCATCGTCCTTCGTCGGTCGGACCCCAATCGTCTGCGCCCCTTCCGCGTCCCCGGCTATCCCGTGACCCCCGTCGTCTTCTGCGTGGTCGCGGCTTACCTGCTCTACTCGAGCGTGAGATACGCCGGGGTCGGTGCCGTGGTGGGGCTCGTGGTCCTGGCCACTGGCGTCCTCGTGATGCGCCTGACGGCTGGCCGCACCGCCAGCCAAAACCCGGGAGAGATTCCACCATGAGATCAATCAAGCTCGCCCTCGCCCTCGTGCTCACCGTGGCCGTCGCCGCCACGACCGCCCTGGGGCAGGCCCCGACCCAGCAGAAAGTCCGCGAGCCCGACGTGCAGTACGTCCCCACCCCCCAGCCCGTCGTCAACGAGATGCTCAAGCTCACCAAGGTCACCAAGAACGACGTCGTCTACGATCTCGGCTCGGGCGACGGTCGCATCCTGATCACCGCCGCCAAGGTGCACGGCGCGCGGGGGGTCGGCTACGACATCGACCCCGAGCGGGTCCGCGAGGCCACCGAGAACGCGGTCAAGGCTGGCGTGGACAAGCGCGTGCGCTTCGTCCTGGGCGACCTCTTCGAGGCCGATCTGAAGGAGGCCACGGTCGTCACGCTGTACCTGCTGCAGTCGCTCAATATCAAGCTGCGGCCCAAGCTCTTCGCCGAGCTGCGCCCGGGCACGCGGATCGTCTCGCATGATTTCGACATGGGCGACTGGAAGCCGGACCAGACCGTGAAGCTGCAGGTCAACGGCCGCGAGCACACCGTCTACTACTGGCTGCTGCGCCCCGGCGGCATGCCCCGCTGATCGCGCGCTGACGAGTCCACCCCCCTGTCGCTCGGACGACAGGGGGTGGAGCGTCCTCCGAGCGCCGCCCTGTGCTACCATCCCGGTCGCGCGATACGGGATCGCGCCGAGGTTCCCCTCACGCGGAGGTTCACCCATGGCTCAGGTGACGCGGCGTGGCTTCCTGAAGCTCACGGCAGGCGCTACGGGCGCCGCCGCGGTAACGGGCGTACCCGCGGTGCTGTCGGCCCAGGCCCGCGAGGTCGTCATGCTCGGTCTCTGGCCCTTCACCGGGGCCTTCGCCGACGTGGGGCCTATCCTCGACCGGGGGATGAAGATGGCCCTCGACGAGCGGGGCATGAAAGCCCAGGGCCGCCCGATCAAATACATCACCCGCGACTCCGAGACCAAGGCGGCCGGCGCGACCCGGCGGGCCGAGGAAGCGGTGGACGGCGAGGGCGCCAAGTACATCATTGGCCCCTGGTCGTCGGGAGTGGCCCTGGCTGTCTCCGAGGTGGCCAAGCGCAAGAAGGTTCTGCACTACTTCAGCGGCGGCACCGAGGACATCGCGGGCTCCCGCTGCCACCGCTACTCCTTCCAGTGGGCGGCCAGCCCCTACACGGCGGCCAAGACCGTGGTGGACACCTTCATGAAGGCCAACCCCAAGGCCAAGCGCTGGCACCTGCTGGTGGCCGATTACGCGTTCGGCTGGTCGGTGGAGAAGTACATCAAGGAGGTCGGCAAGACGCACGGCCTGGAGTTCGTGGGGGCCGATCGCCACCCGCTGGGCGAGCGCGAGTTCTCCAACTACGTGACCAAGGCCGCCGGCAACAAGCCCGACGTGGTGGCCATGATCAACTTCGGGCTCGACGCGGTGACCGGCGCCCGTGAGATTTTCAACTTCGGCCTCACCCCCAAGATCCCGCTCATCATGACGTGGTCGTCGGGCGTCGAGGAGCTGGTTCAGCTCGCCCCCGAGATCCGCGAGAATATCTGGGTCGGCTCGAACTTCTACTACACGGCGGACACCCCGGTGGCCAAGGCGTTCGCCAAGAACTACCAGGCCAAGCACGGCAACCCGCCCGGCTACGCGCCGGCCGCTGCCTACGGTATGACTCGCATGGTGCTGCACGCCATGGACCGCGCCAAGTCCACCGACCACGTCGAGGTCATCAAGGCCCTGGAGGGGATCGAGGTCGATGATCTCGTGGGGCGGATGCGCGTTGACGCGAAGACGCACCAGACGCTCCGGCCGTACTTCTTCATGCGCTGCAAGAAGAAGGACCAGATGAAGCACGCGATGGACTTCGCGGACATCATTGCCACGGGGTCGACACCGCTGCCGGCCGAGTACAGCACCTGTAAGGACATCGGGGCGCTCTAGCCGCCGGGCTCGAGCCGTCGCCCCGTGAGCGCGAGCCTGCTGTTCACTCAGGTGCTGAACGGCGTCGCCACGGGGATGCTCTATGCCCTGATGGGCATCGGCCTGGCCATCATCACCGGTGTCCTCAACATCCCCAACTTCGCCCACGGCGCCATGTTCGCCGTGGGCGCGTACCTGCTCGCCACCACCCTCACGGTCGTCGACAACTTCTGGCTGGCCCTGGTGCTGGCGCCGCTGGGGGTGGCCGCCCTGGGGATCCTCGTCGAATATGCCGGCATCCGCCCGCTCTACCGGGCCGGCCACGACTACCAGCTCCTGCTGACGTTCGGGCTCTCGCTCATCATCACCGAGGGCATCATCATCGTGTGGGGGCCGATCGGGATGAGCCAGCTCCCGCCACCGATTCTCCGGGGCGGAGTGGACCTGGGCCTGACCATCTACCCCAAGTACCGGTTGTTCGTCATGGTGATGGCCGGCCTCCTCGTGCTCGGCGCCTGGCTCTTCTTCGAGAAGACGCGCTACGGGGCCATCATGCGGGCGGGCATCGAGAACCGGGAGATGGTCTCGCTGCTCGGCATCGACGTCCACCGGCTCTTCACCGCCGCCTTCGCGCTGGGCGCCTACCTGGCCGGCATCTCGGGCGCGCTGACCGCGCCCATCCGGGGGCTCAATCCCCTGATGGGCGTGGACATGCTGGGCATCGCCTTTGTGGTGGTGGCCCTGGGCGGTCTGGGCAACCTGCCCGGCGCCATCGTGGCCGGGCTCATGATCGGCGTGGCCCAGAGCCTGGTGGCCCTGGTGTGGACGGAGGCCTCGGTGGCCGTCATCTTCGCGGTGATGGCGGTGGTGCTGCTGGTCCGCCCCCAGGGACTGTTCGGAATTCGCTGAATGCGCGCCTGGCTGGCGATCGGCGCCGCCGTCGTCCTCGTCCCGCTCGTCGTCCGCCACGCCGTGGCCACCGAGATCTGGATCTTCGCGATCTTCGGCCTGGGCCTGAATCTCCTGCTGGGCTACACGGGCCTGCTGTCGTTCGGGCAGGCCACGTTCTTCGGCTCGGCCGCCTACGTGGCGGGCTATCTGCTCAAGCACCAGCGCCTCGACGTGCTGCTGGCCCTGGGGATCGGGCTGCTGGTGGGGGCGGCTTCGGCGGCGCTGGTGGGCTACCTCTGCGTGCAGCGCTCGGGCCTGTACTTCATCATGCTCACCTTCGCGCTGAACCAGATGTTCTACTTCATCGCCTACCAGTGGACATCGGTCACCGGCGGCGAGGACGGCATGCCCGGCATCCCCCGGCCTCGCGTCCTGGGCGTCGACCTCAACGACCCCCTCACCTACTACGTCTTCGTCACCCTGTTCTTCCTGGTCGCGCTGTGGGCGATGCGGCGGATCGTGCAATCGCCGCTCGGCAAGATCCTCCAGGCCATCCGCGAGAACGAGGTCCGGGCCCAGGCCGTCGGCTACGACGCCCGCTGGTTCAAGCTCCTGGCCTTCGTCATCAGCGGCGCCTTCGCCGGCGTGGCCGGCGTGCTCTACGCCATGCTCTTCGGCATCGTGCCGCTCGACGCCATCGGCTTCGTCTTCTCGGGCAACGTGGTCTTCGGCACGCTGATCGGCGGCTCCGGCTCGCTGTACGGGCCCGTCATCGGCGCCTTCATCTTCATCTGGCTGTCGGAGTCGGTCAGCGTCATGTGGCAGCGCTGGCCGCTCCTGCTCGGGGTGGCCTTCGTCATCGTTGTCCTCTTCTTCCGGGGCGGGGCGGTCGAGGCCTGGGAGCGCCTGGTGAGCGGACGGCGCCCGAGCCGTGCTGCTTAGGACCGAGCACCTGACCAAGTCGTTCGGCGCCCTCACCGCCGTCAACGACGTCACCCTCACGGTCGAGGCCGGCACCCTGCACTCGGTGATCGGTCCCAACGGGGCCGGCAAGACGACGCTGTTCAACCTCCTCACCGGCCAGCTCCCGCCCACGGCGGGCCGCATCCTCTTCGACGGTCGCGACATCACGGGCACCCCGCCCCAGCAGATCGCCCACCTGGGCATCGCTCGCTCCTTCCAGCGCACCAACGTGTTCCCCGCCCTCAGCGTCCTCGACAACGTCTGGGTGGCCGCCTTCGCCCGCGGCTCCTGGCGTGGGCTGGCCTGGCGGCGGGCCGAGCACTATCCCGAGCTGAGCGAGCGCGCCGGGACCGCGCTGACCGAGGTCGGCCTCGAAGGCAAGGCCGGGCGCCTCGCCCGCGAGATCTCCCACGGCGAGCAGCGACAGCTGGAGCTGGCCATCGCCCTGGCCGCCACCCCCCGCCTCCTGCTCCTCGACGAGCCGGCGGCGGGGCTCTCACCCGAGGAGACACGCCGGATGGTCGCGCTGATCCGCGGCCTCAAGGGGCGGTACACGATCGTCCTCATCGAGCACAAGATGGACATCATCATGGCCATTTCCGACCGGATCTCGGTGATGCACTTCGGCAGCCTCATCGCCGAAGGCCCCCCGGCCGAGATCCAGCGCAACCTCGAAGTCCGGCGCGCCTACCTGGGCGGCATCGCCGTCGAATGATCCTCGACGTCCGCGCTATCGACACGTACTACGGGCTGGCCCACGTCCTGCACGGGCTGTCGCTGCACGTGGGCGAGGGCGAGGTAGTGGCGCTGCTCGGCCGCAACGGCGCCGGCAAGACCACCACGCTCAGATCCATCACGGGCCTCACGCCCCCCCAGCAGGGCGCGATCCTGTACAAAGGGGCCGACCTCGCCGGCCGGCCCGCCCACGAGATCTCCCGCCGGGGCATCGCCCTGGTGCCCGAGACGCGCGGGGTCTTCTCGTATCTCACCGCCCGCGAGAATCTCGAGATGGTGCGGCGGCCCGCCTCCCGCTGGCAGCTCGACGACGTGCTGGGGCGCTTCCCCAAGCTTCAAGACGTGCTGGACCGCAAGGGGCGCTTCCTCTCGGGCGGCGAGCAGCAGATGCTCGCCATCGCTCGGGCCATGCTGACGGGCCCCGACCTGCTCCTGCTCGACGAGCCTTCGCAGGGGCTGGCCCCGCTCGTGGTGGAGGCGGTGATCAGCACCATCCACCAGCTCAAGCGCGAGCGGGTGAGCATGCTGCTCGTGGAGCAGAACGCCGAGATGGCGCTCGCCCTCGCCGACCGCGCCTACGTGATCGACCACGGGACCATCGTCTTCGAGGGCACGCCCGCCGCGCTGCGCGCCAACGCCCAGGTGACGACGACCTATCTGGGCGTGGGGGGCTGAGCCCGGCGGGTCGTCGCCCCGGCGGGCGCTCGGCCTACCACGCGGGCCCAGGCCTCGTGCCACGCGCCCGGTTGGGCCACCAGGGCCTCGAGGAGCCAGTGCGCGACCTGGTCGTGGCCCGCCGAATTCCAGTGCCCATTGTGCGCATAGTAGAGCTCGCGCGCGCGGCCGGTGGCCCGAAAGGCCTCGGTCAGGTCGAGGTAGGGCACGCCGAGCGCCGCGCAAAGCGCGCCCAGGGTCCGGCCCGGGCCGTCCCAGTCCAGCTCCGTCCGGTCGATTCGATAGAAGCTGGCGAAGGCCGCCGCCCGTTCGTCGTCGAGGGCGGCGAGCGCCGGCGCGTGCACCACGACAACCGGCCGGCCATGCTGGTGCCCCATCGCGACGATCTCGCTGAGCCGGGCGCGCGTCGCCTCCCAGCCGGCGGTCACCCGCTCGGGCGAGCGCCGTAGGTACACACCGAGGGACGCCGCGTACGCTGGCTCGAGGCCGAGCCGGATCCTCAGCAGATGGTAGCGATCGCCAAGAAGGCGGTAGGCGTGGCTTCGGGCCCGGAGGGCGGCTTGCCCACGCCGCAGCCAGGCCAGCCCCTCCGGCCGGACGTTGCGCGCGCGCAACGCGCCGTCCACCACCTCGCGACCGAATGGCTCCAGATTGTCGTCGAGATCGTTCTGGGGAAACATCTGCACCACGACGACATCGGGCTCATAGCCCCACCCTTCGGCGCGCAGGAAGGCCGCCTCGTGGACAGTGCCGTACCCGGACACGCCGGCATTGATCACCTCCACCGGTACGGCAACCCGCTCGGCCAGGAGCCGCTCGAGACGCTTGGGGTACGTCTCCTCGGCGGCGACGCCACTGCCATACGTGAAAGAGTCACCGACCACGAGGATCCGCGCCGTCCCGGGCGGCCGGGTCAGCGTGATCTCCCGGTCCCGCAGGCCCCGGGAGTTGATGGCGATGGGAATGCGGAACTCGTGGGACACCTCGGTCCCGCGAAACCCCGGGGCCAGACGAAACGCGCGATCAGGATCGGGCACCCAGAGCCCCTCGTCGCGGTGCACATCTTGACGATCGACCCACCGCACCGCGACTTCCAGCGCGCCGGCGGTGAGCGCGAGCGACGCCACCACGAGCCCGAGCCCTACGACGATCGCGCGCAGGCGCCTCCCGAACATCGACTCGACCCTAGCAGAGAGGCGGGGCGCGGCCGCCCGACAATCTACCGCTCCATCACCACTGCAACACGATCCGCCCGATGGGGTCCCCGGCCCGCAGCCGGGCCAGGGCCTCGTTCGCCTCGCGCATGGGCGCCGTGGCGGCAATCACAGCCTTCACGCGGCCATCGTTCACCAGCATGGCAGCGTCAGCCACGTCCCGCACGGAGTGGTTGTGGGAAGCGATGATGTGCAGCCACCGATAGACGAGCCTGGCCGGGTCGATGGGGACGGTCTGGCCGTAGTGGTACCCGAGGATGACGAGCCGGCCGCCCGGCCGCAACAGATCCAGGCACTGCTGGATGACCGGGGGCACAGCCTCGCCGCCCACGATCTCCAGGGCCACGTCGGCGCCCACGCCATTCGTGAGGTCGAGCACCGCCTTCACCGGGTCGGTGTGCCGGGCGTCGATCGTGTGCAGCGCGCCCAGCTCGCGGGCCTTGGCGAGCTTGTCCTCGCGGACGTCGATCCCGATCACCCCCGCCCCCAGGTGGCGCAGGATCTGCAGCGCGTGGATGCCCAGCCCGCCCAGCCCGAACACGACGGCGCTCTCGCCCAGCTCGATCCGGGCCATTCGGATGGCGTGCAGGGGAGAGCCGAGCGTGCCCCCGATCAGCGAGGCCGCTTCCATTGAGACCTGGGGGCCGACCTTGACAAGGTTGCGCTCGGGGACCGCGACGAGCTCGCCGAACCCGCCGTCCATCTCGAAGCCCAGGCGTCCCGGCGAGCTCAGGCACATCTCCTCCTGCCCGGCCCGGCACATCCGGCAGCGGCCGCAGGTCTGCTTGCAGACCATCACCACGCGGTCGCCCGGCTTGATGGATTCCACGTCGCCGCCGACCTCGATGACGACGCCGGCGCTTTCGTGACCGAGCCGCAGGGGCTTCTTGGCCGTCTTCACGAGGCCATCCACGATCTTCAGATCGGTGGCGCAGAGCCCGTTGGCCTGGGACCGGACCAGCGCCTGCTGCGGGCCGATCGTCGGCTCGGGCACGTCTTCCCAGGAGAGCGGCTTGCCGAATTCTTTGAGCACCATCGCTTTCATGCGCACATTCTAGCCTTGCCGAGCCACCCGGGATCGCCTATCGTCTCGCCGCTATGACACCGCCGTTGGCCGGGCCCGCCGATCGTGCGCTCATCGACGATCTGGTCGCCGCCAACCGGATCCTCGCGGCTCACGGGGTGGTGGACGGGTGGGGCCACGTGAGCGTCCGGCACAACCGGGATCCCAGTCGCTATCTCATGTCGCGGGCGCTGGCTCCGGAGCTGGTCACCGCCGAGGACATCCTCGAGCACGACCTGGACAGCGTGGCGGTGGACGGGCGGGGGCGAAGCCTCTACCTGGAGCGGTTCATCCACGGGGAGATCTACCGGGCCCGTCCCGACGTCCAGGCCATCGTGCACCACCATTCACCGTCGGTGATCCCGTTCGGCGTGAGCGACCAGCCGCTTCGCCCCATCTACCACATGGCGGCCTTCCTCGGCGCCGCCACGCCCGTGTTCGAGATCCGCAAGGTCCGGGGGATGACGGACCTGCTCGTTCGCGACGCGGCGCTCGGACGCGCGCTGGCCCAGACGCTGGGGCAACACACCGCCGCGCTCCTGCGCGGCCACGGGGCGGTGGTGGTGGGCCCGACCATCCCGCACGCGGTGGCCCGCAGCGTCTACATGGAGCTGAACGCCCGGCTCCAGCAGCAGGCCATCGCGCTGGGGGACGTGACCTACCTCGCGCCGGAGGAGGCCCGACTGGCCGAAGCCGCGGTTTCCGGGACCTACGCCAGGCCGTGGGAGCTGTGGAAGCGGAAGGTGGCCACCCGCTGACCGTGATCCCCGTCGTGTAGACTAGGCGCGTGACGGCCAAGGACTCCGCGCCCGGCAAGTCGCTGAGCTATCAGGCCGCGGGAGTCCTCGACAACACCCAGCTCGGGCTCAGCGCCCTGCTCGGCTGGGTGAACCGCACGAAGCAGTTCCGCCCGGCCGGGCGTCGCGGCCATCCCGTCCTGGACGTCGGCTTCTTCGCCAGCGTCGTCGACCTGGGCAACAACCTGGGCCTGGCCCTGTGCACGGACGGCGTCGGCAGCAAAGTCCTCGTCGCCGAGATGCTCCAGCGCTACGACACGATCGGCATCGACTGCGTGGCCATGAACGTGAATGACGCCATCTGTGTCGGGGCCGAGCCGATCTCGTTCCTGGACTACATCGCCATCGAGCAGGCCACCCCGGGCGTCCTCGAAGAGATCGCCAAGGGGCTCTACCGCGGCGCCGAGCTGGCCGACGTGGCGATCATCGGTGGTGAGATCTCGCAGATTCCCGACATCGTCAAAGGCCAGGCGCCCGGGCGCGGGCTCGATCTGTCGGGGATGTGCGCCGGGCTCGTCCCCCTCGACCGGGTCATCGTCGGGCGCGAGGTCTGCCCTGGCGATGTCGTGGTCGGAGTGCGCAGCAACGGGATCCACAGCAACGGGCTCACGCTGGCCCGCAAGGCGCTCTTCGACCAGGGCCGGTTGGCGCCGGATCAGCGCATCGCGGAGCTGGGATGCTCTGTCGGTGAAGAGCTGCTGAGACCGACCCACATCTACGTGCGTCCGGTGGTCGAGCTGCTGTTCAAACGCGCCGTCCCCATCCGGGCCCTGGTCCACATCACCGGCGACGGCCTGCTGAACCTGACCCGCATCGCGGCGACGGTCGGCTTCCAGCTCGACAACCTGCCCGCACCACCACCGATCTTCGAGCTGATCCAGACGACGGGGCACGTCCCCGCGCGCGAGATGTACTACGTCTTCAACATGGGGATCGGGTTCTGCCTCATCGTCGAGGACGACCCGGCAATCCTGCGCACGATCGAGGAAGTCTTCGTCGCCCACCAGTTCGAGACGTCCGTCATCGGCAAGGTGGTGGCCGACGAACGCAAGCGGGTCCAACTCCCCAAGCAGAACCTCGTCGGGGAAGGCGACCGCTTCAGCGACGTTTAGGAAGTTACCGCGGGCTCACCGCGGTGACGTTCCCGTGCTCGTCGAGCACGACCCCGTGCTGCCGGGCCGAGGCCAGGACTTTCGGCGACCACTCCACGTGGCCCGCGTCCGAGCCGCCCAGGATCGCCAGCAGGTAGGCGTCCTCGGTGCCGAGATTCCGAAAGCCCCGCATCACACCCGGGGGAACCGAGATGACGTCCCACTGCTCGAGGGTGACCTCGTGCTCGGCCTCGTCACCCCAGTAGACTCCCCAGCGCCCGGTCAGCGGCATGAACACCTCGACCGTCGGGTGATCGTGCAAGCCGACCCGGTTCCCGGGCGCTTTCTTCACCAGCGTGAGGTTGAAATCGCGGGCATCGGTGATCACCGGCGCCAGCGAGGGATCCTCGGTCACTCCCCGGCCGATGACGTTGTAGATCAGCCGCTCGTAGCCGGGGATCGCCGTGTCCACGAACGCTCGCGTGCTGGGCTTGAGGTTGCGGAATCGGGCCACCCGCGTCGCTTCCATCTCCTCCACCGAGATCTGCAGCTTTCCCATAGATCCCTCCAGGTGAATAAGCGGGAATGTAGGCCGGGTCTGCGGCGCCGTCAAGCGCGCCGGAGCCGGCGTGCTACCATCGGGCCCTATGGCCCACAAAGGCATGACCTTCGGTATCTTCCTGGCCCCGTTCCACCGCCTCGGCGAGAACCCCACGCTGGCGCTGAGCCGGGACATGGAGCTGATCGAGTGGCTCGACTACCTCGGGTACGACGAGGTGTGGGTGGGCGAGCACCACTCGGCGGGCTGGGAGCTGATCGCCTCGCCCGAGATCTTCATCGCCGCCGCGGCCGAGCGTACGCGCCATATCATGCTGGGCTCCGGGGTGACGAGCCTGCCCTACCATCACCCCCTGATGGTGGCCCAGCGTTTCGTGCTGCTCGATCACATGACGCGGGGCCGCGCCATGCTCGGCTGCGGGCCGGGGGCGCTCGTCTCGGACGCCTACATGATGGGGATCGAGCCCGTGACCCAGCGCCCGCGGATGGAGGAGGCGCTCGACGCCATCATGCAGCTCCTCCGCTGCGAGGAGCCGGTTACCCTGAAGACCGACTGGTTCGAGCTCCGCGAGGCCCGATTGCACCTGGCGCCTTACACCGAGCCGCACTTCCCGATCGCCGTGGCCAGCACGATCACGCCCGCCGGCGTCGTGGCCGCGGGCAAGCACGGCCTCGGCGTCCTCTCGCTCGGCGCGGGCCTGCCCGAGGGGCCGGGGATGCTGGCCACCCAGTGGAAGATTGCCGAGGAGACCGCGGCCAAGCACGGCAAGCGCATGGACCGCAAGCAGTGGCGCCTCGTGGTCAATGTCCACGTGGCCGAGGACGACGAGCAGGCCCTGCGTGAAGTCTCGCGGGCCGAGCGGAACGAGACCATCACGTACTTCGAAGAGACGCTCGGTCGGCCCCCCGGCCGCGCCGACGACCCCCTGCGCGATGGTGTGCGCATGGGCACCACGCTGGTCGGCACCCCGGAGACCGTGATCCGCGGCATCGAGCGGCTGCAGGAGTACAGCCAGGGCGGCTTCGGCGGAATCCTGTTCCGGGCCCACGAGTGGGCCAATCGCGAGCAGACGCTGAGGAGCTACGAGCTGTTCGCGCGCTACGTCATGCCACGCTTCCAGGGCTCGGCGGTCATGCCCGAGGCGTCCAACGCGTGGGCCCGCTCCAACCGCAAGACCATCTTCAGCCCCAACGTGGAAGCGGTACGTCGCGCCTACCTGGACGCCGGACGCCCGATTCCCAAGGAGTACCGGCAGCGCACGTCAGGCGCGCGCGACGAGGACTCGCCCCCCACGACGCCCTAGCCGCCGCTGGCCCGCCTTCCCGGTCACTGACCTCTAACCGTCTAATTCTGCGGCCACATTGAGTCTGGATTCCGCCCTGAGAATTCCGCTTGACAGTGAGATGCAACTATTGTTTCATGCACGCAACATGACGGCGCCCCTGCTCCTGCTCCTGGTCGCGGTCCCGCCGACACCGTCGAGCTTGCGGGTACGCGTGTGGCGGCGGCTCCGGGCGCTCGGGGCGGTGCCGCTGAAGCGCTCGGCCTATCTCCTGCCTGACACCCCCGAGCGCTACGAGGACTTCCAGTGGCTCGCCCAGGAGATCCAGCGCGAGGGCGGGGACGCCACGCTCGTCCGCGTCCAGCAGATCGAGAACCTGACCCCCGGTGACGTGCTCCGGCTGTTCCACGAGCCGCGTGACCGAGAGTATCGCCAGCTCGCCGTCCGCTACCGCAAGCTGCTGCAGGGGCTCGAGCGGAAGACGGCGGCGGCGAGCGCCCGCGTGCAGGAAGAGCTCACGCGACTGGCCAAGGACCATCGACGAATCCACGACATCGATTTCTTCAACGCTCCCGGCGCAGCCGAGGTGGAGCGCCTCGAGGAGGCGATCGCCATGCGAACCCGACGGCCTGAAGTGGCCCGACGCGAAGACCGCCCGACCCTCGATCTGAGCACGCTGCGCGACCGTCGGTGGGTCACCCGGCCCCGGCCCCACATCGACCGGATCGCCTCGGCGTGGCTCATCAAGCGGTTCATCGATCCCAGGGCGGTGTTCGTTTTCGCCGAGCCCGCCGACTTCCCGGCCGACGCCATCCCCTTCGACGCCCCGGGGGTGGAGCTGAGCCACCACGGCGAGGACTGCACGTTCGAGACGCTCATCAAGCGCGCCCGCCTGCGCGACCCGCGCCTGGCCCGGCTGGCCGAGATCGTGCACGAGGCGGACCTGCGCGACGGAAAGTTCCCCCACGAAGAGGCCCGCGGCATCGACGTGGCCGTGCGCGCGCTGCTGGCGGCCTCCCCCGACGACCAGCAGGTGCTCGCCAACGGCATGACGCTGTTCGAGGGCCTGTACGTCACCACCTCGAAGAAGAGCTGACCGGTACCCGAGGCGACGATGGCCACTCACACCCGCCCGGAGCCTACGCTGGTGCTCTCGCGGAGCGATGTCAGCGGCCTGCTCACCCTGCCCGACTGCATCGACGCCGTCGAGCAGGCGTTCCGGCTCCACGCCGAGGGACGCACGCTGCGTCCGGGCGTCCTGGGGGTGCCCGCCAGGGGCGGAGGCTTCCACATCAAGGCCGCGGGGCTCGTGGGGGAGCGAAGTTACTTCGCCGCCAAGACCAACGCCAACTTCCCGGACAATCCGACCCTCCGGGGCCTGCCGACGATCCAGGGCACCCTCGTCCTCGCCGACGCGGACAACGGCCTGCCACTGGCCGTGATGGACTCCGGCAGCGTGACGGCGCTCCGGACCGGCGCCGCCACCGCGGTGGCGGCCAGGCGGCTGGCTCGCCCCGATGCGCGAACCATCACGATCGTGGGCTGCGGGGTGCAGGGTGCGGTCCAGCTCGCCGCGCTGGCGGCGGTCCTCCCCCTCGAGCGGGCGTGGGCCGTCGACGTCGACCCCTCGCGGGCCCACGCCCTGGCGGCCCGGGCGATGGCGACGCTGGGGCTGCGCGCGGAGGTGGCGAGCGACCTGCGCGGCGCCGTGCGCCAGAGCGATGTCTGCGTCACCTGCACGCCGGGCCGTCGTGTCATCCTCTCGCACGGCGACGTGCCGGCCGGCGCCTTCGTGGCCGCGGTGGGCGCCGACAGCCACGGCAAACAGGAGCTGGACGCGGCGCTGGTGGCCTCGGCCACGCTCGTGGTCGACGTCCTCGAGCAGTGTGCGGAGATCGGCGAGCTGCAGCACGCCCTGGCCGCCGGTCTCATGAGGCGCGATCAGGTGCACGCGGAGCTGGCCGATGTCGTCGTCGGCCGCCGGCCCGGCCGCACGCGCGATGACGAGATCATCGTCTTCGACAGCACGGGGACAGGACTTCAAGATTTGGCGGCGGCGGTGGCCGTCTACCAGAACGCTCGCGCCAGCGGCCGCGGTGTGGAGGTGAGGTTCGATGACTGAGTCACCGCCGGCGGTCCAGCGGGGCACGCTGGCCGAGCTGCTGCGCTACTTCCTCTATCTCGGCAGCCTGGGGTTCGGCGGGCCGGTGGCCCTGGTCGGCTACATGCAGCGCGACCTGGTGGAGCGGCGGGCCTGGTTCACGCGGGACGAGTACATCAAGTCGCTCGCGCTATCCCAGCTCGCCCCCGGCCCCCTCGCCGCTCAGCTGGCGATCTGTCTGGGCTACGTGCACTCCCGGATCACCGGCGCCACGCTGGTGGCCCTGGTCTTCATCCTCCCGTCGTTCCTCATGACGCTGGCGATCAGCTGGCTCTACGTCCGCTTCGGCGGCCTGCCCTGGATGCAGGCCGCCTTCTACGGGGTGGGCGCCGCCGTGATCGGCATCATCGTGCTGGCCGCCTACAAGCTGGCCCGGCTGACCGTGGCCAGGGACCGGCTGCAGTGGGCGATCTTCGCCGTCATGGCCGTGGTCACCGCGTGGACCGAGTCGGAGATCGGCTGGCTCTTCCTGCTGTGCGGTGTGGTCGCCCTGGTCGTCCAGGCCCCACCGGCCTGGCTGCGGCGGTCGGCCCCGGCCTGTCTGGTCGTGGCGGCGACGCCGGACGTGCTGGCCCAGATCCTCTGGTTCTTCACCAAGGCCGGGGCGTTCGTCTTCGGCAGCGGGCTCGCCATCGTGCCGTTCCTCTACGGCGGCGTCGTCCAGGAGTACCGCTGGCTGAACGACCAGCAATTCCTCGATGCCGTCGCCGTGGCCATGCTCACGCCGGGGCCGATCGTCATCACCGTCGCCTTCATCGGCTACCTCGTCGCCCATGTCCCCGGCGCGGTGGCGGCGGCCGTCGGGGTGTTCCTGCCCGTTTACCTGTTCGTGGTCATCCCCTTCCCGTGGTTCGATCGCATCAGCGCCAATCTTGGGGTCAGGGCCTTCGTGGGAGGCGTCACGGCCGCGGCTTCGGGCGCGATCGCCGGGGCCTGCGTCGTGCTGGCCCGGCGCGCCATCATCGACGTCCCCACCCTGCTCATCGGCGTCGCCGCCCTGGCCATCATGTGGCGCTTCAAGGTTCCCGAACCCCTGCTCATCGCGGCCGGGGCCGCGGCGGGCTTCCTCATCTTCTCGTTGCGATAGGAGAACCATCATGAAATGGATCACCCGTGAGCGCGCCCGCGTCGACCGCATCGCCTGTCCCTGGCTGATCGCCCGCTTCATCGATCCGGCGCCCCAGTTCCTGTTCGTGCCCGCCCGCGACGTCCTCGCCGCCGCGCAGCGCGAGGGTGCCGTGCCTTACGACATCCCGAATGTCGAGCTGGGGCACCGGGGGCCGCGCTGCTCGTTCGACGCCTTCCTGGAGCGTTACGAGCTCGACGACCCCGCGCTGGCCAGGCTCGCCGGGATCGTCCGCGGCGCCGACACCGACGACCGTGGGCTCACGCCGGAGTCCGCCGGGCTCTACGCCGCGGCCACCGGATTTCAGGCGATCAGCCAGGACGACCACGAGAACATGGCGCGCCAGTTCCCCCTCTACGACGCGCTCTACGCCTTCTCCCGGGCGCACGTTGGTGCCGCTCCCGCCCGGCCGCGAGTGCTCTTCGTCTGCCTGCACGGCGCGGCCAAGAGCGTGGTGGCGGCCGCCCACTTCCGGCGCCAGGCCGCCGCGCGGGGGCTGGCGGTGGACTCGGTCGCAGCCGGCCTCGAGCCCGATCCGGAGCTGGCGCCGGCGGCCGTGAAGGGCCTGGCCGGCGACGCGCTCAGCCCGGCGCCCGCTCGCCCACGCCCGGTCACCCTCTACGACCTGAGTGCGGCAACCCGGGTCGTGAGCTTCGGTTGCGACGTCAGGCCCCGGGCCGGGCAGCCGGTCGAGCGCTGGGACGATGTGCCGGCGGTGAGCGAGGGTTACGCCGCCGCGCGCGACCGCATCGTGGGCCATGTGGAGCGCCTGGTGGCCGAGCTCGCCGGCGGCGGCTCCCGATCATGACGTCACGGGGGCGGTGACGCCGTGCCGCTCAAGCACCGCGGGTTCATTGATCTGCCGGCCCACATCGGACCGGGGGGGTTTGATCACGCTGCCGTCCACGGCCCGACGAATCGGCTTTACGTCGCTCACACCGCCAACGACACGGTCGACGTCATCGACCTGGTGGCGGAGCGGTACGTCAGCTCCATCCCGGGGCTGACCGCCGTCGCCGGCGCCCTCGTCGCCGAGGCGCCCGACCTCGTCTTCACATCGAATCGCGGCGAAAATACCATTGGCATCTTTACCCCGGCCGACGAGGCCACGGTCGAAAAGGTCTCGGTCAGCCTGGGGCCCAACGGGCTCGCCTATGCCCCCGACCGCGGCCGACTGCTGGTGGCCCACGTGGGCGACCCGGCCATCCCGGGCTCCCGGACCGTGTCAGTGATCGACGTCCCCACGCGGCGGCGGATCGCCGACCTTCCCGTCGCCGGACGGACGCGATGGGTCGTCTTCGATCCGCGCGCTGACGCCTTCCACGTGAACATCGCGGACCCGCCCCAGATCGTGGTCGTGGGCGCCGACGATCCCGTCGCCATCCGGCGCGTGGTGGCCATACCACGCCCGGGGCCGCACGGTCTGGACATCGACCGCGCGCGCCGCCGCCTCTTCTGCGCCTGCGATGCTGCCGCCCTCCTCGAGCTGGACGCCGACAGCGGTGACGTCGTGGCGACGGAAACGCTCGCCGGGGTGCCCGACGTGGTGTTCTTCAACTCGGCGCGGCACCGCGTGTACGTGGCGGTCGGCGATCCCGGCGTGATCGAGGTCTTCGACACGGCACCGCTGCGCCGTCACGAAACGCTCGTGACCGAAGCCGGGGCCCACACGCTGGCGTTTGACCCCGCGCGGAACCTCGTCTGCGCGTTCCTGCCGACCACCCATCGGGCCGTTCTCTACGACGATCGGGCGTAGCCCGGCCTACCGGATCTGGCTCACGCGGCCGGCCACGGCCCGCACCTGACGCGGGGCGGCCAGCCAGATGGCCACGGCCGAGAGGACGCTGGAACCGATGGCCAGGGAAAACGCGAGCCGGTAGCTCCCGGTGGCATCGTGCAGCGCGCCGGTCACCAACGGCCCGGTGGCGCCGCCCAGGATCGAGGCCAGCATCAGCGTGCCGAAGATCGTGCCGTAGTGTCGGCCCTGAAAGATCTCGGCCGGAATGGCGCCGACCACGGAGGTGATGCCGTAGCCGAGCAGGCCCTGTGACAGCACCATGAGGTAGAGCAACGGCGGCACCGGAGCCTGCTCGAGCAGGAGCAGGGCCAGGTAGCAGAGCGCGAAGCCCAGGCTGCCCACCGTCCACACCCACTCGCGCCCGATTCGATCCGAGAGATGGCCGAGCGCGATCTGGCCGGGGATGCCGGCCAGGCTCACGAAGCCCAGCGCCCAGGCCGCCTCGCTCGGGCCGAAGCCGATCTCGATCAGGTACTTCGTCTGATGCACCTGCACCGCGTACCAGCAGAAGAGACCCGAGAAATAGCCCACCGCGACCCACCAGAAGCGGGCCGTGCGCACGGCGCGGCCGAGGGTCCAGTCCACCGCGACCCAGGCCGGGTCCACCACGTTGGCCGCCGCCACGGCCTCGCGGGCGTCCGGCGAGCTGTCATCGCCGTCGGGTGCGAGTCCGAGATCCTCGGGTCGTCGCCGGAGCAGGAGGTTGATCGGTGCCAGCAGTCCCAGCACGAGGAGGCCCAGCGCCCAGCAGGCGGTGCGCCAGCCGGCGCCCTCGATGAGGGTCTGCAGCCAGGGCAGCAGGATGACCGAGCCCACGCCCACCCCGGAGTAGGCCAGGCTGAGGGCCAGGCCCCGGCGGCGTACGAACCAGTTCGGAAGGAACAGCGCCTGCCCGGTGTACCCCATACACACGCTGCCGCCGCCGACGAGCACCCCGAGGGTGAGGTAGAGGTGCCAGGGCTGGCGCACCAGCGTGGCCAGCAGCAAGCCCGTCGCCATGAAGCCCACGCCCAGCTCCATGACGACGCGCGGCCCGCGACGATCCATCAACCGGCCCAGGGAGGGACTCAGGGCCGCCGAGACGAGAAAGCCGAAGGAGAAGGCCCCGGCGGTGGCGCCGCGCTCCCACCCGAACTCGTCGAGAATCGGCGGGAAGAGCAGGGAGAAGGCGGTGCGGGCGTTGACGCCCACCCCCATGGTGACGAACGCGACGGCCACGATGATCCAGCCGTAGAAGATCGGGATGCGCACGGAGGTGGATTCTACGGGGGCGTCGGTCTATCCCGTTGAGTGAATCAGGCCGCTCGGGGCGCCGGGCGCGGGCTCCCGATGGAGCTCAGAGCGCTCGCGGTGATCGCCCGCGGACGAAATGGACGACGAGCAGCACCAGTCCGATCACGAACAGGATCCAGGCGATCTGGCCCGCGATCGCCGCGATTCCGGTCAAGCCGAGCCTCCTTTGGTCCGTGCAATGTACCCCACTATCTGGCAACTTGCCGGCGAGGGCCCCGCCGGGGTTAGACCCCCCCGGGGGAACTTGCCGCCGAGGGCCCCACCCCCCCGGGGGGTCATGGCCAAAAACTCCGGGGGGTTGTTTGACAGGTCGATCATCCTGTAAAGTACGTCCCCAATACTCGGAGCCCAGGGAGGAGTCGATGATGCGACGAACCCGGCTTATGCTCACCCTCACGCTCGGTGCGACCGCGTTGCTGGCCCTGACCGTCTTGCTGCCCGATCTCGCTTCGGCGCAAGCGCCCAAACGCGGGGGCACCTTGCGCGTCTCCTACGGCAACGACATCAACCACCTCGACTTCCACACCGGCTCCGGCTACGAAATGATGTGGGTGGCCATGAATGTCGGCTGCGGTCTGGTCGACATCACGCCCGATGGCAAGTTCGTGGGTGACGCCGCTGAGTCGTGGCAACTGTCCCCCGACGGCCTGATCTACACGTTCAAGCTCCGGAAGAACGTCCTGTTCCACGACGGCACGAAGATGGACGCTGCCGCCGTGAAGTTCAGCATCGATCGCCTCATGAACCCCGAGACCAAGTCGGCGATGCGGCCCTTCTACGAGCCGGTCCACAGCGTCGAGGTGCTCGATCCCCACACGCTCCAGGTGAGGCTGAAGCATCCCTACGGCTTCTTCCTGCACATGCTGGCCGCCTACCGGACCGGCCTCGTGATCTATCACCCCGCGGCCACCCAGAAGTACACGCTGAAGGACCGCCAGCAGGGCAAGCCGGAGGCGCTGCCGGGCTGCGGGCCCTTCAAGCTCATCGAGTGGGTGAAGGGCAGCCACCTGGTCATGGACCGCTTCGACAAGTACTTCATGCCCGGGCAGCCCTACCTCGACCGCATCATGATCCGCACGATCAAGGATCCCGTCACCGAGATGGCGGCCTTCAAGGCCGGCGAGACCGATTTCATCGCCTCCTTCTCGCCCGAGCACGTCGACACCCTGAAAGCGCAGATGCCCAAAGCCCAGTTCATGACGGGCAAAGAAACGACCCCCATGATCTTCAAGTTCAAGGTGACGGTCCCGAAGGACGGCAAGCCCCACTCCAAGGACCGCGCGCCGCACCCGATCTTCCACGACGTCCGGGTCCGCAAGGCGGTGGGCTGCTTCGGCGTCGACCGCCAGGAGATCGTGAAGATCGCCTTCAAGGGCCAGGCCACTCCCTGGGTAGGCATCATCCCGCCCGGGACCCTGGACGCCGTGGACGTCAACCACCTGTGCCCCTATGATCAGGCCAAGGCCAAAGCGCTCCTGGCCGAGGCGGGCTATGGCCCCTCGAAACCGCTCGTCTTCGAGGTGATCACCAGCAGTGAGAAGTCCGTGTTCGCCGTCATCGCCACGGTCATCAAGGAGCAGCTGGCGCGCATCGGCGTGACCGCGAACATCAAGGTGGTGGACAAGGTGACGTGGATGAACACCGCGCTGGAGGACGGTCCGTGGGACGCGGAGGTGGAGGATCTCCTCTCGCTGCTGACCCTCGACAGCAACGCCTATCTGTCGGCGGTGGGCGCGCGCTGGAACCAGTCGCGCCACCAAGACATGAAAGTCAACGACTACTATGCGCGCTACGCGCGGGAGCTGGACACGGGCAAGCGCAAAGCCCTGGCCAAGGAGTTCGTGGAGTACATGGTCGACAAGCTCTACTGGAACAACATCTCTGGCTCGCCGTTCTACATGGTGGCGCAGCCGTACGTGAGGGGCTACACGTACAACGCCGAGTTCGAGGTGCACTGGGACACGGTCTGGCTGGACAAGTAGCAGGCGCAATCCTTCCGTGGGAGGTGGAGGGGGCCGCGACGGCCCCCTCCGGTTAACGCATGCGACTGTACATCGTGAGACGGCTGATCGAGATGGTGCCCACCGTCCTCGGGATCACGCTCGTGGTGTTCCTGATGATGCAGTCGATCCCGGGCGACCCGGTAGTCGCCCTGCTCGGCGAGGCCTACACCGAAGAGGAGGCCGTCAAGGTCCGCGTGGATTACGGCCTGGACAGGCCGATCTTCGTGCAGTACGTCATCTGGCTGAGCAAGCTGGTGCAGGGTGACTGGGGGACCTCGATCCTGAGTGGGCGCCCGGTGCTCAAGGACGTGCTGATCCGCCTGCCGGTGACCCTCGAGCTGATCGTGCTCTCCATGGGCGTGGCCCTGCTGATCGCCATCCCCGCCGGTATCATCGGCGCGCTCAGGCAGAACACCTGGGCCGACTACACGGCCACCTCGGTGGCCATGGTCGGGGTCTCCATCCCGGAGTTCTTCATCGGCGTGCTGCTCCTGCTGATGTTTTCCTTCGGCCTGGGTGGGTTGCTTCCCAGCTCGGGCTGGGTGTACCTGCCCGGGACCTGCCCGACGATCGTGTGCGGGACGAGCTTCTGGGGCAACGTGCAGCACGTCCTGATGCCGGCCTTCGCGCTCGGGGTGGGCCGGGCCGCCCTCCTGACGCGGCTCCTGCGGGCCAGCATGCTGGAGGTCATCCGAACCGAGTATGTCACTACGGCGCGGGCGAAGGGGCTGAGCGACCGGCCGGTCATCTTCAAGCACGCCTTGAAGAACGCCCTGATTCCGACCGTCACCGTGATGGGGCTCCAGGTGGGCTTCCTGATCGGCGGCGCTATCGTGGTGGAGACGCTGTTCGCGATGCCCGGCCTGGGCACTTTCGGCATCGAGGCCATCATCGGGCGCGACTACCAGCAGGTGCAGGGCTTCGCGCTGATCACCGCCCTGGCCTTTGTCGTGATGAACCTGCTCGTCGACCTGACCTACACGTTCCTGGACCCCCGCATCCGCTACACATGAGCGCACCGAGATCGACAACGCGCTCTTGAGGAGGGACAGCCAGCTATGAGCACGGTCCGCGAGGCTCCGCTGGGTGGAGTCGGTGAGCTCGTCATCGGGCCGCAGGCCGTGGCGCGCCCGGAGTCACCGTTCGTCCAGGGCCTGCGCCGGCTGCGGCGCAGCACGACCGCGCTCATTGGCGTGGCCATCGTGGCCCTGCTGCTGGTGCTCGCGATCTTCGCGGACGTGCTGGCCCCCACGAGCCCGACGGTCAACGACCAGACGCGCACCTTCCAGCCGCCCAGCTGGGATTACCCGCTGGGGACAGATCAGATGGGCCGCGACATGCTGAGCCGGGTCATCCACGGGACGCGCGTCTCCCTGCTGGTGGGGGTGTCGTCGGTGCTGCTCGCCCTCTTCGTCGGCGTCCCCCTGGGGATGATTGCCGGGTACTACGGCGGTCGCACCGACACCCTCGTGATGCGGGTGATGGACCTGATCCTGGCCTTCCCCATCTACCTGCTGGCCATCATCCTCATGGTCATCTTCACGCCGACGGCGGGACTGATCGGGACCATGAAGGTCACCGGCGCCCTCGCCATCGTGCGCATCCCGATCTACGCCCGGCTGGTCCGGGGCAGCGTGCTGTCCGTGAAAGAGAAGGAGTACATCGAGGCCTGCCGGGCCCTGGGCGTGCGCGATCCCTGGATCCTCCTGCGCCACGTCCTGCCCAACTGTCTGGCCCCGATCATCGTGACCACCACGCTGGGCATCGCCACCTCCATCATCGTGGAGGCGACCCTCAGCTTCCTGGGGCTGGGCACCCAGCCGCCCACGCCGAGCTGGGGCTGGGATCTCAAGGCCAACGTGGCCTTCATCCAGGTCAACCCCTGGCTGTCGCTCTTCCCCGGCCTCGCGATCTTCGTGACCGTGCTCGGTTTCAACCTCTTCGGCGACGGCCTGCGCGATGCCCTGGATCCGCGGCTCAAGTAGCTCCGTCGCTCACGCGAACTCGAGATCGACCTCGAACCACGGGAGACTGGACATGAAGACACATGCTACCCGACTGCTCACCGGAGTTCTCCTGGCCCTCCTGGTCCTGAGCATCGGCCCGGCCTGGGCCCAACGCGCGAACAACGAGGTGCTCGTCGGGGGCGCGATCTCCCAGACGGGGCAGTATGCCGAACCCGCCGGTCGGCAGGTGAACTCCATCAAGCTGTGGGTCGACGACGTCAACGGCCGGGGTGGGCTGTTGGGCCGCAAGATCAAGCTGATCCTGCTGGATGACAAGTCCGACACCCAGACGGCCATCAAGCTCTACGAGAAGCTCATCACCGAGGACAAGGTCGATCTACTGCTGGCCCCCTACTCCAGCGGGATCACCGAGGCTGTGGCCAACGTCAACGAGCGGTACAAGATGCCGTTCGTGGCCTATGGGGCGGCCTCGACACCGATCTGGGAGAAGGGACGGAAATACATCTTCAACATCGTGGCGGTGGCCGAGGACTACCAGAAGGGCGCCGTCCACCTGGCCAAGCAGATCGGAGTCAAGCGGGCGGCCGTCATCGGCCAGGACAGCCTCTTCCCCCGCCAGTCGGGCAAGGGGGCCAAGGACTGGGCCAAGAAGCTGGGCATCGAGATCGTCGTTGACGAGAACTACCCGGCCAAGCAGACCGACTTCACTGCCCTGCTCCAGAAGATCGCCGGCGCCGGCGCCGAGGCTATCTTCTCCAACAGCTACTTCGCCGACTCGGCCGCCCAGCTCCGCCAGATGCGCGAGCTGAATCTGAGCTTCAAGCTCTTCTCGAGCACGGTGGGGCCGGGGCTGCCGAACTTCCCCGAGCAGCTCGGCAACACCGCCGAGTACGTGCTGGGCTTCAGCCAGTGGGAGCCACTGCCCAAGATTCTCAAGCACGCGGGCATGCAGGAGTACATCGACCGCTACGAAAAGCGCTTCAACGAGAAGCCCAACTATCATGCGGGCGGCGCCTACGGCGCCCTGCAGGTGACCGAGGCCGCGATCAAGAAGGCGGGCAGCTTCGACCAGGAGAAGCTCCGCGAGGCGCTGGCCACCATCGACGTGCAGACCATCTTCGGGCGCTACAAGGTCGATGCCAAGGGCATGAACACTCACGAGGGCATCACCTTCCAGATCCTCAAGGGGCAGCGGCGGGTCGTCTGGCCGGAGAAGTGGGCCGAGGCGAAGCCGGAGCTGCCGATGCCGGCGTGGAGCAAGCGGTAGCGACGGCGTGAACCAGCGGGCCGACGACGTGGCGGGCCGGGAGTCGCTCTCCCGGCCCTTCGCTCCCTCGGCCGCCGCCGCCCGCCCCTCGCGTCACTCCTGGAGGGAGCGGAGCGAGGTCCGAAGCCTCTATCTGCTCGCCGCCTTCCTCGTCTTTGCCTATGCCCTGCCCTTCGTGGTGGGCGCCGCGGCCGGCACCATCCGGCTCGACGAGCGGTGGCTCACGAATCTGGCCACCGTGGTCGTGGGCGGCGTCATGCAGGGCGGCGTCTATGCGATGTTCGCGGTGGGGCTCACCCTGATCTTCGGTGTCATGCGCATCATCAATGCCGCCCACGGCGAGATGGTGATGATGGGGGCGTACCTGACGTGGGTCTCCTTCTTCTATCTGGGTGTCGATCCCTTGCTGGCCCTGGTCTTGACCCTCCCGGCCGCCTTCCTGTTCGGGGTCGCCGTCCAGAAAGTCCTGCTGAACGCCGCCGTGGGCGCGCCCGAGCTGACGGGGCTGCTGATCACCTTCGGCCTGGGCCTCACCATGATCTACACCGCCGAGCTGCTCTTCACCACTGACTTCCGGACGATTCCCTACGCCCCGGGCACGGTCCAGCTCACCAGCACCATCGCCGTCGGCCAGAACCGGGTGATCAGCTTCGCCATGGCCGTGGTGATCTCCGTCGGCGTCTACTTGTTTCTCCGGCTGAGCCGGCTGGGTAAAGCTGTCCGGGCCACCGCCCTGAACGCCGAGGTGGCGATGGTGTGCGGGATCAACGTGCGACGGATCTACCTGATCACCACCGGCCTGGCCGCGGCGCTGGCCGTAGCCGGCGGGGCCCTGGTGTCCATCCAGTTCGGGTTCAATCCGGAGACTGGGGTGCAATACACGCTGCAGGCCTTCGCCATCATCATCCTGGGCGGCCGCGGCGACTACGTGGGCGCGCTCATCGGCGGGCTCATGCTGGCCGTCCTCGAAAATCTGGTGTCGCTCATGGTCCCCAACGGCACCGCCATGGTCGAGCTGGCCGCCTATGGCCTGATGATCTTCGTGCTCCTGATCCGTCCCGGCGGGCTCATGGGCGTGAAGGAAGGCTGAGGGGACGTCGTGAAGCGGCACGAGCACCTTCGCAACCTGGCCGCGCTGGTGGTGGTGGGACTCGTCCTGGCCGGGGTACCGGACAGCCTCAACGTCTACCAGCGCTCCTTCCTGCTGTTCACGATGATGTACGTCGTCCTGGCCCTGTCCTGGAACATCATCAGCGGCTTCACCGGCTACACTTCCTTCGGCCACGTCGCCTTCTACGGGATCGGCGCCTACGCCTGCGCCATTTTGGTATCCGACTACGGCTGGCACTGGCTGGCCACGCTCGGGGCCGCGGCCGTAGTGGCCGGGGTCGTCGCGGTGGCGATCGGCTACCCGGTGCTACGGCTCAAGGGGCCCTACTTCGCCATCGCCATGCTGGGGACGGCCGAGGGCACGCGCGTCATCGCCACAGTGTGGGACAGCCTGACCCATGGCGGGCTGGGCATCAGCCTGCCCAGCGCCGAGACCTCGTTCGAGACGTACTACGCGATGCTGGCGCTGATGGTGGTGACGATCGCCGCGGCCTACGCGATCGGGCATTCCCGCTTCGGCGTTCGCCTCAACGCCATCCGCGAGGACGAGGGGGCGGCCGAGGCCCTGGGTGTCAACGCCACCGTCTACAAGCTGGCCGCCTTCGTGCTCTCGGCGATCTTCCCGGCCGTCGCCGGCGGTATCCAGGCCTACAAGGTGCTCTACATCGATCCCCCCTCGGTCTTCTTCGTGCAGATCACGATCGCCATGGCCCTCATGTCGATGCTCGGCGGCAAGGGCACGGTGATCGGCCCCATCGTGGGCGCGGTGCTGCTCTACACGGTCCAGGAGCTCACCTGGGTCAACTTCCCGACCGCCCACCTGATCGCCTACGGGCTCTTCATCGTCGTGGTCGCGCGCTTCATGCCCCGGGGCCTGATGGGCCTGGCCATCGACCGGGGCTGGGTCCGCAAGGGCATGGTCCACTGATGCCGCCCGGCCCCAACGGGATCGCCCTCGAAGTGCGCGATCTCCGGAAGGCCTTCGGCGGGGTCCGGGCCGTCGACGGATGCAGCTTCGCCGTGCCCGGGGGCAAGATCTCCGGGCTCATCGGCCCCAACGGCTCGGGCAAGACGACGACCTTCAACCTGCTCACCGGGATCATCCGCCCCGACGGCGGCCAGGTGATCTACCGGGGTGAGAACCTCGCCGGCCTCAAGCCGCACCAGATCTTCGGCAAGGGCATCACCCGGACGTTCCAGATCACCCGCATCTTCCGGGAGATGACGGTGCTGGAGAACATGCTCTCGGTGACCGGGCTCGGCGTGCCCGACCGGGTCGCCCGTGAGCGCGCCGAAGAGCTGATCGCCTTCGTGAACCTCGCGCACCTGCGCGCCGAGTACGGCGGGCGCCTGTCCTACGGACAGCAGAAGCTCCTGGAGTTCGCGCGGGCGCTCATGACCGACCCCGATCTGATCCTGCTCGACGAGCCCGCGGCCGGCGTCAATCGCACCCTGCTCCAGCACCTGCTCGACCAGATCCACCGATTGCAAGAAGGGGGCAAGACCGTCCTCATCGTCGAGCACGACATGAACGTCATCATGAATCACTGCGAGCGCATCTTCGTCATGGACTACGGCGTGAAGATCGCCGAGGGACCGCCGGCCGAGATCCAGCGGGACGAGCGCGTCCTCGATGCCTACTTCGGGCGCCGACGCAACTGATGGCGCTGCTGGAGCTCCGTGACGTCCAGGCCGGCTACGGGTCGATCCAGATCCTCCATGGCGTCTCGCTCAACGTGAACGCGGGCGAGATCGTCGCGGTGATCGGCCCCAACGGCGCCGGCAAGTCCACCACCTTCAAGGTGATCATGAACCTGATCAATCACCTCGGCGGCGAGGTCGTGTTCGCGGGGCAGAGCCTGGTCGGCCAGCGCCCGGACCGGGTCCTGGCCCTGGGGCTCGGCTATGTGCCGCAGGGACGCGTGGTCTTCAGCACCATGACGGTGCGCGAGAACCTCGAGATGGGGGCCTACCTGGAACGAGACTCGACAAAGGTCAAGGCCGCCATGGACTACGTGTTCTCGCTCTTTCCCCGGCTGGGGGAGCGGCCCCGCCAGCTGGCCGGCACCATGAGCGGGGGCGAGCAGCAGATGCTGGCCATGGGCCGCGGCCTCATGATGCGGCCCAAGATGCTCATGCTCGACGAGCCCTCGCTCGGGCTCAGCCCGCGCTTCGTCGACGAGGTGTTCGACAAGACCGTGGCCATGGCCCGGGCCGGGCTCACGGTGATGCTGGTGGAGCAGAACGCCGCCCGGGCCCTGGAGATCTCCGATCGCGCGTATGTCCTGGAGCTCGGGCGCAACCGCTTCGAGGGCACCGGCCAGGCCCTGCTCGACAACCCCGAGGTCCGGCGCATGTACCTCGGGGGCCACGCGCATGGAGCCTGACGGTATGCCGCCGCATCCCGGCGCCGGCGGCGCCCCACCGACCGTGTTCGCGCGCACGCCCCTGCCCGAGCGACTCTGCAATCTCGGCCGCCTGCTCGACACCATGAAACAGCGGGGGATGGACGGGATTGTGTCCTACCTGCGCCCCAACGTGTTCTACCTGAGCGGATTCGGCCCCCCGGCCAGCGCCTCGGTCCAGGAAACCAATGGCTATGCCGCCGTGGTGGTCTCCCGGCACGAGCCCGAGCACCCGATCATCGTGATCGCTGAGTTCGACCTCGCGCACTTCCTCTTGCAGCCCTCGTGGGTCCGGGACGCCCGCCCCTACGCCACCCTGCTGACCCCGTTCGACGTCACGTGGGCGCCGCTGGAGCACTTCATCCCGGCCGAGCTCCGCGGGGCCGAGCGCACGCAGACAGCCCGGGCCCACTACGCCGGCAGCCTGGTCGAGGGGACGGTGCAAGCGATGAAGGATCTCGGACTGGCCAGCGGGGCGGTCGGGTTCGACGACCTTCGTTTTGCCAACGCGGTCGCTCCCGCCGGCGGGCGCGTCGTCGACGCCTACGCGGCCCTCAAGTACGTGCGCCAGGTGAAGACGGCCGAGGAGGTGAGCCTCCTGCGGCAGGCGACCCGACTGAACCAGCAGGCCATCGAAGGGACCATCCGCACCTGGTCACGGGGGATGACCTGGCAGGAGATGACGCGCGCCTACCACACCACCGCCGTGAGCCTGGGAGGCTTCGTGCGCGATCCGGGCGCCATCGTCATGGCCAACCCCCCGGGGATCGAGCCGGCCTTTTTCACCCAGTCGGGGCTGGAGGACTTCCCCGTCGAGCCCGGCATGCACGTCATGTGGGATTGCCACGGAACCTGGGCCCACTACTGCTGGGACGGCGGCAAGACCTGGATCGTGGACGATCGGCCCCGCGGGCTCGCGCGCCAGATCGCGGCCGCCACCGGCGCCGCCATGACCGAGATCCGGCACGCCATGCGACCCGGCGTGACGATCAGCGCGCTCCAGACCCGGGGCCGCGAGACCTTGCGGCGGGCCGGCCTGGCCAACGCCGACGACGCGTTCATCTTCTTCCACGGGCTCGGCCTGGAGCACATCGACATGGAAATCCCGGCCAGCCGCCACGACTGGAGTCTGGAGGCGGGAATGGTCGTGGCGGTGCATCTGCAGATTCCCGGCGACGATCGTCACCGCAGCTGGCTGGAGGAGATCTTCCTCGTCACCCGGGAGGGCGGCGATCCCTTCTTCACCTGGGGCAACGCCCCGATCGAGGGCGCCCCGGCCGGCTGAGGGGTTACGCCCGCGCGACGGCCGGTGACGGTGCGCGGAGCAACTCGTCCCAGGGGCCGGGGAACCGACCCTTGCCCTCTTCCCCCGAGAACGGCCGCTCCCGGCGCCACTCACTGCGCGGGAGCTCGTAATAGACCTCCAGGCCGTTCCCGTCGGGATCCGCGAAGTAGATGCCGATGGAGACCTTGTGGTCCGAGACGCTGATGGGAACACCCCGGGCCTTCAGCCGCTGATACATCTCGGCGAGGTCGGCCAGGCTCGCCATCCTCCAGGCCAGGTGATTCAGGCCCACCTGCTTCCTCTGGGGTCCCGCTGCGTCATCGCCCACCTCGAACAGCGCGATGTCGTGGGCGTGATCCGGGTCACAGGCGAGGAAGGCGGCCCGCAGCCGGTTGGTTCCCGGAAAGGTCATGGTGTCCTGGGTGTGCAGCCCGAAGACGTCCGTGTACCACTGGTGCGAGCGCTCGGCGTTGCGCACGAAGATGTTGACGTGGTCGAGGGCAACCGGCTTGTAGGCCATGCCTCAATCTCCTCGTGAGATCGTTCCTCCGGAAGTATACCCCGGCCCGGGACTCCGCGACGCGGCCCCCGCCTCTTCGATGAGGGCACGCACCCGCGCTGCGGTCAGCACGGGATCGCGGATGTCCAGCCGGCCCTCGAAGGCGTCGTCGACGGCGTTGGCGATCACCGTGGCCGGAGCGCAGGTGGGGCCTTCCCCCACGCCGCGCACGCCGAGGGGATTGTGCTCGGTGGGGAAAACGAGGTGCTCGGTGACGACCTCGGGAATGTCGTCGGCGCGTGGGATCGGGTAGTCCATCAGGCTGCCCGTGAGCAGCTGGCCCTGGGCATCGTAGACGATGCGCTCGCCCAGGGGCACGCCGAGGCCCTGGACGAACCCGCCCAGCACCTGTCCGTCGACGATGACCGGATGCAGCTGCCGCCCGCAATCGTGAACCATGACGTACTTGAGGATCGTGACCCGCCCGGTGTCCGCATCCACCTCGACGACGGCCACGTGGACACCGCTCGCCCAGGTGACCGTCGGCAGCGCGTAAAATTTCGTGTCCCACAGGCCCGGGCCGCCGAGGTCGGCCAGCGTCCGGTCGCGCAGCGCCGCCCGGGCCAGGCGCCCGAGCGACAGCGCGCGCATGGGCGCGCCGGTCACGAAGGCCTGCCCGTTCTCGATGCGCACGTCCCCCTCGCCGCACTCCAGCAGCCGGGCGGCCACTCGACAGGCCTTGCGCCGCACGGACTCCGCGGCCATGGCCACGGCGTTGCCGGTGTTGACGGCGACCCGGCTGGCGCCCGTTCCGTAGCCGTGCGGGACCAGGGTGGTGTCGCCCCCCCGCACGCGGATGTCCTCGAAGCGCGCGCCCAGGTATTCGGCGCATACCTGGGCGAACACGGTCTCGTGGCCCTGGCCCGACGCCGACACGCCGATCGACACGGCGACTCGCCCCTCGTCGTCCACCCGCACCGCGGCCCATTCGCCCGGGCTCGGGCTGCCCCCGGCCTCCATGTAAGCGGCAATGCCGAGCCCGATGTGACGGCCCTCCCGCCGCAGCTCCACCTGCCGCTTCCGCCATCCGTCGTAATCCGCCAGGTCGAGGGCGCGCCGCAGCTCGAGCGGATAGTCACCGCCGTCGTACCGGACGGCCACGCCGTCCCGATAGACGAGGTCCGGCGCATAGGGCATTTGCTCGGGCCGGACGAGGTTCCGCAACCGTACCTCGGCGGGATCCATCCCGAGCCGGCGGGCCAGGCGATCGAGCAGCCGCTCGATCACGAACACCGCTTCGGGCCGGCCGGCTCCGCGATAGGGCGAGCTGGCCGCCTTGTTCGTGACCACCGACACCCCCTCGGCGCGCAAGGCAGGGATCCGGTACTGGGACGGCAAATGGTTGATCGTGTTGGTCGGCTCGTTGATCGAGAAGTAGTGATAGGCCCCCACGTCTTTCACGATCTCCACGTCGAGGGCGAGCAGCCGCCCGTCCCGGGAGGCGGCCAGCCGGGCCTGGTGCAGCTGCTCACGCGCCTGGTGGGAGCTCTGCATGAACTCGGTGCGCGTCTGGATCCACTTCACGGGCCGGCGCAGCCGATAGGCCAGCAGGGGGACGAGCACGTCCTCGGGATACACGGCGATCTTCGGTCCGAAGCCGCCGCCCGTGTCGGGCACGATCACCCGCACGCCCTCGACGGGCAGGCCCAGGAAGGACGCCACCGCGGCACGGAGGTTGAAGGGCTGCTGGTGACCGGCCCACACCGTGAGCACCTCGGCCTCGGCATCGAAGGCCGCGCACACGGCGCGCGGCTCCAGGGCCATCGACGAGACCCGGACGTGGGCCAGCCGCTCCTCTACCACCACGTCGGCGCCGGCGAAGGCCTGCTCCACATCCCCGACGACCTTTCGGATCCGTCCGACGACGTTGCTCTGGCCCTCGTGGACCTGCGCGGCGTCCTCGCGCATGGCCGCTTCGGTGTCGACCACGGCCGGCCCCGGCTCGTATTCCACCCTCACCGCTTCGGCCGCGTCGGCGGCCTGGTAGCGATCGCCGGCCAGGACCGCGGCGATGGCCTCGCCGACGTGACGCACCTGCCCGCGGGCGAGCACGTGCTGGGCCCGCGGTGAGTCGAGGACCACGTAGGGGTTGGTCGGGTCGGCGCTGGCCGCGGGCAGCGGCGCAGCCAGCTCGGGAAGGTCGGCGGCGGCAAAGGCCATCACGCCGGGCAGACGGCACGCTGCCGCCACATCGACGCGGACCAGGCGCGCGCGGGCATGGGTCGAGCGCACGAGAACCAGATGCAAGGGATCGGGGAGTCGAATGTCATCGACGAATCGGCCCCCGCCGACGATGAGGCGCGCGTCTTCCTTGCGGCGAGGCGACTGGCCGATCATGGGCCGCTACCTTATCACGCGACGCGACTTGCCGGTTCCCCGCCTCCGCTCTATCGTCACGCCGTGGCTTCCGCGAAAGGAGCGCGCCCCATGAGGATCGCAACGCCAGACCTGGTGACGAACTCTTATTTCCCGGCCCTCGCCGCCGAAGAGCTCGGCATCTACCGCGAGGAAGGGATCGAGGCTCACCTCGAGCTGCTGCCCTCGCTGGAGGCAGTGAACGCCCTGCGCGATGGCGTGGTGGATTTCGTGGCCGGCGGGGCCCACACGATGCTGCTCGCCTTCCCTCAGTGGAAGGGTGCCCGGCTCGTCGTCACGCTGTCGCAGGGCACGCCGTGGCTGCTGGTCCTGCGCGCGGATCTCCCGGCCCGGCGCGGTGACATCGGCGCCGTCAAGGGGCTCCGCATCGGCGCCGCTCCCGGACCGGACCGCGCCTTCCGGCGCCTGCTGGCCGAGGTCGGCCTCGATCCCGCCCGCGACAGCATCACGATCGGCCCGGTGCCGGGAGCGCTCGAGGCCGGCGCGTCGTTCGGGGTCGTCGCCGCCGACGCGCTCGAGCGCCGCGTCGTCGACGGCTTCTGGGCCAACGCGCTGGGCAGCGAGACGGCTGTGCTGCGCGGGGTCGGGAGGATCATCGCCGACGTCCGGCGGGGGGACGGGCCGCCGGGAGCGGGCCAGTACACCTTCGCCGCGCTCTCCACGACCGAGGCGCTGATCGCGCGCGAGCCCGAGCGGGTGGCGGCGGCCGTGCGCGCGATCGTGCGGACCCAGCGCCTGCTCCGGAAGGATCCCGCCCGCGCCCGGGAGGTCGGCCGGCGGCGGTTTCCCCCCGCGGCGGCGGAGATCATCACCGGGATCGTCGAACGCGACCTGCCCTTCTACGACCCCACGATCGGGGAAGCCGCGGTAGCGGCGATGAACAAATTCGCCCAGGCCATCGGCCTGCTCGCCGGCCCGGTCGCCTACGATCAGGTCGTGGCCACGCGCTTCCGCGACCTCTGGTCGTCGCCGTCCTGACCGGCGGGGCTGCGCGATGATCGGTCGCCTCACGGTCGCCGGTCTTCTCGTCCGCTTCGCTTTCGCCCTGCTCGTGGTCGGGGCGACGTACAACCCCACGCGGTATTCGTACTACGCGTGGCTGGAGCAGACGGGATGGCAGTGGCGCCCGCCCATCGTGTTCGTCGGTGTTGTTCTATTGATCGGCTGGGTCGTCTGCCTGCGCATCACCCTGCGCTCGATCGGCGGGCTGGGCCTGCTCCTGGCCAACGCGTTCCTCGCCGCCTTCTTCTGGCTGCTCGCCGACTGGGGGTGGCTGCCGGTCGAGAATGTCGCCGCGATCTCGTGGATCGGCCTGTTCAGCGTTGCTGCCATCCTCGCCGTGGGGATGTCATGGTCGCGGCTGCGCGGTGCCCGGACCCGATCGCTCCTCTAGCGTCGAGTCGCCACTCTCCTCAATGGCCCGGCAGGTAGCCGCCGAGCACGGTGCGCGGCCACTTGGCCTGGGCCAGGAGGTAATCGCGCGACTGCTCGACCTGACGCCGGAGCTCGGCCAGGCTCACCCCGACCAGCTCGCCCTTCCACTTCTTCACCTTGCCACCGATGAAGACCGAGTCCACGTTGCTGGTGTCCATGCCGAGGACGACCGCGCCGTAGGCGTGATTCAGCGGTATCACGTTGATCGCGTCGGCGGCCAGCATGATGATGTCGGCTTCCTTGCCGGGGGTGAGCGAGCCGACCTTCTTGTCGAGGTGGTTCACTTTGGCCCCGCCCATGGTGGCGATCTCCACCACCTGCTTCACCGTGATCAGCGGCGGCGCATTCTTCTCACCCGCCCGCTCGCGGCTGAAGATCGTCATCCGCTGCAGGAAGAAGGCCGTGCGCATCTGGGTGAAGAATTCGGTCGGGATCTCCGTCTCGACGTCGTTGCTGAGCGACAGGGGGATCTTGTGATCGATCGTCTGCTGGAAGGGCGGTACCCCGTGCCCCATCTCCATCTCGATCGGCCCCGCGATCGAGACCCCGCCGCCAGTCTCGGCGATGAGCTTCCACTCCTGGGCGTTGAGGTTGCAGCAGTGGATGTAGGTGCAGTCCGGGCCCATCAGCTTGGCCAGGGGGAGCAGCTGGCCCGTCCCGTTGACGTGGAGCGTGATCGGCGCGCCGACCTCGCGGCCCACCGCCCAGGGCGCCGGGTCCAGCGCGGTGGCCAGCGCCAGCGTCAGCAGCTGGTCGTTCGAGGCGAAGTACTGCTTGCGCAAACGCCGGATGTCGTGTGGGTATTGATTGGCCGGTCCCGCCGCCCCCGTGCCGTAGGCGTAGACGCTGCGGATGCCCGATTCCCGCAGCCCCTGAATGGCCGCGTCGGAGTGCTCGGGCGAGTTCGAGATGTGTGACCAGTCGAGCAGCGTGGTGACGCCGGCGTTGATGGCGCCCCAGGCGCTGAGCAGATCGCCGACGCGGACATCTTCGGGTCGATACACGTTGCGGGCCGTCCCGCCGATGTCGCGAAAGTAGTCGGGCTGCAGCCGGCCGTTGGGCAGAATGTTCCGCAGCTGGCCTTGCCAGATGTGACGATGCGAATCCACGAAGCCCGGCATGACGATCATGCTCGAGGCATCGATCACGGTGCCCGTGGCCTGGAGATTCGGCCCGACGGCAGCGATCTTCGATCCGTCGATCAGCACGTCGGCCTTCTCGAAGTCGCCGAGCTTGGGATCCATGGTCAAGACCACGCCTCCCTTCAGGAGCAGGCGCTGGCCCGGCGCCCCGCTGACGGGAGCGCCTCCGGCGGCACTCTGCGCCGACGCGCAGCCGGCCAGGCCGGCGGCGACGAGCCCGGCCGTGCTCGCGGCCAGGAAGTCACGGCGCGCGACTCCGCCTTCGTCGCGGGGGGTCGCCTCACCGACGGTCGCCTCGGGGTGCTGCGTTTCGGGCGCGCTCAGTGATTCAGACATGGCCGGCCCTCCCTGGCGAGTCTCAACATACCGCGACCCTTGCCCGGGCTATGTCCAACGATCGCGATCACGAACGACCGAGCCGATCGTCGAG
>DATBIM010000042.1:0-40795 GCA_036556905.1 Candidatus Methylomirabilota bacterium
CCGATCCACGTCCTGCATGATCTTCCACTGCTTGAACAGGTCCTGGCGCTCCACCCCCATGGCCTGGCCGACCAGCTCGAGGAAGTTCACGATGCGGAACGGATAGTCACGCTCGTGGGCGCAGAGCTCGCGGTGGCAGGCATGGTAGATGCCGACCAGACAGTCCACGCCCGCCGCCTCCGCGGCGGCCAGCTCGGCGGCGTGCAGCTCGCGCTTGTAGTCGGCCACCGGAGCCAGCGAGTTGCACATGTAACCGACGCGGGGCTGGGCGAGATCGACGACCTCCAGGCCGGGGATCGCGCGCAGAATCTTCACCACGCCTTCGGTGACGCCGGCCACGCCGGGATGCTCGTGGAGCGCCACGCGCTGGGGCACGGGGCGGACGAAATGCGGCGTGAGCCGGTCGAGGCGGTCGGCGATGTAGGGCACGACGTGCTCCAGCGCGAAGCCCGGCGTCGTGGAGGGCAGCATGATCTCGCCGAGCTGGATGTTGCAGGTCGGGCACCAGGTCAGCACGCGGGGGATGCCGGTAGCCGCGAATCCCGCCACCGTGCTGCCTCCGACGCGACCGGCGCTCCGGAGGTCCCCGGCCCGAAACTGGATCACGCCACAGCAGTTGGCGGGGCCGCCCAGCACCCGGTAGCGCGTGCCCAGGCGATCGAGGACATCCAGGCACAGGAGCGCGATGTGCGGTGTCTTGAGTACGTTGCAGCCCAGGTACATGACGACGTCGGCGGGGACCGACTCGACGGCGCGGGCGGAACGGGTGACGTCGCCCACGAAGGCCAGCGGAAGCTGCAGTCGGGAGAGGACCCACACCCCCTGAGACATCGCGTGAAAGGCCTTCTGGCCCGTGGCGTGGCGCTCGCTCTCCGCCTTTCGCTCATTCAGCTTGACGCGGGTCATGGCGAGCATGAACCGGGGGTTCACGCCGTCGTCGCAGGCGGTCAAGCACCGGCCCGACCCCGTGCACGTCTCGGCCCAGCGCGCGCCCCGGCTCCCGGGCGCGCCGTCGCCGCGCAAAATGTCGAGCACCTCGGAGACGACGGCCACGGGGTCGCGCGTGTCGATCCCGGCCGGCCCGGCGGTGGGACAGACCTCGACGCAGCGCCCGCAGCGCGAGCAGGTGTCCAGGATCTGCGCGACCCGCGCCTGCAGGTTCGTCACGAATGCCGCTTCGCGTCCGCTCATGTCGGCAGTTCCCGGAGTCCGGCCGCCATGGGCGGACGGTATCACAGCTCGGGGCTGGCGTTCACTCCTCGGCCGAGGGTAACCCCGCCACCCGGCCGGGCACTTCGGCGGCGGGCCGCTCGGTATCCTCCAGGCGGACACGCCGCATGAGGGGCAGCAGGGCCAGCACCGCCACGAAGAGCCACACCAGCAGGCGGAAGTCGTCGGCAAAAGCCAGGAGCTGGGCCTGGGCCACGGCTTCGCGGTACAGGGCCGCCATCGCCTGACGTCCCGCGGTGACGGCGTCGGAGCCCTGCGTCATAAAGTGCGCGCTCCACTCGGCTAGCCGGGCGGCGGTCGCGTCGCGGGTCAGATCGACGTTGGAGACGATGATCTCCTGGTGGTACTGGCTGCGCCGGGCCAGCAGCGTGGTGATGATGGCGATGCCCATGCTGCCGCCGACGTTGCGCACCACGTTGTAGGCCGCGGTGGCGTTGGACAGCCGGGCGAGGCGCACGGTCGAGAGCGCCAGCGTCTGCAGGGGCACGAAGACGAACCCCATCCCGAAGCCCTGGACGAAGCGGGGCAGGGCCAGATCCCAGTAGTCCATGTCGAGGCTCAGGTTGGTCATCCAGCTCAGGGCGATCACGTTGAGGATGACGCCGGCGGCCAGCAGCAGGCGCTGGTCGACGCGGGCGATGAGTCGGCCGGCGGTGATCAGCGAGATCATGTTGCCGATCCCGCCGGGGGCCAGGACGAGCCCCGAGGTCCAGGCGTCGTAGCCCAGGAGCTTCTGGGTGAAGAGGGCCAGGAGCAGCATGCTGGCGTAGAAGGTGAAACCGGCCATGGCGATGATGAGGGAGCCCAGGGCGAAGTTGCGGGCCGTGAACACGGTCAGGTCGAGGATCGGCTCCGCCGCCGTCAGCTCGCGCACCACGAAGGCCAGCAGCGCGGCCCCCGCCACCACCGCGAGGGCCACGACGAGGTCGGAGTCCAGCCAGTCCTCGCGCTCGCCCCAGTCGAGCACGAGCTGCAGGCACCCGAAGCCGATCACCATCAGGACGAGCCCGGCCACGTCCACGCGACCCGGCCGGCGCGCGTGCGGCGAGTCGAAGAGGAAGATGACCCCCATGACGAAGCCGAGGATGCCGATGGGCAGGTTGATGTAGAAGATCCAGCGCCACGACCAGTCATCGACGATCCAGCCGCCGACCGTGGGTCCCAGGATCGGCCCCATCATGACGCCGGTGCCCCAGACGGCCATGGCCATGCCCCGCTGCCGCAGCGGAAAGATCTCCCAC
The DNA here is from genome assembly GCA_036556905.1 of Candidatus Methylomirabilota bacterium. Lineage (GTDB taxonomy): Bacteria > Methylomirabilota > Methylomirabilia > Rokubacteriales > CSP1-6 > 40CM-4-69-5. Next base: position 2,472 of record DATBIM010000042.1, read on the forward strand.
ATGAGGGCCTGGGCCATGGGGATGATGGGCCCGCCGCCCAGCCCCTGCAGGGCGCGCATGAGGACCAGGAACTCGAGATTCGGGGCCAGCCCGGACAGCAGCGAGCTCACCGTGAACAGGGTCGTGCAGATCAGGAAGAAGCGCTTGCGGCCCAGGAGCGTGGTCAGCCAGCCGGTGGCCGGGATGATGATGGCGTTGGCGGCGATATAGGAGGTGAGCACCCAGGCCATCTCCTCCACGCCGGCCGAGAGCGCGCCCTGCATGTGGGGCAGGGCGACGTTGATTACGCTGGTGTCGAGGATCTGCATCACCGTGATGAGCATCACGGTGACGGTGGTCGCCCACTTGCGGAACGGTGACAGGGCCGCCGCGTGGAGGGCGGTACGCTCCGGGGAGAAGAGCGGCTTGCGGCTCAGGCTGAGCCGGCCGGGGGCGGGCCGGACCGACGCCGACCGCGCCCTCCCCGACGACGGGAACGCCGCCGGCGGCGACCCGGGGTCACCGTGGGAACCGGCGCGCCGACCTCCGCGGAAACCGCCGCCGCCTCGGGCGCCGACACGTCGGGCGCGGGCGGATGCTCGCCGTCGCCTGGCGTCACGCCCACCAGCCTGATCATCCCGTTCGGGCTCACCGACAGCTCACGCATGCGCCGGAGCCGCGTGATGAGCCGGGGCGAGCCCGGCGGGCGACTGAACCCGCGGGTCTTGAGCGCATTGGCCACCGTGTCGATGAGGACGCTCCCACCCGGGGCGCGGCTGGCCAGCTCCCGAACCAGCTCCACGACCTCATCGTGAGGCGCCGTGTGCGCTCCCGCGGCGCCCTCCAGGACCTCGGCGGGCGGTGCGTGCCGGGCCGGCGCCGGGTGCGCGCGGGCCGCCGGCTCGTGGCGGCGAGGATGCCGACCGCGCCGGCCGTCCCGTCGCGACCGGTCGGGCGGCGCCGGGGCCGCTTCCGGCGTCGCCGGCGCGCCGGCCAGCGCGCGATACGAGATCCGCCGGAAGGCGATCCCCAGCGACACGGCGACGTCGCCGACGGCGTCGAAGGCGCGATCATCGGAGACGATCTCCAGCGCGTCACCGGCGCGGGCGCCGGCCAGCCACACCCCGGCGCTCACCGCGATGCGCAGATCGCTCCAGTCGCGGACCCCGGTGGCGGGAGCACTGTGCACGAGCTGGGCGCCGTGATGGGCGAGCAACCGCGCAGTGTCGGGGCCGATGACGCGCCAGTTGCCCACAGCCACGAACTCGGTGCGGCGGCCAGCGCGGTCGATGGCCAGGTGCTCGATCATGTGGGCGACGTGCTCGGCCCGGCTCGTGTTCTCGACGTCGAAGAAGACAGCCCGGCGGGCAGTCGGCAGCGGAGGCGGCGCCGGCGGCGGCAGCGCCCGCGCCGCGAACACCGGCTCCGGCGTCGCCAGCGGGAGGTCGAGCTCCGCTTGAGCGGCCTCGGGCTCGGGGAGCAACGGTTCGGGGGCGGGTGGCGGGGGCGAAATCGACGGGGGCGCGGCCGGCTCGGGCGCGATCACTTCAGGGCTGGCGGGAGGATCGGCGAGCGGGGCCGGGCTCCGACGCCGGCCCCGGCGGCGACGCTGCTCGGCGGCGGGACGGGCCATGGCTGCATGATAACCGTTCGGGGGCCGGCCGCACGCGCTCTCGTAGTAGAATCCGGGACGCCACAAGGAGGCCAGCTCATGGACTATCGCCCACTGGGACACTGCTCACTGGAGGCGTCGCGCCTCGGCCTGGGCCTGATGTCGATGTCGGGCATCTACGGCAAGGGCGACGACCAGGAGTCCGTGGAGACCATGCGTCACGCCATCGAGGCCGGCATCAACTTTCTGGACAGCTCCGACATGTACGGCTGGGGCCACAACGAGGAGCTGTTCGGTCGGGCGCTGAAGGGCCTGCGCAACCGGGTGCTCGTCACCACCAAGTTCGGCCAGGTCCGGGCCGAGGGTGGCCGCAACCTGGTCAACGGGCGGCCCGAGTACGTGATGCAGGCCTGCGACGCCAGCCTCAAGCGCCTGGGCGTGGACGTGATCGACCTCTACTCGCAGCACCGGGTCGACCCCAGCGTGCCCATCGAGGACACGGTCGGCGCGATGGCCAGGCTGATCCAGCAGGGCAAGGTGCGCGCGATCGGGCTCTCCGAGGCGGCGCCCGCCACGATTCGCCGGGCCCACGCCGTGCACCCGCTCAGCACGGTCCAGATGGAGTACTCGCTGCTCTATCGCAAGGAAGCCGAGGAGACCCTGCCCACCTGCCGGGAGCTCGGCATCACGTTCGTCGCGTACTCCCCGCTGGGCCGCGGCTTCCTGACCGGTCGCTTCCAGAGCCTCAGCGATATTCCCGAAGGCGACCGCCGGCGCGATCACCCGCGCTTCCAGGAGTCCAACTTCGCCCGCAACCGCGAGCTCGTCCAGAAGATCGAGCAGATCGCCCGGGACAAGGGCTGCACGCCCGCCCAGCTCGTGCTGGCCTGGCTGCTGGCCCAGGGGCCGGACATCATCCCGATCCCGGGGACCAAGCGGAAGGCCCGGGTCGATGAGAACCTGGGCGCGCTCAAAGTCCATCTCGATCCCCACGATGTGGCCCGCATCTCGGCGGCGGTACCGGTCGGGGCCGCCGCCGGCACGCGCTACCCCGAGCCCCAGATGAAGGGCGTGTACATCTAGGAGGCCATCACCATGGCGATCAGCGGCAAGCTGCTGCACGTCGATCTCACCACCGGGCAGACGCGGACCGAGGAGGTCCCCGAGACCCTGATGCGCAGGTATCTCGGCGGCGGGGCCCTGGCCGCTCATATTCTGCTGCGCGACATGGGCCCGGGCGTCGATCCGTTGGGGCCCGACAACGTCCTGACGTTCGTCACCAGCGTCCTCAACGGCCTGTCGCTCAGCGGCACCAACCGCTACACGGCGGCGGCCAAGTCGCCGCTGACGGGCGGCTACGGCGAGTCCGAAGCCGGCGGCTGGTGGGGACCCGAGCTCCGGTCCGCGGGGTGGGACGGTGTGGTCATCAGGGGGCAGGCCGCGCATCCCGTCTACCTCTGGATCAAGGACGGCCACGTCGAGCTCCGGGACGCTCGTCCCTACTGGGGCAAACTCTCCGGCGAGGTCCAGGACGGGCTGGAGCAGGAGCTCGGGGACAAGCGTATCCGCGTGCTGCAAACGGGCATCGCCGGCGAGCGGGGCGTGCGCTTCGCAGCCATCGTGAATCAGCTCAAGCACTTCCACGGCCGCTGCGGCCTGGGCGCGGTGATGGGGGCCAAGCGGCTCAAGGCGGTGGTGGTGCGCGGTTCCAAGCCGCCCATTCCCCTGGACAAGGACGGCGCCAAGCGCGCGCTGGTGTGGTTCAAGGAGCACTATGATCGGGCCAAGGATCGCTTCCATCAGCTGGGCTCCGCCAGTGCGGTGATGGCGCTCGAGGCCTCCGGGATCCTGCCCACGCGCAACTTCCGCGACGGCTCGTTCGAGCACGCCCGCGCGATCAGCGGCCAGACGATGCGGGACACTATCCTGGTCAATCGCGGCACCTGCTACGCCTGCGCCGTGGCCTGCAAGCGCGAGGTCGAGGTCGAGAGCCTGGGGGTGACCGCCAAGTACGGCGGGCCCGAGTACGAGACCCTGGCCGCCTCCGGCTCGCTGTGCGGCGTGAGCGATCTCAACGCCCTGGCCCTGGTCAACCAGCTCTATGCCCAGTACGTGCTGGACTCGATCTCCACCGGCGCCGTGATCGCCTTCGCCATGGAGTGCTACGAGCACGGGATCATCACGCCGCAGATGACGGGCGGGATCGACCTCACCTGGGGCAATGCCGACGGCCTCGTCCAGGTCGTGCATGCCATCGGCAAGCGCGAGGGCATCGGCAAGCTCCTCGGCGAGGGCGTCAGGCGCGCGGCCGTCGAGCTCGGTCGGGGCGCGGAGCGGTTCGCGCTCCACGTCAAGGGCCAGGAGCTGCCCATGCACGATCCGCGGGGCAAGAAGGGGCTGTCGCTGGCCTACGCGCTGTCGCCCACCGGCGCCGACCACATGGAAGCGCCCCACGACCCGCTCTACGCGGGCTTCCACCCCAACGGGCACCCCATGGGGCCCCTGGGCCTCATCGAGCCGCTCGATCCCCTGCACCTCGACGGTCGCAAGGTCCGGGCCTTCTTCGAGACCCAGAAGCTGTGGTCCAGCTACAACGCGGTCGGGATGTGCGACTTCGTCGGCACGCCGCTCAACGGCCTGGAGATGGAGCCGCTGGTCGCCTACATCAACGCCGTCACCGGCTGGAACATGAGCCTCTACGAGCTCATGAAAGTCGGCGAGCGCAACAACACGCTGGGGCGCGTCTTCAACTGCCGCGAAGGCTTCACGCCCAACGACGACCTGCTGCCTCAGCGCATGCACGAGGGCATCGGCAATGGTCCGCTCAAGGGCCAGCGGATCGACCCCGCGGAGTTTCTGGCCGCGCGGCGGACCTACTACCAGATGGCCGGGTGGGATCCGGAGACCGGGCGCCCGACCGAGGCCAAGCTCGCCGAGCTGGGGCTGGAAGAGCTGGCTGCCGGTTAGGGGCGAGCGCGTTCGCGGCAGAATCGGGCCAGTGTGACCGCCGACCCCGGCGCGTCGTTCGGCGCCCTCACCCCGGAGCGCGTGCTCGAGGCGGTCGAGGTCGGCGGTCTGCGCAGCACCGGTCGCTGCCTGCCCCTGCGAGCCTTCGAGAACCGCGTCTACGAGGTCGAGCTGGAAGACGAGCGCCGGCTCGTCGTCAAGTTTTACCGGCCGGGCCGCTGGTCGCGCCAGACGATCCTGGACGAGCACGCCTTCCTCGCCGACCTCGCGGCGGCCGAGATCCCGGTGGTGGCGCCGCTCGACCTGGGCCAGGGCTCCACGCTGAGCGAGATCGGTGGCATCTTCTACGCCGCCTTCCCGAAGATCCGCGGCCGCTCGCTCGATGAGCTGGATTCCGAGAACCGCCGCCGGATCGGCCGGACCATCGGGCGCATGCACGCGGTGGGGGCCGCGCGCGACGCCCCGCACCGCCGGCGGCTCGACCCCACCTACTTCGTGCGCGAGCCCCTGGCCATCGTGCTGGCGGGCGGCTTCATGCCGGAGAACCTGGCCCCCCGCTACCAGGCCGTCGCCCTGCGCATCGCCGAGGCCGTGGCCGGGCCCCTGGCCGCCGCCAAGGTCCAGCGCATCCACGGCGATCTGCACTGGGGCAACATCCTGTGGGCCGCCGATGGTCCGGTCCTCGTGGACTTCGACGATTGCCTGGTGGGCCCGCCCGTGCAAGACCTCTGGCTCCTGACCCGTGGCGACGGGGAGGAGACGCGCCAGGCCCGCGAGGACCTGCTGGAGGGCTACGAGGTCTTCCGGGAGTTCGATCGCTCGTCCCTGGCGCTCATCGAGCCGCTCCGGGCCCTGCGCATCGTCTACATGTCGGGCTGGATCGGCAAGCGCTGGGATGATCCCTCGTTCCGCGACGCCTTTCCCAACTTCCGCAATCACAACTACTGGATGCAGGAGTACGAGGAACTGGTGCGTGTCGCTGAAACGCTAGGGTAAAGTGTCGGCAACGCGAAGGGGGTGAGCCAGGTGGCCAAGGGAACCAGCATGCGCAAAGAGAAGAAGAAACCGAAGAAGAAGCAGAAGGCCTGAGTACTGCGGGAACCCGGGCAGCGGGGGGGTCCGGACCGGACTCCCCCCGATGCGTCGGTTTCGGCTCGCCGAGAAGAGGGCTAGATCTTGCGGACGTTCGACGCCTGCAGCCCCTTGGGACCGCGGGTGACTTCGAACTCGACCTGATCACCTTCCGCGAGGCTCTTGAAGCCCTGCGCCTGGACGGCCGAGTAGTGCACGAACACGTCCTCGCCGCCCTCCTGCGTGATGAAGCCGAAGCCCTTCGCATCGTTGAACCACTTCACTCGTCCTGTAGCCATGACTGAACCCTTCCTCTGGGGCGCAGGCCCCGTTGATGCTCCCGCCGTCAGGCGGTGTCATCCGCCGACATCGGCGGACAAACAAAAACGCCGTGCGAACTGGATCTCGCACGGCGCGTATCTCGAATCTCGAAACACCCAACCGAACATGCCCAGAACCTCGGGAAGAATGCCACACTCCCGGCGCGCCGTCAAACGGATTCGGGGCCAGGCCTGCGGTGCCCCCAGGTCGGCCTCGCCCCCGCGCCAGGGCCGGCCGGGCTAGAATAGGGCGCCATGGCCGACGCGCCGATCAGCCGGTTTCCCGTACCGGACCTGGCCGCGCTGCCGCCCGACGTCCGGGAGGCCATCCAGAACGTCACCAGCAAGACCGGCTTCACCCCCAACGTGTTCCTCGCCTACGCGTGGAAACCCGAACATTTCCGGGCGTTCTTCGCCTTCTACGAGACCCTGATGCGGGGCCCCTCGGGCCTGGGCCGACCCGAGCGCGAGCTCATCGCCCTGGCCGCGAGCGCCACCAACGACTGTCTGTACTGAACCGTAGCCCACGGAGCGGCGCTCCGTGTCCTCGCCAAGAACCCCTACGGGGCCGATCAGGTCACGGCCGACCATCGCCACGCCGAGCTCACGCCACGCGAGCACGCGCTCGTCGATTTCGCGGTCAAGGTCACGAAGGCGCCCGCCACCGTGGACGAGGCCGATTTCGAGCGGCTGCGCGCCCACGGGTTGAGCGACGCCGATATCTGGGACGCCGGCGCCGTGGCCGCCTTCTTCAACCTCTCCAACCGCATGGCCTCGCTGGCCGACCTCCGGCCGAATCGAGAATTCTACGCGATGGGACGCTGATCGCCGATGAATCTGCTCCGGCCCCGGGACCACGACCTGGTCGTGAACGGCTTGCGCCTGCACCTGCTGGACTGGGGCGGCGAGGGCCGCCGGCCACTCCTGCTCCTGCACGGCTTCACCGGCAATGCTCACGCCTGGGACACGCTCAGCATCGCCCTGCAGCCCCACTTCCACGTGTACGCCCTGGACCAGCGCGGTCACGGCGACAGCGATCCGGCCGACACCTACAACGCGATCGTGGCCTTCGGCGACCTCAGCGGCGTCATCGCCCAGCTCGGCCTGTCCGCGCTCGTCCTCGTCGGCCTCTCGATGGGTGGGCGCAACGCGATGTACTTCACCGCCCAGCGGCCGGAGATGGTCCAGCAGCTCGTCGTGGTGGACATCGGTCCCGAGATCAGCACGCGGGCCAGCCAGGCGCCGGCCGGTCCGCCCGAGCCAGAGACGTGGGAGAGCATCGAGCAGGCTGCCCGGCACCTGTACCGCGCCAACCCCTTGCCCGGGATTCACTACTACCGCTGGGTCGTCGCGCACAGCCTGCGGCAGCGGCCCGACGGCGCGCTGGTGTGGGCCTGGCATCCGAGCGTCAAGCTCCGGCGATCCACCGGGGATATCGACTGGTGGGCCATCGTGCGGGCGATCCGACCCCCCACGCTACTGCTGCGCGGGGAGCACAGCCCGGTGCTGGACCGCGAGGTCGCCGAGCGGATGGTCAAGGAGCTGCCGCGCGGGAGGTTCGTGGAGATTCCGCGGGCGGTCCACACCCTGCACGAGGACAATCCGGAGGCGGTGCTGAGCGCCCTCCGGGAGTTCCTACAGTTCTGACGGGACGCGCGCTGCTCGGCCGGCCATGATCCCCTACCACGACGAGAACGCCACCCAGCACACCTCCTGGGTCACCCTCACCGTCATCGGTCTGAACGTCCTCAGCTGGCTGGGGGTCCAGGGGGCGGGCTCGACGCTGGCGCTGGCCCGGTCGGTCTGCGAGCTCGGCCTGATTCCCGGCGAGCTGACCGGCCTGGCGGCGCCGGGAACGCCGTTCCCCATGGGCGAGGGCCTGGCCTGTCTCACCGATCCTGGCCGGCAAGTCTCGCACGTCTTCACCTCGATGTTCCTGCATGGATCGTGGATGCACCTCATCGGCAACATGTGGTTCTTGTGGATCTTCGGCAACAACATCGAGGACTCCATGGGGCACGTGCGCTTCGTGATCTTCTACCTGGCCTGCGGCGTTGCTGCCGCCCTCCTGCAGGTGGTCACCAATCCGGCCTCGGTCATCCCGATGGTCGGCGCCTCGGGCGCCATCAGCGGCGTCATGGGCGCCTATCTGGTCCTGTACCCGCGGGTGCGCGTGTACACGATGGTGCCGATCGGGTTCTTCCTCACGTCGGTCGCGCTCCCGGCCTGGACGATGCTGCTCTACTGGATCGCCATCCAGTTCGTGGGCGGCCTGTTCGGGACCTTCGCGGGCGGAGAGGGAGGCGGGGTGGCGTTCTGGGCCCACGTCGGGGGCTTCGTCGCCGGCCTGGTCCTGATCAAGCTGTTCGCCCGTCGGGAGGACGTGGCGGCGCACCGCGGCCAGCACTGGGAGCCGCGGCGAGTCATCGGCCGCCGGTAGCGCCCGGTGCCGGGCGGGCGGCGCCGCTCAGGACCGCCCCGGCTCCCGCACCGCGCGCGGCTCCCGCGCCACACGCGTTTCCCGCACCACGATGGACAGCCCGCTGGCCACGATGATGGCCGCGCCCAACCACATCCACGCGCTCGGCACGTCACCGAAGACGAGGTAGCCCAGGGCCGAGGCCCACACGAGCTGCACGTAGTGGAAGGGCGAGACGATCGAGGCCGGCGCCCACAGGAGCGCCCGGGCCACGCAGTAGTGGCCCACGGCGCCCAGGAGCCCCAGGGTCGCCAGCATCAGCCAGTGCCCGAGCCGCTGCGGAGTCTGCCAGAAGAAGGGCACCAGCGCCGAGAGCACCAGCGTCGCGACCAGCGCGCTGTACGTCACGCTCGTCTCCGGGGCATCGACACCGGCGACCCTCCGGGTGAGCAGCTGGTAGAGGGCATAGCAGACGGCGCTGCCCACGACGAGAAACGCGTAGGGACTGGCCCCCTCGCCGGTGGGACGGATGACGATCAGCGCTCCGACAAAGCCGACGGCGATCGAGCCCCACTGCGAGAGTCCCACCCGCTCGCCGAGCACGGGGAACGCCAGCGCGGCCACCAGGAGGGGCGAGGTGAACGACACTGCCGTGGCGTCGGCCAGGGGCACCGGGCCCAGCGCCGTGAAAAAGAACGAAGTGGACAGGAGCAGCAGTACCGAGCGGCCGAGCTGGATGGCCGGACGTCGCGTGACGAGCAGGCGCCAGCCGCCGTGGCCGGGGGCGAAGAGCGCGAAGACCACCAGCAGATGGCCCAGGGCCCGGGCCCAGATCAGCTCCAGCGTGGGCAGGTGGGGGATCAGGACCTTGACGGTGACGTTCATCGTCACGAAGCACAGGGTGGCGATCGTGACGAACAGGATTCCGCGGGAGACGCGCGTGGGACCTAGGACGCTGTCCTCTCCAGCCCCAGCGCGCTCAGCGCGACCGGCCGCTCCCCCCCCGCCTCGCGGAGCGTCACGGTCACCCGGAGGGCCCGCAAGCCGTGCACGCCCTGCAGCTCCTCGAGCTCGAGGTCTTCGACCTCGAGTCCCAGATAACCAAGGTGCTGGAGGTACTCGATGTAGCCGCGATACTCGAGGGCCTCGGCGGGCTGCGCGTAGACGATGGCGATCCGGCCCGGCTGGGTCAGCCGCTGGTCGGTGGACCTGATGAGGGCCTTGTCGATGCGCTTCTTGACGATCTCATACCGGATGTCATACGCGCCGTCCACGTCGAAGCGCTTCTCGTCGAATCGGAAATGGATGTCCAGGGGCGCGTGCTGGACGAGGATCAGGTGGGTGGTCTCCAGCGGCACGGGCAGCGCGCGCAGGAGCTGCTCGGACCGGGCGGCGATCCCGCACACCACGATCAGCTGCCAGAGCCGGAGGTTCTTGAGGTAGAGCCGGTCGAAGCGGCCGTCCTCCATGAGGGAGGCGCCCACGAAGATCTGGTGATCGACGCCGTCGGTCTTCTGCTTCTCGAAATAGTGCGGGAACATGGACTGGGCGGCCTGCTCCTCGAGATCCAGATACGAGGCGATGGCCTCGGTGAGCCGGGTGACGCTCTCCTCGAACACCCGGCGCTGGCGGTACACCGCGCGTCGGCGCGGGTCGAGGGCCGACCGGTAGGCCTGGACCCGCTCGGGCACGGCCGGACCGAAGTCCAGCAAACGGTCGAAGAGCCCCTCCACCTCGGCGCGCAGGAACGCCGTCACCCCCGCCTCGTCGCCCGACGCCACGTCGTGCCGGATGCGGTCGATGTGCTTGTCGATCCGGTACCGCAGCTCGTCGAGGGCGGGCAGCGGGCGGGCCGTCCACGCCGCCTCCACGACGTCGCGGGCCAGGCCGAGCTGGGCCAGGAGATCTTCCTGGATGGCCAGGGTCCGCTGCGTCGAGGAGCCGCGGATGTCCGAGAGCGCGTAGAGCGGGTAGACGCCCTCGAAGACGATCGGCTCCAGCTCGGATGCTCCCGAGCTCGCTCCCTCCTGCTCCAGGGCGTCGAGCACGGCCTTGCGGAACCGCCACTCCACCACGGGGTGGATGGCCGTGAACCGCTCCTTGATCTGGGTCTGGATCCGCGCGTTCAGCTCTTCCATGCTGCGCTGGACGGCCATGGAGAAGAGCGGCAGCACCTCGTGGAGCTTGGGCAGGTGCGTGGCCGTGAAGTCCCCTGGCCGGGGCGAGGTGAGATCGAGGGTGCCGATGACCCGGTCCTGGTAGTACAGGGGCGCCACCGCCATGGTGCGGACACCGTACTGGATCAGCTCCTCCTCGATCGGCGTGCGCTCGGGGAGCGCCGTCAGGTCATCGACGATGAGAGGCTGGCCACTCTTGACGGCTCGCGCGAAGACCGAGCCGGCGAAGTCGGCGGTCGTGAGGTGGGAGGAGTCGGCGAAGATGCAGGCGTGCTCGTGGCGCGATCCATAGTTGAGGACGAGGACGCGGTCGCCTTCCAGCGCGGCCAGGCCCAGCCGCAGCTCGGGCCGCCGAAAGAGCGTTCGCAGCCGCCCCTGTAATCCCTGGAAGCGGGTCAGCGAGACGATGGACTCCCGATCGATCAGGTCGCGCTTGAGTCTCGACAGCACTTCCTGATCGGTGACCTCGACGGCCCGGAGAATAGTGAATCCGCGAATCACGATCCGCTCCGGAGGCAGGGCCTGGCGCAGCAGATCGGGGTCGAGGACGTTCGTGTGCAGGCCCTGCCGCAGCTCCTCGCTCAGGGGCGGCAGGGTGCCGTCCAGCACCACCTCTTCGAACCGCCAGTCGAAGAGCATCCGGTAGTGGAGGTCCAGCCCGGTCTCCGGGTCGGTCACCGTGCAGATGATCGGGTAATCGACGTCCACGGCGATGCCGTAGAGCTGGCGCACGATCAACGCGTGGGCATAGGCCAGCCGCATGGCCGCGACCATGGGCTCGCTGAGATTCACCCGGCCTTGCAGCGTGCCGTCCCTGGCGATGAGGAGCCGGCGCATGAGGGGCGTCGCGTAGAAGGCGCGGAGCTGGAAGGGCACCAGCGCGGCGATGTACTCCTGCTCCCACGCCGCCGGGGGAAAGACCGCGGTCATCAACGTATCGACCAGCTCCCGGTGGCGCTCGATCACGCCGGTATCCTCGATCGTTGCCAAGAGCTCCGGGGCCCGCTCGACCTCCTCGCCCACGATCCGGGCCAGCGCTCCCCGGGCCGACGGGTCCCCGGCGGCCTGGGCCCAGAAGGCGATCAACGGCGCCAGACTGAGCTCACAGCGGAACCGGAAATTGGGATCGGCACGGAGCGCCGACTGGATGTCGGACGAACGGGAGATCGCGGTGGGCGTGGGGCTATCCATACGCCGTCAATTGTAGCAAGCGCGTCGAGGGCGGGCCGGCGCGGTGTCAGGCCGTCGACGATGGACAGGACACCGTGACCAGGATCGGGCGGAGCCCACGAAGCTCGAGCGCCAACTCGGCAAAAAACATGGAGGCTTCGCTCGCAGAGCCTGGCATCCTGGGTGCACGGGATCGCGCTGTATGCGCTACCACTTTTCGGGAATCGCCGGTGCCGGCATGAATCCCCTGGCCCAGCTGGTCCGCGCCAGGGGTGACCGGGTCCAGGGCTCGGACCGCTCGTTCGACCAGGGCAAGAATCCCGAGCTGGCGGCCCGGCTGCGCCGGCTGGGCATCGAGCTGCGGCCCCACGACGGCACTGCGGTGATACGCGGCATCGACCGCTTCGTCTACTCGACCGCCGTCGAGGCCGACACGCCCGAGATGCGGGCCGCCCGCCAGCTCCGCATCGAGCTCGTGAGCCGACCCGCGCTGCTGGCGGAAGTCGTCAACGCCGGCCGGCCAGGCGTGGCCATCGCCGGGACCAGTGGCAAGAGCACCATCACCGGAATGGTGGCGTGGCTGGCCCGTGAGGCCGGAGTGCCGGCGACCGTGCTCGGCGGCGCCGCCCTCGTCGGCGAGGGCGTGGCCGGCTGCTTCTACGCCGGGCCGCAGGCCGGCCCGGTCATCGCCGAGGCCTGCGAGTCGGACGGGACCCTCATCGGATACCGCCCCGCCGTCGGCGTGGTGCACAACATCAGCCGGGACCACGGCGAGGTGTCGGCGCTCCGCGAGCAGTTCGCGACCTTCGCCGCCGGCTGTCACCGGCTCCTGCTCAACGCCGGCTGCCCGGAGGCGGCCTCGCTGCGCCGCGGTACCGACGTCGTGACCTACGGGGTGGCGCCAACCGCCGACGCCCGGCTGCAGGTGGAGACGACGGGGCCTACCCGCGCCGTCGGCCGGCTCGCGCTGCCGGGCGGCCCGCTCACTCTCGATGTCCCCCAGCCCGGCCTCCACAATCTGGAAAATGCCGCAGCGGCCGCGCTGGTCGCGATGGAGCTCGGCATCGCGCCGCCGACGATCGCGGCGCTGCTCGTCCACTTCCCCGGCGTCGCCCGCCGCTTCGAGGTCGTGGGCATCACGCCCGGCGGGATCCGGGTGGTGGACGACTACGCGCACAATGGCGAGAAGCTCCGGGCGGCACTCACCACCGCGCAGGCCGGCGCCGACCGCGTGCTGGCGGTGTTCCAGCCCCATGGCTTCGGTCCGGCCCGGTTCCTGCGTCCCGAGCTGCGCCAGCTCCTGCCCCGGCTCCTCAGAGACCAGGACAGGTTCTGCTACGCGGAGATCTTCTACGCGGGCGGGACCACCCGGAAGGACGTCTCCAGCCGGATGCTGGCCGCCGACCTCCCCGCCCCGATGCACTGCGCCTACGCCGCCGACCACCGCGCGGTGATCGAGTGGGTCCACGGTGAGAGTCGCCCCGGCGACACCGTGCTGATATTGGGCGCGCGGGACCCCGAGCTGCCGCGCCTGGCCCGGGCGGTGCTCGAGTCTCTGCAGCACGCCCCCGCCCTGGCAGCTCACTAGCCTGGAGGGGGCACGAGGCGCGCCGTGTGACGACCGTTACCCAACCGGTCGTCGGCCGAAGAATCCACCGTTCGGGCGGGCGTGGGCATGCCAGTGATCGGGAATGTTCCGCATGTGGTCGTCGATCCAGAACTCGCCGATTTCCCGGACCGCGACCTGGTGGAGCGCCCGCCGCATGTGCTCGAGCTCCCCGGCCGGCGGCGCCGTGCCGTGCCAGCGCCAGACCACCATCGGCACCGCGCAGATCTCGCACTCGGCGATCCAGCACACGTCGTCCTCGTAGTACCAGGGCGTGATCCGCTCGGCCCGGCAGAGCTGGCAGTCGTCGAGCTTGATCCGTGAGCCCGTGCCGCTCACGATCGAGACACCGGGCGAAAAGATCCCATCCGGTCACCCGGCTGCCGGGGCCAGCGCTCCCAGGGCCCCGCGCAGCACCTCGCGTCGGCGATCGGGGTCGGCTTCGCCGCTCTGCAGCGCCAGCAAGACCGTGTCGACGCCGGCGTCGAGATACTCACGAACGCGGGCGCGCATGGCCGGGGGCGAGCCGCGGACGAGCAGCCGATCGAGCACGGCATCGGGGATGGCCGCCACCGCGGCCCGGCGGTCGCCCGTCCCCCACGCGTCCCACATCGGTCCGAGCAGGGGAGCACGCCCGAGCCACTCGTGAAAGGCCCGATAGACCGGCACGTTGAGATACGCCGCGACGTGCCGCCGCGACGCCGTATCGGCCTCCGGCGAGGACGCGTCCACGTGGGCGAAGATCCGGCACGTCACCTCGATGGCCTGCGGGTCCCGTCCCGCCCGCCGGGCCGCCTCTCGCACCACGGCGACGCAGCGAGGCACGTCCTCGGGCGCGAGCCAGTTGAGGATCACGCCGTCACCGACCTCGCCGGCCACGGCGAGCATGCCCGCGCGGAGCGCGGCGACATAGATGGGAACGGGGTGGGCCGGTGGCCGGGCGAGGCGGAAACCATCGACCGCGAACGTCTCGCCGCGGAAGACCACGCGCTCACCGCTCAGCGCCCGGCGCAAGAAGATGGCCATCTCGCGCACGCGCGTGGCCGGTCGCCGAAAGGTTCCCCCGTTCCAGGCCTCCACGATCACGCTGGAGCCGGCGCCGATCCCCAGGCAGAAGCGCCCGGGCGCGATTTCGGCGATACCCGCCGCGCACTGGGCCAGCGTGGCGGGGCCCCGGGTGAAGACGTTGACGATGGCCGTGCCCAGCCGCAATCGGGTCGCCAGGCCGGCCACCACCAAAGGACTGAACGCGTCGAGCCCGTCGGCTTCCCACGACCACGCGTCCTGATAGCCGAGCCCCTCGGCCTCGGACACGAGCTCGGCGTGCTCGGCCAGCGAGAACCCGTCGACCGGCACGGTCAGCGCGATACGCTTGTCCACGATCGGCTCCCCCTGCTCCCCGAGAGGACCTGGCTCGCGTATCATAGGTCCACCTTGCCCTGCACACGAGGAATGCCATGACAGCCATCAGCAAGTCCGTGAGCCTGGACCGGCGCGGCCGTGTGGCCGTGCTCACCGTGGACAATCCACCTGTGAACGCGCTGAGCCATCACGTGCGGGTGGGGCTGCGCGACGGCCTGCGCCAGGCCGTCGGCGATCCCGGGGTGGCCGCCATCGTGCTGGCCTGCGCCGGGCGCACCTTCATCGCCGGCGCCGACATCACGGAGTTCGGCAAGCCCCCGCAAGAACCAGTGCTGGGCGAAGTACTGGAGGCCATC
Source organism: Candidatus Methylomirabilota bacterium (assembly GCA_036556905.1). GTDB lineage: Bacteria > Methylomirabilota > Methylomirabilia > Rokubacteriales > CSP1-6 > 40CM-4-69-5. Next base: position 17,511 of record DATBIM010000042.1, read on the forward strand.
GAGCAGAGCGCCAAGCCCGTCGTCGCCGCCATTCACGGCACCGCGCTGGGGGGCGGGCTGGAGGTCGCCATGACCTGCCACTGGCGGGTCGGCGTGCCCACGGCGCGCCTGGGCCAGCCCGAGGTGAAGCTCGGGCTGTTGCCGGGAGCGGGCGGGACCCAGCGGCTGCCCCGCCTGGTCGGCGTCGAGAAGGCGCTCTCGATGATCGTGAGCGGCGACCCGATCGGGGGGGAGGAGGCGCACCGCCTGGGGCTCCTCGACCAGCTCATCGAGGGCGACCTCACGGCGGGCGCCGTGGCCTTCGCCGAGCGCGTGGTCGCCGAGGGGCGGCCGCTGCGTCGGGTTCGCGATCTTGACGACAAGATCGCGGCGGCGCGGGGGAAGCCGGAGATCTTCTCGGAATTCCGGAAGTCCGTGGCCCGACAGACCCGCGGCTTCCGGGCACCCGAGGCGTGCATCAAGGCGGTGGAGGGCGCGGTCAGCCTGCCCTTCGCCCAGGGCCTGGCCCGGGAGCGCGAGCTGTTCGGGGAGCTGCTCAACTCGCCGGAGTCCCGGGCCCAGCGCTACTTCTTCTTCGCCGAACGCGAGAGCGCCAAGATCCCCGACGTCCCGGCCGACACGCCGACCCGAGCGATCGCCAAGGTCGCCGTGATCGGCGCCGGCACCATGGGTGGCGGCATCGCCATGAACTTCGCCAGCATCGGCATCCCGGTGACCGTCGTGGAAGTCGCCCGAGACGCGCTGGATCGCGGCCTGGGCGTCGTGCGCAAGAACTACGAGGCCACCGCGGCCCGGGGCCGGCTCAGCAGCGCGGACGTCGAGCGCCGCATGGGCTTGATCCGGGGGAGCGTCGATTTCGCCGACGTCGCCGACGCCGACATGGTGATCGAGGCCGTCTTCGAGGAGATGCCGCTCAAGAAAGAGGTCTTCGCCCGCCTCGACAAGGTCGCCAAGGCCGAGGCGATCCTGGCCACCAACACCTCCACGCTCGACGTCAACGAGATCGGCGCCGCCACCCGGCGGCCGGAGAGCGTGATCGGCACCCACTTCTTCAGCCCCGCCAACGTCATGCGGCTGCTGGAGGTCGTGCGCGGGGCCAAGACGTCCAAGTCGACGATCGCCACCGCCATGGCGGTGGGCCGGCGCATCGGCAAAGTGCCGGTGCTGGTCGGCGTCTGCCACGCCTTTGTCGGCAACCGGATGCTCCACCAGCGCGGACGCGAGGCCGAGCGTCTGCTGCTGGAGGGCGCACTGCCCCAGCAGGTCGATAAGGTGCTCTACGACTTCGGCTTCCCCATGGGTCCGTTCGCCATGGGCGACCTGGCCGGCCTGGACGTGGGCTGGCGCGGCCGCAAGGCCCGGGGCACCCGGGCGCCCGTGGCCGACCGTCTCTGCGAGATGGGACGCTTCGGCCAGAAGACGGGCGCGGGTTTCTACCGGTACGAGGGCAGCGATCGCACCCCGCGGCCCGACCCCGAGGTCGATCGCCTCATCGCCGACGTCGCCAAGCAGGAGGGCGTGACGCGGCGCCCGATCCCGGACGCGGAGATCCTCGAGCGGCTGCTCTACCCCATGATCAACGAAGGGGCGAAGATCCTCGAGGAAGGCATCGCCATCCGGGCCAGTGACATCGACGTCATCTGGGTCTACGGCTACGGCTGGCCCGTCTACCGCGGCGGCCCCATGCACTGGGCCGACCAGACGGGTCTCAAGGTCATCCGCGACCGCCTGCTCGAGCTCGAGCGCCGCTCCGGCGACGAGCGCTGGCGGCCGGCCGCGCTGCTGGGACGCCTGGCCGATCAGGGCAAGGGTTTTTTGGGAGGATAACGACATGGGTTACACGCTGGAGCAGGTGGCCACGGAATTTCACCGGCTGCTCGCCGAGACGCCAGGGCCCGAAGGACGTCGCAACGTGTGCGCGCTCCTGCAGGACGTCCTGAAGGATGAGGCGTTCATCACCACGCACCTCACCGACGCCGGGCCGGAACGCAAGATCCTCTACGAGGATCCGACGCTGGGCTTCTGCATCCTGGCCCACGTGTACAAGGGGGCCAAGGAGAGCGCCCCCCACGACCACGGTCCGTCCTGGGCGATCTACGGTCAGGCCCGGGGCACCACCGTAATGAACGATTGGGCGCTGGTCGAGCCCGCCGCCGAGGGCCGGCCCGGCAAGGTCCGCCACGTGCGGAGCTATCGCCTGGAGCCGGGCATGGCCCACGTCTACAACGAGGGCGACCTGCATTCCCCGCGACGCGATGGGCCGACCCGGCTGATCCGCATCGAAGGCACGAACATGGACAAGGTCAAGCGGCTCAGCTACGAGCGTGTGTAGGCGCTCCCGGATCCGCCGATCGGTGCTGATCCGCACTCTGAGCACGCTCGCGCTGGCGGGGTTGACGGGCCTGGCCACCGGCGGCCTCGCCCATGCTGACGTCACCGACCTGAAGCCGGGCCGGTGGTCAGGCGGCGCCGGTGTGGGCTTCCTGGCCGACACCCCGGACGGAGACGTCGAGTTCGCGCTCAAAGGGCACGCCGAGTACTTCGTGATGCCACGCCTCTCCCTGGGCCCGCTCGCCCAGTACGCGGGCGCCGGCGACGACTTTCTCTTCGGCCTGTCCGCTCAGGCCCGGTACTGGTGGGATATTCCGGGTGCCGGCCCCCAGTTCAAGCTCGTGGTCCAGGGCGGCCTCGGGTTCGTTCGGGCGGGAATCAAGGACCACGCCAGCGGCTTCGCGGATACCTACACGTCGTTCTTGATCCCTGTCGGCGTCGGACTCGACTATGCCCTCAACAAGCAGGTCGCGGTGACGGCCGACTTCCTCCTCAATTTCACCTCGCTCGGGGACGAGGTCCGCGTGGGGGGACGCGAAATCGACCTGCACACCAACGTCATGCCGGGATTGTATTTCGGGGTGCGTTTCTAGCGTTCGACCGGGTGCCCACGCCCGGTGCGTTATGATCCGTACATCAAGACGTGGGCCGGCCCCTCCCGACGCACGCGAGCCCAGGGACTGACGTCCAGGGTTGCCCGCTCGCTCTTCGTGCTGCTCCTCGCCGGGTGTACGGCGTCCCGGCTGCCCGAACCCGCCCCCGGCGCCACGACCCCGGCGCCGGCGCACGCTGCGCTCGAGCGCGGCCGGACCTCGATGGCGCGCGGCGAGCTCTCCCAGGCGACGGTCGCCCTGCGGGAAGCACTTCGGCTGCAGCCCGACCTGCACCAGGCCAGGGCGGCCCTGGGCCTGGCCCTCTACGGCCTGGGTGACTTCGACGGGGCCATCGGCGAGCTGCGCATCCTCCTGAGAGCGCAGCCGGCCGCGGGGGACGCGCGCCTCACCCTGGCCCGGGCCCTCATGGCCCGGCACGACTGGGCCGGAGCGCGCGCAGAGCTCGAGCAGGTCCTGAGCGAGCATCCCGATCTGATCGAAGCCAACTACGCGGCGGGCGTCGTTCGCTATCGCCTGGGCGATCTCGATGGCGCCATCGACGCCTACCGCCGCCTGCTGGCCCAGGCGCCCGAGCAACCCGACGCGCGCTACAACCTGGCGCTCATGCTGAAGCTCGCGCGCCGAGACGCCGAGGCCACGCGCGAGTTCCTGGCTGCCGCCGAGGCCGGCGTTGCCACGGCCCAGTACTTCGTAGGAGCGGCGTACGCCGCCGGCGTGGGTACCCAGCGGGATCTGGCGAAAGCGATCGCCTGGTGGTTCCGGGCCGCTGATCAGGGCGTGACCCAGGCCGAGGAAGCCTTGCGCCAGATCCGGCAGGCGGCGGCGGGCCGAGGCCAGCGCGGGCCGATCGAGCGGGCCGCGGCCGAACAGGCCTTCCGTGACTTCCGGGCGGATCTCTGGAAGCAGTACCCCGTCCTCGACGAATCCGGTGCCGACATCAGCGGCAATGGCGACACCGTGGGCGCCACCTTGCTGCGACGCGGCCGGACCGACGAGGCCGTCGCCGTGCTCATTCGCGAAGCCTGCGCGCTGAGCGAGCCCGCGCAGCGACAGCTGGCGACCCTCTACGAGCAGGGCGTCGAGGGTCGGCTGCCCGCGCATGACCCGCGCATCCTCGCCTATTTCACGGCCGCGGCGGCCGAGGGCGACCCGAGAGCCCGGATCGAGCTCGCGCGGATCTACGCGGGCGGGCTCGGCGTGGCCCCGGATCTCGAGCGCGCCCTCGCGCTGCTCAGAGCCACCCCCCACGAAGACGCGCAGAGCCTGCTTCGCGAGCTGTCGGCCGGGCTCGGCCCCGCGTCCATCCGTCCCTAGGCCCCCGACGCCCGATGATGCGCCTCTCACGTCTTGCCGCCATCCTGGGCCTGGCGGCTACCCTGTTCACCGCGGCGGGCTGGGCCCTGGGCCTGACGAATCTCCCGGCGCTCGACTGGGCCGTCTACGACTACTGGCTGCGCGTCCGCGACCCCGAGTCGGCGAATCGCGCGCTGGTCGTGGTCGAGCGCGATGCCGCCAGCGAGACACGCTTCGGCCCGGGTACCTGGGACCGCGCCGTGCTGGCCAGCGCGATCACGAGCCTGGGGCGCGCCGGTGCGGCCACGATCGCCGTGGATGTCGCGCTCGGCGTGCCGGGCGCTCCCGCGCGCGGCGGGGCGGCCAGCGACGCGCTGCTCGCCGAGGCCACGGCACTGACCGATGCGGTCGTCTACCCGATCACGCTCGAGCCGGCGAGCGAGCGTCATCTCGCCAGTAACGGCAACGCCCGTGCCCAGGCCGTCACGCACCCGTCCTGGGCGGAAATGTCCCGGATTCCGCTGAACCTGGTGGAGGCCCGGCCGCCGCGTGGACCGCTGGCCGGGCTTGCCCGGCACGCCTGGGCCATCGGGCACACGCTCGCCCCCGCCGATGCCGACGGCGTGACCCGGAGGGTCCCCCTCTTCGTCAGGCTGGGCGACCGGGCCGTCCCGGCGCTCGGCCTCGCCCTGGCGGCCGCGTTCCTCGACGCAGAACTCGGTGAGATCGTCGTGGAGCGCGGGGCCCTCGTGCTGCGCGCGGAGCGGGATCACGTGCCCCTGCGGCGGATCCCGATGAACAACCAGGGGCAGATGCTGGTCGCCTTCAGGGGCGCCGGTTTGCCCCGAGCTGTCGTGCGAGTGCCGTTCCACGAGCTCTGGGCGGCCGTCGAGGCGGGAAACGCCGACGTGCTCCGGGGCCTCGCCGAAAACAAGCTGGTGCTGGTGCTCGCCGATCCGATCCGGGCGTCGGGGCGAACGCCGCTTGGCGCCATGCCGGACGTTGTGATCCAGGCGCACCTGCTCGACGCCTTGCTCGATGGCCGCGTCCTCCGCGAGGCGTCGCCGGCCCTGACGTGGCTGGTCACACTGGCGCTCGCAATGCTGGGGGCGTGGCTCTGGCTGGCCCGGGCGTGGTGGCTCGCCTCCATGGGCACCGGCGTGCTGGCCCTGGCCTACGTGGCGAGCTTGCCGCTCGTGCTGTCAGGGGCGGGCGTCATGCTGCCGGCGGGGCCGCCGGTGACGGCGCTGATCCTCGCCGCGGCCGGCGCGCTGGCATGGAACCAGTTCACCGCCGCCGGCCGCGTGCGCCAGCTCAGGGACGAGAACGCGCGGGTGCGCGAACTCCTGGCCCGCCAGGAGGCGGACGCCGAGGCGCTCGAGGAAGATCTGGAATCCGCCCGTACCGCGGCGGCCAGGTCCAGCAGCGCCGAGCGGGAGCTGGGGCGCGCGGTCGAGACGCTGCGGAGCCAGGTGGCCGAGGCCCGGACCCAGGAAGAGCACACGCGCCGCCGCCTCGACGCGCTGGAGCGGGAGCTCCACGGTCTGCGCGCCGCCGAGAGCCCGGCCGCCGCGCCCGGCGCGCCCGAGCACGAGCGCCTGCGACGCGAGTGCGAGCGTATGGGGATCGTCACCGCCGATCCCGGCGTGCTGGCCGCCTTCCGGGACCTCGGCAGAGCGGCCGGGTCCGCCTTGCCCATTCTCCTGCTCGGCGAGCCGGGCACCGGCAAGGAGCTGTTCGCCCGGGCCGCGCATCGGCTGAGCCGGCGGGCCGATCGGCCGTTCGTGGCGGTGAACATGGCCGCCATCGCTCCCGAGCTGTTCGAGAGCGAGCTCTTCGGTCACGTCAAGGGCAGCTTCACCGGCGCCGTGGCCGATCGCAAGGGCTACTTCGAGCAGGCCGATCACGGCACGATCTTTCTCGACGAGGTCGGCGAGCTGCGCCCCGAGCATCAGGGCAAGCTGCTCCGGGTACTACAAGACAAGACGTTCCATCGCGTGGGAGCGAGCCGCCCGAGCACGGTGGACGTGCGGGTGGTCGCCGCCAGCAACCGGGACCTCGAGCGGGGCGTGGCCGAGGGCTGGTTCCGCGAGGACCTCTACTTCCGGCTGAAGGGCCTGGTCCTGGAGCTGCCGCCGCTGCGCGAGCGCCCGGGCGACATCGCCTTGCTCGCCCCCCGGCTCCTGGCCGAGGCCGCCGCCGAAGCGCATCGCGACGGCGTGGCGCTGTCCGAGGACGCTGTCCTCGCGCTCCAGGCTCACGACTGGCCCGGCAACATCCGCGAGCTGCAGCACTGTCTCCGCCGGGCGGTCACCCTCGCCGAATCGCGCCTGATCGGGCGGAAGGACTTGCGGCTTTCCCCCGCGACGCCAACGCCCCCCACGGGCGTCGCCCCCGAGCGGGAACCCCACTCCGACTCGGCAGTGCTCGCCTGCCTGCGACGTCACGGGTTCGACATGCAGGCGACCGCGGGCGCGCTGGGCTGGGATCGAAGCACGGTCACCCAGCGGCTCAAGGGCCTCGGCTTCCGCGCGCTGGTCCAGTCCGGAGGCGATCACACGCGGGCGGCCCTGGACCTGGCCGGTGATCCGGCCTCTGCGCGCATCGTGGAGGTGAAGCTTCGCGAGTACCACGAGCACCTGCTCCGGGTCATCCAGGCCTTCGACTCCGCCGACGCCGCCCTGGGCGCCTGCCGCCGACGCTTCAAGAACCTGCCCGAGCGCCACTTCCGCTCGCTCGAATCACTGATCCGCCAGCACTTCGCGCTCCGTCCCCCGACTGCCGTCGTCTAGGGCCGGCGCCCGACGGGTCCGGACGCGGGGATGCCGGGCGTCGGTGCGGGGATGCGGGGCTCTCCCCACATCGGCCCGAAGGCGGCCACCGTCGCGGCGCCGGCCAACTCGCCGACATTCCTCGTGCCCCCGGCCTCGATCGGTGCCGCCCCAGGCCTGGCCCCGGCGTTGCTCACTGCTCGGGATCGGGCGCGCAGCCGCAGGGGCGGCTACCCGGGGCCCGAGCAGCGAAGACGAAGGCAGAGGAGGAAGCGGTCATGGCCGAGATCAAGAAGCACCTCGCGATGGTCATGGGGGGGCTGGTGGCGCTGGTGGGAGTCGCTCTCGCCGGCTCCTGGATGTACACGGAGATGATGGAGGCATCGGCGAAGTCGTCGGAAGCGCCGGCCGCGATGGTCGTGTCGGCTCCGGCGCCGGCCCCGGCCACGGTGGAGGCCAGCGTCGTGGCGCAGCGTGAGGTAGTCCACGCCGACGTCTACTTCGACTTCAAGAGCGCTCGGCTGCGTGCCGATAGCGTCGGCGTGCTCCAGGAACAGGCCGGCGCCCTGACCAGGGGTGGGACCTGGGCGATCCTGGTCCAGGGCTACGCCGACCGGCACGGACCCAGCGAGTACAACCGCCAGCTGGCGCAGCGGCGCGCCGACGAGGTCAAGCGGTTTCTGGTCGAGCTGGGGGTCTCGGAGCCGTGGATCAAGGTCGTGACCCTCGGGCAGGAGGGCTCCCTCTGCGATGACCCCGGCGCGGAGTGCCAGCAACTCAACCGTCGCGTCCATCTCGAGATGCGGAAACTCCCGCGTACGGCCGAGGCGGGGCCGGTCAGCGATCGATAGGACCCAGAGCGCGCGTCCGGCCTGGGGGCGTCGCCCCCAGGTCGGACACCGTCAGCGGGCGACGTAGAGCGAGTTCGTGGGATCGACGCGCTCGAAGAGCTTGACGTCCGTGAAGCCAGCGTCCTTCAGCATCCGGGTGGCCAGCTGATGACCCCAGGCCGCGCCGAGCCCCGGCCCGCCGCCGGCCAGCGACACACTCATGCAGTGCATGGCGCTGACGGTGTAGAGGTAGGGCGCCATGGGGACGCCCACGTTGTCTTCGAGGCGGCTGGAGGCGCAGACGTCGATCATGAGGAAGATCCCGCCCGGAGCCAGGGCCGAACGGATCCGGCGTAGCACGCCGGCGGGCTCGGCCTGGTCGTGGATCGCGTCGAAGGCCGTGATCACGTCGAAGGGAATCGGTGTCTCGAAACGGGCCACATCGGCCACGATGAACGAGGCATTCCGCATGGACCGCGCCCCTGCCTCGATCCGGGCCTGGGCGATGGCCACCTCGGACAGGTCGTAGCCGACGAACGTGCTCTTGGGGAAGCGCGCGGCCATCAGGCCGATGCAGAAGCCGGTGCCGCATCCGATGTCGGCGACACGGATGCCCGCCTCGAGCCGGGCCAGGAGCCCCTCGGGCAGCGCCAGGTACTTGCTGAGCAGCAGCTCCTCGTAGCGGGGACGGCTCCGCCGGTCCATGACCCCCGTGAAGTCGGGCTGGTAGGCACTGTAAGGGACTCCCGCGCCGGTCCGGAAGGCCTCGGTGACCTCGGGGATCACCCGGGTCATCAGCGAGATCATCTCGGTCACGGGGACGAGGTTCTTCGTGGTCGTGCCGGTCAGCATGACGGCGTGCTCGGGCGGCAAGCGATAGGTGGAGGCCGCGGCATCGTACTCGACGATGCCGCCGCACACCATCGCGGCCAGCCACTCACGGACGTAACGCTCGCTGAGCCCGGCGCGGCTAGCAATCTCGGCGCTGGTGGCGGCGCCCATTGGGGCCATGGTCTCGAAGAGGCCGACGCGCCCGCCGATCTCCAGCATCACGGCGATCGCCGAGCCTTCCAGATGCCGGACCATGAGCTGCGTGAACGCCTTCGCCTTGTCCTTGTCGAAGCCGGCCGCTGGCTCACCCATCGTCGCCTCCACGAAGCGTCCCGGGCGTCGGATGAGCCGACACGCTACCACATCGCCGCGGCGACCTGTATGCTCCCGGCATGCTTCGGTGGCGGGTGCCGGCGTGAGTGAGCGTGGAGCCAGCGCCGGTCGGACCCTGGCCCGAATCGAGGCCCTGGGCTTCACCCACGTCTTGATAATCCCGGACAGCGAGAGCCGTCTCCTCTACGACGCCGTCCGGCGCTCGTCCCTGGCGCTCATCACCCCGTGCCGGGAGGGCGAATCCATCGCGATTGCCGCGGGGCTCTGGACCGGAGGCGGCAAGCCGCTGGTCGTGCTGCAGAATACCGGGCTCATGGAGGCCGGCGACGCGCTCCGGGGCTGCGGCCTGGGGCCGCGGGTCCCGCTCCGGCTGATGGTGGGCTGGCGAGGTTACGCAGCTGCGATGGCCGGGCGCGCGCCGATCGACTCGGCCTACACGTACACCGAGCCGCTCCTCGCCGCCTGGGGAATTCCCTGCTGGCACCTGATGAGCGACGAGGATTTGCTGACTCTGGCCATGATGGACCGCAAGGCCGAAGAGACGTCCCTTCCCGCCGCCGTCGTCACGGGATTTGCGTTCCGGCCATGATCGAGCGCCTGGATCTCTTCCGAGCCCTGGCCGCCCGGCGGACCGACGAGATCGTCGTCATGACGATGACGGCCACGCTCCAGTGGCCGCTCGTCTCCCGCCACGAGCTGGACTTCGACTTCCTGGCCTTCGGCATGGGCCACGCCGGTGACTTCGGCCTGGGGCTGGCCGTGGCCCGGCCCGAGCGCAAGACCATCGTGCTCAAGGGCGATGGCGGGCTGCTCATGAGCCTGGGCTCGCTGGTCACCTGGGCCGCTTGCGCGCCTCGCAACCTGCTCGTCCTGCTGCTGGAGAATCGGAGCTACGAGTTGACCGGCGGCCAGCCCCTGCCGCCCCGCGTGGATTTTGCGGCCCTCGCGCGTGCCGCGGGCCTGGCCGGCGGCGGGGCCACTGGAACGGGGAAGGTCGAGCGGATCGAGACGCTGGCCGGGTTCGAAGATGCTCTGCCCCGCCTCCTCGAGGAGGACGGGCCGCACTTCGTGGTGCTACCCGTGACGACCCGCGAGCCGCTGCCCGCCGTCAACCACTCCGATCACGCGGGACGGATCCGGACGCTGCGGCAGGCGCTCGGGATTTCCTGAACGGGGCGCGTCAGGGCGCGGGAAGCCGTCGGGCCGCCAGGTACCCGCGCAGGATCATCGCCAGCGCGAAAGCGTGGAAACCCACGCCCACCCAGTCCTGGATCAGCAAGAAGATGAGGCCGTCGAGCCCGAAGAGCGCCATGCCCAGGACGAACGCCCAGCGGTGTCCCTGGATCGCCCGTTGCCCGAGGACGGCAAAGAGCCCGATCACGGCCAGGCCCACGAGACCGGCCTTGATCCCGGGCGCTCCGGCCTGCTGAGACAGCTCCTGCACGAGCTGGGTGACCCCGAGGCCGAGCAGGAAGCGCCAGTCCTGGCCGGTGAGGGCGAGGACAGCATTGATCAAGGAGAGCCCGGCGATCCAGTAGAACCACTGGCCGCCACCGCGGCGCTGGGCTTCCAGCGTCGTGCGCTCTCCGGCTGACAGGCTCGAGCCCACGCCAGCCGAAGCTGACTGCCGCGAAGTATCAACGGCGGCGGCGCTGCTCGTGTACGCAGGAGCCGGCTTCGGCTGAGGGGGACGGCTGAACGGACTTGGCCCCGCGTTCCCTCGATCGGTCTTGATCTCCATATGCCCTCCCTGTCATCGCCTGTGTCAATTTGTAACGACGAGGCCCGTCTCGGGCTCGCCCGGACGACTGGAAAGGCAAATGGGCAAAGTCCGTGCCACTCAGTAACGGTTGGCGATCGGCAGCTCCTCGGCGGGAAAGAGCGTGATGATCTGAGCCCCGCCCGGCGTCACGATGATCTCCTCCTCGATGCGGGCGGCGGACATGCCGTCGGTGGCCGGGCAGTACGTTTCCACCGCGAACAGCATGCCGGCTTCGATCTCCATGGGGTCCTCGAACGAATTCAGGCGGCTGATGATGGGCCGCTCGTGCAACCCGAGCCCGATGCCGTGGCAGAAGTTCAGGCCGAAGGCCGCCATCTCGCTCTCGAAACCGATTTCCTGGGCCTTGGGAAAGGCCCGCGCGATCTTGTCGGTGGTGACGCCGGGCTTGATGAGGGCGATGGACTCGTCCATCCACTCGCGCGCCTTTTTGTAGGCCGCGATCTGGGCCCGCGTGGCCCGGCCGACGTTGAAGGTGCGGTAGTAGCATGTCCGGTAGCCCACGAAGGACATGATGATGTCGAAGAAGGCCTGGTCGCCGGGACGGATGAGCCGGTCGGTGAAGTTGTGGGGATGAGGGCTGCAGCGCTCGCCGGAGATCGAGTTGATGGCCTCCACGCAGTCGGCCCCCATCTCGTAGAGCCGCTTGGTGGCCAGGGCCACGATCTCGTTCTCGCGCACCCCGGGCTTGAGGGCTTCGAAGATGTCCTGGTAGACACCGTCCACCATCGCCGCCGCCATGTTCAGCAGCGTCAGCTCGTCCTGGCTCTTGATCATGCGCGCCTCCAGCATGGCCTGCTGGCCGTCGCGCACCTCCAGGCCGACCTCCTGAAGGGCGAAGAGGAAGGGCGGCTCGACGATATCGATGCCTAGCGGCATCCCGCTCACGCCCTCGGCCTTCAGGATCTCCTTGAGCTCCTGAGCGGCCTCCTTGAAGAGCCCGGCCTTCGGCGACACCGCGCCGCGCATCCCCACCATGCCGGCCAGCGACTGCCGCGCGGGAATCCACGGCGCGTAGAGGCGATGATGGCGCGCCGCGGAGCCGAAGTCCCACACCCAGGGCTCGCCGGTGCCGGTCAGCAGGCACCAGCGGGTCATCTTGTCGCGCGCCCACTCGCCGATGACCGTGCTGGAGATGTAGCGGATGTTGTGCTGGTCGAAGACGAGCAGAGCGCCCAATCCTGAGCGGGCCAGCGCCTGGCGCACACGCGCCAGGCGGTAGGTGTGCAACCGCCGGAAGTCCACGCGCTCCTCGAAGTCCACCTGCATGTGCCCGGGGGCTTGCAGCGGCCGGTCCCAGCGGTGGCGGGGATCGACACTCTCGGGGTTAGGCGACTTGGGTCCGGCCGACGCGGGCTTGCGAGCCATGGCTCTCCTCCCTGGGGTGGCGCTGCGGAGTTACTCTACCGCGAAACGGAGCCCCGTGTGCCTCTAGGGCCGGCCACCCTGACGGTTGAGAGCGAGCGCAGCCACACGCGCCCAGGGCAGGCCACCCTGACGGTTGAGAGCGGGCGCAGCCACACGCACCCAGGGCAGGCCACCCTGACGGTTGAGAGCGAGCGCAGCCACACGCGCCCAGGGCAGGCCACCCTCGGTCCAAGCCAGGCTCACGGCACCCGTTAACAAGGAGGCCACGATGGCTCGACTCACGCTGGCACAGGCGACTACCATCATCGAGAAGGCTCTGGGCAAGGGACGGCAGCTCGGCTGCGCCCCCCTGGCCGTCGCCGTCCTGGACGACGGCGGCAATCTCAAAGCATTCGCCCGCGAGGACGGCGCCGGCATCCTGCGCCAGCAGATCGCGACGGGGAAGGCCTGGGGCGCGCTGGGCATGGGATTCGGCTCCCGGACGCTGGCCAAGCGGGCCGCCGACAACCCGGCGTTCTTCGGCGCGTTGTTCGCGGCCTCCGACGGCCGCATCGTCCCCGCGGCCGGCGGGGTGCTCATCCGCGACGGCGCCGGAGAGGTCGTGGGCGCCGTCGGCATCTCGGGCGACACCTCCGACAAGGACGAGGCCTGCGCGCTGGAGGGAATCCAGGCCGTCCGGCTGACCGGGGAGACCGGCTAGCGGCTCAGGCGGCGGTCGTACTGATCCTTGCAGGCAGCACAGCAGAAGTAGACGGTCCCCGTCGGCGTTGCCGAGCGGTAGCGCGCGCTGGCGACGTCGACCGACATTCCACAGATGGGATCGACCGCCTCGCTGGGGGCAGCCGGCTCGGCGGCCATCATCTTCGCGCTGCGCCGGAGCTGCACGATCTCCGCCATGATGCTGATGGCGATCTCCTCGGGGCTGACCGCGCCGATGTCCAGCCCGGCGGGAGCCTTCAGGGTCCCCAGGCGCTCCGGCGGGATGCCGCGCTGCTTGAGGCGCTCGAGTACCGCGGCAGCGCGCCGCCGGCTGGCCACCAGGCTCACGTAGACCACGTCGCTGGCGAGCGCCTGGGCCAGCGCCTCCTCGTCGGCGGTGCCGTGGGTCGCCACCACCACGAAGCTGTTCGCCGTTAGCGCGAGCGGCGCTGACGGGCTCAGCGCCGCAACGTCTACGACCCTGACGTCGAATTGCGTCGCGCGCCCGAGCGCGGCCAGCGTGTCCAGCACGGGTCCGTGGCCGAGCAGCAGCAGGACAGGCCTGGGCAGAAACGGCTCCACGTAGATCTCCAGCGTGCCACCGCTGTGGCACGTCATCGGGTACGGCACCACGCCTTCCGTCCGGCCCGGGCTCGGCCCTCCCTCGCCCACCAGGCTGATGAGACGCGGCTGCCCGTCGCGCAGGGCGGCCCGCGCCTCCCGCACCACGGTCGGCTCGGCGCAGGCCCCGCCGATCCAGCCCGACAGGGTGCCGTCGGCGTGGACGATCGCCTTGGCTCCCGGCTTCACCGCCGTGGGCCGCTCGCAACGAACCACCGTGGCCATCGCGAACGGCTCGCCTCGCTGCCGGAGCTCGGCGGCGAGCACGAGGAGGTCCGGCTCCATCCCTACTCCCTCACGCCGTGATCGCGCAGCAGTCGCCAGACCTTGGGCGGAGTGATCGGGATGTCGACGTGACGCACACCCAGGTGCCACAGCGCGTCCACCACGGCGTTGGCGATCGCCGCCGGCGCTCCCACGGTGGCCGACTCGCCCACGCCCTTGGCGCCCAGCGGATGATGCGGCGAGGGCGTGCAGGTGTTGCCGGTCTCCCAGCTGGGCGTCTCCACCGCGGTCGGCAGCAGATAGTCGATGAAGCTGCCCCCCTGGATGTTGCCCAGCTCGTCGTAGGAGATCTCCTCCATCAGCGCCGGGGCAAACCCCATGGTGAGCCCGCCATGGATCTGGCCCTCGACGATCATGGGGTTGATGATGTTGCCGCAGTCGTCGATGGCCACGAAGCGCCGGACCTTGACCTCACCCGTGCCCCGGTCGATGTCCACCACGCAAATGTAACTGCCGAAGGGGTACGTGAGGTTCGGCGGGTCGTAGTAGCTGACGGCCTCCAGCCCGGCCTCCATGCCCTGGGGATGGTTGGTGTAGGCAGCGAAGGCGATGTCCTGGATGGTCTTGGACCGGTTGGGGGCGCCCTTCACCGAAAACTTGCCCGGCTCCCACACCAGGTCGTCCTCGGCCGCCTCCAGCAGGTGGGCGGCGATCTTGCGCGCCTTGTCCCGGATCTTGCGCGACGCCACCGCCGCGGCGGCACCGGCGACCGGGGTCGAGCGGCTGGCGTAGGTGCCCAGGCCGTACGGCGCGGTGTCGGTGTCGCCTTCCTCGATCTGGATGTCCTTGGCCGGAATGCCGAGCTCCTCGGCCAGGATCTGCGCGTACGTCGTCTCGTGCCCCTGCCCCTGGGACTTGGTGCCGAACCGGGCGATGGCCTTGCCGGTCGGGTGGACGCGAATCTCGCAGGAGTCGAACATCTTGAGACCCAGGATGTCGAAGTGCTTGGACGGGCCGGCCCCCACGATCTCGGTGAAGCTCGAGATGCCGATGCCCATCAGCTCGCCGCGCTTGCGCTTCTCGGCCTGCTCGCGCCTCAGCTCGGCGTAGCCGATCTGCTCCATGGCCTTGCGAAGCGCGCCGTGATAGTTGCCGCTGTCGTATTCCCAGCCTAGCGCGGACTTGTACGGGAACTGCTCGGGCCGAACGAAGTTCTTGAGCCGGAACTCGGCGGGGTCCATGCCGAGCTGATGGGCCGTGAGGTCGGCCATCCGCTCGACCGTGTGCACGGCCTCGGTGACCCGGAAGGAGCAGCGGTAGGCGATGCCGCCGGGCGGCTTGTTCGTGTACACCCCGTCCACCTCGACGTGGGCCGCCTTGAAGTCGTAGGACCCCGTGCAGACGTGGAACAGCCCGGCCGGGAACTTCGAGGGGTTGGCCGCGGCATCGGTGTAGCCGTGGTCGGCGAGGGTCTTGATCCGCAGCGCGGTGAGGGTGCCGTCCTTCCGGGCCGCCACCTCCGCCGTGATGTGGTAGTCGCGGGCGAAGGAGTCGGCCTGGAGGTTCTCCATCCGGTCCTCGATCCACTTCACCGGCTTGCCCGTCAGCACCGAGGCCGCCACCGCGATGACGTAGCCCGGATACACTGGGACCTTGCCGCCGAATCCCCCGCCGATGTCGGGGGAGATGATGCGAATCTTGTGCTCGGCCAGCCCCACGTGGCCGGCCACCAGCGCGAAGACCGTGCGGATGGCGTGCGGGGCCTGGGTGGTCATCCACACCGTGAGCTTCTCGTTGACCTTGTCGAAGTGGGCGATACAGCCGCAGGTCTCGATGGAGGCCACGTGGATTCTGGGAATATAGATGTCTTGCTTCACCGTGACCTCGGCCTCGCGGAACGCGCGGTCGGTGGCCGCGCGGTCGCCCCACTCCCAGTGCCAGATGCGGTTGTCTTTCTTGTCCTTCTTGTCCGTGCGCAGCACCGGCGCGCCCGGCGCTAGAGCCTTGCGGGGATCGACGACGACCGGCAGCGGGTCATATTCGACCTGGACGGCGTCGGCGCCGTCGGCGGCGGCATACCGGCTGCTGGCCAGCACCGCCGCCACCTCCTGGGCCTGGTACATCACCTTCTCGACAGGCAGCACCATCTGGGTGTCCGACATCAAGGTCGGCATCCAGTGCAGGTTGTACTTGGCCAGGTCCTGACCGGTGATGACCGCCAGGACGCCGGGCACGGCCAGGGCCTTCGCCGTGTCGATCTTCGTGATGCGGGCGTGGGCGAAGGGGCTGCGCACGATGTCGAGGTAGAGCATGCCGGGGAGCTGGATGTCATCGACGTAGGTGCCCTTGCCGCGGATGAAACGCGGGTCCTCCTTGCGCTTCAGGGAGTGCCCCATCCCGCCGATCTCGGCCGAGGTCTTCGGCGCCATCACGAATCTCCTTCAGGGCACGGGCACCCGGGCTGACTCTTCATGCGCTCGCCTCGGACGGCGGGGCCCCAGCCCCGCGACGTCCTGCCGCTCGCACTGCGGCCCGTGCCCCGCCGGAATCCCACGTTCGTTAGGTTGATCACTCTACGCGTGCGCGATTCGCTCCGCGGCGTACTGGATGGCCTTGACGATGTTCACGTAGCCGGTGCACCGGCAGAGGTTGCCCGAGATGGCCCGGCGGATCTCGTCCTCGCCCGGCCGGGCCCGCTCGCGCAGGAAGGCGTAGGACGTCATGAGCATGCCCGGCGTGCAGTAGCCGCACTGCAGCCCGTGCTTCTCCACGAAGCCTTCCTGGAGCGGATGGAGCTTGCCGTCCTGCTCCAGGCCCTCCACGGTCATGATCTCCCGGCCGTGGGCCTGCACCCCGAAGAGCGTGCACGACTTCACCGGGCGGCCGTCGAGCAGCACGGTGCAGGCGCCGCAGTGGGTCGTGTCGCACCCGATGTGGGTGCCGGTGAGCCGGAAGACCTCCCGGATCAGGTGCACGAGCAGGAGGCGGGGCTCGACGTCGGCCTCCCGCTGTTCCCCGTTCACGACGACCTTCACCAGCATGCTCGTCACCTCTTTCGTCGGCTCGTCTCGGACGGCGGGACCCCCGCCCCGCGACGTCCTGCGACTCGCACTACCCTTCCCCGGCTCGTCTCGGACGGCGGGGCCCCCGCCCCGCGACGTCCTGCGACTCGCACTACCGGCCGGCGCGCTCGGCGGCCTTGCGGAGCGCGCGGCTGGTCAGGACTCGGACCAGGTCACGCTTGTACTCGACGGAGCCGCGCAGATCGGCGCTGGGCTGGGACTGCTCGGCCGCGAGCTGTGCCGCCTGCGTGATGGACGCCTCCTCCAGCCGTTTGCCCCGGAGGAGCTGCTCAGCCCGCTCGGCCTTGAGGGAGGTCAGGCCCACACTGGTGAGCCCGATGCCCACCCGCTCGCAGGCGCCGCTCGCGTCCAGGGTGAGCTGGACCGCGACGGCCGCCGTGGCGAAATCTCCCACCTTGCGCTCCAGCTTCAGATAGGCGCCGCCGCTCCGCGGGGGCGGCACGGGAATCCGGATCTCGGTGAGCAGCTCGTCGGCACCCAGCGCGGTGGCGAAGGGCCCGGTGAAGAAGGCGCTCACGGGGATCCGGCGTTCCCCGCGCCGGCCCACCGCCGTGACTTCCGCCCCGTAGGCCAGCATGGCGGCGGGATGGTCGTTGGCGGGGTCGGCATGGGCGAGGTTACCCCCGAGGGTGGCGAGGTTGCGGACGAGGGGGTCGGCGATGACGGCGCAGGTGTCATGGAGCAACGGATAGCGGGTCCGGATGAGCTCCGAGGCCTCGAGATCCGACTCGCGCGTGAGCGCGCCGATCCGAAGATACCCCTCGCTTTCCCGGACGTAGGCCAGACCGGGGATCCCGTTGATGTCGACCACGTGGCGAGGGCGCGCCAGGCGAAGCTTCATGAGCGGGATCAGGCTTTGACCGCCCGAGAGCACCTTGGCCTCCTCGCCGAGCTTGCCCAGCAGCTCGGTGGCCTCTCCGACCGAGCGTGGCGTGTGGTACTCGAAGGCGGCAGGAATCATTGGGGATCCCCTTCCGGGAGCACGCGGCGGCTTAGGCACCACCAGCGGCCGGACTCTAGGCCAGCGTGGTGGGGTTGTCAACAATCCCGGGGCGAAGTTGTACTATGCGGCCGATGGAGCCGCGCATTGTCGTGGGCACTGCCAGCGGGCTGCGCCGGCTCGACGCGACCGGCGCCCAGGCGCCTGAGGTGTTCGCCGGCCACACGGTGACGGCGCTCGCCCGCGATGGGACGCGGACGTGGGCCGTTCTGGACGGTGACGCGATCTGGGTGGCGAGGGACGATGGCGCCGGGGCTGCCGCGGCGTCCGTGGCCGGGCCGCCGGCCACGTGTCTTGCCTGGACACCGGCCGGGCTCCTCGTCGGCACCGAGCAGGCCCACCTGCTGCGGCTCGCCGGCGACCGGCTGACCCCCATCGAGCCATTCGAGCAGGCCGAGGGCCGGGACACCTGGTACACCCCCTGGGGCGATCCTGCCGACGTGCGGTCGATCGCGATGGGCGCCGGGGCCGGTGGAGCGATCTATGTCAACGTCCACGTGGGGGGCGTGCTGCGCTCGCCGGACGGGGAGGACGGCTGGCGCCCCACGCTCGACATCGAGACCGACGTCCACCAGGTCATCGCGCATCCGACGCGCCCGGGGACGGTGCTGGTGGCGGCGGCCGACGGGCTCGGGGTGAGCCGCGACGGGGGAGAATCCTGGAAGTTCACCACGGCCGGCCTGGCCGCCCACTATTCTCGAGCGGTCGCCGTCGCCGGGGACTGGGTGCTGCTGACGGCCTCCAGCGGGCCCGCGGGCAGGCGCTCGGCGATCTACCGTCGGCGCCTCGACCAAGAGGGCGACCTCGAGCGGTGCCGCCACGGGCTCCCCGAGTGGTTCCACCGCAACATCGACACGGCGTGCCTGGCCGCCGCCGGCCCCGTCGTCGCCTTCGGCACCGAGGACGGCCGCGTCTTTCGCTCGCTCGACGCCGGCGCCTCCTGGGAGCTGGCGGCGAAGGGGCTTCCCGAGATCCGCTGCCTCGCCCTGGGGTGAGACGCCTCCTCCGGCTGCTCCCAGGTGGCCTGCTCCTCGGAGCCGCCGCCGTCGTTCTCACAGTGCCTGATCTGAGAGAGTGGGCCAGTCCGGTCGTCCCCAGCGGTGGCTACGCCATCACGCTGGCCGGCCTCGTGCTCGGTCTGCGCTTCCGGAATACCCGTATCGTGCTCGCCCTGATCGTGCTGTTCCTGGCCGATCAGGTGATGGCGCGCTGGGCGGCGCTCGACACTGCCGGGGCCGGGATCGCGCGCACCATCATCGTCCTGCTGGTGCCGCTGAACTTCGCCGCCCTGGCCTGGATGTCCGATCGGGGCTCCGCCTGGCGTCGCGTGCGGCTGGGGGCGGGGCTCATCGCGGCCCAGGCGGTCGCGGTGGCCGCGCTCTTCCTTCCCCGGGCGGCCGAGGTCGCCCGGGCCGTCTGGCGCGCGCTCGCCGCGGCGGCCCCGCTGCAATGGACGGTCATGCTCGCCTTCGGGGTCGCCCTGGCTCTGGTCATCGTCCGCTACCTGAGCCGGCCGCGCGCGACCGAAGGCGGCTTCGTGTGGGCGGTGGTGGCGGCGTTCCTGGCCCTGGGGCTGGGCGGCGACGGCCTCGACACCAGTCTCTACCTCGTGACCGGCAGCCTCATCCTGTTCATCGCGCTGCTGGAGGCCTCGCACGCGATCGCCTTCAGCGACGAGCTCACCGGGCTGCCGTCGCGGCGGGCCCTGAACGACCTCCTGGCCGAGCTGGGCGAGCGCTACGCGGTCGCCATGGTCGACATCGACCACTTCAAGAAATTCAACGACACGTTCGGGCATCCGGCCGGCGATCAACTGCTGAGAAAAGTGGCCACGACCCTCTCCGAAGTGTCCGGAGGCGGGCGGCCCTTCCGCTATGGCGGCGAGGAGTTCGCCGTCGTCTTCACCGGTCTGTCGGCCGACGAGGCCACGCCCCATCTGGAGAACCTGCGGGAGGCGATCGCGAAGGCGTCGTTCGGTATCCGCGGCGCCCGCCGGCCTCGGCGCCGCCCCAAGCAGCCCCGGCCCAGCAACGGGCGGAGCCAGCGCGTCACCGTCAGCATCGGCGTGGCCGACTCGCTGTCGGCGGGCCCGGCGCCGGCCGATGTCGTGCGCGCGGCCGACGAAGCGCTCTATCGCGCCAAGCGCGGTGGCCGCAACCAGCTCGCCGTGTGACGGTGTCACGTGACGCCGCGCGATGGCCGCCGCATCATAGTGGCGAATTGACAGGGTGACCACAGGTGACTACCATGGCGACATGAAGGTCGTCGGCATCAAGCAGCTCAAGGCCAGGCTCTCGGAGTATGTCCGCCTGGCCAAAGCTGGCGAGACCGTGCTGGTGACCGAGCGAGACGAGGTCGTTGCCGAGCTGCGCCCGGCTCGGCGCCAGGTGCCCGCGGCCGGGGCCCTGGAGGACGTTCTGGAGGCGCTCGCGGCCTCGGGAGAGCTCACTCGGGCAGCGCAGCCCAAAGGCCGCTGGTCATGGCGCAGTCGCGGGCTGGGGCTTCCCTCCGGGACAGCGCAAAGCCTGCTCGACGAGGTGCGCCAGGACCGAGGCTGAGCGGTCTCATGCCCCGTACCTCGCCTCTCTACCTCGACACCTCCGTCGCCTTGCGGGCGACGATCGAGCGCGGGACGACGCCGGAGATCGAGGCCCGCATGGCCGCCGCGCCCGTGCTCGTGACGTCCCGCCTGTCCCTCGTTGAGTCGGCCCGCGTCCTCCTTCGACTCCGACGCCAGGGCGGGGTGGCCGAAGCCCGCCTCGCCGATGGGCGGCGCGAGCTTGAAACGCTCTGGCGCCGTTGTGAGCTGTGGGAGCTGACGCCAGCAGTCTGCGATCTGGCATCGTACGTCGCCCCGGACCGAAGCCTTCGCGCCCTCGACGCACTTCACCTGGCAACCTTCCTCGTCGCGCGGCGGCGGATCGAAGGTCTCGAGCTTCTCACCGCCGACCGGCGTCTGGAGGACGCCGCGGCTTCCGTCTGACTCAAGCGATCCCGAGCCTGGCCCGATCCCGGGTGTTCGTAATCACCGCCCTGGCGCTGTTCGCCCTGGCGGCGTCGCCCCCGCACAGGCGCCGCGCGCCGCGGCGGGCCAGGTCGGCGCACTTCGCCGATCCGTCCCGGACGGCGTCCATCTTCCCGGCGGGATCTTCAGGACCGTCCAGTGGAAAATCCATAGGGCTTTGATCGTACACGGAGGCAGGCTCATGTCGCGGCCGACGAAGTTCCTTCTGCTCGGCGTGGTGGTCGTCGTCGTGTTCGCCGTGGCCGTCGTGGTGATCGCCCTGCGCTCGCTCGATCTGGGCCGCGTGGCCAATTTCGTCGGCGAGCGGGTCAAGGCCACCACCGGGCGCGAGTTCGCGATCAAGGGCCCGCTCCGAGTCAGGCTGTTTCCCAGCTTCGCCATCGCGGCCGGCGATGTGCACATCGGCAATGCGCCCTGGGGGTCCCGGCCCGAGATGCTGCGCCTGCGCCGGGCCGAGGCCGAGATCGCGTTCTGGCCGCTGCTTCGCGGACGGGTCGAGGTCCGCCGGGTCATCCTGGTGGGCCCCGACCTCCTGCTGGAGACCGACCGGACCGGTACCGGCAACTGGGTGTTGCAACCGGCGGGTGAGAAGCCCGCCGACGACTCGGGGACCGGTGCCGCGCCCGCGATCGGACTGGATCAGGTGCGCATCGAGGACGCCCGGATCAGCTATCGTGACGGCAAGACCGGCCGGGAGACTCGCGTGGACATCGCGCAGCTCTCCGCCGACGGCGCCGGCGACGCCACGCGCATCGCGGGCGCGCTCAGCGTGCGCGGCCAGCGCGTCCGCCTGGAGGCGACCACCAGCCGGCTGGAGGCGCTGGCGGCCGGCAGCGGGGAGGTGCCGATCGATCTCATCGCCAGCGTGGACGGCGCCACCGCCACCGTGAAGGGCACGGTGAGCCGGGCCGGCCAGATCGACGTCAAGGTCAGCGCAGAAGTGACGGCGACCGCCGCCCTGTCGCGCCTGGCCGACATGAAGCTGGACGTGCCCTTGCCGCTGAAGACCTCGGCCGGCGTGCGAGGTGGCGGCGACGCCTGGGTGCTGGATCCGCTGGACCTGACGGTTGCTGGCCAGGTCATCGGGGGTCGCGCGGCAATCACGCTGGGTGGCGCGCGACCGGCCTTCGATATCTCGGTGGCGTCATCCTCGCTGGACCTCGCCCGTCTGGTCCCCGGCGCGATGGACAGCAAGTCCCCCCTCGCTCCGCTGCCGTCGTCGCGACGATGGCTCTTCGGTGAGGAACCCCTGCCCCTGGACGGGCTCGGCGTGGTGGACGCTCGGGTGGAGGCGCGCGTCCAGCGCCTCGTGCTGCCGAACGCGCTGCCGCTGCAGGCGGTGCATCTGGTGCTGGTCGCCAGGGATCGGAAGCTCGAGGCATCGCCCCTGGCGTTCACCATGGCGGGCGGACGGATCACCGGGAAGGTCGCCCTCACGGCGCCGCCGAGCGGCGCGCCCCGCCTGCAGACCAAGATCGACGGGGCCGGCATCCGCCTCGAGGAGCTGGCCGCGGCGACCGGACGGGCCGGGCAGATCTCCGGCGGGGAGACGAGCGTGGCCGTCGATCTCACCGGCGCCGGCGGCTCGCTGCGACGCCTCGCCGCGACGGCCAGCGGCAACGTGCGCATCGTCGTCGGACCGGCCCGGCTCGCCGCCACCGCGCTCGACGTCGGCGGGGATACGCTCACGAAGCTGCTCGACATCGTCAACCCCTTCCGCAAGTCGGACCCGGTCACCGAGCTGCGGTGCGCGGTCATCCGGGTGCCCCTGCGTGACGGCGTCGGCCGGATCGAGCGGTCCGTAGCCTACGAGACGAGCAAGATCAACGTGGTGATGGCGGGCCTCGTCGATCTCCGCGAGGAGACGCTCGACCTGGCCATCCGTCCATCGGTCACGCAGGGATTGCGAGTCGGCGTGGCCAACCTCGCCGAGCTGGTGCGCGTGACCGGACCTCTGACCGGGCCCAGCATCGGGCTCGACACGATGGGGGCGGCGCGGCAGGCCGTGTCGATCGGCGCCGCCGTGGCAACGGGCGGCCTCTCCCTGCTGGGCGAGGCGGCGCTGAGGGGCGCCGTCGATCCTCACCCCTGTCAGAGCGCGCTGGCGGTCGGTGCCCCGGCCGCGACGGGCGCGGCCCGGCCCGGCGCGGCGGAGCCGGTCAAAGGCTTCATTCGCGGTCTGGTGCAGTAGCCCGACGGCCAGCCTTGACGTACTGCCATACTATCGATATGGTTTTCCATATGAAGACGACGCTGAACATCGACAAGACCGTCATGGCCCAGCTCAAGCGCGAGGCGGCACGCCAGGGGCGTACGATGTCCGAGCTCGTGGAGACGGCGCTGCGGCTGCTCTTCCGCTCCCAGCGAAAACAGGGGGAGCCCCCACCCCTGCCGACGTTCCACAGCGGAGGCATGCTTGTGGACATCGCCAACCGGGAGGCCCTGTACGGGACAATGGAAGGACGGTAATGCTCGTCGTCG
>DATBIM010000043.1:0-23715 GCA_036556905.1 Candidatus Methylomirabilota bacterium
ACGCTCTATCCAACTGAGCTACAGGCGCGTCCGGCTCCTTCGCGAGTTGGGGTGACCGAGGGGAATCGAACCCCCAACCCCTGGAGCCACAGTCCAGTGCTCTGACCAATTGAGCTACGGTCACCGCAGCGCTGAGCGAGGGTTCATGCTACCGGTGGCCTCCAGGCCTGTCAACCGCCGCGCCCTCGGCCAGCGCCGCGCGCATGGCCTCCAGGCCCTCACGGGGGGCGCGCAGCAGGGTCGCCAGCAGCGCGCGCGCCCGCTCGATCCGCAGGCCGGCGTTGAGCGGGCGGCCGGCGCGCTGCCGCAGCGCCGCGGTGGGCGTCGGCGCGAGCAAGGCGGCATCCAGATCGAACACCTCGCAGGCGATGCGGGCAAACGCGTAGCGGTCGAGGACTACGGGACCGGCCACGTGGACGATGCCCCCCACGCCACGCTCGGCCAGCTCCACGCTGGCCGCAGCCAGATCCTCGTTGTAGGTGGGGCTCGAGCGCTGGTCCTCGGCCACCACCATCCGCTCACCGGCGCGGAGGCGGCGGAGGAGCTGGTAGACGAAGTTCTTGCCCTGGGGCTCCGGCCCGTACACCACGGTAGTGCGGAGGACGAGGGCGCCCGCATGGGCCTGCACCACGGCACGCTCGCCTTCGAGCTTGCTGCGGCCGTAGACCGACAGCGGATTGGGCAGCTCGGTCTCGGCGTAGGGGCCATTCGCGCCGTCGAAGACGTACTCGGTAGAGTAGTAGACGAAGCGGGCCCCCTGTCGGGACGCCGCGCGAGCCGCGGCAGCCGGCGCATCACGGTTGGCCCGGTAGGCCTCGGCGGGCGCGCCCTCGCAGTAGTCCACGTGTGTGAGGCCGGCCGCGCAGAAGACCCAGTCCGGGGCGGCCTCGGCGATGAGCCGCTCGGTCGCCGCCGTGTCGGTGAAGTCGAGCCGGCGCGTGTCCGGCCCTGGTGTCTGGGCGTGGGTGCCGGTCACGCTGTGGCCGCGGGCGGTGAGACACCGGCTGAGAGCGGCGCCGACCTGGCCGGAGGCGCCGATGACGAGGGCGCGCATGCGCGCCTGCTAGCCTTCGGACTCCCGGGGCGAGGGGCCGCCGTCGATCACGATCGTCTCGCCGGTCATGAACGACGAGGCGTCGGAGGCCAGAAAGATCGCCGGATAAGCGATCTCCTCCACCCGACCCCAGCGCCCCATCGCCACCCGGGCCGCCACCGCACGGTACGTCTTGTCGGCGTTGGGGTCGGTCTTGTGCAAGACGTCCAGATAGCCCTCGGTCTCCACCGGCCCGGGGGCGATGCAGTTCACCCGCACGCCCTGCCGGGCCCAGGCCACGGCCAGCGTGCGCGTGAGGTTGACGACGGCGGCCTTGGCGGCGCCGTAGTGCGACATCATCGTTGATCCGTAGACGCCCGCGATCGACGCGAGATTGATGATGACGCCTCCGCCCCCCTGCTTCACCATCTGCCGGTACGCCCACTTGCAGCCGAGAAACACGCCGTTGAGGTTGATACCCACCACGGCGTTCCAGCCGTTGAGCGAGATATCCTCCGGGCGCGCCCGGAATGAGGCGCCGGCGTTGTTCACCATGACGTCGAGCCGGCCGAACTCCTGGGCGGCACGGTCCACGATGGCCTGAACTTGCTCCTCGACCCTGACGTCGACGACCATGGCGAAGGCACGCCGGCCGAGGTCGGAGATCGCCTTGGCCACCGGCTCCACATGCTCGGCCTTGCGGCTGCACACCGCCACGTCGGCCCCGGCGCGCGCGAACTCGAGCGCGATCGACTTGCCGATGCCGGTGCCTCCGCCGGTCACGATGGCGCAACGACCTTCGAGCGAGAACGGTGAGCGCGTCATGCGCGGACCATATCCCAGGAGCGGCGGGGTGTCGAGTGGCCCAGGGGAGCGGTCCCCGATGCCGTGATGGCACGTCCTGTCATCGGTCGCCGGCTTTCGAGTGAGCGCATCGGGTCCAAGTGGCTGTTCTTCCTACACGTCCCCGGCTTGGCACCGTCGTTGCTCAACAGGCGCCCCGGTGATGTCTTCTTCTCCGCCAGAACGTGAGGTTCATGCGATGAGCATCGTGGGATCCATCCACATGGCCGAGACAGTCCAGGGCCCGGGTCGAGCCATCCTGGTCGCCGATGATGAGGACGATCTCCGGTCCACGATCTGCGAGTACCTCAAGGAGTGCGGACACGAAGTGCTGCAGGCCGCGAACGGCATCGAGGCCGTCCGGCTCATCGAGCAGGGACGGTGCGCGGCGGTCGTGCTCGATCTCGTGATGCCTCGCCTGGGTGGT
The DNA here is from genome assembly GCA_036556905.1 of Candidatus Methylomirabilota bacterium. Lineage (GTDB taxonomy): Bacteria > Methylomirabilota > Methylomirabilia > Rokubacteriales > CSP1-6 > 40CM-4-69-5. The sequence goes on from DATBIM010000043.1 coordinate 2,304, forward strand.
CTGGACGCGATCCCTCAGATCCTCAAGCTCGAGCCGTCGATCCCCATCATCGTGGTGACCGGGCACGCCAGCCCGCGGGCCATCGGCGAGCTCAGACACTGGTCGGTGCCGGTGCTCGCCAAGCCCATCAATCTGCCCGACCTCGAGGCCCTCATCGCCGAGGGCCTCGGACATGGCACTAGCGCGGCAGGGTGATCTCGCCCCGCGCGCGGGGCACCTCCTGCTCGACCCATCTCCAGAGCGCGCCGACCGGGAGGTGGGTCCCGTTAGCCTCCGCGCAGCCGGCAAGCTTGTCCAGCAGGCCCCGCGCCTCCTGCACACGACGACGCGGGGCCTTGGCCGCCCGCCGGACGTCATCGTCGTCGGTCGTCTTGGCCTCTACCCAGGCCTGCTCGACGTGGGCCACCAGTAGCACGACCCGCTGCAGCTCGCCGGCGAGGTAGGTATCCCACTCGGCGGGGCCGGCGAAGCTGGGGCAGCTCTCACGAAGAACGCCCTCGAAGTGCGAGGCCAGCCGGCTGGCCTCATCCAGGTGATGGGCCACACGCGGCCACGCCGCGTCGGCCGGGCGCTCGTCCGGTAGCGCCGGCGTGGCCGCCAGCGCAACGAGCATCCCGACCAGCACGAGTCTCACGCCCGCAGTATAGGCTCAGGCCGCCGGCCGTACCGGCGCTTCCTCGCGCAGGCGCCGCTCCACGAGGTCCCAGTCGATGTTGCGGAAGAACGCCTCGACGTATCTCTTCCGCTCCGTCGCCTTGTAGTCCCGCATGAAGGCGTGCTCCCACACGTCCATGACGAGCAGGGGCTTGAAGCCGGCCGGGATACCCTCCTGGTGCAGGGTGATCCAGTGGTTGCTCAGCCGATCCGTCACCGGATCCTCGAAGAGAACGACCCAGCCCACGCCCCGCATCTCGCCGATGGCCTGGAAGTCGGCAGCCCATTGCTCCACCCCTCCGTAGGCTTGGCCCAGGGCCCGGGTCAGCCCCGAGCTCGATGGTGGCATGGCCTCACCGCCCCGGCGGAGGTTCTCGAAGTAGTATTCGTGCAGGACCATGCCGCCGTACTCGAAACCCAGGCGACGGGTCAGCTCGGCAAACCCGGGGTTCTGCCCGGAGGCCTTGCCCTGCCCGCGCAGCTCGGCCAGCTCGGCGTTGAGCGTGTTCACCTGCTTCACGTAGCCGGCATAGAGCTGCAAGTGCTCGGCGATCTGAGCATCGGAAATGCCGTCAAGGCCGTGGAGATGGTCAAACTGCTGCTCTTTGTAGGTCTTCACTTTCCCTGCCGCCATCATCGTCCCTCCCCAAGCGCGACTGTGCCGAATCTAGTATCATCCCGCCAGCAAATCCTCGGCCTGGCAGGAGGCCCGTCATGAAGCGCACCCTCGTTCTCTCCGTCCTCGCTCTCCTCGTCGCCTCGACTCTGGCGGCGGTCGTGATGGCGCAGGCGCCGGCTCCGGTACGGATCGGCGTCATCCAGCCCCTGTCGGGGCCGGTGGCCGCCTCGGGCAGCTACGTGCGCATGGGCGCGGAGATCGCGCGCGACTGGATCAACGCGCGCGGTGGCGTGCTGAGCCGCCGGGTCGAGCTGGTGATCGAGGACAACAAATCCGACCCCAAGGAGGCGGCCAGCGCAGCCGAGAAGCTGATCGTGCGCGATAAGGTGCCGGCCATCATGGGTGCCTGGGGCTCGTCGATGACGCTCGCCGCGATGCCCAAGCTCGAGGAGTACGGCGTGCCCATGGTAGTGGAGACCTCCAGCGCCGCCGCCATCACCAAGCGGGGCAATCCCTGGGTGTTCCGCATCAGCCCCCCCAGCGAGATGGAGGCCCTCGGCCTCGAGCCCTATGTGGCCAAGCTCGGCGTCAAGCGGGCTGATTTCCTGGCCGTCAACACGGACTGGGGCCGGGGCGCCATCACAGCATTTGGGGACATGCTCAAGAAGAAGGGCGTGGCCGTGGGCGCCACCGAGTTCATGGACCAGGCGGCCACCGACATGAACGCACAGATCACCAAGATCAAGGGCACGGGCGGCGACACCCTGTTCCTCACCACGAGCGTCGAGCAGATCACCCTCGTGCTCAAGCAGGCCCAGGAGCAGCGGCTCCAGCGCAAGATCGTCACCACCGGGGGCAGCTCCTCGCCCAACCAGCTCGTCAAGCAGGCGGGCGCCGCCGCCGAGGGCACCTACCATCTCCTCTTCTTCATGCCGTGGTTTCCGGAGGCGATGCCCGACGGGAAGCTGGCCAAGGCCTTCGTCGACGAGTGGACCAAGCGCGGCCATCCCTTCGAGGGGCTCACCGAGGGCTTCCGCGGTCACGACGGCATCGCCACCATCGCCGAGGCCATCCGCATCGCGGGCAAGGCCGAGGCCAAGGCGATTCGCGAGGCGCTGTGGAAGGTCAGCATCACTGGTGTGAACGGGCCCATCCGCTTCGAAAAGGACGGGCCGGCCGGCAAGGAGAGCGGCCAGTCCAAGCCCAGCATCTTCATCGTGCAGATCAAGAACGGCAAGGTAGCCCTCCCCGAGTTCATGGCCAAGAAGTGAGTTGGACGCCTTACTGCAGCATCTGGTAAATGGCCTGGTGCTCGGGGGCACCTATGCCCTGCTGGGGATCGGGTTGACCCTGATCTTCGGCCTGATGAACGTCGTGAACTTCGCCCACGGGGAGTTCTACACGCTGGGGGCCTACGCCGCGTTCGCGGCCGTGGCCCTGAGCGGCCTGCCCTTCGTCCCCGCCCTCGTCGCGGCCATGGCGGCCGGCGTGGCCCTGGGCGCTCTCACCGAGCGCGTGCTCCTGCGCCCCCTGCGCGGGCAGTCGATCGACACCGTCATGCTGGTCATGATCGGCCTCTGGATCGCCATGCAGAACGCCGAGCTGCTGGTCTGGGGCGGCGTCGCCCAGTCCATCCCTCACCCGTTCCCCACGGCGCCGCTGACGTTCGGGCCGCTCAGCATCGCGCCCCTGCGCGTCTTCGTTCTCGCGGCTGCCCTGGCCCTCATCCTGGGCGCCCATCTCATCGTTCACCGCACCCGTCTGGGCCGGGCGATGCGCGCGACCTTCCAGGATCCCGACACCGCCGCTCTCATGGGCGTTCGGATCGGACGAATCCACACGGTGACGTTCGCCCTGGGGTCTGGGCTGGCGGCGGCGGCGGGGGCGCTGCTGGGGCCGATCTTCCTGGCCTATCCGGCGATGGGAGATCTGGCGGCGTTGAAGGCCTTCTCCGTGGTCATCCTGGGCGGTCTCGGCAACGTCGCCGGCGCCACGCTGGGCGGCGTGCTCCTGGGGATCGCCGAGGAGCTCGGGGCCGGCTACGTCTCCTCGGGCTACCGCGACGCCGTCGGCTTCGTCATCATCATCCTCGTGCTGCTCCTTCGTCCCTCTGGCCTCCTGGCCCGGGCCGAGCGCGTCGGCTGACCGGACGCAGGGCAGCGCGACCGTGAGCCGGCCGGGCCTGCGCCGCGCGGGGCTCGGGGCGCTCGTCGTCCTCACCCTCACCGCCCCACTCTGGCTGGCCAACCCCTATTACCTGCACATCCTCATCATGGCCGGGATCTTCGCGATCCTGGCCCTCAGCCTGAATCTGCTGCTCGGCTACACCGGCCAGCTCTCCCTGGGCCACGCCGCCTTCTTCGGCATCGGCGCCTACACGTCCGCCCTCCTCACGCTCCGGCTCGACTGGTCCGTCTGGGCCGGGCTGACGGCAGGCATGCTGACCGCCGCTGGGGCCGGCTGGGCCATCGGCCGGCTCGCCCTCAAGCTGCGCGGCGCCTACTTCGTCCTGGTGACCATCTCGTTCGCCGGCGTGATCTCGCTCGTGAGCGTGAACTGGATGGCGCTGACCAACGGCCCCCTGGGACTCCCGGGCATTCCCCCGCCCTCCCTGGGGCCGTGGTCGCTGCGGAGCAAGGCCGCCTATTACTATCTGGTGCTGGCGGCGACGGCGCTGGCCTGGCTCGTCTGCGCTCGCCTCGTCGGCTCGCGGATCGGACGCGCGTTCGTCGCGCTCCGCGAAAACGAGCCGCTGGCCGAATCCGTGGGGATCGACGTCACCCGCTCTCTGGTGCTGGCCGCCGTCGTGAGCGCGGCGATGGCCGGCCTGGCCGGCGGGCTGTATGCCCACTACACGCGATTCGTGAGCCCCGAAGTCTTTCTCTTCACCTACACCGTCACCATGGTCATCATGGTGGTCGCCGGCGGCAAGGGGACGCTGGCCGGACCACTGGTCGGCGCGCTGCTCTTCACCGCCCTGCCCGAGGCGCTGCGCGAGGCCACGTCCTGGCAGTGGCAGATGCTCACGTACGGCGTCATCCTCGTGCTCCTGGTCCGCTTTCTCCCCCTCGGCATCGTATCGTCGCTGTCAGCGGCGATCCCTCGCGCGATCGACCAGGGCGCGGGCCCCCGGGCTCTCGCCCGCCCGCAGCCCGACGGAACGGCCGGCGCCGCGTCTTCCGCCTCCCGATCCGAGCTGCCACTCTCCAATCGGGCACTGGCGGTGCGCGATCTCGCGGTGCAGTTCGGTGGCGTGAGCGCGCTGGCCGGTGTCTCGTTCGACGTCCGCCCCGGCAGCATCACGAGCCTCATCGGCCCCAACGGCGCGGGCAAGACCACGGCCTTCAACGCGATCACCGGCTATCTCCGCGTGGTTCGCGGCCAGATCGGGTACGGCGGCGCGACCCTGAACGGGCTGCGCCCGTCAGCGATCGCCCGGCTGGGCGTGGTGCGAACCTTCCAGAAGACGAGCGTGTTCCCGGCCCTGACCGTGATGGACAACGTGATGATCGGGCTGCACCTCCGCGGTCGAGCCGGACTGGTCGGCGTCCTGAGCGCCCGCCGCTGGGTGCGCGACGAGGAGGCCCGCCTGCGCACGGAGGCCGAGCGGCTCATCGCCTTCGTCGGCCTCGACCGGCGGCGCCACGCCGTCGCCAGCGCCCTCGCGTATGGGGAGCAGCGGCTCGTCGAGCTGGCCGTGGCCCTGGCCGCCCGGCCCGCCCTGCTGCTCCTCGACGAGCCCGCGGCCGGCCTGGCCGGAGCGGAGCGGGACGCGGTGAGCGACCTGGTTCGGCGGATTCGTGAACAGGGCATCGGGGTGCTGCTCGTGGAGCACGACATGCGCATGGTGATGGGAATCTCCGACACCGTCGTCGTCCTCGACCATGGAGTGGTCATCGCCGAGGGGCCGCCGACGGCGATTCAGTCGCACCCCGAGGTCGTCCGCGCCTACCTGGGCTCCGCCGCTGCTCAAGCTTGAGGGCGTCCACGCGGCCTACGGGCCGATCAGCGCCCTGCGCGGCCTCGACCTCGAGGTGCAGGAGGGCGAGCTCGTCTGTCTCCTCGGCGCCAACGGGGCCGGCAAGAGCTCTACGCTGCGCGCGATCTCGGGACTCCTGCGCCCCACCGGCGGCCGCATCGTTTTCGCGGGGCGCGACATCCAGGGGCGCGAGCCCGCGGAGATCCTGGAAGCCGGCATCGCCCACTGTCCGGAGGGGCGGCGGGTGTTTCCCTACCTCACCGTCGACGAGAACCTCGCGATGGGAGCCTACGTGCGGCGGGACCGGCGGGCGATCGGCGAGGACCTGGAGCGCGTCTGCAACCACTTCCCCATCCTGCGCGAGCGCCGGCGCCAGCTGGCCGGCACGCTGTCCGGCGGGGAGCAGCAGATGCTGGCGATCGGCCGCGCCCTCATGGCCCGTCCCCGCCTCATCCTGTTCGACGAGCCGTCGCTCGGGCTGGCGCCCACCGTGGTGGAGACGACATTCCGCATCATCGCCGACATCCGGCGCCGCGGCACCACGGTGCTCATGGTGGAGCAGAACGCGTACCTGGCGCTGCGCATGGCCGACCGCGGCTATGTGATGGAGACCGGCCGCATCGTCCTGACCGGGCCCGCCGGCGATTTGCTCGGTAACGACCACGTCCGGCGAGCGTACTTGGGAGGCTGAGCGGTCGATCCAATTTTCCGATCGATATAGTACGAATCCCTCGCTCGTGCCTTTCTGCCAGTGATACTGGATGTCAGTTATTCAGGTCAGAAAGTCCAGAAGACCAGGGAGTTTTGAGCTCACTGAAGGGGATTTCGTGACGTAACTTGCTGATTCATCAACCCGTTCCTGAAATGGCAACTACTTTGCTGGCACATTTGCACCAAGGTATGGCCAATTCGGTAGAGGGGGTGCTCCCGGTGGTCCGATTTGATCAGAATGGTCTGATGAAGGCGCTGACGCGGGCTGGGGATGGAGTCGTGGTAGCCGACGGCGACGGCCGGCTGGTGCTCTGGAATCGCGCCGCCGAGCGGCTGCTCGGGTGGAACTCGACGGAAGCGGTGGGCCGAACGTCCTGCGAGCTGCTCGAGGGGCGCACGGATCCCCGAGCCTGCGGCGAGGGCTGTCCGTTCCGCGCAGCGATCCGCAAGGGGGACTCCGTCGAAAGCTTCGACGTGAAGGCGCGAACGAAAGCGGGCCGTGAACTCCGCCTCAACGTCAGCACGCTAGCGGTGCCGGCCGAGCCGGGGTCAAGCGCATTCGCCATCCACCTGTTTCGTGATGTCACCGCCGTCCGGCCGGCGACGAACGGTGCCGCCATCCCCGAGCGCCCGGTGCCGGTCGCCGAGAACGGGGTGCCCCTCACCCGTCGCGAGCGCGAGGTGCTGCGCCTGCTGGCCACCGGCGCCAACACGCGAGTGGCCGCCGAGCGGATGGGCGTGAGCCCCGCAACGATTCGCAACCACGTGCAGAACCTTCTCGGGAAGCTCGGCGTGCACAGCCGCCTGCAGGCGGTCGCATACGCCACCGCGCACGGCCTGCTCTAACCCCGCCGGACGACCGAACAACCACTGACCGTCCAGGATCACTCGCCGACCAGGCGGCGCCCGCCTGGCGGCGGGTGGCACACGGTCCGCTTCGCTGGGACAATGTGCCGTGATGCGGATTTCTCCGGGCCCAGCCACTCGACACGCGGGGGCGTCGTGAGACAGCAGATCGGCTCCGCGGGCGACGCCCGGCTGGCCCGGACGCTCGTCCTCGACGAGCTCTTCGACCTCGCTCTGTACCGCGAGCTGCGGAACATCGCCGGCGAGCCGTTGCGGAGCGTGCTGGATCAGCTCATCCCCATCGAGACGCGCCACGCCGCGTTCTGGCAAGACTTCTTCGGCACCGACATCCGTCGCCTCGATCTCTGGCGGGCCCTCAAGCTTCGCCTGCTGGCGCTCGTCTGCCGGCTCTTCGGTGATCCGGCCATTCACCTGGTGCTGGAGGCCATCGAGATTTACGGCGTCCGCAAATACCTCACGCTCTGGGAGAGCTATCGCCACGCGCCGCTGGGCCAGGCCGTGCGCACGATCCTCGACGACGAGCTGCGTCATGAGGATCAGGTGGTCAGCGCCGGGGTCGCCCGCCGTGTCGATCCCGAGAGCGTTCGCAGCCTGTTCCTCGGCTTCAATGACGGCCTGGTCGAGATCCTGGGGGCCGTCGCCGGATTCTTCGCCGCCTTCGCCGATGCGGGATCGATCCTGGTGGCGAGCTCCACGGTCGCCGTCGCGGGGGCGTTTTCGATGGCCGCGGGCGCCTACGTCGCCAGCAGTTCCGAACACGAGATGACTCGCCTGGAGGAAGAGCGCCGCGCCTTCCTGGGCGAGAGCCCGGCGGAGGTCACATCCGCGGCCCGCCCCCTGCGCGCCGCCGGGCTGGTCGGGGTGTCCTACATCCTGGGCGCCCTCGTGCCTGTCCTGCCGGTCGCCCTGGGCGCTCGCAATATCGCGGTGCCGATACTGACCGGCGCGGTGGCCACGGTTACGGTGTCGGCGATCCTGGCATTTCTCTCCGGCATGCGCATGGGCCGTCGCCTGACGACCAACGCCACCATCCTGGGCGCCGCGGTTGTCGTGACGTACTTGATCGGGCTCGCCGCCAAGGCCATCTGGGGGATCTCGGTCTCGTAGTCCGCGGGCCAGCGTGGCACGCGTGTCAGCCTTCTTGCGTCCACCACCGAACACCGGCGCTCGATCGGTGCTGCAACAGGGCGATTGGGCGGGAGCAGGGCTGGCACCTTGTCTGCTTGATGACCCGTCCCTGGCTCGGTCCCGCCATCGCGCTCGGGCTCGTCGCCACCGGCTGCACCAGCCTGGCGCCGACTCGTGACGGGACGCTTTCCCCCGAGTATGTGATCGCGAAGCCGCCGCCCCCGGACACCGCCATCGGCGGAGACTACCTGGATGCCGCCGGCGCCAGCTCCCCCGGCGTTCCCCGCCTCGTCTGGGTACCCGAGTGGCGGTTGTATCTGCGCGAAGGCCGCGACGCCGTGCACCACAACGACAGGTATTACCTCTACGCCCACGGGGGCTGGTACGTGGGCGACACTGATCGCGGCCCCTGGAGGGCCGTCACCGGAACTCACCGGCGCGCCAGCCCGGACCCGGCTCGCACCTCGCGGCCAGCCCCGGCCGATGATCACGTCGTGCAGCTTGCGACTCGACACGTCGGCCGGCCATACGCGTGGGGCGGTTCGAGTCCCGCCGGCTTCGACTGCTCGGGTTTCGTGAAGTACGTCTACGCCAGCGTGGGTGTGTCCCTGCCGCACAACGCCGCGCGACAGTACGCCTATGGGACGCCGGTCGGCCGTGATGCGCTCAGGCCCGGCGACCTGGTGTTCTTCGACCGCCTCCGCCACAACGGCATCTACGTCGGCGCCGGGCAGTTCGTGCACGCCAGCCAGCGCGGCGGTGGCGTCAAGATCTCGCGGGTGGATGGCGACTGGTTCCGCGAGCGCTGGATCGGCGCCCGCCGCCTCCTGCCCCGCGACGCCCCCTGACCGTCCTCCACCGGTTTATACTGCGCGCGTCCCGGTGTTCCTGAACCGCCCACGGCAGGTGCGCTCCGCTCGGCCCGCCGGCGGGCTCGCGATGAGGAGGCCAGCATGCAGATGAAGGCCGCGGTGTTTCGCAAGGTGCACGCGCCACTGACGATCGAGGCGGTCGAGATCGACAAGCCGTGGGGGCGCGAGGTCCTCGTCCGCACCGCGGCGACCGGTGTCTGCCACAGCGACCTCCACGTGGTCGACGGCCTGGGGCGATGGCCGCTGGATCGGCCGATGGTCCTGGGACACGAGGGCGCCGGCGTCGTCGAGGCGGTGGGCAGTGACGTGACCGCGGTGAAGCCCGGGGATCACGTCGTGGCCTGCCTCTCCGGCTTTTGCGGCAGCTGCGCCCAGTGCCTCGACGGCCATCCCAACCTCTGCGTCGGCGGCGTCGTCACTCGCGCCGAGTCGGCCCCGCCGCGGCTCTCCCAGCAGGGCCAGGGGCTGCGACAGTTCATCGGCATCAGCAGCTACGCCGAACGCATGCTGCTCCACGAGAACTCGGTGGTGAAGATCGATCCCGATCTACCGCTCGACCGGGCCGCCCTCGTGGGGTGTGGCGTCCTCACCGGGGTGGGGGCCGCACTGCGCTCCGCGGGGCTGGAGCCCGGCCAAACCGTGGCGGTCTTCGGCTGCGGCGGCGTGGGGCTGTCGATCGTCCAGGGCGCCCGCATCGGCGGGGCCCGGCAGATCATCGGAGTCGATATCTTCGACTCCAAGCTGGAGATGGCCCGCCGGGTCGGGGCCACGCACGTCGTCAACAGCACCAAGGACGATCCCGTCAAAGCCGTCCGCGCGCTGACCGGTGGGGCCGGTGTGGATCATGCGTTCGAGGCCGTCGGCAATACGACCCTGGTGCGTCAGGCCATCGAGAGCCTGGCCATCCGGGGCACGGCCACCATCGTGGGTGTCCTGCCGCCGGATGCGAAGATCGAGTTCCCCTGGATGGCCATCCGCCCGGAGTGTCGCGTGCAGACGTCGCGGATGGGCTCCAACCGCTTCCGCATCGACATCCCCCGCTACCTCGAGTTTTATCGTCAGGGCCGGCTCATGCTCGACGAGATGGTCACGCGCCGGGGCCGGCTCGACGACATCAACGAGGCCTTCCGGGCGATGAAGGCCGGCGAGGTTGCGCGCACGGTGCTGACCTTCGACTGACGCGGGCGGGTGTGCCGGCTGGCCGCTGCGGCTTCACCGCTTCCGCGGTGGATGGGCGCGCACGGCCTCCTCGTTGACCTCGGTGCCCCAGCCGGGACCCGTCGGCACCTGGAGGTAGCCGTCCCTGATCGCGGGCTTGACGGTGACGAGGTCGTCGTACCACGGCACGCGGTCGGGATCGATCTCCATGATGCGCACATTCGGCGCCACGGCGCAGAAGTGGGCCGACATCATCGTGGCCAGGTGGCCGTAGAAGTTGTGGGGGGCGACGTTCACCTCGTAGGTGTCGGCCATCGTGGCGATCTTGAGCGACTCGCCCAGCCCGTTCCAGGGGACATCGACGATGGCCACGTCGATCGCCTGCTGATCGAAGTAAGGACGATAGTCCCGCCGGCCGAAGAGACATTCGCACGAGGCGACGGGGATGCTGGTGCGCGAGCGGATGTAGTGCAGGGCCTGCGGGTTGCGGGTGTCGATCTCCACCCAGAAGAGGTCGAAGGGCTCGAGGGCGCGGGCGACCTGGAGGAACCCCTCCGTCTTGAAGTTGAAGTTGAGGTCCACCAAAATGTCCATCCGCGGCCCCGTCCCCTCCCGGAACGCCTCCAGCTCTCCGCGCAGCGCCTCCAGCACGGGGCGCTCGGCGTTCAGCTCGGGGAAGCCCGGCCCCCGCCGGGCGAAGCCCGGGGAGTGCAGATACGGGTCCTCGCCCAGCATGAAGACGTTGGTCTTCAGCGCCGTGTAGCCCCGGGCCACAACCTCCTTGCCGAGGGCGCGCACGTCGTCCAGGGTGCGGAGGGGCGGGATCTGCATCTCCTTCCACCACTGCAGGCGATAGGTCCCGCAGTGCGACCAGTAGAGCCGGATGCGCTCGCGCAGAGGTCCGCCCAGGAGCTCGTAGACGGGGATCCCCAGGGCCCGGGCCTTGACGTCGAGGAGCGCGTTCTCGATGGCCCCGATCGCCTGCTGGACGACGCCGCCACTGGCCTGGCGGCGGACCGCATACAGCAGGGTGACCAGCGCCTCCCAGGCGCGCGGGTCCTTGCCGACGATGAGGGGGGCGAGCCCGTCGATCACCGCGCTCACCCCGAGCCCGCCGAAGGACTCGTTGTACTCGCTCCACCCCACGACTCCCTCGTCGGTCGAGATCTTGAGGAAGTCGAAGTTACGTTGACCGGCGTCGGCGTGGAGCGACTCGACTCTCGTGATCTTCATCGGCGCTGCCCTCCTCCCCGGCCCGGCTCCGAGCGCAGGCGGGCTCGCTAACCGAGAAGCAGACCGCTGGCCGTCCCCACCGCGGTCTTCTCGCCCTGCTGGTTCTCGCACCACACGTCGACCACGACGCGGGTCCCGCCCTCCTGAGGACGCAAGGCGGCCACCACGCCGTGCACGGTGAGCCGGTCGCCGGCGTAGACCGGCTTGATGAAGCTCATGGAGAGCGTGCCGCCCTTGACGAAGCCGGCCCCGAGCAGCTGCGTCATCATCTCCGACACGTAGGCGGTGGACATCATCCCCTGGGCCAGGGGGGCGCGGAATCCCTTCTGGCGCGCCCACGCCTCGTCGGTGTGGATGGAGCGTGGTCGCACACCCGAGTAGGCGTCGATCTTCCGCTGGGAGATCTCCTTCACCAGGCTGGGAAGCATCAGCCCCACGGTGATCGGCCCGGCCGTTACCGCCATCGTCAGCCCTCGATCAGCATCTGGGTGAACTGCCCTCGCACCAGGGGCGCCCCGTGCTCGTCCTCGGTGACGAACTCGGTGACCATGTAGGGCTTGCCCCGCCGCCGGTACTTGTCGATCACCCGCCCGCGCGAGCGCACGCGCATCCCGGCCCGGAGCGGTTGCAGGAAGTTGAATTCCATCTTGGCGTGCAGGCCGGCGGACACGATGTACTTGCTGTGGCGCAGGCGGAGGGCCTGATTGCCCAGCAGCGTGGGGTGCGCCACCGGACCCCCGAAGGGCGACGGCCCGAAGAACCACGGGTGATGATCGTCGACGGCGAAGGCGTAGGTCTCGATGTCTTCCGGCGTGACGAGGTGCTCGTCCGAGACGAACTCGTCACCCACCGTCAGCGCGTCGAAGGTCAGCGGCCGGAACTCCCTCATGGGGCGCGCCGGGAGTCTAGCACAGGGGCTAGCGGGAATCGCGCGCGGGGGCTGTCAGGGAGGTGCCCCCGTCGACGACGAGCACGTGCCCGGTGATGTAGCGGGCCTGGGCGGAGAGCAAGAAGCGCACGGCGTGGCCGATGTCCCACCCGGTGCCCTCGATCCCCAGGGCCGAGGCCTGCCGCCGCCGCTCGCGGGCCGCGTCGCTCATGCCGCGGGCGTAGACCATCGGCGTGTAGACGGGACCGGGCGCCACGCAGTTGACGCGGATGCCCTCGCCGCCGTGATCGACCGCCATCGCCCGCGTCAGCGCGATGACCGCGCCTTTGGAGACCGAATAGGCGGTGAGGCCGCGAGGCCGCAGCGCCGAGATCGACGACACGTTGACGATAGCGCCGCCGCCGACCCGGCGCATGGCGGGGATGGCGTGCCGGGCGGCCAGGAACATGCTGTCGACGTTGACCTGCATGACGCGGCGCCAGCTCTCCTCGGTCTCGTCGATGATGGAGCCCCGGCTGCCGATGCCGACATTGTTATCGAGCAGGTCCAGCCGCCCGAACCGATCGAGCGCCGTCTGGACCATGGCCGCGCAGTCGGCGGCCCGGGTGACGTCGGCTTCGACCGCGATGGCCTCGCCCCCGCCCGCGCCGATCATCTCCACGGTCCGCTTGGCCAGCGCGCCCTCCCGATCGACGACCACCACGCGGGCCCCGGCCCGGGCCAGCAGGATGGCCGCCGCCCGGCCGTTGCCGATGCCGTCGCCGACCGCGCCACCCCCGGTGACGACAGCCACCTTGCCGTCGAGCCCCCATCCATCCGGCACCTCGAGCGCCACGCTCGTTCCTCCTCCGCGGCGGCGGCGGGACCGGGCGCGGGCTAGCGCCCGAGCGCCGCCGGGTTCGCGACGTTGATGGGCTTGCCGCTCACGTAGGCGAGAATCTGGTCGAAGATATTGGTGAACATGTGCTCGAGCCCGTCCCGCTCCACGTACCCGAGGTGGGGCACGCAGATCACGTTGTCCATGGCCAGGAGCGGGTGCCGGCCACCCAGCACCGGCTCCTCCTCGTAGACGTCGACCGCGGCCATCCCCGGCCGGCCCGCCCCCAGCGCCGCCTCCAGCACCCCCGGCGCGATGAGTCCCGCCCGGCTGGTATTGACGATGAGGGCCGTCGGCTTCATGCGCGCCAGATCGGCGGCGGTGACGATGCCACGGGTGGCGTCGATCAGCCGCAGGTGCAGCGAGACGACGTCCGACTCCGCGAACAGCGCCTCCTTGCTCGGGGCCACCGTAACGCCGTCGGCGCGGGCCGCGGTGGTCGAGGCCTCGCGTCCCCACGCCAGCACGTTCATGCCGAAGGCCTTGCCGTAGCCGGCCACCACGGCCCCGATCTTGCCGTAGCTGTAGATCCCCAGCGTCTTGCCGCGCAGGCCGATGCCGATGGGATAGGCTTGCCACTTGCCCGCCCGCAGCGCCGCCATTTCCTGGGGGATGCGGCGGAACGCCGCGATGATGAGCCCCCAGGTCAGCTCGGCGGTCGCGTAGGAAGGCCGGCCGGGGCCGGTCAGCGCCGACACCACCACGCCGCGCCGCGTGCACGCCTCCACGTCGATGTGCGGATAGACACCGGCCTGGCTGATCAGCCGGAGCTTGTCCAGGCGCTCGAGCAGCGGCGCCCGGACCGGCGTGCGCTCGCGGATGAGCACCAGGGCCTCGGTGTCCTTGAGCCGCCCGGCCAGCGTATCGACGTCCTTGGTGTGGTCGTTCCAGATCGTCACGGAGTGGCCGGCGACCTTCTCGTAGCACGCCAGCGTGCGCACCGTGTCCTGGTAGTCGTCGAGGATCGTGATGTTCATGTCAGCTCGGCCTCCAGCTCGTCGATGCTCGCCGCCACGATGTCCACCAGCCGATCGACTTCGTCGCGGGTGATGCAGAGGGGCGGGGCCAGGCGGACGACCCGGCCGCGTGCGTAGACGATCGCCCCGCGGTCCCAGGCCTTGCGGTCTAGCTTTCCCACCAGCTCCGGGTCGAGCGGCCGGCCCGACCCGTCAGGCTCCACGAGCTCGGCGCACACCATGAGCCCGCGCCCGCGCACTTCCCCGACGATGCGCCGCTTGCCCACCGCCTGCTGCAGGCCTTCGAGCAGGCGCGTCCCCATCGCGGCGGCGTTGGCCACCAGGCCGTCCTTTTCCATCAGCCGGATGTTGGCCAGCGCGGCCGCGCAGGCCACCGGATGCGCGGAATAGGTGCCCGGGTGCACATTCTCCTGTTTGGCGTTCTCGGGAAAGGCATCGGCGAGCCGCCGGCGCGCGATGGCGGCCGAAAGCGGGATGTAGCCGGAGGTGATGCCCTTGGCCACGGTCATGAGATCGGGGACAACGCCGTCGTGCTCGCAGCCGAACCAGCGGCCGGTCCGGCCGAAGCCGGTGATGACCTCGTCGGCGATCATGAGCACGTCCAGCTCGTCGCAGAGGGCGCGCACCGCGCGGAGCCAGCCGATGGGCGGCATGATGAAGCCCCCCGAGGAGATCACCGGCTCCATGATGACGGCGGACACGGTGTCCGGTCCCTCGGCCACGAGGGCGGCGCGCAGCTCGCCGGCGCGCCGCTCGATGAGGGCCTCGTCGGTCCCCGGGCCCCGGTCGCGGAACGGGTACGGCGGCGCGACCTTGATGAAGCCCGGCACGTGCAGCGGCGTGTAGGCCGCGGTGAGCTGGGGCAGCCCGCACACCGCGAAGGTGCCCATCGTCCCGCCGTGATAGCCGCCTTGCAGCGAGAGCACCTTGTGCTTGCCGGGCTGGCCAGTGGCCAGCCAGTAGTGGCGGGCCATCTGCATGGCCCGCTCGTTGGCTTCGGCGCCGCTGACCGCGAAGAAGGAGTAGTCCAGGTCCCCCGGCGTGAGCCGGGCCAGCGTGGCCGCCAGCTCGGCGGCCGGTCGGTTGGAGAACTGGCGCGTCGTCGGATAGTAGGCCAGACGCGTCGTCTGCTCGGCGATGGCCTCGGCGATCTCCCGCCGTCCGTGGCCGACGTTCACCACGGCCAGGCCGGCGAACCCGTCGAGCAGCTTCTTGCCGCGCTCGGTCCACACCCACACGCCCTCGGCGTGGTCGATGACGAGGTCCGTGTCCGGAAGCCAGGGGTGGTCCTGGGTCTTGTGGGTCCACAGATGGCGGATGGCGTCGGGGTTGGTCGTCATGGCCGCAATGCTATCATCCGCGCGTGTTCATCGTGGGGATCGATGTCGGCGGCACCTTCACCGATCTCAGCGCCGTCGATGCCGAGACCGGACGGGTCGTCATCACCAAGGTGCCGTCCCGCCCGCGCGACGAGGCGGCGGCCGTGCTGGCCGGTCTCACCGCGCTGGGCATCGCCGGCCGCGACGTGCGCCGGCTTGTGCACGGCACCACCGTCGGCACCAATGCCGTGCTCGAGCGGCGCGGCGCGCGCGTGGCCCTGCTCACGACCGCCGGCTTCCGCGACCTGATCGAGATCGGCCGCACCAAGCGCAACATCCCCGCCCTCTTCGTGCCCACCTTCGTGCGGCCCCGGCCCGTCGTCGAGCGTCAGCACCGCTTCGAGGTCACCGAGCGGCTCGCCGCCGACGGCTCGGTGCTGGTGTCCCTGGAGACCGCCAGCGCGGAGCAGGCGCTCGACGGAGCGCTGGCCGCCGACGCCGAGGCGCTCGCCGTGTGCTTCCTGCACGCCTACCTGAACCCCGCCCACGAGCGGTTCGTGGCCGACCTCGCCAAGGGCCGGCGGCCCGGCCTGCCCGTGTCGTGCTCGGCCGACGTGGTGGGCGAGTACCGCGAGTTCGAGCGCTTCTCGACCACCGTGCTCAACGCCTACCTGCAGCCCCTCATGGATAGCTACCTGACCGGGCTCGAGGAGCGTCTGGTCGCGGCCGGCTACACGCACGGCGTCCTCACCGTGGCCTCCAGCGGTGGAATGATGACGACCGAGACGGCGCGGCGCCTGCCCATCAAGACCATCCTTTCGGGCCCGGCCGGCGGAGTGAGTCGCGCGTGCTTCGTGGGCGGAGCCGTGGGGATGCGCGACTTCATCACTTACGACATGGGCGGGACCTCGACCGACGTGTGCCTCGTCAGGGACGGCATCCCCCTGACCACCTCCGACGCCATGCTCGCCGCCTTTCCCGTCAAGGTGCCGCAGCTGGAGATCCACAGCGTGGGCGCCGGCGGGGGCTCGATCGCCTGGGTCGATGTGGACGGCAGCCTGCACGTGGGCCCGCGCAGCGCAGGGGCGGTGCCGGGGCCGGCCGCCTACGGCCTGGGTGGCGACGCCGCCACCGTCACCGACGCCAACGTCGTCCTGGGCCGCATCGGCGCCACCCGCCAGCTCGGCGGTGTCATCTCCCTCGACCCCGCCCGGGCCCGACAGGCCGTCGCCGACCTCGCGGCGCGCCAGGGCGCCGCTCTGACGGTCGAGGCGCTGGCCGAGGGCATCATCCGGATCGCCGTGGCCCGGATGACCTCGGCCATCCGCGAGATCTCGATCCAGCGCGGTCACGACCCGCGCGACTTCACCCTCATCGCCTATGGCGGGGCGGGGCCGATGCACGCCACGGCCCTGGCCGAGGAGATCGGCATCCCCCGGGTGCTGGTGCCGCTGCATCCCGGCAACTTTTCGGCGCTCGGCCTGCTTGCCTCGGACGTCAAGCACGACGACGTCCGCACCCGCGTGGGCCCGCTCGGGCAGCGGCTCGCCGTGCTCGGCCAGCTCTTCGTGGAGATGGAGGGCGCCGCCCGCCGCCAGCTCGAGCTGGAGGGGTTCGCCAGCGATCGGCAGCGGCTGCTCCGCTCGCTCGACCTGCGCTACCGCGGTCAGGCCTTCGAGCTGAACGTCGCCCTGGGCGAAGCGGGCACTGCCCTGCCGGCGCTCGGGGAGATCGACGCGGCATTTCACCGCCAGCACCTGGCCGCCTACGGTCACGCGAACCCCGACGCGACGGTCGAGCTGGTCAATGCTCGCCTGACCGCCTACGGCCTCGTGCACCGGCCCGTTCCCGAGCGCCACCGGAGCGCGACGACGTCGCTCGCGGAGGCGCTGGTGGAACGGCGGCCGGTCTGGTTTGCCGGTGTCGCGCACGACTGCCCGGTGTGGGAACGCGCGCGGCTGCCCGAGAAGGCCGGGCTCCGCGGTCCCGCGCTCGTGGAGGAGTTTGGCGCGACGACGGTCATCCCACCCGGCTGGCGCGGCGACGTGGATCCCCACGGCAACCTGCGCCTGGTGCGGGAGGACGGCGCGTGATCGATCCCATCACGCTGGAGGTGCTCCGGGAGACGTTCGTCTCGATCGTGCGCGAGATGCGGGTGACCCTCGTTCGGACCGCCTACTCCTCGATCCTCTACGAGGGCGAGGACTTCTCCTGCGTGCTCATGGATGGCCAGGCCCAGATCGTGGCCATGTCCAGAGGCCAGGACCACCCGCTGCACATCGTCCCCATCGCCTGGTCCATGAAGGCCGTGCGCGAGCGGTTCGGCGACGACATCCACCCCGGGGACATCTTCCTGCACAACGACCCCTACACCGGCGGCACGCACCTCAACGACGTCGCGATGATCTATCCCCTCTTCGCCCCGGGCGCGGACGGGGCCTCGCAGCTCTTCGTCTTCCCCGTCGTGCGGGCCCACTGGGGCGACGTGGGCGGCATGAGCCCGGGCAGCCTGTCCGGCCGGGCGACCGAGATCTTCCAGGAGGGCGTGCGCATCCCGCCCATCCGTATCGTGGAGCGCGGCCGGCCCAATCAGGCGGCGCTCGACCTGCTCTTCGCCAACATGCGCGGGCCCCGCGAGCGCCAGGGCGACTTCCAGGCGATGATCGGCACCTGTCGCAAGGCCGCCCAGCGCATCGAGGAGCTGGCCGCGCGCTACGGGACGACGACGATCCGCGCCGCCGTCGGCGAGCTGATGGACCGCGCCGAGGCCCGCATGCGGCGCGCCATCCGCGCGCTGCCCGACGGCGAGTACCGGTACGAGGCCCATCTGGAGTCCGGCACCGAGCGCCTGGAGCCGCTGACCGTGCGGGCGCGCGTCGTGGTGGCGGACGACACGATCGCCGTCGACCTCACCGGCACCTCCCCGCAGACGGCCGGCCCCACCAACGTGGGGCCGGCGATGGCGCCCACGGGCGCCTTCACCATCGTCAAGGCGTTCCTCGACCCGGGCGCCGACGTCAACTCCGGCGCCTTCCGTCCGCTGACCGTGATCACCCCGCCGGGCAGCATCGTCAACGCGCAGCCGCCGGCGCCGTGCGGGGGCATGGTCGAAGTGAAGTACTGCGTGGAGACGGCGGTGATGGGCGCCCTGGCCCGGGCGCTGGGCGGCCGAGTGACCGGCGACCTCAAGGGCGGCGCCAACCACTGCTACGTCGGCGGACCGGACCCGCGCACGGGTGAGACATTCATCTTCTACGAGTACCCGGCCGGCGGCACCGGCGCCTTCGCGGGCGGCGACGGCAGCAACGCCGTGCGGACGTGGACCGAGAGCGACATGACCACGCTGCAACCCGTGGAGGCCGTCGAGCAGCTCTACCCGGTGCGCGTGGAGCGCACCGCGCTGCGGGCGGACTCGGGCGGCCCGGGCCAGTGGCGTGGCGGCCTGGGCCTGGTGCGCGAGATCCGCGTGTTGGCCCCGGGCGCCCAGCTCTCCGTGCTCGCCGAGAAGGCGGTGCTGCCGCCGTTCGGCGTATGCGGCGGCGGGAGCGGCGCGACGAATCGCTTCTGGGTGCGCCGCGCCGACCGTCCCTTGCAACCCTCACCCCTGCCCGGCAAGGTGAGCGGTTTCCCCCTGGAGCCCGGCGACCTCTTCGTCATGGAGTCGAGCGGCGGTGGTGGTTTCGGCGACGCCCTCGAGCGCGATCCCGCCCTCGTCGCCGCCGATCTCGTCGCCGGCTACGTAACGCCAGAAGCGGCGGAGGCGACCTACGGCGTGGTGCTGCGCGCGGGTGCGGTCGATGGCGCCGCCACCACCGCGCGTCGTGCGGCGCTGCGCTCAGCCCGCGTCCGCGTGCCGCTGGGCGCCGCCGCCGACCTCGCGGCCGGGCCAGGTCGCTCCATCCGCCTGAGCGCGGACACCGCGACCCGACTGGGAGTGAGCGTCGGCGCCATCGTCGAGCTGGTGAATCCGGACGGCGCACCGCTCCGGGCCTGGGTCGTGAGTCTCGTGCCGGGGAACGGCCGCCGCGCGGAGGTGGCGCCAGCGGCCCTGGGCATGCTGGCGATCGCCGACGGCGCCGAAGTCGAAGTGCGCCGGGTGCACGGGGGCATGCTCGCCCCTGAGCCGGGAATCGACCGTCGCTGATGGAACATCCAGGCCCGCTCTCCGCCAAGCTCAGCGGGCGAGGAATCTGAGTGGCGGCGGTACCGGGGAGATGAATCGGCCATGTCGCGGAAGGGCATAGGCGCATGCCTATCCTCCGGCTCCTGATCCTGGTGCTCTCAACCGGCATGACCGTGATCGCGCTGGTCATCGGTGTTGTCGTCATGCTGGGCATAGGCTGGCTCGTTGTCGCGGCCCCCGTGCTCGTCGTTATAGGTCTCATCGCCGTGGGACGCGCACTCTGGCGTCGATATGGTCGGGCGCCGGATTCATCCCAGGAGTGAGATGGCCCTGGGCCAATCGTGAGGGTTCGCTACGCGCGCCCTGGCCCGTTCTGGTGTCAGGTCCACTGGCCGATGGTGCGCCGCGCTAGGAGAGCGGATGGCGCCAGTGCAAGCCGGAGAAGCGCGCGTAGTCGCGATCCGTGGTGATCCACTCGCTGCCAGACTCCATAGCCAGGGCGGCGAGGTAGGCGTCGACGACGATGTTTCCCTTGGCCTCGGACTCGCGGCACAGGCGGGTGAAGATCTCCCAGTGACGATCGCCCGGGACCACCGACACGCAGTTCGGGCGGTCGCGAATCTCCGTCACGGCGGTGAGCGCCGTTCCCAGCGGGGTCGGCTCCTTGAAGACGCGGGGGTGCGTCACGATCCGGAGGAAGCCGCTGAGGACCAGGTCCGAGAGACCGTAGGCGATGTCCGAGTTGACGACCGACTCCAGCCAGTCGCGAACGCGAGCGTGGCCGGGCGCATCCGCCCGGTGGGCGTAGACCAGGACGTTAACGTCGAGGAGGATCACCGGCGTCTGACATCACATCGAGCAGCGTCGCGGTGTCATCCAGATCGACCCCGGGGTGGAGCCCCGTGCCCCCAAACGTCGTCAGCTTCATCGGACCTGGCCGGACTGTACGCCGGCGCCGGGCCAGCGCCTCTCTGAGAGCGTCCCGTATGACAGCGGACAGGGTTCGGTGGGATTCCGCAGCGAGCTTCTTCGCCTGGGTGAGGAGATCGTCAGGGAGGTCGATGGTCGTCCGCACGCATCAAAGCATATGAGGGTCGCATATTGATGTCAACTGAGGTGGGCTGCTCGGACGCGTTGCCCACTTGACGGCGACGCGGGCCTGGCCTTAACTCTTTGGAATTCTGCGCCGCGCTCCGACTGGCCTCACGGAGCTGGCGCGCGGCCGAGATTGCTGTCCCTCAAGGAGGACTCCAATGGATCTGAGTCGTCGCCAGCTCCTCAAGGCCAGTGGCGTGACCCTGGCCGCCACCGCGGCCGGGCCCTGGGCCGCCGCGTTGCCGGCTCGGGCCGCGACCCCGAAACGTGGCGGGGAGTTCCGCTTCCGCGGCTACACGCCGCCCCACTTCGACCCGCACCTGACCGCGTCGTACACGACCATGATCAACCTGAGCTTCACCCACAGCCGGCTGCTCAAGCACAAGACGGGCCCGAGCGTGAAACCCGGCACCTTCGAGCTCGAAGGAGACCTGGCCGAGTCCTGGCAGCAGCCCAACGAGACCACCTATGTCTTCCGGCTGCGCAAGGGCGTACGCTGGCACCGCAAGCCGCCTCTCGACGGGCGCGAGCTGACGGCCGAGGACGTCCGGTACACCTTCGACCGGTTCACGACCATCAAGGGCAATGCCAACCGTCACTTGATGAACTCGCTCGCCAAGGTGGAAGCGGTCGATGCGCACACGGTGATGTTCACCTTGAAGGAGCCGAACGCCTGGTTCCTCGACTTCCTGGCCGACCCGATGGCGCTCTGCATCGTGGCCCGGGAGGCCGTGGAGAAGTTCGGCGACCTCAAGAAGCCGGAAGCCGTCATCGGCACCGGCCCCTGGATGCTCGAGGACCACCAGAGCAAGGTCAAGACCACGTTCGTCCGCAACCCCGACTACTTCCTCAAGGGCCTGCCCTACATCGACCGGGTGGAGGGGATCGACTTCCCGGACCCGGCCGCCCGC
>DATBIM010000044.1:0-33015 GCA_036556905.1 Candidatus Methylomirabilota bacterium
GTCCGCGCTGCACGCCGCCGTGAAGGCCGCCGGCTATCAGATCGGACCGGCCACGGCGCGTTTCCTCGTTCGCACCATCACGTGCGCCTCCTGCGTCAGGAAAATCGAGCGGGCGCTGCAGGACACGCCCGGGGTGCTCAACGCCCGGGTCGATCCGGGGACCGAAGAGGCGGTGGTCGAGTACCTGCCCGACGTGACCGACCTGGCGGCGGTGAAGGCGGCGGTCGGCTCGGCAGGCTACGAGGTCGTCGAGGCGCCCCCCCTGGCCGCCCCCGGGGTGGTCGACAAGGAGAGCCAGGCGCGGGAGCGGGAGTACCGGACGCTCATGCGCCAGTGGTGGTTCGGGGCGGCCGTCGGCGCCTTCACCATGATCATGAGCTACCCGTGGCTGTTCCCCGGTCTGCGCGACTGGTTTCCCCGGGAGAGCCACCGGCTCTGGTGGATGTGGGCGGGCATGGGGGTGGTGTCGCTGGCGGTGATTCTCTACAGCGGCCGACATTTCTTTACCGGCGCCTGGCAGGCCCTCCGGCACCGCTCGGCCAACATGCACACGCTGATCGCGCTGGGGACGGGCGTCGCCTGGGTCTACTCGACGATCGTGCTGTTGTTTCCCGAGCTGCTCCCCTCGATGGAGTTCGCCGATGTCTACTACGACGTCACCGTAGTCGTGATCGCGCTGGTCGACCTGGGCCTCGCCATGGAGCTCAAGGCCAAGGGCAGGACCTCGGAAGCGATCAGGAAGCTCATCGGGCTGCAGGCCAAGACTGCGCGCGTACTACGCGAGGGGAGAGAAGTCGACGTCCCGATCGAAGAGGTCCTCGTCGGCGATGTGGTGCTGGTGCGTCCCGGGGAGAAGATCGCGGTAGATGGCAAGGTCAGCGAGGGTGGCTCGGCGGTGGATGAGTCCATGGTGACCGGCGAGTCGCTTCCTGTGGAGAAGAAGGTCGGTGACGAGGTCATCGGGGCGACGATCAACAAGACGGGGAGCCTCAAGTTCCGGGCCACCCGGGTGGGCAAGGACACCGCGCTGGCCAACATCATCCGCATGGTCCAGGACGCCCAGGGGTCCAAGGTCCCGGTGCAGCGGATCGTCGACGTCGTGTCGGGGTACTTCACCCCGGGCGTCGCCATTCTGGCGATCATGGGGTTCACGGTGTGGTACACGTTCGGGCCCGAGCCCCGACTGGCCTACGCTATGATCGTCGCCGTCACGACCCTGATCATCGCCTGTCCGTGCGCCCTGGGCATGGCGACGCCGATGTCGCTGACGACCGGCGTCGGCCTCGGCGCCCTCAACGGCATCCTCATCCGGGGTGGCGATGCGCTCCAGACGGCGCAGGATCTCGACACGATCATCCTGGACAAGACCGGCACCATCACGCATGGCAAGCCCGCCCTCACCGATGTGGTGGTGATGCCGGGCTCCGGCGAGGCCGAGGTCCTCCGTCTCGTGGCCGCCGTCGAGCGCGCTTCGGAGCACCCGCTGGCGGCGGCGATCGTCGAGGGCGCTCGCGCGCGGGGCCTCGCCCTGGGCGAGGCCACCGCGTTTGCGGCCATTCCCGGCCACGGGGTCGAGGCCACGGTGGAAGGCCGGCGCGTGTTGCTCGGCAACGCCAAGCTGATGCGCGATCGGGGAATCGGCCTGGAGGGCCTTGACCGGCAAGCGGCCGCCCTGGCCGACGATGGCAAGACGCCGATGTACGTGGCGATCGACGGCCGGATCGCGGGGATCGTCGCCGTTGCCGACACGATCAAGGAGGACTCGCGGGCGGCCATCGATACCCTGAAGGCCATGGGGCTCGAGGTGGTGATGATCACCGGGGACAACGAGCGCACCGGTCGGGCGGTCGGCCGCCGGGTGGGGATCGAGCGGGTGCTGGCGGAGGTGCTGCCCCCGGACAAGGCCTTCAACGTCCAGAAGCTCCAGCTGGAGCGCAAGGTGGTCGGGATGGTGGGCGACGGGATCAACGATGCGCCGGCCCTGGCTCAGGCCGACGTCGGCTTCGCCATCGGCACGGGCACCGACGTCGCCATCGCCGCCTCGGACATCACGTTGATCAAGGGGAGCCTGCGCGGCGTCATCACCGCGATCCGGATCAGTCGAGCGACGATGCGCAACGTCTACCAGAACCTGACCGGCGCTTTCATCTACAACGTGCTGGGGCTGCCGATCGCCCTCGGCGTCCTCTACCCGTTCTCTGGAATTCTGTTATCACCGCTGCTGGCCGCGCTGGCCATGTCCTTCAGCTCGGTGACGGTGATCGGCAATGCCAACCGGCTCAAGCGGTGGAGGCCGCGCCCGTCATGACCTGGGATCGGATCGTCGTGAACCTCGCCGGCCTAGCCCTGATCGCCTTCATCGTGTGGTTCTTCTGGATGGTGAAGACCAGGGGGGTGCAGGCGGCGGTGAGCAGCGGCGGCTATCAGGAGCAGCTGGTGCTCGTCAAAGGCGGCTATACACCCGATGTGATCGTGGTGGCGACGGGCAAGCCCGTGCGGCTCAACTTCCTGCGTCAGGAGTCCGCGTCCTGCACCGAGATGGTTCTGCTCCCGGCCTTCAACAAGTCGGCCACGCTGCCCGAGGGCGAGGTCGTGCCGGTAGAGTTCTTGCCGACCCAGCCCGGGGAGTTCGAGTTCGCCTGCCAGATGGGGATGATCCGCGGGAAGATCATCGCCGAATAGATCTCTCGAAGGAGGTTCGCCATGGCACGCATCATGGGTCCGATCGTGCTCGCAGTGGTGGTGGTGCTCATCGCCACGCTTGCGGCGCTCGCCCAGCAGTCCGGCCAGTCGTCCGATCCTCACCACCCGCCACAGCAAGCGCCAGCTCCAGGCCAGCCGGCCCCGGGCCAACCGGCCCCGGGCGCCGCGCGCGGCGGCATGGGCATGGGCGGCATGATGGGCATGATGGGCGAGATGCACCATGGGCGCGGGGGCGGTCCTCTGGGCCTGTGCCCCACGGCGACGGAGATGCTGGCGCAGAGCGATGCGAAGGCGGCGAGCCGGAGCCTCAAGCTCTGCGGCGATCTCCTGAAGGCGATGGGCGATGTGCTCCTGAAGCACAGCGCCGAGCTGGCGAAGACGCCGGCAGGGCCCGCGCCCGGTGCGCGCAAGTGATCTGAGCTGACGAGCGTGGGCAGGCGACCGATCAGCTGATCAACCTCACCGCCCACAGCGACAGAGTCGGGAACGCTAGCAGCAGCGTGACGCGCACGGCGTCCGAGGCCAGGAAAGGCAGGACGCCGCGATAGGTCTCGGTCATGGGCACGTCGCGGGCCAGGCTATTGACCACGTACACGTTCAAGCCCACCGGCGGGGCGATGAGCCCGATCTCCACGACCGAGAGCACCAGGATGCCGAACCAGATGGCTTTCTCGGTGGCGGTGAGGCCGAAAAGACTCAGGTCGGTGACCACCGGGATGAGGATTGGGACGGTCAGGATGACCATGGACAGCTCGTCCATTACGCTGCACAGGATCACGTAGAAGACGAGGATCCCGGCCACGATGGCCAGGGGCGGCAGCGCCAGCCCGGCCACGGACTGGGCGAGCTGCGCCGGCATCTGGGAGACGGCCAGCGCGGCGTTGAGCATGTCGGCGCCCAGGAAGATCAGGAAGACCATCGCGGTGGTCTCGGCTGCGCCCAGGAAGGCGCGCTGCAGGGCGGCCAGACCGAGCTCACGTCTGGCCGTGGCCGTGAGGAAGGTGCCCGCCGCGCCGACGGCGGCGCCCTCGGTGGGCGTGAACAGGCCGCCGTAGATACCGCCGAAGACCAGGACGAAGATCGCGGCGATCGGCCACACGTCCCGAGCCGCGGCCAGTCGCTCCCGGCGGCTCGCGCGGGGCAGCAAGGGGGCCTGTCCGGGCACCAGGCGCACGTACACGGCGATCGCGATGATGTAGCCGGCCGCGGCCAGGGCGCCCGGCACGAAGGCGGCGGCGAAGAGCTTGGCGATGTTCTGCTCGGTGAGGATCGCGTAGACGACCAGGACCACCGAGGGCGGGACCAGGATGCCGAGCGTGCCGCTGGCGGCCAGCGTCGCCGTGGCCAGGCGGCCGGAGTACTGGTGGCGGCGCATCTCGGGCAGCGCGACCTGGCTGAGGGTGGCCGCGGTCGCCACCGAGGAGCCGCAGATGGTGCCGAAGGCGGCGCAGGCCAGCACCGCCGCCATCGCCATGCCCGCCTGCCGGTGACCGACCAGCGAGTTGGCGAACCGGAACAGCGCGCGGGACAGCCCGCCCTGGGTGGCGAACTGGCCCATCAGGAGAAAGAGCGGGATCACCGAGAGGTCGTACACCGACAGGCGGGCCCAGGCCGCGCCCTTGAGGTGGTTCAGCACCACGGTGGGGCTGGCCAGCAGCGCGTAGCCCACGGCCCCCGGGATGAACATGGCGATGGCGATCGGCACGCGGAGCGCCATCAGCGCGAGCATCGCCGCGAACAGCGCCAGTCCGGTCTCGACTGCGCTCAGCCGCGGGCCACTTTCCAGGAGTCGATGGCGGTGGCGAGGCCGACGAGGGTGGCCAGCACCAGCGAGGGCACGATGGCCGCGTAGCCGATCCAGATGGGAAAACCAACGATCATGGAGACCTCGCCGGCCGCCTTGAGGGTCAGCATGCCGGCGGCGGTGCGCCAGGCCAGCACGGCCATGACCGCGGCCAGGGCCAGCGCCCCGAACCCGTCGAGGGCGGCCTGCACGCGCGCCGGGGCCCGGACGGTGAAGAAGTCGACGATGATGTTGCCGCGCCGGGCCTGACAGTAGGGCAGGAACGCCGCGATCCCCGCCCCGCAGCCGACCTGCACCAGCTCGAAATCGCCCGGCACCGGCGTGCCGAGCACGGCCCGCCCGACGATGGAGGCCACCGACATGCCGGTGATCGTGACCAGCAGCGCCCCGCCGGCCAGGGCGAAGGCGCGGGCGAGGCCGTCGAGGGCGCGGGTCACCGCGCCACTACTTGGTGTACTTCTTGACCAGCGCCTGGGCCTCGGCGTAGGCGGCGGCGGCGTCGAAGCCGGCGCTCGACAGGTCCTTGAGGAACTTCTCGATCTCGGGCTTGACGGCGGCGCGCACGCGCTCGACCTCAGTAGCCGGCATGATCGGGAAGTGGTTGCCCGCCTTCTGGGCGGCGTCCTTGCCGGGCTTTTCGATATCGTCCCAGTTCTGCCCCGCCCACGCCGCGATGCGACGCCCCGAGTGGTCGTCGATCACTTTCCGCAGATCGGGCGGCAGGCTCTCATACTTCTTCTTGTTCATGGCGAACAGGAACATGCTGGTGCCCAGGCGGGGCTGCGGGCCGGCCAGCTCGGAGTGATACTTCACCAGCTCGTGCACCTTCAGGGGCCGGGCGATCTCGTAGGGCAGCAGCGCGCCGTCGATCACGCCCTTGGAGAGCATCTGCGGCACCTCGGGCACCGGGGCGCCCACCGCGGTGGCCCCGACGGCGCGCAGGTAGACGCTGCCGGCCCGGTTC
Organism: Candidatus Methylomirabilota bacterium; assembly: GCA_036556905.1. Taxonomy (GTDB): domain Bacteria; phylum Methylomirabilota; class Methylomirabilia; order Rokubacteriales; family CSP1-6; genus 40CM-4-69-5. The sequence goes on from DATBIM010000044.1 coordinate 5,472, forward strand.
GCGGTGCGGATCTTCAGGCCCCGGTAGTCCTCGAGCTTCAGGATGGGCTTGTTGGCGTGCACCAGCGTGCCCCCGTGCACGTGGAGCAGCAGCACGTGGTAGTCCTTGTACTCGTCCCGGAGGTACTTCTCGTAGTAGTCCTGGAGAGCCAGGGTGGTCCCCAGGGCGTTGGTGTGGAGGAAGGGCACCTCGATGATCTCGCTCCTGGGGAACCGACCGGCGGTGTAGCCCGGCAGGGTCCAGCCGATGTCCACCACGCCGTCCTTGATCTGGTCGATGAGCTGGGGCGGTGTGCCCCCCAGCTGCATCGACGGATAGATCTGGATCTTGAGTCGGCCCCCCGAGGCTTTCTCGACCTTCTCCGCCCACGGCGCCAGGAACGTGGCGTGCGGGGGGGCGACGGGCGGCACGAAGTGGCTGAGCTTCAACGTGACGGTTTGCGCCACCGCCGACGCCGGCATGACGGCGAGCGCGCTCACCAGAGCCGCCGCCGTGATCCTGGAGCGCTTCATGGGTGCCTCCCCTGGGTTCCGCTTCGGTCCGGCGCGGGCTGGCCGGGCAACGCCAGCAACCTTAGTGAGGCAGCGGCGAGCTGTCAAGCGCCCGTCCACATCGTGGTTGGCGAGCGCTTGACGGAGCGTGCGCTCGAAACTACGGTTGTTCCAAAAGAGGTGGGGCCAGGCACATGGGCGCTCTGACGGTGCTCGTGCTCAATGCGGGAAGCTCGTCGCTCAAGTTCCGCCTGAGTCGGTTCGAGGGGACAGGCGCGACCGCCAAGGAAATCAGCCACGGCGTCATCGAGCGGATCGGGGGGGCCGGCGGCCAGGACGTCGAGGTGCGCGATCATGATGCGGCAGTCCGACGGGTCGTCGAGGAGATCGCGAAGATCTCCCAGACGATCGGAGCGGTCGGGCACCGCGTCGTGCATGGCGGACATCGGTTCGTCGAGCCGGCGCGAATCGATGACGACCTGATGATGGGGCTGGAGGCGCTCGAAGATCTGGCGCCCCTGCACAACGGACCGAGCCTGGCCGTCATTCGCGCCTGCCGTGCCGTGCTTGGCCCGGTGGTGCCGATGATCGCGGTGTTCGACACGGCGTTTCACGCGCACCTCCCGGAGCATGCCTATCGCTATGCCCTCCCCTACGCGATGGCCGAGCGCCACGGCATTCGCCGGTTCGGCTTTCACGGCACCTCCTATCGTTCCGTGGTGGCGCGGTATCGTGATGTGGCCGGGCCGAGCGGGGCCGGTGCGAAGCTCGTCGTGTTCCATCTCGGCAATGGCTGCTCGGTGGCCGCGGTCCGTGACGGGGTGTCGGTGGACACGTCGATGGGCTTCACGCCCCTGGAGGGACTGGTGATGGGCACCCGCGCCGGCGATCTCGATCCCACGCTCGTCGGTTACCTCGCCCGGAAAGAGGGCGTGACCACGGCCCAGGTCGAACGCTGGCTCAACGAACGATCCGGGCTGCTCGGGCTGTCGGGTCACAGCGCCGACATGCGGGATCTGCTGGTCCGGGAGCCGAGCGATCCCCGGGCCCGGCTGGCCATCGAAGTCTTCTGCTACCGGGCGCGCAAGTACCTGGGGGCCTACCTGGCCGCCCTCGATGGCGCTCACGCGGTCGTGTTCACGGGCGGTATCGGCGAGCACAGCCCGCAGGTGCGGGCGCGGATCTGCGCGGGGATGGAGTGGTGTGGGCTCGTGCTGGACTGGAAGCGGAACGCCGAGGCGGTCGGCACCGGGGCCTGCATCAGCACGACGACGTCGGTCATCCGGGCCTTCGTCATCCCCACCGACGAGGAGACGATCATCGCGCGCGACACGATGGAGGCGCTTCGTGGCTGACGATGCCCGGGTCCGCTGGGTCGCGGGATACGGTCGGATCCGTCACACCCCGATCACGCAGCGCCGCGTCGCGACGATGGTGCAGGCGCTGGAGGAACAGGGGGTGCGGGGAGATGGCGGCTCGGCCTACGAGCTCCTGAGCGCAGTGGACCGCGTCACCAGCGCCGCGATGTGGCTCGTGGTCCACGAGACGTATGCGCGGACCGTCCACATGGACGGCCGGCCGCTGCGCGCGGAGGACTTCAAGCCTTCTCCGGAAGGCCACACCGGCGGGGCACTGAACATGGTGCCCGCCTACGTCGGCTATCTGGCCGTCAATGCCCTGACCGGCATGACCCGGGCGTGGCTCATGGGCCAGGGTCACTGTGTGGCCGCCATCGACTCGGTGAACCTGCTGGTCGGCAACATGACCTCGGCCCACGCCAGGCGCTACGACCTGTCGGACGATGGACTGACCCGCTACGTCCGCGACTATTACGCGTACCGCCTGGACGATGCCGGTCGGCAAGACTCACCGCTGGGCAGCCACGTCAATATCCACACGGCAGGGGGACTCGCCGAAGGCGGCTACCTGGGCTTCGCCGAGTTGCAGTACGTGCACATGCCGCTGCCGGGTGAGCGCCTGGTTGTCTTCCTGAGCGACGGGGCGTTCGAGGAGCAGCGCGGCAGCGACTGGGCGCCGCGCTGGTGGCGGGCCGGGGATTCGGGCCTGGTCGCGCCGATCATGATCGCCAACGGCCGGCGGATCGACCAGCGCACGACCATGGCCCAGCAGGGAGGCATCGCCTGGCTGCTGCGTCATCTCCGGCTCAACAACTTTGATCCGTTCGTCTTCGACGGCCGCGACCCCGCCGCCTTCGTGTGGGCGATCTTCGAGAGCGAGCGCCGGCTGGAGGCCGTCGCCACTGCGATCAGGGCGGGCAAGGCGGGATATCCCGTGCGGCTGCCCTACGGCGTGGCCGTCGCCCCGAAAGGCGCCGGCTTCTACGGCGCCGGGACCAATCTCGCTCACAACCTGCCGCTCGGCACGAATCCTCACACCGACGCGGTCGCCGCCCGACGTTTCAACGAGCACGCCAGGCGGCTCTGGGTGCCGCCGGCGGCGCTCGAGCAAGCCGCGCGGGCGCTGCAACTGCATGACCGCTCCGGCCGGCCGCGCGAGCGCGACCATGCGCTGGCCACTCGCCAGGTGAGCCTGCTGAAGTCGCCCGAGCCCTCGTGGCGGCGCGTCCCCGACGACCGCCGTGAGCGGTCGGCCTGGACCCTGGCCAGCCCGATGGCCGCCATCGACGATGGCTTCCTGGCCATCGTCCGGGCCAACCCCCACCTGCGGCCGCGGGTGGGCAACCCCGACGAGATGCGCAGCAACCGCATGCTGAAAACGCTCGACGCCTTGAAGTTCCGCGTGACCGATCCCGAAGAGGGAATTCCCGAGGCCCTCGACGGCGCGGTGATCACGGCGCTCAACGAGGAGGCGGTGGCCTCGGCCGCGCTCGCCAACAAGGGTGGCGTGAACATCATCGTGACCTACGAGGCCTTCGGGGCGAAGATGCACGGGGTCCTCCGCCAGGAGATCATCTTCGCCGACCAGTTCGCCGCGGCCGGTCGGCCGCCCGGCTGGCTCTCGGTGCCCGTGGTCTTGACGTCACATACCTGGGAAAACGCGAAGAACGAGCGCTCGCACCAGGATCCGGCGCTGGCCGAAGCGCTCCTCGGGGAGCCAGCCGACGTCTCCCGCGTGGTGTTCCCGGCGGACTTCAACACGGCAGCGGTGGTCATGCAGGCCGTGTATCAGACGCGGGGCCAGGTGTGGACGCTCGTGGTCCCCAAGGTGGCGGCGATTCCCGACCTCTTCTCGGTCGATGAGGCGAAAGCCCTCCTGCGCGACGGGGCAGTGCGGCTGGACTGGACCAGCTATTCCCCGGACGCCGCCCGCGTGATCCTGACGGCCGTCGGCGCCTATCAGCTGGGGGAAGTCCTCAAAGCGTCGGAGCGCCTGGGGGCGAGGGGAGTTCCCCACGCGGTCGTGTACATGCTCGAGCCTGGGCGGTTTCGGGCCCCGCGCAGCGCGGGCGAGCGGCGCCACCTGGTGTCGGCTGATACTCGGGCTCGTCTCTACCCGGAGAGCGTGGCGGCACGTATTTTTGTCGCGCACACTCGTCCCGAGCCCCTTCTCGGCGCGCTGGGTCCGCTGGGCACTGGCCCCGGCACCGTCGCCCTGGGCTTCGTCAACCAGGGCGGAACGCTGAGCGTCGACGGCCTGCTCTTCGTCAATGGGTCGACCTGGGCGCATTGTCTGGACGCGGTCGCCCGGGCCGTGGGACTCGAGCGGGGGAACCTGCTCACCGCCGAGGAGATCGCCGCGCTCGACCGCCGACGCTCACCCCACGGGGTTGTGATCAGCGAGAGCTCGCGCGTTCCAGCGGCATAGCCGCCTCACCCAACGACTCGGCCACGGCCGGATGCACGAGGCGACCGCGCCAGAGGTTGACGCCGCGGCCCAGCGCCGGGTTGTCGCGGACAGCCCGCTCTGCGCCCTTGCTGGCGAGCTCCACGACGTAGGGGAGCGTGGCGTTGGTGAGGGCGAAGGTCGAGGTGCGGGGCACGAGGGCGGGCATGTTCGTCACGCCATAGTGCACCACGCCCGAGACCTTGTAGATGGGATCGAGGAGCGTGGTGGGTCGGATGGTGGCGATGCAGCCGCCCTGATCGACGGCGACGTCCACGATGACCGCGCCCTCCTTCATCGTGGCGACCATGGCCTCGGTCACCAGCACCGGCGCCCGCGCCCCCGTGATGAGGACGCCGCCGATGAGGAGGTCAGCCCGCTCGACGGCCCGGGCGATGGTGTAGCTGTTGGAGAAGAGCGTGACGATCTGGCCGCGGAAGATATCGTCGACGTAGCGCAGGCGGTCGAGATTCACGTCCAGGATCGAGACGTCGGCGCCCAGGCCGATCGCCGCCTTGGCGGCGTTGAGCCCGACGGTGCCGGCGCCCAGGATGACGACGTTGCCCCGCGGCACGCCGGGGACACCGGAGAGCAGAATTCCGCGACCGCCGTGGGCCCGGCTCAGGTAAAAGGCGCCCTCCTGGACGGCGAGACGGCCGGCGACCTCGCTCATGGGGGTGAGGAGTGGAAGGCCGCCGTCGGGGCGCTGGACGGTCTCGTAGGCGATGGCGATCACGTCGGCCTTGCGCAGCGCGCGGGTCAGCTCCGGCGCCGGCGCCAGGTGGAGATAGGTGAAGAGGAGCTGCCCCGGCCGCAGCCCGGGGTATTCCTCGGGAATCGGCTCTTTCACTTTCAGGATCAGCTCCGCCTCCCCCCACACCTGGTCGACGGAGACCGGCTCGGCGTCGGCCTTGGCGAACTCGTCGTCGCGGATCCCGCTGCCGGCGCCGGCCCCGCGCTCGACGAGCACGCGGTGCCCGTGTTCCCGGAGCGCACGGGTGCCCGCCGGCGTCAGGGCGACCCGTTGCTCTCCGGGCTTGACCTCCTTGGGGACGCCGACGATCACCGGCGGCGGCCGTCCGGGCTAGGGATCATGCCGGGATCGTAGCCAGGAGGCCCGGCTGTGTCGAGAGGGCTGCGTGGTGCGGCGCCGCCACCCCGCCTGGGGCACGCGCGCTCAGCCCCGGCGCCGCGAGGAGGCCGGCAACAGCGTGAATTCTCGTCGCTTTGTCCTGGCAGTGTCGTTGCACAGAGATCGGGACGGCGCCGGGAGCGCCAGAAGGAGGGGAGTATGCGTGCTTTGGCCCCATGGACAGGGATGACGAGCCTGCGGCGAGAGATGGATCGGCTGTTCGAGCGCTTCTTCGACGCGGAGCCAGGCTGGGAGGCTCTCGAGGTCGGCGGCGAATGGGCCCCGAAGGTCGATCTCTCCGAGACCAAGGACGCCTACGTCGTTCGGGCCGAGATCCCGGGCGTCGAGCAGAAGGACATCCAGGTCTCGCTGCAAGACCAGCTGCTCACCATCAAGGGCGAGAAGACCAAGGAGAAGGAGGAGAAGGACCAGCACTATCACCGGATGGAGCGCTCGTACGGCGCCTTTGCCCGCGCAATGCGCTTGCCGGCGGCCGTCGATGCCAGTAAGGTCGCGGCAGGCTTCAAGGACGGGGTGCTGACGGTGACGCTGCCCAAGACGCCGGCGGCGAAGGGGACGACCATCCCGATCAAAGCGGCGTAAGGCGCTCCGGGGGACCGTGGGCCGCTACCGGTTTCTCGACGCCGTGGCCATTGCCGACTGCGCGCTCGAGGTCGAGGGGGTCGATCTGGATGACCTCTTCGCGACGGCGGCGCAGGCGCTGGCCGAGGTCATGGTCGATCCCGCCACGGTGGCGGCGACGGTGGAGAGGACGGTGGCGCTCACGGCCCCCTCGCTCGATCTGTTGCTCTACGACTGGCTGGCAGAATTGATCTTCCTCAAGGATCAGGAGGAGATGATCTTCCCGCAGATCAAGGTCAAGGTGGCCGCAGACTCGCCTTGTCGGCTGGAGGCCACCCTCGTCGGCGGCACCATCGACCGCGAGCGCACCGCCCTGCGCGCCGATGCCAAGGCGGTGACGTTTCACCAGTTCGCCATCGAGCCCCGGGGCCAGGGCTGGTGGGCGCGAGTCGTCATCGATATCTGAGGAAGGATCGACATCCGGGGAGACGATGAAGACGATTCCGGTCGGCGACTGCATCTGGGAGATCCCGGCCAGCGAGAAGCCGGGCATGCTGGTGCCGGCGCGCATCTATGCCTCGGAGCGGCTGCTCGCCCAGATGGACCAGGGAGTCTTCGAGCAGGTCACTAATGTCGCCTGCCTGCCCGGGATCGTCCGCGCCGCGATGTGCATGCCCGACGGCCATTGGGGGTACGGCTTCCCCATCGGCGGGGTCGCCGCGTTCCGAGCCGACAGCGGAGTCATCTCGCCGGGCGGGATCGGGTTCGACATCAACTGCGGCATGCGGGTGTTGCGGACGACGCTCACCGAGGCCGAGGTTCGTCCCCGACTCACGGCGCTGGTGGAGGCGCTCTTCGCCGCGGTGCCTTCGGGCGTCGGGGCCAAAGGCTTCGTCCGCCTCGGTGGGGACGAGTTCCGGGAGGTGATGCGGGACGGCTCCCGCTGGTGCGTGCGCCACGGCTACGGCTGGCCGGAAGACCTGGAGGCCACCGAGGCCGGGGGCTGCCTGGCCGGGGCCGATCCCACTCACGTGAGCGCTCGAGCCGTGGCGCGGGGCAAGGATCAGCTCGGCACGCTGGGCTCCGGTAACCACTACCTGGAGATCCAGGTGGTGCCGCCCGACGGCGTCCATGACCCGGAGGTCGCGCGCGCGCTGGGCATCAGTGGGCCGGGCCAGGTCCTCATCATGCTGCACTGTGGCTCGCGGGGGTTCGGTCACCAGATCGGGACCGATTATCTCCGCGCCTTCGACCAGGTCATGCGGACCTACGGTATCAGCGTTCGAGACCGCGAGCTGGCCTGCGCGCCCTTTCAATCCCCCGAAGGCCAGGCCTACTTCGGCGCCATGAACGCCGCCGCCAACACGGCCTTCGCCAACCGTCAGGTAATCACCCACCGGGTGCGCGAGGTCATGGGGCGCGTCTTCGGCCGGGACCCTCGGGCCCTCGGGCTCACCGTTATCTACGACGTCTGTCACAACACCGCCAAGCTCGAGCGCCACGTGGTCGAGGGCGAGCGCGTGGAGCTGGTCGTCCATCGCAAGGGCGCCACGCGCTCGTTTGGTCCCGGGGCTCCCGACGTGCCCGAGGCGTATCGCGCGATCGGACAGCCGGTCATCATCGGGGGGTCCATGGAGACGGGCTCGGCCCTCCTGGTCGGCACCGCCCACGCCATGCAGGAGACCTTCGGCTCCACGGCCCACGGCGCCGGCCGAACGATGTCGCGGGCGCAGGCCAAGCGGCAGGTGTGGGGCGAGACTCTGATGAAGGAGATGGAGACTCGGGGGATCGTCATCCGTGCTGCCTCGAAATCGGGCGTCGCCGAGGAAGCTGGCTTCGCCTACAAGAGCCTCGCCGAGGTGGTGGACGTCGTCCACCGTCTGGACATCTCGCGCCGGGTCGTTTCCCTGGCGCCCATCGGCAACATCAAGGGGTAGCCATGAACCAGCGCCTCGCCGAGCTCCTGAGCGCGGAGCACGCCAAGTACGAGCGCGTCACCCACGCCGCGGCCGTGACCGCCCAGGAGCAGGCCGCCGTCTCGCACACCTCCGGCTGGTCCCTGGCCAAGGTTCTCATCGTCAAGGAGCGCGATGGCTACGTCATGGCCGTGCTTCCCGCCTGCTGCGCCCTCGACCTGAACCGGCTCAAGGGCCTGATCGGGCACGGCCCCGTGCGGTTGGCCACCGTCGAGGAAATCTACGCAGCGATCCCCGACTGCGCGCCCGGGGCCATCCCCCCCTTCGGGGGACTGTGGGGGCTGCGGACGTTCATCGACCGGAGCCTGCTGACGGTGGGCGAGGTCACCATGCCCGCGGGTGACCCGGCCACCGCGATCCGGATGCCCCCGAGCGAGCTCGAGCGCCTCGCCCGGGCCCGCCTCGGCGACTTCGCCGTGCCCGAGACGCTGCTGCCCACTCACACCATCGGACGTTGATCGTGGCGACGCCCCAGAGGAGGGGACGATGAGGCATCCGAAACGGACGATCACCCGAGCGATCCGCACGCGACGTCCCCTCCATCCCGGCCGGGAGGCTGACGAGCTCGAGGCACTGCAGTGGCCAGGGGCGGCGATTCTCGTGCGCGATCGCATGAGCCGCGGGGTCGCCACCATCCATTCCGATGCGCTCGTCCGCGGCGCCGCCGAGATGATGCGGACACGGAGGATCCGGCACCTGCCCGTCGTGGACCGCGAGGGCCGTCTCGTCGGGATCGTCACCGACCGCGACCTGCGTCAGGTGATCTTCGATCCCAGCATCCAGGGACAGGCCGGCGCGGTGGCCGACACCCTGGGACGCCTGACCGTCCGGGAGGTCATGACCTGGGGCGTGGTTACGGCGCGCCCCGATACCACGATCGGGGAAGCGGCTCGCCGCATGCATGAGAAGAAGATCGGGGCCCTGCCGGTGGTGGAGGGCGAGCGGGTCGTCGGCATCGTCACCGAGAGCGATATCCTGAAAGCCTTCCAGGATGTGCTGGCCAAGGACGTGCTGGCCAAGCCCTTCCGCTGGGCCTTCGCGTACCGATGAGGCGCCGCCGGGCCGAGTCGGGACCAGCCCGGGCGCTGGCGGGGCGAGTGCCGGTGTGGCCGCAAGCCATCCCGGTGAGGGACCGGATGAGATCGTCGGTGGTGACGATCGGACCGGACGCGGCCGTCCGGGATGCCGCCGAGCTGATGATTGCCCGCCAGATCCGGCATCTGCCCGTCGTGGCGGCCAGCGGGCGGCTGATCGGCATCGTCACCGATCGCGACCTCCGTCAGGTCCTCTTCAGCTCGGTCGGGCAAGAGCGCCTGGGCCTCGGCGTCGAGGCGGTCGGAGAGCTCGCCGTGCGAGACGTGATGACGTGGGCCGTCGTCACTGTCGGGCCGGGCACCGATGTCCGGGCGGCGGCCCGCCTCATGCACGAGCAGAAGATCGGCGCGCTCCCGGTCACCGAGAACGGTCGGCTGGTCGGTATCCTGACCGAGAGCGACGTGCTGGCGACGCTGGACGAGGCCCTGCGAGCCCAGGTGACGACGGTGCGCCCGCTCCGGGGCCGGCCGTCGGCCGAGGCCTACGATTATGGATTCCCGGAGCCCGGCGGGGGCGAGCTCGAGCTGGAGACAGGGACCCCGGCCAACCCCGGGACCGAAGAGCCTCCGAGCACGTGCCACTGACGAGCGGGGTGGCCAGGCTGGGTCGGGTCTGGGGGATTCCCATCCAGATCCATATCAGCTGGCTCGCCATCTTCGGGCTGATCACCTGGAGTCTCTCCGTCGGCTACTTCCCCGGCGTTCTTCCTGATGTGCCGCTGCTGACCCACTGGGTGACGGGATTCGTGGCAGCCCTCCTGCTCTTCGTGTCGGTGCTGGTCCACGAGCTCTCGCACGCCATGGTCGCGCGCCGTCACGGCCTGCCCGTCTCGGCCATTACCCTGCACATCTTTGGCGGCGTCAGCGAGCTGGAGGAGGAGCCGTCCGATCCCGGCCAGGAGTTCACGATGGCGATCGTCGGCCCCCTGACGAGCTTCGCTATCGCCGCGGTCGCGGCCCTGGCCGCACGGCTGGTGCAACCGGTGCCCGTGCTGGCGGCGGTGCTCACGTATCTGGCGCTCGTGAATGCCGTCGTGGGCGTGTTCAACCTCGTGCCCGGCTTCCCCCTGGATGGCGGGCGCGTCTTGCGGGCCGCGCTCTGGCACTTCCGCGGTGACCTCGGCTGGGCCACGCAAATGGCCGGACGCGCGGGCGCCGTGGTGGCGCTCGTGCTCATCGGGCTCGGCATTCTACGGAGCTTCACCGGAGACTTCCTGGGTGGGCTCTGGTTCGTGCTGATCGGCCTGTTTCTCCGCCAGGCCGCCCAGACCAGCGCGCAGGAGGCGGAGGTCCGGCGCGCGCTCCAGGGTCTGGCCGTGCGCGACGTGATGACCCGAGACGTGGTGCAGCTGGAGCCCGACCTGTCGGTGGCCCGGGCCGTCGACGAGTTCTTCTGGCGTCACCACGTGTCGAGCTTCCCCGTCGTGGCCGACGGCCGGCCGGTTGGGATCCTCAGCATCCGCCAGCTCACGGAGCTCCCGCGGGAGCGATGGTCCACCACGACCGTGAGAGAGGCGATGCAGCGGATCGCCGACCCGCTCGTTGCCACGCCCGGTGACGGCCTGTGGGAGGCCTTCCAGAAGCTGGCCCGGAACGGGCTTGGCAGGCTCGTGGTGGTGGACGGCGGACGCCTGGTGGGCTACCTCAGCGTCAAGGACGTCATGCACGTGCTCGCCGTTCGCGGTTAGGGCTGGTCGGTTCCCTCGGTCTCCGGCTCAGGCTCCGCCATCGGGCAGCTGAAGGCGTCCTCACGCTGGAGCGGATCGTCGGTCGGGCCCCCGAGGCACGCCGCGGGGGAGACGCCCAGGAGGTCGCCCTCGGCGCGCAGCCACTCCTCCAGCAGCCCGGCGGCGGCCGTATAGTAGGGCAGCGGGGTGACACCCCGTAGCGCCTCGGCGAACGCCGGTGCCCAGCGGCCCAGGTGATCGGCCAGGAAGCCGCGTTCGGCCTGGCGCGTGATTTCGAGCCCCTCCTGATCCTCCTCGCCGATCGCCCAGGCCTCCTTTACGGCCAGGGCGCTCATGAACTCGAGCTCGGCGACGATGTGATCCTCGGTGTCAGGCTGCGCGCCCGTTGCCCCGAGGCCGAACGCGTCGTAGAAGCCGGCGATGTCGGCGAGGGCCGCGGCCTTGCCGGCCAATTGCGGAGCATCGCCCCAGGCGCCCTCGTAGGGCGGGCAACGCACCTGGCGGTCGAAGAGGAACACATGCTCGTCGGCGAGGGCCTGGGGATCCGCCTCGCGGGCAACGGCCGCGAACGCCGTCAGGGCCTCAAGGATGCCGGTCGGCAGCTCGCCACCCGCTGCGGTGTCGGCCGCATGTCCGAGCTCGGCCAGTCGCGGAGGTGTTGGATAGGCGAAGGCGCTGCCCAGGGTACGGTAGACAGCTGCCCGCCCCAGGGCCTTGAGCACGGCGGAGTCGGCGGTGGCGGGGGTCATGGCTTGGCCGGGGGCGGGGTGGACGCGATGACGAGCGGCACCCAGGCCGACCAGGCCTTGCGGGCACCGACCTCCTGGTTGCCTCCCTCCCAGACCGCGAAGGCCACCACCGTCCGGTTGCCGGGCAGGAGCCGCGGCGCATTCTGGTCGTCTGAGACCATCGGGCGCGTGATGACGACGTGCCAGGCGCCGTTGCGGTACACACCCTTGCCCAGGGCGTGCTGGTCGGGCTTGACCGTCATCGATCCCCACCCCTCGGCCATCTGGTCGAGAACCGGCGAGGCCCGGCCCCGCGAGATGGGATTCTCCAGGCCCAGGGCCCCCGAATACGGGCGGGCGTCGGCGGCACCCAGGACCTCGTCGGGGTAGAGATCGGTCCAGGCGTTGGGGTAGAGGTCCCGTGTCGTGGGCGGGCCCTGGTCGAGGTCGCGCTGGAAGGCGGCGCGCCACTGCATGATGTTCACGCGGCCGCCGGGGTTGCCCATCATAGGGGATGGTGGCGAGGCTTTCGTATCGATGGGGAGCTGCAGCGCGACCTGGTCGCCGAAGTTGTCGAGCACGATCCGATTTGACTGGCTCGGATCCTTCCATTCGATAAGGAAAGCGATCCAGCCCCCGTTGTGCAGGGCCCGGACGGTCAGCTCCTTGATGGCGGGATCGGGCTTGTGGGGCAGAGTGACCGTCTGCGCGAGCATCGTGACCTTCACCGGTCGGGCCTGTTTCCAGGTCGCCGCGAGCGGATCTTCGATGGGCCCGGCGCCGGCGATGCGTCCGGCGGTGACCGGAGCCTGAGCCCCGGCTGCGCCGGCCCAGCCCAGCAGCGCAACGGCGAGCGCGATCGTCAGGCGATGGCGGGGCATGTGATCCTCACGTGATGTTGGTCCGATAGGCCTTGTGCTTGATGTCGTAGAGCTCGCGGATGACGACGGGCTCCTTGAGCGGCACCCGGACGATCTCGGCCTGCTTGGCGTCGTAGCCATAGACCCAGTCCCCGTCGACCCGGAAGTAGTGCGCGATCTCCGGCGTGGCGCCGAACAGCGTCAGGGCGCCCAGCAGCGTCCGGTCCTCGGCGGCCTGGCGATACGTGGCGATGGCCGCCTCCACACCCCAGCCGAACATCTGGCGGAGGTAGGCGGGCGGAACGTGCACCGGCGGGATGTAGTAGGTGTTGGGCTCGAGGCCGAACTGCGGGTATAGGGGCAGCGCGAGCTTTCGGACGAAGACCAGGTAGTCGAGGGGGTTCTCGGGGTTCACCCGGTCGGGGGCGTTGAGGAATCCCTGGATGCGGATCTTGCCGATGCACGAGGTCGTGCACTGGGTCTGGCGGCCGCCTTCCACTGCCGGGTAGCAGCCGATGCACTTCTCGCTGACCCGGGTCTGGGCGTTGAAGTAGACCTTCTTGTAGGGGCAGGCCCGCACGCACTCCCGGTAGCCGCGGCACCGGCTCTGGTCGAGCAGCACGATGCCGTCCTCCTTGCGCTTGTAGATGGACTGCCGCGGGCAGGCGCTCAGGCACGCCGCGTAGGTGCAGTGGTTGCAGATCCGGGGCAGGTAGAACATCCACTGCATGTGGGGCAGCGTGAGGTGGGCGCCCTGGGACATGAGGCCGGTGGAGTCGTCCTCGCCGATGTTGGGGTGGGCGTAGTCGACGTCCTCGGGCAGGTATCCGAGGATCATCTCGCCCGCCGGCGCGGCGTCGAAGAGGGTCTTGCCCTGGTAGACGGGGTCGTCCATGGCCTGGACGCCGAGCTTCTCGAGGATCTTCACGTCCCAGCCGAGCGGGTAGTAGCCGTAGGGCTTGGTCTCGACGTTGTTCCAGAACATGTACTCCTGGCCGCGGCCGGGCGTCCACGTCGTCTTGCAGGCGACCGTGCAGGTCTGGCAGGCGATGCACTTGTTGGTGTCGAAGATCATGGCGAACTGACGCTCGGGTCGCGTCGCCTCGTACGGGAAGTCCATCTCGCGCCCGAGCTGCCAGTTGTAGACCTTAGGCATCCTGATCTCCTTCAACAGGGCATGGGCACCCCGGCTCGATTGCCCGATCAGAGCTGTTAGGTGCGGGCATAGCCGCCGGCCAGGTACACGCGCATCGCCGGGCTTTCGTTGGTGGGGCGCAGCCCCAGCGTTACCGGCCGCCAGACGCCAGCGCCGCCGATGCCGCCGGCCTCGGCTCGGAGCACCCGGCACATCGCCTCGCGCGGCGCTCCTGTCACGCAGTGCACGTCGGCCTGAAAGCCTTTGGTCACCTCGTGGCCGAAGTGCTTGCGCGTCACCAGCGAGTTGGTCTGGTGGGTCGGCTTGAGCCACGACCGGGTGAGGCTCTGGTGGGAGCCGTAGCGGAAGAACGCCTGATAGTTGGTGTCCGGGTTCTTGGCGAGCCCGTCAGGCCGGCTCTCGTGGCCTCGCACCGAGCCCGGTGTGGCCATGTAGCCGTTGTGCCACATGCGCATGATGCCCCGCGGCGTTCCCGGGTAGTAGCGGGCCCGGCAAAGCAGCCGGGCCACGTGGTACTCGGCCGCCCGCGCCGGGTCCTGCCAGCCCTTGAAGGGCGTGTCGGCGGGATCGCCATCCACCCAGACGTAGTCGCCGTCGTTGACGCCCAGCGCGCGGGCATCCTCGGGGTTGAGGTCGAGGTAGGCCTCGCCGACGTGCGGCGAGCGCTTGTCGCGCCGGTACATGTCCCCGAAGGGGCCGAAGAAGTTCGACATGATGTCGGTGTCGATGGGGGTCGTGTGCGAGCCGTGGCGGTACTTCGGCGTGTGAAAGACGCTGCGGTAGCCGCCGGGCAGCAGCGGGTGCTGGCTGGCCAGGAGCGCCTCGGGCGTGAGCACCACGTTGCGACCCTGGCGACCCGACCAGTCGCGCTTGGCGCGGTCGAAGCCGTAGGCCTCGGGGGTCATCGGGCGGATGGCCGGATGCGCCCGAGCCACGATCACATTGGGATCGTAGAAGGTCGAGTCCACCGGCTCCCGGTAGACGATCAGGTTCTCGCCAGCCTCGATGAATTCCGGCTCGCCACGGTAGAACTCGAGGCGCCCCGTCTTCGTGTACCAGGGCTTGGACTCGTGGACCTGCTCCCAGGCGAAGGTCCGTGGGTATGTTCGCGTGTTCATGAGCGCGGGAATGCCTTGCGCGGCCAGGGCCTCGAGATCACGGATGTCGTAGCCCTTCACGGTGGCGCTGCCATCGATGATGCGCTGCAGGTAGACCTCTACCCGGTTGTCGGTGACGAACTTCCAGTAGTCGCGGAAGCGCCGGTCCCCCGTGATGGTGGCCAGCGCGGCTGCCACCCCAGCGTACGTATCCATGTCGCTCACCGTCCCGAAGTTCCGCCGGAGGGGGGTCCGGGGGAAGACCTGCACGAAAGGGTTGGTGTTCGACGCCGTCATGTCCGGGTACTTGAGCTCCATCCAGGAGTCCACGCCATAGACGATGTCGGCGTACTCGCAGGAGCCCGACCACCACCATTCGTTGATGGCCACGCACTCCTGCCGGGGCAGCGTGTTGAAGACGACGTTGTAGTGATACTTGGTGTTGGCGATCTGGGAGTTCGAGTTGGTGAGCCAGATCGCCTTGGTGGGAGTGGGGACGTGACCGCCGGTGGTGAACTGCTTCTGACCCTCCCGCTGGATGACCTCGCCCGCCGCGTAGTAGTGCAAGGACTCGTAGCGGCCGTAGCTCTTGACGGCCACCGGCCCGTCGGCGGCGAGCTGGGGCTGGAACGGATCCTCGGCAGCGTAGCGCGGCACGCCCGAGAACATCGAGAGCCGGTAGTTGCCGGCGTAGGAGCCCACGTTGCCGCCCATCTGGCCGATGGAGCCCGTCAGCGCGGCGACGAGGAAGATGGCGCGATCCTTGAGATCGTTGTTGAAGAACTGGTTGGGCCCCATCCCCACGGCGAACAGCGTCTTGCCGCCATGGCTGGCGATGTCCCGGGCCAGCGCTACGATCGCCTCGGCCGGCGCCCAGGTGATCTTGGAGGTCGTCTCCGGCGGCAGGGTCTCGTCCAGATACTGCCGGGTCAGGTCGAACACCGGGCGAGCCTGCACCGTCGTTCCGTCCGCCAGCGTGACGGAGAAGGTCCCCTCGAGGGCCGGATCGATGCCCGTTCGCGTGAAGTGCTCGCCCACCTCGCCGTGGCGCACGGCAACGGGCTTGCCCGCCCCGGCGTCCCAGACGACGAAGTCGGCGAACTCCTCCCGCAGCGCCTCGGGGATCTGGATGCCGTTCTGCAGCGGCGTCGGCGGCGCGGCCTGGCCCGGCTTCACCACGGTCGCCCAGTTGTTCGGCGGCGCGTCCCGGTGGCCGGGGAAGACCTCGCGGGCCAGCAGCGGGGTCAGCGTGTCCAGGCGGACCAGGCGAGGCAGGTCGGTGAAGCGCTTGACAAAGGCCTCGTCGTAGCGCCGCTCTTTCATGATGACCTGGGCCAGCCCCAGCGCGAAGGCCGGATCCGTGCCCGGCCGGATCACGATGACCTCGTCTCCCTTGTTGGCCGTCGCGCTGTACTCGACGGTCACCACAACGACCTTGGTTCCCTTGAGACGGGCCTCGGTCATCCAGTGGCTGTCGGGCATCTTCGTGGTGATCCAGTTCATCCCCCAGACGAGCAGGAGATTGGCGTGCTCGGCGGCGAAGAGCTCGAAGTCCGAGGTCTGGTCGCCGTGGACCATGGGATGGCCGGGCGGCAGATCGGTGTGCCAGGAGTACGAGTCCCAGAAGCTGGCGCCGGCCGCCTTGTCGGGCCCGACGGCGCGGACGTGGCTGTCGAGGAGCGCCAGCATGTTTCCGAAGCGATACGTGCCCACGATGCGCGTGACCCCGAGCTTGGCCATGCCGCCCCGCACCTTGATGGTGCGCACCCCGCTGCCCTCCGTGGCCGCGACCATGGCCGGGTCGTACCCCTGGGCCAGGAGCGCGCGTCGTCCCGGCTCACCGCTGTAGAAGCGGGCGATGCTGTCGAGGGCCCTGGCGTGGAGCGCATAGGCCTCGGGGAAGGGCATCCGGACGAAACCGTCCCAGCCGCGCTTCATGAGCTCGGCCGGGGCCCGACCAGTCTGGGGATCCCGCGGGAAGCCCCGCTCGGCCCACTCCTTGAACCCGCGGCGTACGAAGGCGCCTTTCACCCGACGATCGCCGTAGAGCCGGCGGCCGAGCACAAGCCCCTTCTGGCAGCAGCGGGGATCCCAGCGGTGCGAGGCCCGGTTGCCGCTGAGATCGGTGGCCTTGCCGTACCCGTAGGTCGGCTCGATACGGACCAGGACGTTATTCTTCACGAAGCCGCGCAGCAGGCAGTTGTGGGTGTCGTTGGGCGCGCACAAGAACGTGAAGGTCCGATCGTGGCGGTAGATGTCGCGGTAGAGCCGCTCCCATTCACGGCTGGGATAGGCCTCGAGCGGGTTGGGAACACGCACGGGGGCCATCACGCGGTACTGCCCGAAGAGCTCGCTCGGGCTGGCGACCACGCCCAGGCCCGCCGTCGCCGCTAACTGCAGAAACCGCCGTCGGTCCATACGCGCCCTCCTCGACGAGTCGCCGGACGCTCAACTGGACGCAAGGCTCGTGCCGCCGCCGGCGATCCACACATTTTCGAAGCGTTGCTGGGGACGGCCGCGGACCGGACTGGGGCGGAGGAGCCTCACTGGGGCATGAGCGGGGCGTAGTAGCGATGGCCCGCGCACGCCCGGCAGACGACGCGGCCGCCGGCAAGGACTTCACGCTGATAGTTGATGCCTTCCCCGCAGACCGCACAGGAGACGCGGACCCGCTGACGGTCGAGCCAGCCAGGCCTGATGGTCACCGGCTGGATCGCGAGCAGGAGCTCGTCGGGCATCCGGCGGTACGCGACAACCTGGGTGCGTCGGGGATCCGATTCGCCCGGCGCCCACTCGCTGGCCCGTTCCCGCGCGTCGTCGCGCGCGACCACACGCCGGGCCGCGCCATTCACGACGTCCACGAAAGTCGCCGCCATCTTGCCGTGATCGATGTGTTTGAGCGTGCGCTTGCCCAGGCTCACTCCGGTCACGACCTGAATGGCATCGGTGGCGCAGCGGTCGATCTCGACGAAGACCACGAGCCGCTTGCCGACGCTGCGCGGCCGGTCCAGGCCCAGCGCCGCGCATCCCGCGAGCGCCATCCTGACCCCCAGGACCTGCCCCGGACAGAGATGGCCGTGGAAGCGAACGGCCTCGGTCAGCAGGGCGTCGAAGTTGCGCCCAGTGAGGGGCATGTCCACGACAGAGGTCGTCATGCTGCTGATCACGGCAAGATGGATGCCACCCGCGATCTTCGATTTGATCGATGTTTGTCCCAGAACGGCAGTGAATGTGAGGCGACGCCCTCGCCACATTGAGGCGAGGCTGCCCCATCAGGACGGCTCGGCCAGGCCTTGCCCGATCTCCGCGCGTATCCGATCACGCAGCTCGACCATGTGCCGCCAGTTCTGGCCAGGTGGTGTGACCGGCAGCCCGATCCTGACCTCGATGGGGCTGCGGCGCGGTAGCCAGGCGTCGGCCGAGAGCACTTCACGGGTGCCCTGAATCGTCACGGGAATCACCGGGCAGCCGACATCGATCGCGGCCTTGAAGGCTCCCAGCCGGAAGGGCAGCAGGCCCGGGGGCTGGATGAAGGTGCCCTCCGGGAAGATGAGCAGGGGGATGCCATCACGGAGCGCGCCGGTCACACGCTCGGCGTCGGCGACGCTCTGGGAGAGATCGACACGATCGACGGTGAGATGCCCGACCTTCCGGATCACCGTGCCGATGAGCGGTGTGGCCAGCAGCTCCTTCTTGGCGACAAAGCGAAAGTCGAGGGGCAGCGCGGCGAAGAGCGCCACGGCGTCGACGTAGCTCGAGTGGTTGGCCGCGAGCACGACGCCGCCGGTCCGCGGCAGACGGTCCAGGCCCCGCACGGTGAGCCGGCAACCGCTGAGGGCGAGGATGCTGCGGGACCAGACTCGCACCACGCGGTCCACAGCCCGGGGACCGGGCAGGATGAGCACCGCTGCCCACAGCGCGGGCAGCGTCAGCACGAGCAGCCCGCCCACCCACACGGCGAAGAGCAGCGCCGCGGCGACATCGGCGAGGCGTCGCCAGCGTGCGGTCAGGCCCCCGACGACCAGTCGCAGCCATTGCCGTCGCACCGAGCCACGCTTGGCCCCCAGGGTGCCGGCGAGGTAGGCCTGCCGCGTCGCCGAGCGGCGGATCTTGCCGCTCGACGTCTTGAGCACGGTGCCCGGCGGGGCCAGGTCGACGGTGTCCGGTGGCAATCCCAGCTCGTCGACGATTCGCTCGCGCACCGCCGCCCGCAGTCGCTCCAGGTCGGCGGGCGCCGTGTGCCGCGTTTCGGCGACCACGACGAGGCGCTCGGTACCCACCTGGGGGTCGCTGATGCCGAACGCGGCCACACAGCCTCGGCGGATGCCGGTCACGCCGGCCACGAGCTCTTCGATCTCCTGCGGGTAGAGGTTCCGCCCGGCTTTGATGATGAGGTCCTTCTGGCGGCCGGTGATGTAGAGCTCGCCATCGGCCCAGTAGCCGAGATCGCCGGAGTCCATCCAGCCGTCGTGGAAGGCGACGTGAGTCGCCTGGGGATTGCGAAAGTAGCCGCGCGTCACTGACGGCCCGCGAAACTCCACCCGTCCCTCCACGCGCTCGGCGAGGGGTCGGGCGGTCCGGTCGACGATGCGAACCTGATGGTCGGCCAGGGGGCGGCCACAGGACACGAACTGCAGCGCCGTTGCGTCCTCGAGGGGAGCGGGCTCGGCGCGACGCAGGCGCTCGAACGTCCGCCGTGTGACCCGATCGATCCGCGGGCGCCGGCCCGGCGGCGAGAGCGTCAGCCCGACCGAGGACTCGGCCAGGCCATACACCGGGCACATCGCCTCGGCTCGGAATCCGTGGGCGGCGAAGCGGGTGGTGAACCGGGCGATGGTGTCGGGGCTCACGGGCTCCGAGCCGTTGAAGGCGACGCGCCAGGCGCTGAGGTCCAGCCCCTGAAGCTCGGCGTCGCTGATCTTCCGCTCGCAGAGGTCGAAGGCGAAGTTGGGGGCAGGCGAGAGTGTTCCCCGGTGGGCATGCAGCGCCCACAGCCAGCGGGCCGGCCGCGCCAGGAAGGCGACAGGCGAGAGGATGACCGTCGGCACCCCATGGTAGAGCGCCCCCAGCCAGGCGCCGATCAAGCCCATGTCGTGATAGAGCGGCAGCCAGCTCACCATCACGTCGTGGGGTTGGACGGCGACCGCTGCCCCGAGGGCCCGGATATTGGCGAGAAGATTTTCGTGCGAGAGCACCACGCCCTTGGGATCCCCGGTGCTGCCCGAGGTGTACTGGATGAGGGCCGGCGCCCCGGACTCGATGAGGACCGGCGCGGGGACACCGGCCCCCGCCTCCAACTCCTCGACGGCGACCACCTCGCGGAGCGAGGGGACCCGGGCCCGGAGCAGCCGCGCGATCCGATGCGCCTCGCGAAAGGTGACGAGCAACCGGGCCTCGGCATTGTTCAGGATGCCGACCTGGCGAAGGGCGTATTCCTCGAGCCGCTCGGGTCGGAATGGAGGGTAGATCGGCACCGGCACTGCGCCAGCCAGGAGAATGCCGAAGAACGTGGAAAAGAATGCGGGCTCGGTCCGCAGCATGAGCGCCACCGATTCACCTCGCGCGGCGCCCCGATCACGGAGCGCCCCGGCGATGGCCAGCGCCTGGGACCACAGCGTCCCGTAGGAGATCGGCTGCTCGCGGCCGTCCTCCAGCCGGAGGAGGATGTGCACCCGGTCGGGCTCCCGCTCCGCGTGCCAGCGCAGCACCTCGGGCAGCGTCCGCGCCGAGGCCGGAGCCGGCAGGCCGGCGGCGGGCGCTGGCTCACGGGCCGGCAGCGCCTCGGGGACCGCGGCCTTGCCGGCCAGGAGGGCAGCGACAAGGTCTTGACAGGTCTCCGCCTCGGCCATGACCGCATCGCCCAGGCGGACACTGAACGCCTCTTCCAGCCTCAGGAAGAGCTCCACGCGCTCGAGGCTGCCGATGCCGAGGTCCCGGTCGAGCGCATCGCCCGGCGCGACCGAGCCGCGGGAAGGCAGCGTCCCCAGCTCGCGGACGAAGCCGTCGACGATCTCGAGGGCGCGCCGCTCCACCGCGCCCCGTTCGGCGACCTGGGCGAGGCTCTGTGTGGTCACGAGGCGTGGTTCCTCCCTGCCGGGTCCAATGGGCCGGATTGATTGAGCAAGAGCCGGGCCGATGGCCAAGTGTCGGATAACGCGCAGGCCGCCATCGAGTGGCTGGGGAGGCCTTGCCCCAGGTGGGGCGGCCGTTTACCCCTACCCGGTCCTAAGCGTCGGGAATTCCTCACGGCACGGGGCCCGGCATCAGCCGTGCAGTGATGTACACCGATGGCGACGATTGTCAAACGCCCGCGCGCGGGCGCGGTCCCACCCAACCTCGACGACTACGAGCGGGTGCGGCGAGCCTTCACCTGGGAGCGAGCGCGAGCGGAGCTGTCCGGGCTGCCCGGCGGGCAGGGGCTGAACATCGCGCACGAGGCGGTGGATCGCCATGCCGCCTCCGCCCGGCGTACGCACGTTGCCCTGCGATGGATCGCCAGGGGAGGCGAGGTCCGCGACTACACCTACGGGCAGCTTGCCGACCTCACCAATCGGTTTGCCAATGCCCTGTCCGCCCTGGGCGTGGGGCGCGGGGACCGGGTCTACGCGCTGGCCGGACGGATCCCTCAGTTGTATGTGACAGCCCTGGGCGCGCTGAAGCTCGGCGCCATTTTCTGCCCCTTGTTTTCTGCGTTCGGGCCGGAGCCGATCCGCGCGCGCATGGCCATCGGCCAGGCCAGGGTGCTGGTCACCACGGAAGCGCTCTATCGCCGCAAGGTCGCCCAGCAACGGAGCCGGCTGGCCGATCTCGAGCACGTCATCCTCATCGGGGACAGCGGCGAGCCCACCCGTGAGCCGGGCACCCTCGACTGGGACGGCGTGATGGCGAAGGCGTCGGACACCTTCACGATCGGGCCGACCAGTCCCCAGGCGCCGGCCCTGCTGCACTTCACGAGCGGCACCACCGGAACGCCCAAAGGCGCCCTGCACGTCCACGAGGCGGTCGTGGCCCACCACAGCACGGGCCAGCTGGCCCTCGACCTGCATCCTGAGGATGTGTTCTGGTGCACGGCCGATCCCGGCTGGGTGACGGGGACCTCGTACGGCATCGTGGCCCCCCTGAGCATCGGCGTGACCAGCATTGTGGATGAGGCCGAGTTCGAGGCCGAGCGCTGGTACCGCATCCTCCAGGAGCAGCGTGTCACTGTCTGGTACACGGCCCCCACCGCCATCCGGATGCTGATGAAGATGGGGGCTGAGCTGCCCCGCAAGTATGACCTCAGCGCGCTGCGGTTCCTCTCCAGCGTGGGCGAGCCGCTCAATCCGGAAGCCGTGATCTGGGGACAGGAGGCCCTGGGACTGCCCTTCCACGACAACTGGTGGCAGACGGAAACTGGCGGCATCATGATCGCCAACTTCGCCGCCATGGACATCCGGCCCGGCTCGATGGGACGGCCGCTGCCGGGCGTGGAGGCGGCGATCGTCCGCAAGGTCGGGCCGGACCGGGTCGAGGTCGTCCGGGAGCCCGACGTCCAGGGGGAGCTGGCACTGCGGCCGGGGTGGCCCTCGATGTTCCGGACGTATCTGGGCGAGTCCGAGCGGTACCGCAAGTGTTTCGTGGACGGCTTCTACCTGACCGGTGACCTCGCCCGGCGGGACAGTGACGGCTACTTCTGGTTCGTGGGACGCGCGGACGACGTCATCAAGACGTCGGGCCACCTGGTCGGCCCCTTCGAGGTGGAGAACGTCCTCATGGAGCACCCCGCCGTGGCCGAAGCCGGCGTCATCGGCAAGCCGGATCCGGTCGCTCTGGAGCTGGTGAAGGCCTTTGTCTCGCTCAAGCGCGGCTTCGAGCCGACACCCGAGCTCCGGCGGGAGCTGCTGGCGCACGCCCGCACCCGGCTGGGGCCGGTGGTCGCGCCCAAGGAGCTCGACTTCCGCCCGAGCCTGCCCAAGACCCGGAGCGGCAAAATCATGCGGCGCCTGCTGCGGGCTCGTGAGCTGGGCCTGCCCGAAGGCGACATCTCCACCCTCGAGGAGGGCTCGGGACAGTGACGGACCTCACGCGGGCCCGCGGGCTCGCCCTGCTGCGCCAGATGGTGCTCATCCGGCGCTTCGAGGAGAAGGCCGCCGAGCTCTACACGGAAGGCAAGATCCGGGGGTTCCTGCACCTGTACATCGGCGAGGAGGCCGTCGCCGTCGGCGCCATGCAGGCGCTGACCGCGGACGACAACATCGTCGCCACGTATCGCGAGCACGGCCAGGCGCTGGTGCGCGGTGTCTCGGCCGGGGCCGTGATGGCCGAGATGTACGGCAAGGCCAACGGTTGCAGCCGGGGCCGCGGCGGGTCGATGCACCTCTTCGACGTCTCCCGCCGATTCTGGGGTGGTCACGCGATCGTCGGGGGAAGCCTGCCCGTCGCCGTCGGCCTGGCCCTGGCCGACCACATGCGAAGCCGTCGGGCGGTGACCGCCTGCTTCTTCGGCGATGGCGCCGTGGCCGAGGGCGCCTTCCACGAGTCGCTCAACCTGGCGGCGCTCTGGCGACTGCCCGTGCTCTTCGTCTGCGAGAACAACCTGTACGCGATGGGCACGGCGCTGGAGCGCCACCAGGCGCGCACGCACATCGTGGGCAAGGCCGAGGCCGCCGGCGTTGCCGGCGACTCGGTGGACGGGATGGACGTGCTGGCCGTCGAGGCGGCCACGCGGCGCGCGGCGGAGGCCGTGCGGGAGGGTGCGGGCCCCCGCCTGGTCGAGGCGCGCACCTATCGCTTTCGCGCGCACTCCATGTACGATCCGGATCTCTACCGCACGAAGGAGGAGATCGAGCGGTGGAAGGCCCGGGATCCGATCGCCCTGTTCACGGCGGCGCTCCGTGAACAGGGTCTGCTCACCGATGAGGACATTGCGGCCCTCGAGGCCTCGGTGGGCGCCGAGATCGCTGCGGCTGTTGCCGAGGCTGAGGCCGGGCCCTGGGAGCCGGTGGAGAATCTGCTCCGCGATGTCCACACCCCGATGGACCGATGACGAAGATGACCTACCGCGAGGCCGCCCGGAGCGCTCTGCGCGAGGCGCTGCGCAGTGACCCGCGCGTGTTTCTCATGGGCGAGGACGTGGGGCGTTACGGCGGAGCCTTTGCGGTGAGCCGCGGTCTCCTCGAAGAATTCGGGCCCGAGCGTGTCCGCGACACGCCGCTGAGCGAGAACACCTTCGTGGGCGCCGGGATCGGGGCCGCCCTGGGCGGCATGCGGCCTATCGTGGAAGTGATGACCGTCAACTTCAGCCTGCTGGCGCTGGATCAGATCGTGAACAACGCGGCCACCCTGCGCCACATGTCGGGGGGCCAGCTCTCGGTGCCCCTCGTCGTGCGCATGGCGACCGGCGGCGGTCGCCAGCTCGCGGCCCAGCATTCGCACAGCCTGGAAGGCTGGTACGCCCACGTCCCGGGAATCACGGTCGTGACGCCGGGCACGGCCGACGACGCCCGCCGCCTGTTGCTGGCGGCGCTGCGGGAGCCCGATCCCGTCTTCGTCTTCGAGCACGCGTACCTTTACCCGATGGAGGGTGAAGTGGACGAGACGGCGGGCCCGGGCGAGATCGGGCGGGCGGCGGTGCGCCGAGAGGGCCGGGACCTCAGCATCATCACGTACGGGGGCTCGCTGCCCAAGGTCCTGCAGGCGACCGACGTGCTCGCTACCGAGGGGATCGAGGCCGAAGTGGTCGACCTCCGCACGCTTCGTCCGCTCGACACGGCGACGGTGCTGGCCTCCGTGGCCAGGACGCACCGGGCCCTCATCGTGGACGAGGGCTGGCGGACCTGCAGCTTCGCCGCCGAGGTCAGCGCTCGGATCATGGAGCGCGGCTTCTACGACCTGGACGGACCCGTGCAGCGGGTGTGCAGCGCCGAGGTGCCCATGCCGTATGCAAGGCACATGGAGGAGGCGGCGCTGCCCCAGGCTGCGACCATCGCCGCGGCGGCCCGCGAGATGCTCCCGCGCCGTGGCTGAGTTTCGCATGCCGATCCTCGGCGCCGACATGACGGCCGGCACCCTCATCGCCTGGCGCAAGCAGGCGGGGGACCAGGTCCGGCGCGGCGAGATCATCGCCGAGGTCGAGACCGACAAAGGGCTCATCGACATCGAGGTGTTCGCCACCGGCGTCCTCGAGCGGATCGTCGTCCGGCCGGGCCAGACGGTGCCGACGGGAACGGTGCTCGCGATGATCCGGGAAGAGGCGCCCGTGGTCGTGGCGCCGGTGACAGCGGGCGTAGCCCCCACCGTCGCCGTTCCGGAAGCGCCGGCCGCGGCTCCGACCCCGGCCCCCGAGCGGATGCGGGTCTCGCCACTGGCGCGCAAGCTAGCCGCCGAGCTCGGGGTGGACCTCGCGACTCTGCGCGGCACCGGCGCGGGCGGGGCCATCACCCGCGAGGACGTCGAGCAGGCGGCGGCCGCGAAACCGGCGGCCCCCGCGCGCCCGCGCGTGGATGTGGCGCGCATGCGCCGGATCATCGGCGCGGCCATGACGCGCTCCAAGCGCGAGGTGCCGCATTATTATCTGGCCCAGACGATCGACATGGGGCGTGCGCTGGACTGGCTGCGGGCGGAGAATCTGAAGCTGCCAGTGACCGAGCGCTTGCTCTACGGCGTCCTGCTGATCAAGGCCGTGGCCCTGGCGCTGGGCGAGGTGCCCGAGCTGAATGCCGTGTGGCAGGGCGATCAGGTGGTCCAGAGCGAGGCCGTCCACGTCGGTGTCGCCATCTCCCTGCGGGGAGGCGGCCTGGTGGCCCCCGCCCTGCACGACGTCCAGCGCCGGGCCCTGGGCGATCTCATGCGCGCCCTCCGGGACCTCGCGCAGCGGGCCCGCACCGGCGGGCTCCGGTCGTCCGAGCTCTCCGACCCCACGATCACCGTGACGAGTCTTGGCGAGCAGGGCGTCGAGACGGTCTTCGGTATCGTCTATCCCCCCCAGGTCGCCATCGTGGGGTTCGGCAAGATCGTCGAGCGGCCGTGGTCGGTGCAGGGCGCCGTCGTCTCGCGTCCACTTGTCACGGCGACGCTCTCGGCCGACCACCGCGTGAGCGATGGGCACCGGGGCGGGCTCTTCCTGGCCGCCGTCGACCACCGACTCCAGGAACCGGAGCGGCTGTGACTCGCGACGCGATCCGGGCTACGGTGCTGCGCGTCCTCGGCGACATCGCCCCCGAGGCCGACCTGGCCACCGTCAAGGCCGATGTGCCCTTTCGCGACCAGCTCGACCTGGACTCGATGGATCTGCTGAACGTCCTGGTCGGGCTCCACAGCGCACTGGGGGTCGACATCCCCGAGGCTGATTACCCGAAGCTCACGACGCTGGAGGCCTGCGTCGACTACCTGGTCGGCCGGGTCCCGGCCTGAGAAGGAGAGCCATGAAGCCGTTTCCCCATCGCTACGAGGTGAGGATCGCCGGAGGCCCCCAGGGCTACGCCACGCTCAAGAGCGGGGGGGTGCCGGACCTGCGCACGGCGCCGCCGGTCGACTTCGACGGGCCCGGCGACGCCTGGAGCCCGGAACAACTGCTGCTGGCGGCTGTCGAAGCCTGCTTTCTCCTGACCTTCCGGGCCATCGCGGCAGCCTCCCGCATCGAGTTCGCTTCTCTCGCCGTCGAGAGTGAGGGGATCGTGGACCGACGGGAGGGTCGCACACGGTTTACCGAGATCATCCTGCGCCCGCGGGTCACCCTGCCGGCCGGAGCGGATTGGGTGCGCGTGCAGCGCGCGCTGGAGAAAGCGGAGCAGACCTGCCTCGTCTCGGCCTCCCTCTCCACACCGATCAGGCTGGAGCCGGAGATCGCGGGGTGACGCTACTCCAGGGTCAGGGTCTGGTCCTCGTTCAGTCGCACGCGAGTGCCGAACGCCTGGCCCTCCCGATTCAGCATGTTCCGGAGCCAGCCGGCCTCCTCGGGTGAGGCGCGGTTCACCCGGAAGCGCTCGATCCGCGTGGGCGTCATGGTGAAGCGGGCCAGCCGTCCGGTCAGCGGGTCGAGGGTGGGGAAGTACATCAGGCCAAGCTGGCCGCGGAAGTCATCGTGCCCGCGGATGCCCTCGTAGTCGGTGAGGAGGTCCCCGCAGCCGTAGAGGATGGGGCGGCCCTGATGGATCTCGATGCCCTTGGGATGGTGTGAGGAATGTCCGTGCACCACATCGACACCGGCCTCGTCGATCAACATGTGGGCGAACGCCCGCTGCGAGGGTGGGACTCGGTAGCCCCAGTTCTCGCCCCAATGCAGAGAGGCGATCACGACGGTACCCGGGCGCTTCACGACCTGCACCTGGAGGGCGAGCCGGCGGGCCGTCCCTGCCGTCAGGTCGGGCAGGAGATTGACCCCCGGCGTGTCGGCCGATGCCGCCCACGCGCGCGGGATGCCGCTGCTCTCGCAGCCGAGCGAGAACACCGCCACCCGCCCCTTGCCGGGAAGATCGATGAGGGCCGGCGTCGCCGCCGCGACGGCGTCGGGGCCGGCCCCGGCGGTCCTGATGCCGGCTCGTCGCAGCGTGTCCAGCGTCTCTCCGAGCCCGGCGTAGCCCCAGTCCAGCACGTGGTTGTTGGCGAGCACGCAACAGTCGATCGCCGCCGCGGTGAGGCAGGGAACATTGTCCGGGTGCATCCGGTAGTGGATGCCCTTGCCGCGCCAGTAGTCCTCGCTCGTGGTGACGGCGGTTTCCAGATTCACGATCCTGACGTCGGGCCCCGCGCGCGTGAGCTCGGCCAGGGCGTCGCCCCAGACATACGAGAAATCGACTGGCCGGGGGATCGGGGCGTGCCTGGCTTCGGCCAGCTCGACGTACGTGCGGGCACTCTTCGCGTGGGATTCGTGGATGCGTGGATCGTTGGGATGGGGCAGCACCTGATCGATGCCTCGGCCGGTCATGACGTCGCCGCAGAGGAAGAGGGTGATGGCGG
>DATBIM010000045.1:0-12247 GCA_036556905.1 Candidatus Methylomirabilota bacterium
GCCTGAGGGCGCCATGGCGGGGCCGACGCCGACCCTCACACCGAAGCGGGTCACCGACCGCGCCTTCTACGTGGAAGGCGCGCCCGGCATCGCCTCCCGCGACAACCGGGGGTTCAACTCCAACGCCGGCTTCGTGATCACCGGCGACGGTGTCGTGGTCGTCGACGCCCTGGGCACCGAACCGCTGGGCCGGGCGCTCGTCGCCGCGATTCGAGGGCTCACCCGAGCGCCCATCCGCCGGGTGATCGTCACCCACTACCACGCCGATCACTTCTACGGGCTGGGGCCCCTCAAGGACGCCGGCGCGGAAATCTGGGCGCATCATCTGGGACGCGAGTACCTCGAGCAACAGGCGCCGGCGCGCCTGGAGCAGCGTCGGCGTGACCTCGCCCCGTGGGTCGATGAGCGGACGCGGCTGGTGCCGGCCGATCGCTGGCTGCCCGGCGACATGTCGTTCACCCTGGGCGGGCTCGATTTCGACGTCGTCTACATGGGGCCGGCCCACGCCCCCGACGACGTCGTCGTGATCCTGCGTCAGGAGCGGCTGATCTTCTGCGGCGATATCATCGTCTCGGGACGGATCCCGTTCGTGGGCGAGGCGGACAGCCGGCGGTGGCTCTCGGCCATCGACCGCCTGCTCGCGCTCCGGCCGGTGATCATGGTTCCCGGCCACGGCCCGGTGTCGCGCGATCCGGCACGGGACCTGGTCCTCACCCGCGACTACCTCTTGTATCTGCGCCAGCAGATGGGGCGGGCCGTCGCCGATCTCGTTCCGTTCGATCAGGCGTACGCGGCGACGGACTGGAGCCGTTACGCGGGCGTTCCCGCCTTCGAGGCCGCCAACCGCATCAACGCCTACGGGACCTATCTCCTGATGGAGAAGGAATCGCTGGGGAAGTAGCCCCGCTGGCCCGGCAGGGCTACTTCAGGCTCGAGTAGTATGCCGCGAGGTCGGCCAGCGTCGCTTCCGGGATCGGGCGGATGGCCGCCTTGAGGTCCCGGAGGGTCGCGTCGCCCGGGCTGCGGCGGTCGGCCTTGAACAGGAGCATTTGATTCAGGAGGTAGCCGGCCGGCTGGCCCGTGAGATCGGGGACGCCCTTGGCGGGATCGCCCTTGCCCGCTGGCCCGTGGCACGCCACGCACGGTGCCGCGGCCGCACGGCCGCGCGCGACACCGGCGGCGTCCGGTGTCAGGGGCGTTGCCGCCTTCTTCTGGGCGGCGAAGTAGCCGGCCACGTCATCGACGCCGAGCTCCTTCACCATCTTCGCGTAGGGCTCCATCTCGGCCGCCGGCCGTTTGCCGGATGCGTAGTCTTCGATGGCCTTCTTGAGATACCAGGCGGGCATCCCGGCCAGGACGGGGATCGTGTCCGAGCGGCTGGCGCCGCCGAACCCGTGGCAGGCGCTGCAGGCGAAGGCCTTGGCGTAGCCGGGGGTATCGAGCGGGCCGGCCACCGCGCCCCCCGCGCCGCCGAGCAGAACCGTGAGCGCGATCACCATCGCGCCGAGCGAGAGACGCCCCATCGTTGTCATCGCCGCCTCCTGTCGGACCTAGCCGAGGATGTCGTTCCAGATGGACGTCGTCCAGCCCACCGCGTTCTGGGCAATGGCGATGCTGTGGCCTGGCGTGAGCTTCTGCTCGATCTGGACCACCTTGCCGCCCTGGATGCGGTAGGCGTTGATCACGGCCATCGCCTCCCGGTCGCTCACCCAGGAGTAGCAGACGTTGACGGGGGCCATCGCCGGCGGCTGCTTGCCGTTGAGCAGGTGGACGACGGCGCTGGCGGCGATCTTGCCCATGGCATTGGCGACGGTGCCGGACTTCGGCACCGGAATGCCGATGGTGGCATCGCCTACCACGTGGATGTTCTTGTGCTTCATCGACTCGTAGGTGACGTGGTCCACCTCGCACCAGCGTTTGTCGCCGCCCACGAGGTCGGCCTGGACGGCGATGGTCCCCGCCCGCTGAGGCGGGATGACGTTGACCACGTCATACCGGACCCGGTCGCCGAAGTCGGTTGCGACCTCGCGCGTAGAGGGATCGACCTTAGCCACCTTGCTCGAGGCCCGGTATTCGATGGCCGGATACATCTTCCACGCCGCCTTGAACAGGCCCGTCTTGGAGATGATGTCCTGGTTGGCGTCGAGCACGATGAGCTTCGACCGGGGCTTGTTGTTCTTGAGGTACCAGGCCACCTGGCACACCCGCTCGTAGGGGCCGGGTGGGCAGCGGTAGGCGGCCGGGGGGATGGTGAGCACGAAGACGCCCCCGTCCGGCATGGACTGGATCTGCCGCGCCAGCGCGACCGTCTGCGGCCCGGCCTTCCAGGCATGAAGAACGGTCTCCCGGGCCTGGGCCAGGCCCTCAATCTGCTCCCACTGGAACTCCACGCCCGGCGAGACGATGAGCCGGTCGTACTCGAGGTAGCCCTCACCGACGCGTACCCGGCGGCGGTCGGGCTCGATCGCCGAGGCCTCGGCGTGATAGATCCGGACACCCTGGCGACGGAGCCCGTCATAGCCCAGGGTCAGGCTCTCGATCGTGCGCACGCCGCTGAGCACGAGGTTGCTGAAGGGACAGGAGACGAACTCCTTGTTGGGCTCGAGCAGGACGACATCGATCGATGGATCGCCCAGACGCACGTACTTGGCCGCGGTGGCGCCGCCCCAGCCGCCGCCGATCACGACCACGCGACGGCCCGTCTTGGGCGAGAAGTCGCCGCGGAGCGGCGCTGCGCACCCCGCCGCGCCCGTGATGAGCAGGCCGAGCCCGACCCCGGACGATTTCAGAAATTCCCTTCGGGTCACCGCCATCATAGCCACCTCCGGTTCTGGGGTGCGGCAGCGCCGCGGCGCTCAGGCGCCACCGCGCGTTGACCGCGGCATGGTACCACTTCTCCCGTTCCGACGGCCGGCTGCATTGAAAACGTCTTCAGAGCAGGGCGCGGAGGGCCTGGATGAAGCGGCGGTTGTCTTCCGGCTTCGCGGTGGTGACGCGCATGAAGCCCGGGCCCAGTCGACGATCGCCCAAGGGCTTGACGAGTATGTTCTGCTCGCGCAGCCGCTGGGCCAACGACGTGGCATCACACGGCGCAAAGTCAGCCAGGAAGAAGTACGTCTCGGTGGGGTAGGTCCGGACGCTGAGAGCCCGAAGGTCCCGGGCGAGCTCGTCCGTCCAGGCGCGGAGCGCGGTGACGCGCTCACGAATCTTCTCTTCGTGCTGCAGGGTGGCCAGCGCGGCTGCCTGACTGGGGCGGGCCAGTGGGTAGGCGTCATTGTGGGTGTTGAGGTCGTCGGCCAGCGCCGGGGGCAGCACCGCGTAGCCCACCCGGAAGCCGGCCAGGCTATGAGCCTTGGAGAAGGTCCGCGTGACCAGAAGATTCGCATGACGCTCGACCAGCGGGGCCACCGAGTGACCGCCGAAATCGATGAAGGCCTCGTCGACCAGGAAGAATGTCGTAGGATGCCGGAGCAAGAGGTCGGGGAGTGGCGTCATCGCGAAGGTCCCGCCATTCGGGTTGTTCGGGTTGACGATGACGACCAGCGTCGTGTCCGGCGGAACCTCGAGCCCGGCGAGGTCGATGGCAAAGGCGCGTTCCGGGAGCAGTGGCGTCTCCGTCACGCGACGGGCAATCTCCGGGAAGAGCGGGTAGGTGGGAGGCAGGAGATGGACCCGGTCGCCGAACCGGTCGAAGAGCTGCCGCAGGATCAGCTCGGAGCCGGCGTTGATGTGGATGAGACGCTCGGGGACGTTCAGTCGCTCGGCGATGCGCCGCCGGAGCGGCGCCGAATACGGCTCGGTGTAGTAGTTGCCGCGCGGGACCTCGGCCTGGGCGGCGGCGATCGCCTCATCGATCGGGGGCAGCGGATTCTCGCAGAGCAGAAGCTTCAGACCCTCGAAGGTGGCGCCGCCCTTCTCGGCCAGCGACTGCATCAGCGGATGGATTCGAGGGATGCGACACGCCATCGGCCCATGGCCACCTCCGGTGGGCAACGATACACCCAAGGGCGATGCCATTTGGAAAGCGCTGGAATCCGCGGTCTTTGCCGCAGCACGTTCCTCCGTCGGTGGGATACGGTTGACCCAGCGCCGTCGCGGACTGGATCAGCCGGGCACGAGCCACCGGAGCAAGATGTAGACGGGCGCACTCAGCGCGAGACCGGCGGCGAAGAGAGAAAGGTTGGCGAATCGGGCCGCCATCGGAAGGAGCTCGTGTGCAGACACGAAGATCATGGCCCCTGCGGCCACGGCCATGAACACGGCATTGAGGTCGGGCTCGAGTTGCACCAGGACGAGTCCGACCAGGGCTCCCGCCGGCTCGGCCAGCGCCGAGAAGAACGCCATGACGAACAGCATCGTTCGCCGCTGGCTGGCGACCGCGGGCACCGCCATCGCGAACTCTTCGGGGACGTTGTGCAGGGCGATGGCGAGCGCAAGGAGGACCCCGAGGGACGGCGAGTTGACATAGGCGTTGGCCATGGCGACGCCCTCGGGGAAGTCGTGCAGGATCAAACCCAGGGTGACGAGCGTGCTCGTGCGGAGCATGGAGGCGTCGAGGAGGCCGCGCTCCTCGAACAGATGCACGTGAGGCACCACGACGTGGAGCGCGGCGATGAACCCCGCGCCGAGGGCGGCGCCGCCCCAGGTCCAGAGCGGGCCGACGGCGCGGAGCGACGCCGGCAGGAGCTCGGCCCCCGAGATCAGGAGCATGATCCCGGCCGAGAAGCCGATACCGAGGGCAATGGCGCGGGCACTCTTGCCGAGACGGAGCGCGAGGACGACCCCGAGCAGCGTGGTCAGGCCTGACATGAGCGCGAGCAGCAGCACGATGGCCCATGTGGTAGCGGGCGGTCCCACGGCAGGCATGCTTCCTCCTACCACGAGTGCGGCAGGACTGTCCCAGCTGGGGCGCGTGATGGCCGCTGCCCGCCGGCGCTGTGGCGTAACCGCCCGGAGAATCGGGCTATGGTCCCTGGCCGTGACCTTGCACCCCACTTCGGTGAGGAGTCTGCGATGCCGGTCGGGATCGAAGCAACGGAAGATCTGATCACGTGACGATCCGAGCGACGAGCCTCGCGTGGCTGCTCGCCTGGGCCCTCACCACGCCGGGGTGGACCGAGGAGCTGACTGGCCAGCTGGTCGATGCCGCGACCGGCCGGGCGATCGCGGGCGCCCACGTGACCTCGAATGGCCAGGCGGTGCAGACGGACGGGCAGGGGATCTTTCGGCTGGCGGCGGCCGCCGCCGTGGTGCGTGTTCGGGCTCCCGGGTACCTGCGCAAGGAGGTTCCCGCCCGGGGGCTGCCGTCGGTGGTCAGGCTCGAGCCGTTCTCGCCCAAGGCCGTGTACCTCTCGCTCTTCGGCATCGGCACGAGCGCCTTGCGCGAGCCGGCGCTGCGCCTCAT
The DNA here is from genome assembly GCA_036556905.1 of Candidatus Methylomirabilota bacterium. Taxonomy (GTDB): domain Bacteria; phylum Methylomirabilota; class Methylomirabilia; order Rokubacteriales; family CSP1-6; genus 40CM-4-69-5. Next base: position 5,405 of record DATBIM010000045.1, read on the forward strand.
CGACGAGACCGAGCTCAACGCCGTGGTCATCGACGTCAAGGGCGATCGCGGCCTCGTGTCGTACCGGAGCGCAGTGTCCCTGGCCGCGGAGATCGGCGCCCAGGACATCATCACCATCAAGGATGAGAAGGCGCTCCTGGCCGGGCTGAAACAGAAGGGTGTCTACACCATCGCCCGTATCGTCGTGTTCAAGGACAATCCGTTGGCCCAGGCCCGCGCCGCGCTGGCCGTGAAGACCCGCGATGGGCGCCTCTGGCGCGACCACGAGGACCTGGCCTGGACCGATCCCTTCCGTCGGGAAGTGTGGGATTACAACATCGCGCTGGCGATCGAGGCGGCCCGGCACGGCTTCGATGAGATCCAGTTCGACTACGTGCGCTTCCCGGACGCGCCCGGCCTCGCCTACGCGGAGGCGTCCAGCGAGGAAAGCCGAGCGCGCGCCGTCGAAGGGTTTCTCGCCGAGGCCAGACGCCGACTGGCGCCCTATAACGTATTTCTGGCTGCCGACATCTTCGGCTACGTGTGCTGGAATCCCGGGGATACCGGCATCGGGCAGAGGCTGGAAACCCTCGCCGCCCACGTCGACTACCTCTCCCCCATGCTGTACCCGTCCGGCTTTCACCTCGGGATCCCCGGCTACCGCAATCCCGTCGGGCATCCCCACGAGGTGGTCGCGCTGACGCTGGCCCGGGCCCGGGAGCGGACGGGGTGGGCCGCCGTGCGCTTTCGGCCCTGGCTCCAGGCGTTCCAGGACTACGCGTTCGACCGCCGGCCGTTCCGGGCTGCCGAGATCCGGGCCCAGATCAGCGCCGCCGAGGTATTCGGCGCCAATGGCTGGATGCTGTGGAACCCTCAGAATGTGTACTCGCGCGAGGGCCTGCGGTGAAGCCTCCGGCGGGCATGCCGGCGACCCTCGAAGCGCTCGCGCGATCGCTGGTCGGCGTCTACCCCGCGACCGTGCAGCGCCTCGCCACGTTCCTCCGGGCCAGCCGTTATCCGTTCCGAGCGACCGTCGATCCGGCCCTGGAGCTGCTCGGCGGGGTCACTCCGGTGTGGCCACTTCTGTCCGACTGGAACCGGTGGTGCCTCGCCTCCGGGGCCCGGTTCTTCGTGTGGCAGCCGGAGCGGGGTGAGGTGGCCGATCGCACCCGTCTGGAAGCCCTGCTCCACACGATCATGATGATCTCGGGGAAGGAGCAGGCGGTGCAGGACTATCTCGCGTCAGGGATTCGCGAGGCCGAGGTCGCCATGGCGGGCGACGATTGCGTGGTGTGCGACCAGTATCGTCACCGCATCGTGCCGCTGGCCGCGGAGACCCTGGACCAGCTTCCGCCGTTTCATCCGGGGTGTCGGTGCGGGGTCCTGCCGAGGCTGGAATGACCGCGGCCGTGCCCGCGGCGGCGCCGGCAACGTTCACGCTGCTGGTCTCCTGCTGCTCGCACGCTATGGGCCGGGCCCGCCGGGAGATTCTGACCCGCCTGCGGGTCCTCGGCGACGACACCCCGCTCGTCGTGCCCACCGGCGTCCGCGGCCTGCTGGAGGTGCACACCAGTCTCGACTCGCGCCGGGTCGTTCAGGAGCTGGACAGGACGTGCCGGCAGTCGCCGCAGGCCTTCAGGTATACGCTCAGGTGGGTGCCGGTCGACGCCTGGACTGCGGCGGACCTCGAAGCCATGAAGCCGGCGGTCTGCAGCCTCAGCGAGCGGATCGCGGCAAACGAGACATGGCGGATGACCGTCGCCCGGCGCGCCTCGGATGGACTGGATCCGATAATCGTGATCCAGACACTGGCGGCGTTGATCCCGGCGCGGGTGGACCTGACTCACCCCGACAAGATTCTCCGGGTCGAGCTGTTCGAGGACCGTGTTGCGCTCTCGGTGCTGGGTCCGGCGGACGTCTTCTCGGTGGTGAAGGCCCGGGCTGGCCCTGGACCTAGTTCTGGGTGAAGGCCTCGAGCGGAGAGCGGCGGAGCTTCCGGAGGGCCTGGACCTCGAGCTGGCGGATGCGTTCGCGGGTCAGGCCCAGCCGCTGGCCGATCTCCTCGAGGGTCTGGCCCTCACCCTCGCCGATGCCGAAGCGGAGACGGACGATCTCACGCTCCCGGGGATTCAGCCGGGCCAGCGCGTGGCCCACCTGGCTGGAGAGGTCTTCGGCCAGGAGGTCGCCGATGGGCGAGGTGGCCGCGGCGTCGGCGAGCACGTCCGCGAGCACGGCACTCTCGCCGACGGGGGATTCCAGGGACGTGGGCTGGCGAGCGGCATCGAGGACGAAGCGGATCTTCTTCGCCGGAATCCGGGTGCGGCGGGCCAGCTCCTCGGGGCTGGGATCGCGACCGAGCTGCGCCGTCAGGGTGCGCTGGGCCCGGGAGATCTTGTGCAGCCGCTCGACCACGTGCACCGGCATCCGGATGGTCCGCCCGCGATCCGCGATCGACCGCGTGATGGCCTGGCGGATCCACCAGGTGGCATAGGTCGAGAACTTGAAGCCACGACGGTACTGGAAGCGATCGATCGCTTTCAGCAGTCCCAGGTTGCCTTCCTGGACGAGATCGAGCAGGGGAACCCCGCTGTGCCGGTAGCGCTTGGCGATGGAAATGACCAGACGCAGATTGGCCTCGGCCATCTGCCGCTTGGCCAGCCGCACCGCTTGCTCGGCCTCGTCGAGGCGCTGCAGGAGCGCCGCCACCTCGTCATGCGGCAGGCCGACATCCCCACCGCCGCTCGACACCTCGCGGACCCGTCGGACCAGCTCATCCAGCAGCGCCGGCTTGAGGGGAAGGCGCCCGATCGTGTTCCTGATGGCGACCTGATTGGCGGCGATCCACTTGCTGTAGTTCTGTCGAGTCGCCCGGGAGACACGGCCGCCGGCCAGCGCGGCCTGAAGTCGGGCGTTCTCGGCGTCCAGGCGACGGATGCGGGCGAAGCCGCGCTGGATGGGCTCGAGTTGCCGTGGACCGAGCTCGGCGCCATCGCCGAGGACGATGACGTCCTCGGGCGACGTCTCCTCGCGCTTGATGCGGTTGCCCACCTCGATGAGGAAACGGACGGCGAGGGGGATGCTCGCCAGCGCCGACTGGAGCTCCAGCTGCCCCACTTCGATACGGCGCCCGATCTCCACTTCCTGCTGGGCGGTGAGCAGGGGGACCTTGCCGATCTCGCCGAGGTACAGGGTGAAGGAGTCCAGGGAGCGGTTGCCTGCCTCCGGCTCGAGGTCCTCGGCATCCTCCCAGCTCGCTCCAGCGCCCAGGGGCCCACCGGAAAGGGCCGCCTCATCGACCGCCTCGCCGGCGCTGACGTCGGTCGGGAACTCCAGATCCATGTCCTGATCCATCGTGTTGGGCTGTCTCAAAGCACTATTCAGATGTTGGCGGTTGCCCGATGGATTCAAGGAATCTCGCCGCGTCCGGCGGGATCTTGGCCTCGAAGTCGGCAAGCTCCCCGGCGCTGACCGCGCTGCGCAGCACGCCATAGACGCTGCGGACAGCCCGCTCGGCGGCCCGGGCGTGGAGATCCAGGGCGGCAGCGACGTGCTGGATCAGGGCCTCCCGGCCCATGGGGAGGGCCCGAGGCGTCTCGGCGAGGAGCGGCGTCTTGAGAAAGCCGGGAAGCTGGGCGATCAGCTGGCGCCTGGTCTCGGAATCGGGGGCCAGCTGGCCAAGCGCGGAGAGCACCGCCCTCGACCAGCGCTCCGCCTCCTTGTGGTCGGCCAGGCCACCGGCTGCCTGCACCCGGGAGAGGAACTCCGCCTTCGTCATGCCATCACCTGACGGTGCAGCCAGCCTGCCAACATCGAACTTCGCGGCTGGCGGGCCGCTGGGGCCCGGGACACTGTCCCGCGGGTGCCCCAGTGGGGCGTGGCCGTCGCCCCGGCCGCAAGGGGGACACAAGGGTGAGCCCCGGCGCTGGTAGGATAGGGCCGGCGTGAGAACGGGCCAGGAATTCTTCAACCTCTACAATCACGACTTCGTTCGCCTGGCGGTGGCCACGCCGGCGGTGCGAGTGGCCGAGCCGGGCTTCAACGCCGAACAGACGGTAAGCCTCATGCGCCAGGCGGCCGAGCGCCAGGCCTGCCTCGTCCTCTTCCCCGAACTGGGCCTGTCCGCTTATTCCTGCGATGACCTCTTCCACCAGCGGGCGCTGCTCGACGGCTGCCTGGACGCTCTCCGGACCGTCCTCGACGCGTCGCGAGAGCTGCCAATAATGACGGTGGTGGGGCTGCCGCTGGACGTCGACGACCGCCTCTACAACTGCGCTGTCGTCCTCGCCCAGGGCCGGTTGCTGGGGGTGATCCCCAAGACCTATCTGCCCAACTATCGAGAGTTCTACGAGGCCCGCCAGTTCAGCCCCGCCGACACCGCGAGCCGGGACGAGATCACCCTGCTGGGCCAGCGCGGCACTGCCTTCGGCCCCCGACTCCTCTTCCAGGCCACGGAGCAGCCCCGATTGACCGTGCACGTCGAGCTCTGTGAGGACCTGTGGGTGCCGATCCCGCCCTCCTCCTATGCTGCGCTCGCGGGAGCGAGCGTGCTCCTGAATCTCTCGGCCTCCAATATCACGATCGGCAAGGCCGACTATCGCCACCAGCTCGTGGCGAGCCAGTCGGCGCGCTGCCTCGCGGCCTACCTCTACTCCGCCGCGGGCCCGGGGGAGTCGACCACGGATCTGGCCTGGGACGGGCACGCCCTCATCTACGAGAACGGTAACCTGCTGGCCGAGTCATCGCGCTTCGCCGATCGGCCGCAGGTGATTGTGGCCGATGTCGACCTCGAGCGGCTCGGCCAGGAGCGGATGAGGCAGACGAGCTTCGGCGACAACGTGCGTCACCACCAGGGCGAGCTGCGCCCGTTCCGCCGGGTGCCGGTCGAGCTGGCGTTTCCGGCCCGGGGGCGGCTCCTGCCGGAGCGGCCCTACGAGCGGTTCCCCTACGTGCCCAGCGACCCGCACCGGCGCGACGAGCGGTGCGCCGAGGTCTTCCAGATCCAGGTCCAGGGGCTGGTCACACGCCTGCGGGCGGCCGGAATCGAGCGGGTCGTCATCGGGGTCTCCGGGGGCCTCGACTCCACCCATGCGCTGCTCGTGTGCGCGCAGGCCATGGATGTGCTCGGCTACCCGCGCTCGCACATCCTGGCCTACACGATGCCGGGCTTCGCGACGAGCGACCGCACGCGGCAGCAGGCCCACCGGTTGATGGCGGTCGTCGGGTGCACGGCGCAGGAGATCGACATCCGCCCCAGCTGCCTGCAGATGCTCCGGGATATCGGGCACCCCGCCGGCCAGGGGCGAGCCGTCTATGACGTCACCTTCGAGAACGTGCAGGCCGGGGAGAGGACGAGCCATCTCTTTCGCCTGGCCAACCTTCACGGAGCCCTCGTTGTCGGCACGAGCGACCTCAGCGAGCTCGCGCTCGGCTGGTGTACCTACGGGGTCGGTGACCACATGTCGCATTACGCCGTGAATGCGAGCGTCCCCAAGACTCTGATCCAGCACGTGATCGGCTGGGTCGCCGACACCGACCGGCTCGGATCCGAGGCCAGCGGGACTCTTCGCCACATCCTGGCCACGGCGATCAGCCCGGAGCTGGTTCCCATCGAAGATGGTGGCCGGGAGCCGAGCCCCGTCACCGAGACGGTCATCGGACCCTACGAATTACAGGACTTCACCCTCTACTACGTCCTGCGCTTCGGCTACTCCCCGACCAAGGTCGCGTTCCTGGCCTACTGCGCCTGGCGCGACCGCGAGCAGGGCTCCTGGCCCAACGTCCCGCCCGAGGGACGCCGCCAGTACGGCATCGGGGACATCCGCGCGTGGCTGGCCGTGTTCTTGCGCCGGTTCTTCGCGCAGAGTCAGTTCAAGCGGACCTGCATCCCCAATGCTCCCAAGGTGGGCTCCGGCGGTTCCCTGTCACCGCGCGGGGACTGGCGGGCCCCAAGCGATGCCGAGGCTGCCGTGTGGTTGGCGCAGCTCGAGGTGGTTCCGGAGAGGGACTGAGACCGTCGGCGGGACTCGCTCAGGCCGAAAGCGCCTGGCGAACGGCCCGCAGATGCGCGGCGATGACGTCCGCGACCGAAAGCACGACGATCCCGGCAGTGGCGGCACGTTCCGGCAGGGGAACCGTGTCCGTACAGCAGATGCGGGTGACGCCCAGCGCTGGCAACGACTGCCAGCGCGTGCCTGTGAAGAGTCCGTGAGTCGCCATGATGACGATCTGCTCGGCCCCGGCTTCGCGGAGGGCCTGGCAGGCCGACAGCAGGGTCCCCCCCGTATCGAGGATATCGTCCACCACCACCGCTCGCCGACCGACCTCGCCGTGTAGCCTGGAATGGACGATCCCGGCGCTGCTCCGGCGCTTGACGAAGTGGGCGAGCGGACGCTCGATCCCGGCCGTGCTCCGGACCGCCTCGGCGCGCTCGAGCGCACCTTCGTCCGGGGCAACGATGGTGGCGTCGTGGAAGCCCAGGCGGGCTAGCTCGGCGGCGAACACCGGGGCGGGGGATAGCGAGCAGACGGGGATCGGGAAGAGCGTGTGGATGGAGGCACTGTGCACATCGACGGTGATGACGCGATCGACCCGGCTGGTGCGAAGGAGCTCGCCGACCCACGCCGCGGCCAGGCTCTTGCCGGGCTCCTCCCGGTCCTGGCGGGCATACCCGAGGTACGGCAGCAGGGCCGTGACCCCCTGCGCCCCCTCTCGGGCGAGCGTGTGCGCGAGCAGGAGCGTGGCCAGGAGGTGCTCGTCGGGGGGAGCGACGGCGCCCAGGAGCAGACAGTGTCGTCCCTTGACGGTGTCGTCCACCGTCGTGTGGAGCTCCAGGTTGGAGAACCGCTCGATGGAGGCCCGCCCGGG
>DATBIM010000046.1:0-7385 GCA_036556905.1 Candidatus Methylomirabilota bacterium
GCTACACGGAGGAGCCTGGTGCCGGGGGGATCGCACCAGCGACGTCCTCATCAACGAGCCGCTGGCCCGAAGCGGGGTGGTGGTGGCGGCGGTGGACTTCCGCATGCCGCCCCAGGCGCCCTACCCGGCGTCGGTGGCCGACGTCCACTACGCGATCCGCTGGGTCAAGGCGCGGGCCGGCGAGCTGGGTAGTCGTCCCGACATGGTGGGAGCTCTGGGAGTTTCCAGCGGCGGGCATCAGGCCATGCTGCTGGCGATGCGGCCGCGCGATGCGCGCTATGCGGCCCTGACCCTGAGCACGGGCGGGACGGTGGTCGATGGCAGCCTGCGGTGCGTGGTACTGTGCTGGCCCGTCATCGACCCGCTGGCGCGCTACCGGTACGCCAAGAAGCTGAAGGCGGGCGGTCCGCCCTATCCGGACGTCGTCGACTCCGTGCTGCCCTGCCACGACCAGTACTGGCAGACCGAAGAGGCCATGGCCGAGGGCAACCCGGTGCTCGCCCTGGAGCGCGGTGAGCGGGTCGAGATGCCGCCCGTGCTGTACCTTCAGGGCGCCAATGACACGGCGCATCCCCGCCCCGACCTCGACCGCTTCGTTGCCCAGTACCGCAAGGCGGGCGGCCAGGTGGAGCTCGAGGTGTACGAAGGCGAGGGCCAGGCGTTCATCAACCGCAATCCGAAATCGCCCAACGCGGCGCGGGCCACCGAGAAGATCATCGAGTTCGTCCACAAGCAGATCCGATGAGCCACCTTTCCTCTCACCCCCAGGAGCCCGGCATGCGCAGATCGCTCGTTCTACTGCTCGCGGTGCTGCTGTTCTCCCCAGTGAGCGCCTCCGCCCAGGATGGGCAGGCCACGCTCGAGGGCGTGGCGAAGGCGATGGGCGCCGCCACGCTGAACTCGATCCAGTACACGGCGACCGGTGCGAGCTTCGCCGTCGGGCAGAGCGCCACGGCGGGGCAGGCCTGGCCGCGGTTCAATGTTAAAAGCTATACGCGGTCGATGAATTACGAGACGGGCTCGCTTCGGGAGGAGCGGGTGCTGTCGCGGGCGGACTCCCAGCCTCGGGGAGGGGGACTGCCGGCCATGGGCGAGGCCCGCCAGAACGTCCAGCTCAGCGGCGAGCACGCCTGGACGATGATGGCAGATGCGCCGGCGGCGGCGCCGCGCTTCCTTGCCGACTTGCAGCTGCACCTGTGGACCAGCCCGCACGGTGTCATCAAGGCGGCGATGGCCAATAAGGCCACGGTCCAGGGCCGGACGATCGCCTTCACCGTGCCCGGGAAGCTGAGAGTCAGAGCGACCGTCGACAATGCCAACCTCATCGAGAAGGTCGAAGCCGTGTACTCCAACGACGTGCTCGGCGACACGCCGTTCGAGGCCGCCTATGCCGACTATCGGGACTTCGGTGGCGTCAAGTTCCCGATGCGCATTCGCCAATCGGCCGGAGGGTTCCCCTCGCTCGACCTGACCGTGGGCGAGGTGCGGCCCAACGCCACCGTGGACATCCCGGTGCCGGACGCGGTTCGCCAGGCGGGGAATCCCTATGCCCGGGTGACGAGCCAGATGGCTGCCGAGGGCGTCTGGTACCTGACGGGCATGAGCCATCACAGCGTGGCGATCGAGATGAAGGACTACCTGATCGTGGTGGAAGCTCCCATGAGTGACCAGCGTGCCCTGCCCGTGATCGCCGAGGTCCGGAAGCTGGTGCCGAACAAGCCGGTCCGCTACGTCATCGTCAGCCACCATCACTTCGACCACTCGGGCGGCGTCAGGACCTTCGCCGGCGAGGGCGTCACTGTCATCACGCAGGAGACGGGCCGGGCGTTCTTCGAGCGAGCACTGGCGGCGCCGGCCACGGTGAGCCCGGATCATCTGGCGAAGTCGGGCAGGAAAGGCGTTGTGGAGGGCGTGCGCGACAAGCGGGTGCTCACCGATGGCACCCGGACCGTGGAGATCCATCACATCGCCGGCAATCTGCACGCCGACGATCTGCTCATGGTGTACCTGCCGAAGGAGAAGCTCCTCATCGAGGCCGATGCCTATTCGCCGGCGCCACCCAACGCGCCACCGCCGGCCGCGGTGAACCCGAACAGCGTCAACCTGGCCGACAACATCGCGAAGTTGAATTTGGCCGTGGAAAGGATCCTTCCGTTGCACGGGCGGATCGTGCCGCTGGCGGAGCTGCACAAGGCCATCGGCCGGAATTAGCGCGTGGATCGGGCGAGTTGGATGAGCAGGTCGTCGCACCCCACGTGAAGCGGGGGAGGTTTGGAGGGGGGTGTCTCACCCCCCTCCAAGTTACGTGATCAGGCCGTAGAACTTCCCCGCGTTCTCGCAGGTGATCTTGTGGGTCACCTCGCGCGGCAGATGGCCGAACTGCTCCTCGATGTACTTCGTGGATTCCGGCCAGATGCCGTCGGGGTGCGGATAGTCCGAGCCCCACATGAGCGTCTCCACGCCGATGTCCTCGATCAGCTTGGTGCCGATGCGGTCGAACTGGAAGGTGGCCTTGCACTGGCGCCGCCAGTAGTCGCTGGGCTTCATGGTCAGCCCAAGATCGCGGAAGCGATCCTCCCACTCGAAGTCCATCCGGTCCAGCGCGTAGGGCAGCCACCCGATGCCGCTTTCGCCGAAGGCGATGCGGATCCGGGGATAGCGCTCGAGGACGGCCGCGCCGATGACGGCGGCGATGATGTTGATGAGGTTCATCTGGAAGGCGGACACGCCCGTGAAGAACGCCGCCCGACGGGTGAGCCCCTTCTGCTGATCGAACTTCCCCGGGGGCACCGAGGGGAAGGTGTGGAAGTGCAGGGGCAGCCCGACGTCGTTCACGGCCTTCCAGAACGGTTCCCAGACAGGATGCCACATGGGCTCCATGTCCCACGAGCAGGAGAGCTCCACGCCACGGAGTCCCAGGCGGGCCACACGGTGCAGCTCCTGGACGGCGCCGTCGATGTCGCCATAGGGCAGGCAGGCCAGCCCGATGTGACGGTCGGGATAGGTGCGGCAGAAGTCAGCCAGCCAGTCGTTGTAGATGCGAAACATCTCCGCGGCCGCTTCGTGGTCGTTGAGCCGGGTCGCTGCGCCCAGGATGCCGTAGATGACCTCGGCCTGCACCCCGTCAAGGTCCATGTCCCGGGCGCGCAGGACGGGATCCGTGGGACGCAAGATCCCCTTCTTGCCGTCCTCGTAGAGGCCCGTCCCGGCCATGACGTCGACCCGATAGTTCTGCCCGGGCACGTGCTTTTGCCCGGACGGGCCGACGCCGCACACCAGCCCGAACGAGGTGCCGTTCTTCGCAGTCCAGTAGGGGCCGTCGGGCCCCTCGGCCACGTAGGGCATGCGGTCCTTCAGCGCGGCCGACGCATTCTTCTTGAAGATGTCCAGCGGTAGCATGGGCAGATCGATGTGACAGTCGGCGGAGATCCGTGTGTAGTGCATGGCACGCTCCCTGGTGGCGCTCACCGGCCGGCCCGCTGCAGCGTGAGGCCGATGTTTTCCGGGTTGGGCTTGCGGACGCCCCGATCGATCTCCCGCACGACCTCGACGACGGCCGCCGATACCGGGGTGGGTACGCCCTTTTCACGACCCTGGGCCACGACGTGGCCGTTCATATAGTCGATCTCGGTCTGGCGTCCCTTGGTGACGTCCTGGGCCATCGAGGCCCGCCAGTTGCGTGGGCTGGTCGCGGTCGGCGTGAGCATCGTGTCGAGCGCTTCCCACGTCTCGCGCCGGTCGGCCGCCGCCCACTGCTCGGCCGCGGCCCCGTTGAACTTGGGGATCCGGTAGCCGTGGGCCAGCCCCACGCGCGCGGACTCGGCACCGAGGTGGATGGTGATGGTTCGGCCGACCTCGCTGGAGGCGATCTCCATCGAGCCGAGCCCGGACATGGCCTGCACCGGATTGCCCTGGGCGTTGGCGCAGAGCTTGGACCACCGCTCGCCCCAGAGGTTGTCGGTGACCTGGGCGCCGTCGATGACGGCCAGCATCTCGGCCAGCTCCGTGGCCCGCGGGGTCACGCGGCCATCGTGCTCGCCGACGCGGAACACGTCGTGACCGCGCCCCTGACCTTTCTCCATGCCCCGTTCCACCTGACCCGGCTTCCACAGCGCCACGCCGATCTTCGACATGACGAGCCCCACCGAGCGTCCGGCGCCGGCCACGCTGGCCACGATCGGGTCGGGCCAGCAATTCTGAGAGGAGACAACGAAGCCGTTCGGTCCCAGATGGCGCAGCGCCAGTTGGGTTGCCCAGGCGGTGTCGTAGACCTTCATGGCCACGAACGCCAGCTCGAAATCCCGCGGCAGCCGGGCCGCCTCGTGCAGGTGCACCGCCTTGGGCCGGGCCTCGAAGGGATCGTGGGGCCCGGTCACCGAGATGCCGCGCTGCCGGATGGCCTCCACCTGCTCGGCCCAGGGGTCGATCAGGGTGACGTCGTGGCCGGCCCGTGTGAGGAACGCGCCGAGGTAGCTACCGATGGCCCCGGCGCCGACGAACAGGATCTTTCTCGCCATATGGCCCTCCCCGTCTGGCGGACGGCCGGCATTATCGCGTACTCTGGCGCCCCGCGGGGGGAATCCTTGGGAGGTCGTTGCACCTCGCGCGAGCGGGGAGGTCTGGAGGGGGCGCGTCTCATGCCCCCTCCAGTTAGGAGACACGGCATGAAGATCTCGCGTATCCACTCGCAGTTGCTTCGCCTGCCCGCCGACGAGCCGCTGGCCGACGGGCCCGCGGTGCCGGGCGCGACCCGGGAGTTCGTCGCGCTCACCGTCGAGACGGACCAGGGGCTCGATGGTATCGGCGTCACCTTCTTCGGCGGCGCCCTCACCGGGGCGCTCAAGACAGCCGTCGATTCGCTGGGGGCGCTGATCATCGGAGAAGACCCGCTGCGCAACGAGGCCATCGTCGACCGGCTGCGGACCGCCGCGGGCATGTCCGGCCCCGGCGGCGTCTTCACGCTGGCCCTGGCCGCCATCGACATCGCGCTCTGGGACATCAAAGGCAAGGCCTACAACCAGCCCCTGGCCCGGCTCGTGGGCGGGCTCCGCGACCGCGTCCCCACCTACGCCAGCGGCGCCCTCATGCGCCACATGCCGCTGGAGCACGTCGCCCAGGCCGCGCCGCGCCTCGTGAAGCGGGGCTTCCGGCAGATGAAGATGCAGCTGGCCCTGCCCGGCGACACGAGCCCGGAGCGCGAGCTGGAGCGCGCCCGGATCGTCCGCGAGAGCATCGGGTCCGGAATCGACCTCATGTGCGACATCAACCAGCGTTGGAGCGTGCATCAGGCCATTGACCTGGGCCGGCGGCTCGAGGGCATCCATCTCTTCTGGCTGGAGGACGTCACCACCCACGATGATTACGCCGGGCTGGCTCGCGTCACCCAGGCGCTCACGACTCCGGTGGCCGGGGGAGAGTACGTGTACGGGATCACCCCGTTCCGGCACATGCTGGAGGCCCGCTCGGTCGACATCGTGATGATCGATGTCCTGCGCGTCGGCGGCATCACCCAGTGGCTGAAGGTGGCTGGCATGGCGGAAGCCTTCAACCTGCCGGTGGTCAGTCACCTCCTTCCCGAGATCCACGTGCACCTCATCGCCGGGGTGCGCAACGGCCTGACCGTCGAGTACATGCCGTGGGCGATGCGGCTGTTCGAGGAGGGCCCGGTCCTCGACCGTGGCGAGCTGGTCGTGCCCGACCGGCCCGGGCTCGGCTTGAAGTTCGATCGCGGGGCGCTGGCCCGGTTCGCGGTCTCCGGGTAGCCGGCGCGTCCGCCGTCGGGCGAGGCGAGCACCGTGGCGGCTTCGCTCCGCGACCGGCTCCGCGAGCTCTACCCGGGCGCCTCCGGCCGTCGGCTCAAGCAGTGGCTCGTCGCCGGGCGCATCCGCGTCAACGGGACGGTGGTCCGCCGCGGCGATGTCGTGGTGAGGGCCGAGGACCGCGTGGAGTTGGCGGGGCCGGTCGTCGCCTTCCCGTCCGCGCTCCGGCTTGTTCACGACGACGCGGACCTCATCGTCATCGACAAGCCTGCCGGGTTGCTCACGATCGCCACCGAGACGGAGCGGGCCCGCACCGCCTACCGCTACCTGCGCGATTGGGTACAGGCGCAGGGGCAGGGACGGATCTTCGTCGTCCACCGGCTCGACCGTGAGACGTCCGGCCTCCTCGTGTTTGCCCGGACGCCGGCCGCGAAGCGGGCGCTGCAGGCGCAGTTTCAGTCCCGGAGGGCCGAGCGCGTCTACCTGGCCCGGGTAGAGGGAGTCGTCCGCGAGAGGGCGGGCGAGCTGCGGTCGCGGCTCGTCGAGGACAGAGCCTTGCGCGTGCGCTCGGTGCGCGGGGGATCAGGGGGAGTCGAGGCCATCACTCGCTTTCGCGTGCTGGAGCGCTACCGGGATGCGACGCTGCTCGAGGTGACGCTGGTCACCGGCCGCCGGGGGCAGATCCGGGCCCAGCTCGCCGCGCGCGGTCACCCGGTGGTCGGCGACCGCGCACACGGAAGCCGGAGCGATCCGCTTGGGCGTCTGGGTCTGCACGCCACGCGACTCGGCTTCGTCCACCCGAACGGTCGGCGCGTCGTGTTCGAGAGTCCGGCCCCGGTCGGGTTTCGCCGAGCGTAGAATCGTCGCGCCCGATGTGACATGACCGAGCCCGCGAGAGAAGCCGCGATCCTCTGGCGCCGGCTGGGCCAGCCCGGCCACGAGTCCGCGCGTCTTGGCGTTCACCAATCGGGCTGGCATCTGAGCGGCACCGCGGTGTTTGCTCACGACCAGCAGCCATGCCGGCTGGACTACGGAGTCGTGTGCGACGCGGAGTGGCGCACCGTCTCGGGCAGGGTCGCCGGTTGGGTCGGCTTCTCGACTGTCGAGATCGTCATTGCCGTCGATGCGGCCCGGCGCTGGTGGCTCAATGGCAGAGAATGTCCGGAGGTCGCCGGCTGCACGGATTTCGATCTCAACTTCAGCCCGTCCACCAACCTCCTGCCGATCCGTCGCCTGAATCTCGCCATCGGAGCGCAGGCGGACGTGCGGGCCGCCTGGCTTCGCTTCCCCGGCTTCACCCTCGAGCCGCTGGCCCAGGTCTATCGCCGGATCGACGTCACGACGTACCGGTACGAGAGCGCGGGCGGGCGGTTCACCGCCGAGCTCCTGGTCAATGCTGCCGGCTTCGTCACCCGCTATGCGAGCTTCTGGCAGGCCGAGGCGACGACCTGAGGGCTCAGACAGCGGGGCCCGGTTTCAAGAGTCGGGCGGCAGCTTCCTCGGTCGGAGGGGGCGTGGTCGCGTCCTTATACTCGGCGAGCCGCTGGTAGATCTCCCGGGCCGCCGCGTGAAAGCCCGACGGCAGGCCGACCCGGGCGAACGACGCCGCGATCTCGTCCATCTCGC
>DATBIM010000047.1:0-10593 GCA_036556905.1 Candidatus Methylomirabilota bacterium
GCCTTGGGGATGTTCAGGGGCTCGGTGAGGATGTCCAGGACCGCCTCGGTGTTGGCCGGGCCCGCCAGGAATTGCTGGGCCTGCTTGAGCCCGCGGAGCAGCGCGACCGTGGTGTTGGGGTTCTGCTTGATGAAGCTCTCCAGCGTGAAGAGCACACAGGCCATCGAGAAGATCCGCTTCGGTCCCTCGGCCCCGGGCACGTAGGACTGGGTCCCGGTGTGGAGCACCTTACCGCCCAGCTGCTCTCCGCGTGTGAGGTACGGCTCCCAGACGGCGTAGGCGTCGATGTCGCCCTTGGCGAACGCCGTCAGGAGATCGGGCGGCAGCATGTTGGCCATGGTAATCTTGCTCTGGTCCACGCCGTAGGCCCGGCTGAATTTGCCGAAGAGGTCGAGGGCCGGCCCCGCCTTCACGATCCCCATCTTCTTGCCCTCGAGATCCTTGGGGGCCCGGATTCCGGCCTGCGGGCGCACGACGATCCCTTGGGCCCCCGAAATATCGGCAATCTGGGCGATGACCTTCATGGGGAAGTTGTTGGCGGCCAGCGAGATCGCGTTGGGGGCGCCGGCCGAGGCCATGACGATGCTGCCAGCCGCCATCCCGGGTGGAATCTCCGAGCCGGCCGTGAAGTATTTGATCTGGACGTCGAGGCCGTGGGCGCGAAAGAAGCCCTTCGTCTGCCCGATGACGAGCTGGGACGCGAGCTGCGCGTCCCGCGCCGTGTGGACGTCCAGATTCTTGCGCTCGGGCGCCTGGGCCGCCGCGAGCCCGGTTGAGCCCATCACGAGCGTCAGTAGCGCGATCACGACTCGCACGTATCCTCTGTGTCTCATGCTTCCTCCCCGCGCAAGAGTTCCTGGATTTCGGCCTTCCGGGCCACGAAATCGGGCGCCACGTCTGAGCGCGGCCGGGCCAGTGAGATGGTCAGGACCGCTTTGATGCGACCAGGTCGGGCCGACATGACGACGACCCGATCGGCGAGCAAGAGCGATTCCTCGATGGCGTGGGTGACGAAGAGAATCGTCTTGCCGGTCGCCGCCCAGATCTTGGTCAGCTCGTCCTGCATGAGCCGACGGGTCTGCGCGTCCAGGGCGCCGAACGGCTCGTCCATCAACAGGATCTTGGGATCATTCGCCAGGGCCCGGGCGATCGCCACTCGCTGCTTCATGCCGCCGGAGAGCTCCTTGGGAAAGGCCGCGCGAAAGGACCGGAGGCCGACCAGATCCAGGTAGCGATCGGCGATCCGCTCGCGCTCCGGCCGCGACGTCCCCACCATCTTCAGCCCGAACTCGACGTTCTGGCCCACCCGGAACCACGGGAAGAGCGCGTGGTCCTGAAAGACCACCCCGCGATCGCGCCCGGGGCCAGTCACCTCCGTCCCATCGAGGCTCACCCGGCCCTCGGTAGGTTTCACGAAGCCGGCCACGATGTTCAGCAGCGTGGACTTGCCGCAGCCGCTCGGGCCGAGCAGACACACGAACTCGCCCTCGTCCACGGCGAGATCGAAACGCTCCAGGGCCACCACCGGCGCGCGTCCATCCTCCGGCCGGAAGACTTTCCGGACCCCGCTGACCTCGAGCTTGTGGCCCATCGTCTCGCTCAGGCCTGAGCCTGCACGATGGTGCTCCGCCAGCGCAACAGAAACTCTTCGAGCCGGCGGAGGGCGAGGTTGAAGCCGAACCCCAGGACCCCGATCACGGCGGCACCGACGAACATCCGGTCGACGAGGAAAAAGTTCCGCGACTCCTGGATGCGATAGCCCAGCCCGCTATCCGCGGCGATCAGCTCTGCGGCGACGAGCACGAAGAAGCCCAGCGCGAAGCCGAGCCGAAGCCCAACGATGATACCGGGCAATGCCGAGCGCGCGATTACGTTGGTGAATATCTGCCATCGGTTCGCCCCCAGGGAAAGCGCGGCCCGTAAATGCAGGGGATCGGTGGATCGCACCCCCTCGGTGGTGTTGAGGAAGATGGGAAAGAACGTGGAGAAGGCGATGAGCAAGACCTTGGACATCTCGCCGATCCCCAGCCAGATGATGAACAGGGGCAGCAGCGCCAGCGGCGGGATCGGGCGGAACAGTTCCACGATGGGGTCGACCCAGTCCTCCAGCCTGCGGAAGTACCCGGTGGCACAGCCCAGCGGGATCGCCACGACGGCGCCGATCGCGAAGCCCTGGAACACTCTGGCCAGGCTCGCGGCGATGTCGCGCCACAGGATGCCCTTCACGGCCTCGTCGTGCGCCGCGCGGACCATGTCCAGCGGGGAGGGAAACAGAATGGGGTTCAGGTACTGATAACGCACGTTCAGAACGCTGGCCATCTGCCAGGCGAGCACGAAGAGCGCCACCGACGTCCAGCGGACGATCCGGGAACGGTGCTGCGGGCTCATGGCCGACGAGGGTACATCGGCCGGCGCTCGTGGACCAGCCTCTCGGCCCGGGAGTCGGCGGAGGCGCGCCGGCCCGTGGGGCCGGCGAGGCTACTTGCGGGTTGGCTGGAACCGGCGCGGGGGTGCCAGGGGCACGTAGCCGGCCAGCAGGATCCAGCTGACGGTGGCGCCGATCAGGATTCCGACGATCACCCGCAGGGCCAGATAGCAGTACGACTGCACGACGGCGAATTGCTCCGGGGTCAGCGGCAGGGCGACTCGATGCGACTCGGCCAGCGAGGGGAACAGCGCGATACCGGTGGCCAGCACGGCCAGGAGGAAGGCGCCCACGCCGAAGGGACGCGCCATGCGCGTGACGCTTTCCGTCGTGATGATCGCCGCCACCGCGCTCAGGAAGAGGCCGAGGCCGGCCACACGACGAAGCGCGGGTGTGTCGAAACCGGCGAACAGGTTCAGCACGTCCGCGGAACCCACCGCCCACGCCAGCCCGGCGGGCAAGAGATCATGGAAGAGCACATGGCCCGCAATGCCGAAGCAGGCCAACAGCTTCGCCACCCACTCCCATCGCCCGGATGTGTCGTGCTCGTCTATCATCGTGGTTCACCGCCTTACCCGAACTCGAGCAGGTTCAGTGCCAACGCTGACCGGGTGCGGAGATAGAATGATTCGCGCGCCCGCGATGGGGCCCCCGCATGCCACGCCGACACACGCCGGTGCCAGAATCCGGGGTCGACGCCGTCGCATCCCAAGCGGCGAAGGGAGATGATGATGACGATGGACTCGTTGCTCCGCCGCTCGGTCGCGCGCATCGTCGACGGGCTTCGCACGCTCGAGGGTGAGGGCTTCGCAGTACGACGGCCCTTCCCTACCCCGACGCTTGACCACGTCGATCCCTTCCTCCTGCTCGACGAGATGGGCCCGGCCGATCTCGGTCCGGGCGAGGCCAAGGGCGCGCCCGATCACCCGCATCGCGGCTTCGAGACCGTGACCTACATGCTCCGCGGCCGGCTGGAGCACCGCGACTCGGCCGGCAACGCGGGGAGCCTCGGCCCGGGTGACGTCCAGTGGATGACGGCCGGGGCCGGCGTGGTCCATTCCGAGATGCCGGCGGCCGCGTTCCAGCGTACGGGTGGCCGCATGCACGGCTTCCAGCTCTGGGTGAATCTGCCTCGCCGCGACAAGATGATGGCACCGCGCTACCAGGACGTGCCGGCGGCACGAATTCCCGTTGTCCGTTCAGCGGAGGGCATCACCGTGAAGGTCATCGCCGGCGAGGCCCTCGGCGCGCGAGCCGTGATCGATACTCGGACACCGATCATGTGTCTGCACTTCACGCTGGCGCCGGGCGCCCGTGTAGTCCAGCCGGTACCGCACGACTGGAATGCGTTCGCCTACGTCTTCGATGGGCGTGGTCTCGCGGGCAAGGACGACCGCCTTGTGAGCGACGGCCAGGCGGCCATCTTCGCCACCGATGGCGAGGGCGTGGCTCTCGCCGCCCCGGCTAGCGCGCAGGCGCCGCTCGAGGTGTTGCTCGTGGCCGGACTCCCCCTGCGCGAGCCTGTCGCGCGCTATGGTCCGTTCGTGATGAACACCAGGGAGGAGATCGTCCAAGCCGTCGAGGACTTTCGTGGCGGGCGGCTCGCCCGTCGCGCCTGAGGAATCAGAGGTCGAATCTGAAGGAAATGCCGCCGATCACGTGGTGCGTGTTCAGGTCCGTCTTGACCGTGGTGTCCATGTCGAGGACCTGAAAGTTCCACTCGGGAGTCACCCGGGTCATCCGGTACTCGGCAAAGATGCCGAAGTCTTTGCTGAACATGTAGGTGAGGCCCCCTCTGAGGTCGAGCCCGACGTCGAACGAAGTATCGCTCGCTCGCCCGCCCAGATCGCCACCGAGATCGCCGGCGAACTTTGAGGCGAAGAAGCCGGGGCCCGCGGCGATGTAGGGCTGGAGCCGGCCACTGGGGAACTCCTCCGACGTGAGGATCGGGATGCGCAGCATGACGAGGGCGGAGACCGGGAAGACGTTGACGTCGGGGTCAGGCCGGAAATAGGAGACATCGAGGGCCAGGCCGAGCCAGGAAGCGCTGTCGAACCAGTAACCCACTCGTACGCCAGCGGCAAAGGTGGTGGAGTAGTCCACTTCATCCGTCAACGTGACATCCAGGACCGTGACCTTGAGGTCTTCGCTCTGGGTCCGACTGGCGCCGAACCAGAGATCGCCGAACCACTCGGCGGAGGCCGGTGCGGCCACGAGGAGCGCGCACAGGACACCGCATGTGATGCCCAACGCTCTCTGCAGTCGAGTCATCATCACCCCCCTACGCTGTGCCTCCTTTCGACCGTAGAGCGCCGGCGCATTGCCGGTCAACTTTTCTTTACCCATCGACACGGCGATACGACGCCGCCGTGTTCGCGGGAGCTTGCCCGGTCCCGAGGAGGCCGAGACGGCTAGGGTGTGGCCGGCGTGGCGAGGCGCACGATGATAGTCACACCGGTCACAATCAGCGCCGCGGCCAGACCGATCCGCCACGTCACGCGCTCGAGATCGCGCAGGAAGATGGCGGCCAGACCCACCGCGACGATCGACTGCGCGTTGACGAGCGGCGAGACCACTGCGATCTCACCGATGGCCAGCGCGCGCCACATCGTGAGGTAGGCGAACCCTTCGGCCAGGCCGGCCAGCCCCACGTAGACGAGCCCGACTCGACTCATGCGCACGTGAGTGCCGCCGGTCAGAGCGGCGTAACCGCCCATGACGAGCAGGGAGGTTACCGTGGCGGCGGCGGCCGCGAGGACCGGTTGGTGAAAGTCGCGGAATCCGTATCGACTGATGTTGTCGCGCAGGGCGAAGCCAATGGCGGCCAGGATGGGAAAGACAAGATCCCACCGCCGCCAACGCTCCGTTCCGATGCGATGAGAGAGCAGAGCGCCGCCGGTAACGATCGCAGCGGCGCCAGCCAGCAGCGTCCACGCCGGTCGTTCGCCCAGCACGAAGATCGCCATCCCCACCGAGAAGAGCGGTGCCGTTCCCACCAGCGGCGCAGCGCGGCCGACGCCAACGCGGTGGATACCCACGAAGAGGACCAGGCGGGCCAGTCCCGGAGCAATCAGACCCGCGGCAAGGAACGGCAGGATCCGTGGCGTGAAGAGCGACTCGAGCGGTGCTGTTGCCGCGGCGATGCACCAGATGAAGCCGGCCGTGACGGCGACCGAAATGAGCGCCGCTGTCAGCGGGCTGGCGTGCTGCAGCCCCCGCTTGAGAAGCACGCTCGCCGTCCCAAAACCGAGCGCCGCCAGCAGTCCGAGCAGCGGCGCCTGGATTGGCACCCTGCAATTCTACAGGAACTGATACTCAACGGGTGACGAGTGAAGTATAATCCGGGGACCGATGCGGACGGAGTATCGAGAGGAGCCCTGCCGCACTGCGCTGAATCGTGTGGCGGGGATGGATTTCCGCTGGTCGCTCAACCCTTACATGGGGTGCGAGCATCGCTGCACATTCTGCTACGTCCGAGCCTTCGAGCAGCGAGCCGACCGGCCCTGGGACGAGCGCTACGGCCAATCGATCCGCGTCAAGATCAATATCGCCGATGTGCTGAGGAAGGAGCTCCAGCGTCCCTCCTGGAAACGCGAGACGGTGGCGATCGGTGCCGCTACCGACCCCTACCAGCCAGCCGAAGGCCGATACCGTCTCACCCGGGGCTGCCTCGAAGTCCTGGGCGCGGCCCGCAACCCGTTCGGTCTGGTGACCCGTGGGCCGATGATCGTGCGCGACGTCGATATGCTGCAGACGGCAGCGTCCCGGGCTGAAGTGGAAGTCCACTTCTCGATTCCCACACTCGACGAAGAGGTGTGGCGCAAGACCGAGGTCGGCACGGCGCCCCCGCGCCAACGACTGCGCGCGCTGAGGCGGCTGGTGGAGGCGGGGATCCGGGCCGGCGTGGCGCTGGCGCCGATCCTCCCCGGCATCTCGGACCGGCCGGAGCAACTCTCTGCCGTCGTCCGGGCTGCCCGCGACGCCGGCGCCACGCATCTCTGGTGCAATCTGCTGTACCTGAAGCCGGGCACGCGGGAGCACTTTCTGGATTATCTGGGACGAGACTGGCCAGGACTGCTACCCCGCTACGAGCGCCTCTACCGAGGCGCCTTTCTCGAGAAGGCGGTGTCGGAGCCAATCAAGCGCCGGGTCGCGACCCTGCGGGAAGGACTGGGGATCGCCGATCGTCGGGCCGTGAAGCTAGAGCCACCACGTCCGGCCGAGCAACTCGCCCTGGTGGTCTAGCAGTCCCGCGAGCTACTCGCCGAGGACCCGAATCATCTCCCGCAGCATGACGCCCGAGGTCGCCCGCACACGCTCACGGACGATATCCATCAGGTTCAGGACCTCGGCGGCGCTGGCGCCGCCCCGGTTGATGATGAAGTTCGCGTGCTTCACCGCGACCTCGGCGCTGTTGATGCGCTTGCCCTTGAGGCCGGCCTTGTCTATGAGCTCAGCCGCGCTCATTCCCTCGGGGTCATGCCAGATCGCCGCCGAGGCCAGGACGAGCGGCTCGCAGCGCTTCTTGAGCTTGAGGCGCCGGCTCACGTCGGCCTGGATGTCGCGGCGGGCCCGCCGCCGGAGCCGAAGCCGGCAACCGACGACGATGGCGCCCGGCTCGACCTCGAACATTGCCGGGCGGGGGCCTACGTCACGGAGCTTGGTCTCGTCCAGCGTGCCGTCGGGCTGGACGAGATAAACAGCCGAGACCACATCAGCGATACCGCCACTCCCGCTGCGCGCGTTCATCGCCAGGGCCCCTCCGACGGTTCCAGGGATCCCGGCCAGGCACTCCAGGCCGCCGAGGTCCTGAGCCGCCGCCTCCCGGATCAACGACGAGAGACCCACGGCGGCGCCGGCCACCGCTTCTTCGCCCTGGAACTCCACGCGGCGCAGGCAGCCATCGAGCTTGATCACGACGCCGCGAACGCCACGATCACGCACGAGAACCCCACAGCCACCCCCCAGCATCGTCAGCGGCAGGCGTTCGCGCTGCACGAACTGAAGCGCATGACGGATGTCATCGACGTCCTGGGGCATGATCAAGATATCGGCGGGACCCCCCAGCCGCAGCGAGGTGTAGAAGCTGAGTGGCTCCTTGAATCTGACGTCTCCGCGAATCGATCCCAGCATTTGCGGCCTCCGTATTGCGGGCTCTCATTCACTGGCCCCCAACGGCGCCGTGCATCGGGGGCGACCGACCGACAGCACATTGGATGCCAAGCCCATGCCGGCTCCCCTCAGGAGCCCCGTGAAAAGGCTCGCGGGATTGGTTAGGCGCTGCCGTATCGACGCGCGAACAAACACCGTTTCGTCGCGGAGCTGCCGCATCGACGGGCCGGGACGGCGGGCAAAGCGCGCAGACCGGCATGCAGCGATAACGGAAGACTTCATGCCAGCCCGGCACAGGACGTTACGCAACTGACACTGCGCTACTTGGTCACGCGTGCTATGTGCCCGACATTAAAACTCTACGGTTGGCGCGACCCTTGCCCCTCTATCTGGGTATGGCTGGTCAAGGTTTGCCCAACGCATCCCGTCGACGAGGGCGCGCAAAACCTAGCCGTGACCTTCGTGGGCCCGTCGTCCAACAAGTGGGTGGTCTCGTGATGTTGCTGCTGGTCATCGTGCCCGGTTACGTGATGTCCCGGACAATGCCTGAGGAATGGGCTCCCGACACGCCGACGGGGCTCGTCGAATCCCCAGTCGCGGTCACGAACGGCAAGGCGGTGACGAACGCGATCATCGGCGAACACATCCGCGAGATCGCGCAACGCTACGGCGTCTCCGATGCGCTTGTTGCCGCAATCATCTCCGTCGAGTCCGAGTACAATCCGCGGGCGGTCTCACGGAAGGGCGCCCGGGGACTCATGCAGCTCATGCCGGCGACAGCCTCAAGCCTGAGTGTCGACGACCCCTTCGATCCTCGGGAAAACATCGAAGCCGGCGTGCGCCATCTGCGCCGTCTGCTGATCCGATTCGACAACAACCTGCCCCTGGTGCTCGCCGCTTACAATGCCGGCGAACAGGCCGTGCTCCGATATGGTGGTGTCCCACCCTACCGGGAGACGCGTCAGTATATCTCACGGGTGTTGCGCCGAGTAGAGCGCGCACGACCCGGTAGTGTGCCAGTGCGACCGGGGCCGACGCGTGTAACGCCCCGCAACGGCTTGCGCGCCTCGTTCGAGGCGACCCCGGAGATGATGATTGTGCCCGCCGCCTACCCGCCTGCACTTCCGATCGGCATGGCGCTGGAGCCGGCGGGCACTCCCACCGGGCCCAGCGCCGCCGAGGTCATCAGCTTCCAGAGTCCGTAGTTTTCTGCCGTCCTCAACAGGGCGGAATACTCGATGATCGCTGCAGCCACAGTCAAACCTGGCCTCAGGGGCGCAACGGATCTCCCATCTGGCTGATCGGCCCCCGGTTCAAGGAACAACTCCATATCTATCGCTTCGTCATCTATCGCTTCGTCCCATCGCTGGCCCCTGCCGCTGGTCGCTTGCGCAGACGATCACCCAGCCGGCAGAGCTCAACCAGATCTCGTCTAACCGAGCACCGTGCACGTCGGGTTTCGAGTTTCCCCTGGCCCTCTTGCTCGGCCAGCCACGCGCAGACCGCACGTCGAGGCCCGCGAGCATTCAGGGATGCCGTGGCGGCGACAAGACAGCCTCGATTCGCGGTCGCGGTGTGGGGGTCGGCGGGCGCCCCGGTGTCCCAGGAGATCGAGTCGGAACTAGAGAGGCCGGCTCGTGGACTCAGCCCACAAAAGCGCCGGCTGCCACGCCGTTCGAATTGAACCTCGGAACGCCGGCGAAGGTCGAGAGCTGAACTGGCGGCGGGGGCCTAAGAGTCCTGGGGGCTCTCGGGCTTCCCGCCGCCAGAGGGCTATTAGCGGTGCCGGTGGCCGGCGTGCCAGCCGTGGTGAGCCCGGCAGCTGATGCTGGCCTTGAGTGACTCGGCCAGGTGGCGTAGGGGCGCCGTTTCGTCGCTCGTGAGGACGCCGGTGCGCTCCTTCCTGTCCATATACTTCACGACGGCGTCCAGCTCTCCGCATACACTCTTGTCGTTGGAGCTTCGGCGGTCGGTCAGGCGGGCCTTGATCTCCCTGAGCAACGCAGTCAGCTTGGCCTTCTCACGCCGCGAGAGCTCCAGCTCTCTGGCGGAGCGCTTCAGCTCCTTGGCAGCCTGACCCTTGCTGAGAATCGTCCACTGGAACGTGGCCGGGCTCGGATCGGTGTTATTCCAGAGATCCACGGCCCGCACGACGAAGGTGTGCGTCCCGATCTTGAGGCCGGACCTGCGAAGCGGGCTCGAGCATGGGGCGTACGAGCCGCCGTCCCAGGCGCACTGGTAGCCCGCCACCCCGACCGCGTCGGTACCGGAGAATTCAATGGTCACTGACGTCGAAAGCGTCTTGCTACCGGGCTTGAGGTGTCGGCCCAGGCCGTCGATCACCGAGCTATCGAGCGGAATGGTCGTGTCCGGCGGCGTGCTGTCTCGAACCGTGACCTGGAAGCTAGCGGACGCGGCATTGCCCGAGCTGTCCCTGGCCGTGCAGTTCACGGTGAAGGAGCCCAGCGCATAGGTGCGTCCGGAGGCCGGCGTACACACCACGACCGGCGCGGGGTCCTGATTATCGGTTGCCGTCGGGCTCGGATAGTTGACGAGGGCGCCCGCCGATGAGGTCGCCTCCACGAATTGGGGCCCCGGCACGTTCTGCAGCACCGGGGGCGTGGTGTCGTTCACAGGTGGAGGCGGCGGCGGCGGCGTGGTGGCACCGTCGGGCAGCGAGTACACGAACGCCTGGCCGATCTGGCCGGACGTGTCGAGCTGGGCCGGCGCCGAGACCGTCAGGTAGCGCACGCCCCCACCGGCCTTCTCCACTACCGCGACCTGATGGCCGAAGTTGGCATTGCCCGTGATCGGAACACCCGGATTGTCGAGCGTGGCCAGTGCAGCGCTGTTGGCCCCGGAGAACAGGAAGACCTTCCCTACACCCACACCCGAATCGATGGGCATGTTGGGCGGATCGGGAATGCTGTAATTGGGGGCACCGACGGCGACGTCAACCACACCGTCGCTGTCATAGTCCCCCACGGCCGCCAGCGTCTGCCCGAACGACGCGCCGCTGGGAGTCGGGTCTGTGGCAGAGACCGGGAGATCGAGCA
>DATBIM010000048.1:0-11080 GCA_036556905.1 Candidatus Methylomirabilota bacterium
CGTCGAGCTGGCGCCCCCGGTCCTGGCGCGTGCGCTGGAGCCATTTCCCGTGCCGGTCCGGACGCTCGACGCGCTACACCTGGCGACCATGGACTTTCTTCGGGCCCACGGGCAGGCGCTGGAGCTGGCCAGCTACGACGAACGTTTGCTCGCGGGGGCTCGCGCGCTCCAGATCCCGACCCGCAGGGTCTGAGTCCCCTCGCCGGACGCGCTTCATTGCCGGCAAAAGGGCCGTCTTTCGCCACAGCCTGCCCCTTGAACTCCCCCGCCTGACCGCCTACCCTCACCGCGTCCCATCCCCGAACCGGGGGAGGCGCACATGAAGTCGGGAAAGGCCGCTCTCCT
The DNA here is from genome assembly GCA_036556905.1 of Candidatus Methylomirabilota bacterium. GTDB lineage: Bacteria > Methylomirabilota > Methylomirabilia > Rokubacteriales > CSP1-6 > 40CM-4-69-5. Next base: position 346 of record DATBIM010000048.1, read on the forward strand.
CATACTCGTCGCGATTGGAGTGCTAGTTACGCCGCTCGCGGCCGAGACGCAGCAGGCGGGCAAGCTGCACCGAGTCGGCGTGTTCGTCGTGTCGGACGGGTACCAGAGCAATGTCAATGCCTTCCGAGGCGGCCTTCGCGACCTCGGGTATGTCGAGGGAATGAACCTGGTCATCGAATACCGCGGTGCCGAAGGCCGGTACGATCGGCTGGGCGAGCTTGCCGCGGAACTGCTGCAGCTCAACCCTGAGGTGGTCGTTACCCACTCGGTGCCGGGGACGCGCGCGGTCGAGGCAATCTCGAAGACGCTGCCCATCGTCATGGCGACGGTCGGCGACGCCGTTGAGACCGGGCTCGTGAAGAGTCTCGCCCGCCCCGGCGGCAACATCACGGGGCTGTCGTTTTTCTTTCCCGCGCTCATCGCCAAGCGCCTTGAGCTTCTGAAGGAGGCCGTACCGAGCCTTACCCGGGTTGCACTATTCGTGAACCCCGACAATCCCGGCCATCAACGGGTGCAGATGCTCGCGCCGCTCTGGACAACTGCGCGATCCCTGGGGTTGGAGGTCGAGCGGGCTGATGTCCGCGGGCGTGAGGAGGTTGACAGTGTCTTCGCGACGATAAGCAGGCGCCGGGTGCAAGGAGTGGTCGTCCTGGAGGACGGCGTCCTGAACTCTCACGCCGACGCGATCGTCGACCTAGCGACGCGGAGTCGCCTCGCCACGATCGGGTTCAAGCCCGTGGCGATGGCGGGTGGTCTCATGGGCTATGCTGCGGATCATCGCGACATGTGGCGCCGGGCGGCAATATTTGTCGACAAGATCCTGAAGGGAGCCAAGCCGGCGGACCTCCCGATCGAGCAGGCCACCAAGTTCGATCTGGTCATCAACCTCAAGACCGCCAGGGCCCTCGGGCTTACGATCCCGCCGTCACTGCTGCTGCGGGCGGATCAGGTCATCGAATAGGAGAAAAGATGAGGGATCGCACACGCCGCGAATTCGTGAGTGGACTCACGCTGGCCGGGACGGCCGGTCTACTGGGGGTGCTTCCTGGGACCGCGAGCGCGAAGCCGCCGCCCGAGACGACGACCCTCCGAATCGCGGAAGGCCGGCCGGGGATCTGCATCGCGCCCCAGTATGTTGCGGCCGATCTACTCCGCAGTGAAGGATTCACCGATGTCCAGTATCTATCGAAGGCCACGCTCGCCGAGCGTTTGCAGGCGTTGGCCACCGGCGAGGCCCAAATGACCGTGACGTTCGTCCCGTCGCTGATTTCGCGTGTCGACGCCGGAGACCCGATCATCGTGCTTGCGGGCTCTCATGTCGGATGCTTCGAGCTGTTCGGGACGGAGCGTGTCGGGGCGATCCGGGACCTCAAGGGCAAGTCGGTGGCGATCTCGGGAAAGGGGGGGGCTGACCACCTCTTTCTCTCGGTGATCCTGCTCCAGCTCGGTCTCGACCCTCGTCGGGATGTCAATTTGGTCGTGAGCCCACCCGCCGGTACGATCCGTCTCCTGACTGAGGGCAAGATCGATGCGGTTTTGCATTTCCCACCGGCCCCGCAGGAGTTCCGGGCTCGGAAGATCGGCCATGTCATTCTGAACAGCAGCATCGACCGCCCCTGGTCGCAGTACTTTTGCTGTGTCGTGGCCGCGCACCGCGACTTCGTCAGGAAGCACCCGGTGGCGACAAAACGGGCCGTCCGGGCGATTGTGAAGGCCGCTGACGTCTGCGCGCTCGAGCCCGAGCGGACCGCACGGTTCCTCGTCGACAAGGGCTACGCGGAGCGCTACGACTATGCACTCCAGGCTCTTCGGGACGTGCCGTACGCCAAGTGGCGCGAGTACAATCCCGAGGACGCGGTCCGCTTCTACTCCCTCCGCCTCCACGAAGCTGGCCTCATCAAGTCGAGCCCTCAAAAGATCCTGACCCAGGGCACCGACTGGCGGTTCCTCAACGAGCTGAAGAAGGAGTTGAAGGGGTGAAAGGGCGGGGCTCCCGCTAGAATTTCGAGGCCGGCAGAAGGCGCAAGACCGCCCGTTCTGGCGGGCTGCCGACCGGGGCACTCAGCAACGGAAGGTGCCCGGCAAAGCACACGAGCGAGGCGACTGGTGGGTTCGTTGGGCCTGCGAGCACGGACACCTCCACCGCTCCCTGGTCGGCCCCAAGAGCCTCTCCCAAAAGGAGGCAGAGCGACATCGCCTTGAGCGTCCCTGCCCTGCCCGTGAGACGAGACCAGACCGATACCTTCTTGGCGATGTGATTGACGAACCCTGAAGAATGCGAAGGCGCAAAAGCGCTCTTGGAAGGAGGACGAGCGGTACGGCAAGGCCTGGAAGGCTCGTTTTGGCCGTCGCGCTCCAAGAACGGCGAAGCCCGGTATATCCCGATGACGTCTACCGTGCGGGCTTTCATCGGCAAGCGGCCCCGCTCCCTGAACGCCTCTGCCCTGGTGTTCCCCAACGGGGAAGGCAAGCGTGACCTGCGCTGGGCTGAAAAGGGCTTTCCTACGGCTCTCAGCGCCTCCAAGATCGACGATTTCCGCCTCCACGACCTGCGTCATACCTTCGCCTCCCGGTTGGCGATGGCGGGCGTCGATTTGTTGACGATTAAGGACCTCGGCGGGTGGAAGTCACTCCCTATGGTCCAACGCTACGCGCACCTTTCACCGTCCCATCGGAAAGAGGCTATTGAGCGCCTTAGCAGCCCCACGACGACGCCCGTAAAGCGCCAGGCCGTCAAAAACTGAAGTAGCACCGTGATTAGCACCCAGGTCGTTGGTCGGGACGATCAGGTGGGATGTAAATGATTGAACAACAACGGAGCCGGGGGCGGGAGTCGAACCCGCGACCTACTGATTACGAATCAGTTGCTCTGCCTCTGAGCTACCCCGGCGTTCCGAGGACGTACGATGGCAACGCGCTCGATTCTACCATTCTGGCCGAGGCCGGGTTGCCGGTGGGCGGATCGCGCGCGCCCCGGAGCTAAGGCTGCTTGCGCAGCGACAGCGTGCGGACGACCTGATCCGGCCCCGCCCCGCTGCCTTGCAGCGTCGAGCCGCTCAGCCGCAGCGAGTAGGTGATCGGCTGGGCGCGTTCCCCGTAGGTCCCCGCGAGGGTGACGTCCCCGAAGTAGTGGGTCACGGTGCCCGAGCCCTGGAGATCCTGGCCGACGTCCATCGTCCAGCGCAGCTGGCCGCCCTCGTCCCACATCCGCACGGTGGCCGGGAGCTGCGCGGCGGGGCTGGCCGCAGTGCCGGTGCCCAGGGGCGGCGCGCTCAGCGTGCCGCTCCAGGTGCCCAGGAGCATGTGGTGGATGGTCGTGGGATCGACGCCGGCGACCGGGGGCGCCGCCGGGGCCGCCACCGCCCGGCAGCGATAGACCTCGGCGTTCATCCGGTCGGGATCCGCCAGATCGAACGTCACGAAGCCGGCGTCACCGCCCATGCGAAGGATCTTCTTGCGCAGATCTTCGGGCGAGGTATCGCTGACGATGCCGAGCCGCTGGCAGGACGCTACCTGGCGGACGTCGGTGGCCAGCAAGACCCGGAGCAACGTCTGCCGATCGATGGGCTGGCCCCAGGCCGCCGGATCCGTCGCCAGCATCGTTGTCAGCACGAGGACGATCGCGACGAGCGCTCGACGCATGGTGCGGCTGGAGGGATTATGAACTCATGGCCGCGAGGCGGGAATCGAAAATGTCGATGATCCTGGTAGTGGCGTCGCTGGCCCTCGGCGGCTGCGCCTACGCGTGGCAACGCCCAGGGACGCCGCCGGACGTGATGGAGCGGGACCGGCGCGAGTGCGACGACCTGGCCCAGCAGATTTCCATGCAGGCCGACATCCAGGCGCTAGCCGATCGCGACTGGCCAGGGGGCTGGTATGGGGGCAGCTACCCGGAGGGCGGGAGCCTCATGTTCAAGCAACGAACGGCGCAGCAGTGCATGGAGGCCAGGGGGTATCGCCTCGTGAAACAGCCTGCTAGAATGTCGCGGCCATGAAGTTCCTCTGCCTCGACTGCGATCAGCCCATGAAGCTTCACGGCACCGAGGGCCCGGACGAGGGCTCGCTGAGCATCACGTTCCGATGCCCGGAGTGCGGCTTCCGGGTCGCCATGCTCACGAACCAGTTCGAGACGCAGATGGTGCGAAGCCTGGGCGTCAAGATCGGTGGGAGGCCGACGCCCCCCGCGCCCTTCGAGCACCTGCGTACCGCGATGGCCGACCCGCGCCCCGACGCCTTCGAAGCGGGCCCCGCGACACCCGAGCCGGCGGCGGCCGCCTGTCCATTCGGCGCGATGCTCGAGCAGGGCGCGCTGGCCCCGCCGGTGGTCGTGGCCTGGTCCGCCGAGGCCGAGGCGCGCATGACTCGCGTACCGGAGTTCATCCGGCCCATGGCCCGCCGGGCGATCGAGCGCTTCGCCGAGACCAAGGGCTACGGGACCGTCACCGAGGCCGTGATGGACGAGGCCCGCGGTGTCTTCGGCATGTAATCGATGACCCGCCGCGACCTCGTCGCACAGATGGCCAAAGCCAGCGGCTGGCCCAAGACCAGTACCGAGCGTGGCCTGCGTGCAATGCTCGTGGCGATCCGGACCTCCCTCAAGCACGGGGATTCCGTCACGCTCGTCGGTTTTGGCACTTTTTCCGTCGCCCGCCGACGGCCGCGCGTGGTGCGTAATCCCAAAACCGGCCAAACCGTCACAGTCGCCGGCCGCAGCCCCCGCTTCAAGCCCTCGAAGGAGCTCAAACAGGCCGTTCGCTGAGGGTTTTGCTTGTCGCCGGCTCGCCGCGCTGGCTAGAATGGCGCGGTGCTTCGGGCCGGGATCGCCGCACTCGCGCTGGCCGGCGCTCTCACCGTTCCCGTCGTCGAGGCTGCCCAGAACGGGCGCCCGCCGGCGCTGAACGCGGAGGCGTATCTGCTCCTCGATGCCGAGGGCCGGATCCTGCACGCCAAGAACGCCGACCTCGAGCGAGCACCAGCCAGCCTCGTCAAGCTCATGACGATCTATCTCGCCTTCGAGGACCTCGAGGCGGGCTTCGCCGACCTCGAGGAGCCCGTCACCGTGAGCCGCGACGCCGCCCGTACGTCACGGCATCGCATGGGCCTGCGCCGGGGCGAGCAGGTGCCGCTCCGCGTGCTCCTGGAAGGCGCCGCCATCGCCTCGGCCAACGACGCGGCGACGGCCCTGGCCGAACACCTGGCCGGTGACGAGGCCGCCTTCGTGGCCCGGATGAACGCCAAGGCCCAGGCCCTGGGCCTCACCGCCACCCGCTTCGGGAATGCTCACGGGCTGCCCGACCCGGTGCAGCGCACGAGCGCCCGGGACATGGCCGTGCTCACCACGCGGTTGCTGCACGACCATCCCGCCGCGCGGTTCCTCCTGGGCGGGCAGACCTTCGTGTTTCGGGGCCGGATGTACACGCGGCACATCCCCCTGTTCCGGGACCCGCTGGGCGTGCAGGCGTTGAAGACCGGCTTCACCCAGGAGGCCGGGTACAACCTGGCGGTGGCGGCGTGGCGGGACGGCCAGCAATTCGTGATGATCGTGCTGGGCTGCCGCAGCCGCACCCAGTCCTTCATCGACGCCAAGCGGTTGCTGCACTACGGTTTCGTCGAGGTCGGGATCGAGGCACCACCGCCCGAGCCGCGCCCTCGCCACATGCCCCGGCGGCACCTGCGCGCGCGTCCGGCATCGGCCATCGGCGGCTGAGCGGCGGTGATCCGCGGGTACGTCTTCGACGCCTACGGCACGCTCTTCGACGTGCATTCGGTCGTGGAGGCCGGCCGCGACATCACCGGTGACCCCGCCGCGCTTTCCGCCGTGTGGCGGCAGAAGCAGCTCGAGTACACCTGGCTCCGCGCGTTGATGGGCCGCTACGAGGACTTCTGGACGGTGACCGAGGCGGCCCTGCGCTTTGCGCTGCGCCGGTTGAGCCTGGAAGCCAGCGAGGCCCAGATTCGGCGCCTCATGGAGGCCTACCTCTCGCTGGCGTGCTTTCCCGAGGTCGAGAGGGCGCTCGAACGACTGGCGCCCCGGCCCCGAGCGATTTTGTCGAACGGCTCACCACGCATGCTGCAAGCGGCCGTGGCCTCCAGCGGGCTGGAGAAACACTTCGCTCAGGTGTTGTCGGTGGACGCCGTGAAGACCTACAAGCCAGCCCCGGCGGTGTACGGGCTCGGCTCCCAGGCCCTGGGGCTCGCCACCCGGGACCTCTTGTTCGTCTCCTCGAACGCCTGGGACGTCGCCGGGGCCAAGGCCTTCGGGTATCAGGTCGCCTGGTGCAATCGGGCGGGCGCGCCCGCGGAGGAACTGGGGGTGGCGCCCGATGTCGTGATCAACCGCCTCGATCAACTCCCGCTCTGACGTCACACCCCGCGTGAATGGGGGAGGTTTGGAGGGGGACCGTCGTCACGCCTCGCGAGAATGGGGGAGGTTTGGAGGGGGGCGCGTCTCGTGCCCCCCTCCAACTACTGATCGCTTAGCGGCGCTTGCCGAGCCGCTTCCGCTTCACGTACCCCCAGAGCTTCTTGGTCATCACCGAAGGCCCGATCGGAGTGCTGCCGAACAGCGACTCCAGCGAATCTTTGCAGCCCTTGAAGCTGATGGAATACCCTCCGAACGCCTTCTTGCCTTTCGCCATCTGTCCTCCTCCTCCTCAAAGTTGAAGCACAACGCGCCGAGAGGCTTCGACCTTGGGGGTATTACTACCACACGTACGAGGGAGCCAAAAGAAAAAACACCACTTCTGGGGGTCAGCCCCCGTCGGAAAAATACCGGGTAGGGGTATCAGGCTACCGGCGGAAGGCGGGCATGACCTCGCGGGCGAAGCGGTGGAGCTGCTCGGTGAACTCGCGGGGTGTGAGCCCTTCGGTCCAGTGGAGCATCACCTGGTCCAACCCCGGGTAGCGGGCCTCGAACTCCTTGATCATCTCGATGGCCTGGGCCGCCGTGCCCACGAGCCAGGCCTTTTGCGCGATGCCTTCGCGGAGCGTCGGCACGCGAGCCGGCGCGCCGGGCGTTCCCCACGGGCGGCCCTCGTCGTCCGCGTAGCGGACGAAGCCGAACGGGGCGAACCACTTGTAGCGCTCGTCGTGGGCCGGCTCGAGGCGGCGGATCGCCTCCTCGCGGCTGTCGGCCAGATAGAGGCCCACGCCCCAGCACAGATCCTGGCCGAGCTCGAGCCGACGGCCGGCGCGGCCCGCCGCCTCGCGGTAGGCCCGGAAGATCTGATCGACGAGGCGCTCGCCGTTGAGCGTGACCATGCCCTTGATGCCCCGGCTCGCGATGTACTCCAGGGTCTTGCCGCTGGCGATCGGCTGCCAGATCTCCACGGGCCGGTGAATGGGTCGGGGCACGCAGGTGAGATCGCGCAGCTCATAGCCCCGGTACGGCACGGTCGGCGGCAGGTCGTAGTGCTTGCCCCGGTGGGTCCAGGACTCCTCGTTGAAGCACTTGAGCAGCACCTCCATCTGCTCCTCGAAGAGCTCCTTGTTAGCGGCGTTGTCGAGCATGGGCGCGCCGAACGTCTCCACCTCCCGGGTGTGGTAGCCACGGCCCACGCCGAAGATCACCCGACCGTCGGTCATGATGTCGGCCATGGCGTAGTCCTCGGCCAGCCGGATGGGATGCCACATGGGGAGGATGTTGAAGGCGCAGCCGAACTTGAGGCGCCGCGTCTGGGCGGCGAGCCAGGTCGATAACAAAATGAGGTTGGGAACGACCTCGTAGCCCTCGCGCTGGAAGTGGTGCTCGGCCGTCCACAGGCAGTAGTAGCCCAGGTCGTCCATGGTCCGGGCGATATCGCGGGCCGTGCCGTACACCTCGGCGAAGCGCTCGTTGGGGTACCGGCGCTCGTCGGCGGGCGTGCCGTCCTTGCCGACGTGATCCAGCTCGATCTGTCCGACGTAGAGCACCGAGAACTTGCTGATCACTTCGCCCTCCAGCCCCCGTCGACGACGAGGGTATGCCCCGTGATGTAGGCTGCCTCCTCCGACGCCAGAAAGCACACGGCGGCGGCGATGTCCTCCACCGTCCCCCGGCGGCCCACCGGCACCACCGCCCGCACCTGCTCGTCGCTGGCGGCGATGCCCCGGCCGCTCATGTCCGGCACGCCCGGCCCCAGGATCTGCTGGGAATGCTGCCGGAGCCCGGTCTGGATGGGGCCCGGGCACACCGCGTTGACCGTGATGCCCCGCGCCGAGTAGATCACGGCCATCTGTCGCGTCAGCCCCACCACCCCGTGCTTGGCCGCCACGTAGGCCGCCCCGCCACCCGTGCCGTTGAGGCCGGCCACCGACGCCATGTTGACGATGCGGCCGCGCCGGCGCGGCAGCATCTCCCGGAGCGCGCGCTTGCAGCCCAGGAAGACGCCGGTGAGATCGATGTCGATGACCCGGCGCCAGACCGCTTCCTCTGTCTCGTCCACGTTGAAGTAGCCGTCGAGGATGCCGGCATTGTTGACCATGATTTCGAGCGGGCCCAGCGCGGCCACGGCGCCGTCCACCGCACGGTCGAGCTCGGCGGCCCGGGTCACGTCGGCCCGGAAGGCCACCGCCCGGCCGCCGGCCTTGCTGATCAGCTCGGCGGTCTCGCGGGCGGTCGCTTCCTCGAGATCCACCGACGCCACGGCCACACCCCGGGTCGCCAGCATCAGGGCCGTGGCTCGGCCGATTCCCGAGCCGGCGCCGGTCACCACTGCCGTCCCGCCCGAGATCGCGCTCATGCCAGGAACTCCTTCACCGCGGCCGCCGCGGCATCCGGGGACTCGTGCACGAGCATATGCCCGCCGGGCAGCAGCTTCACGGCCGCGCCCTTGATGCGTCGCTGCCACTCCTCGACGTAGATCACGGGATTCACCTGATCCGCATCCCCCCAGAGCAACAGCGTGGGCGCCTCGATGCGGTGCAATCGCTTGCGCAGCCCCTTGTCGGGAATGGGCCACACGAAGCGCGCCATGGCCGCCCGGCTGGCGATGGACTCGATCTGGGCGACGACTCGCTGGGCTTCGTCCGCGGGCTGGGCGGCCCATCGCCGCGCTGCCGCCGACGCGGGGTCGTGCCAGAGCAGCGCGATCAGATCCTCGGAGGGCAGGGTGAGAACGTCGGCCGACGGCGCGTCGTCCCGCCACAGCCCCAGCGGCGCGACCAGCACCAGCCGGGCCACCCGCTCGGGGAACAGGGCGGCCAGCTCCGCCGCCATCATCCCTCCGAAGAAGTGCCCGACCAGGTGCGCGCGCGTGATCCCCAGGGCGTCGAGCAGCTCCTCGTAGGCCAGCGCGAGGTCGAGGACATCGTCCAGCGTCTCCACCCCCGCCGAGCCTCCGGCGCCCGGGTGCACCGGCGCCGTCACCGCGTAGCGGTCAGCCAGCTGGTCGAGGAGCGCGGGCCAGCCTTGGGGCTCGTAGACCGAGTGGAAGTACACCACGGGATGGCCGCGGCCGGCTGACCGGACTCGGAAGGTCAGGGCGCCGCCGCGGAGCTCGACCAGGCGATCGTCAATCTTCACGGCGCGGCGCCGGACGGCCACCAGCGGTCCTTGTACCCGGACCAGAGCTCCCGCATGTGCGGCATGACCTCGCGAGCGAAGAGGGCCGTGTTGTGCAGCGCGAGATCCTTGGGCATGCTGCCGATCTGGAGCAGGACCATGAGGTGCCCCACCCGCAGCGTGCGGATGCACTCGGCAAGCTGCTGGCGCACCGTCGCCGGGCTGCCGGCGATCACGTAGCCGGAGTCCACGTACTTTGTCCAGTTCAGAGACTGACGGATCTGGCGCGCCTGCGCGCCCACCTGGGGCCGGATGCCGGCCTCCAGCGTCTTCACCGTGCGGTAGCCGGGCGCTTCGGCGAAGCCTTCCCAGACGTTCAGGCACTTCTGGTAGAAGAAGTGCACGTGCCGGGAGTAGAGCCGCTCGGCCTCGGCGTCGGTGTCGGCGACGCAGACGAGCTGCAGGAAGCCCGCCCGATAGGGATTGTCGTCGGCCCCCACCCGGGCCACCGTGTCCCAGAAGCCGTCCAGGGTGGCCTTGCCGCGCTTGTAGCCGTAGTAGGAGAGGTTGCAGTAGACGTAGTCGAGCCGCGCCGTCCACTCCCAGGTCTCCACGCTGCCGCCGCCAGGAATCCACACCGGCGGGTGGGGCTTCTGCAGCGGCTGGGGCCAGATGTTCACGTAGCGGACCTGGGTGTACTTGCCGTTGAAGGCGAACACCTCGGGGCGCGTCCAGGCCTGGATGACGAGATCGTGGGCTTCGTAGTAGCGCTCCCGCAGCGTGGACGGATTGATCCCGTAGGCGAAGTTCATGTCCATCGAGGTGCCGACGGGGAAGCCGGCCACCAGCCGGCCCCGGCTCAGCACGTCGAGCATGGCGAACTCTTCGGCCACGCGGAGCGGCGGATTGTAGGCGGCCAGGCTGTTGCCCAGCACGACGAGGGCGGCGCGGGAGGTCCGCCGGGCCAGGGAGGCGGCCATCAGGTTGGGCGAGGGCATGAGCCCGTAGGCGTTGTTGTGGTGCTCGTTGACGCAGACGCCGTCGAAACCCACCTGGTCGGCGTACTCCAGCTCGTCGAGGTACTCGTGGTAGAGCCCGCTGGTCTTCTCGGGATCGTAGAGGCTGTGCGGCACGTCCACCCACACCGAGCGATACCGGTGCTCGAAGTCCTCGGGCAGGAACCGGTACGGCATGAGATGGAAGAAGCAGATTCTCATGGGTCGTTCAGGTGGGGCCGATCATATCACCGGTTCA
>DATBIM010000049.1:0-1737 GCA_036556905.1 Candidatus Methylomirabilota bacterium
TCTCTCGTACCGACGTAGTGGAAGAGGCTCGGACGCGTGAGGTAGAGCGAGCCCTTCTGGTTGAGGACTTGCGGATCGATCTGGCCGATGGGGCCGCTGGACTGGCCGAACAGGGCCATGAGCCCGCGGGGCGCCAGGCAGTTGAGGCTCTTGTCCCAGGTGGTCTTGCCGACGGAGTCGTACACGACCTGCACACCCTTGCCCCCGGTGATCCGCTTGACCTCGGCCTCGAAATCCTGCTGGGTGTAGAGCACGGTGTGCTCGGCCCCGGCCTGGCGGGCGAGCTTGGCTTTGTCCTCCGTCGACACGGTACCGATCACCCGCGCGCCCCGGAGCCTGGCGATCTGGCAGAGGAGCAACCCCACGCCGCCGGCGGCCGCGTGGACGAGGCAGGTGTCGCCCGCCTTCAGCGGATACGTCGAGCAGGCTAGGTAGTGGGCCGTCAGTCCCTGCAGCATGGCGGCCGCGCCCTGCTTGGTGCTCACGCCGGAAGGCAGCGTAACCAGACGCGCGGCCGGCACGGCTACGTACTCGGCGTAGGATCCCGCTACGCCCGTGTAGGCCACCTTGTCGCCCACCCGGACGTCGCTGACGCCGGGGCCCACCGCGGTGACGGTGCCGCCCCCTTCCATCCCCACCGTGAACGGCAGCTCCGCCTTGTAGAGCCCGGTGCGATAGTAGACGTCGATGTAGTTGAGCCCGGCCGCGTCGATCTTGACCACGGCCTCGCCAGCCTTCGGCGTTGGCTCCGGCACGTCTTCATAGCGCAGGACCTCGGGACCCCCAGGGGTGTGGATGCGAACGGCTTTCATCGACCGACCTCCTCAAGGTTGGTGGAGACGTCGCGGCGTGCGGGCGGATTATAGCACCGGGCGCGCGAACGCCCGGGCCGGCCCGCGCCGGCGGGACGCCCGCGCCGCCGGCCACCGGCGCAGCGCCGGCGGCACGAGCGGCCGCCCGTGGCGCACGAGCCAGCCCAGCACGCCGAGCGCCCGGCGGTGCCGGGCGGTCCAGCGAAAGCCGTAGGCCTCACGGACCGACTGGGGGAGCAGGCCGAGCGCCGTGACCCGGAGGAGCCAGGTCAGGGGCCAGAGATGACGCACTCCCGGCGGTGCCAGCAGCTCCCCGGCCAGTCGGCGCGCGGTGGCCGTCACCACGATCTCGCCGCTGGCGAGCCTGCGGGCCAGGTAGGCGTCCAGCTCGGCCTGGCTGCGCGGCAGAACACCGTCGGGGATGCCCAGGAGCGGAGCGACGGCGCTGCTCTCGGCACAGTACCGATCCTTCTCATCGTCGCGCAGCGGCGCCACGTAGAGCTCGTAGGCCCGCAGGAAGGCGTACAGGCAGGTTGCGTGCACCCAGCCCAGGAGGGCCGGGTCATGCGCCGTATAGCGCGTGCCCGCCGGGAACGACCCCTCGGCCTCGACGAGCGTGCCGTGAACACGATCGTGCACCGCGTTGATCGCGCGGGCGGTGGTGGCCACCTCGTCCGGGCCCCCGAACGTCAGCGTCACCATCGCGTGTAGCGTGCGGTGCAGTCGGCGCCACGGCGCCAGCAGCCCCTGGCGGAATCCACTGTGGTCGGCGACACCGCGCGCCACCAGCGGGTGCGCGAACTGCAGCAGGATGGCGCTCCCCCAGCCCAGCAGCAGCACCACCTCGCCGTGGATCTTCGCCGACACCACCGGCACGTCGAGCGGCGATGCGTCCGGGCTCACCGCATCTTCGCGAGGTCGATCG
>DATBIM010000050.1:0-72577 GCA_036556905.1 Candidatus Methylomirabilota bacterium
TGGCGTGCGGTGTGACGCCCCGCCCCCCATGTCCCCCCCGGATTGCGTGAGGTGTGACGCCCCGCCCCCCATGTCCCCCCCGGATTGCGTGAGGTGTGACGCCCCGCTCGACACCCTGCGCGTATACGCCAACACGCCGCCGGCCAGGAGGATGTCTCGCTCGCGGGGCGTCAGCACGCACGACGCGGTGAAGCGGTGTCCGGACCGCAGATTGACGATGCTGACACGGCGGCCGCTGGTCAGGGACGTGCGGAGATCCTCCAGGCGCAGGCGATCGTCGCGCTCGACATCGGCCCACGCGGCGGGGTCGTCGAAGACGAGCGGCGCCACGCCCCAGTTGATCAGGTTGGCCCGGTGGATACGGGCGAAGGACTTGACGATGACCGCGCGCACGCCGAGGAACATCGGCCCGATCGCGGCGACCTCGCGCGAGGAGCCCTGACCGTAGAGCTCCCCGGCTACGATGATCCCGCTTCCCGCCGCCCGCGCGCGGGCCACGAACTCGGGATCGACGTGCCGGAAGGTGAACTCGGAGATGGCCGGGACGTTGGAGCGGAAGACCAGCACCCCCGCGCCCGACGGCGAGATGTCGTCGGTGGAGACCTTGTCGCCGAGCTTGAGCAGCACGGGCGCCTCCAGGGTTTCTCCGACCGGCTTCCCGAGCGGCACCGTCTTGATGTTCGGCCCGCGCAGCACGTCCCCCTGGCGGTCCGGCGCCACGAATCCGACCGTGGACGCGGCGAAGTGGGCGGGCAGCGTCACCGGCGGCTCCGCACCCAGGCTCCGGGGATCGGTGATGACGCCGGTCAGCGCCGCGGCCGCCGCCGTCACCGAGGAGCAGAGGTAGACTTCGTCACCCTTGACCCCGCTGCGCCCCGGGAAGTTCCGGTTGAACGCGCGCAGGCTCTTGGCGCCGCTGGCGGGCACGTGGCCGATCCCCGGGCACGCCCCGCACGTGGATTCCGAGACCGTGGCCCCCGCGGCCAGGAGGTCGGTGAGCAGCCCCTCGCGGGCCATCGTCTCTAAAATTCGATGGCTGCCGGGGAAGAGGATGAAGGACACCGACGAATGCACCTGCTGGCCGCGCACGACCGCGGTCACCGAGGCCATGTCGTGCCACGAACCGTTTGTGCACGAGCCGACCATCACCTGATCTACGGGGGTGCCCGCCACTTCAGTCACCGGCACCACCCGGTCGGGCGAGCCGGGCAGCGCGACGAGCGGCCCGATCGCGCCCAGGTCGAGCTCGATCTGGTCGTCATAGGTGGCGTCTTCGTCGGGCACCGCCGGACGCCAGTCCTCCCCCCGGCCCAGCCGCGTCAGATAGGACCGCGTGATCTCGTCGCTGGGAAACACGCTGGTGGTCAACCCCAGCTCGGCGCCCATGTTGGCGATCGTCATCCGCTGGGCGAGGAGGAGGCTCCCCAGACCGGGGCCGCCGTACTCGAAGATCTTCCCGCCGCCGCCCCGCACGCTCAGCCGGCGCAGGAGTTCCAGAATGACGTCCTTGGCCGTCACCCAGGGGCCGAGGTGACCGGTCAGCCAGACGCGGACGACGGCGGGCATGGGGAAGAAGTACGGGCCCCCACCCAGCGCCACCGCGACGTCGAGGCCGCCGGCGCCGATGGCGAGCATCCCGGCGGCGCCGCAGAGCGGGGTGTGGCTGTCCGACCCCAGCAGCGTCTGGCCGGGAACCGCGAAGGTCTCCATGTGGACCTGGTGACAGATGCCGTTGCCGGGCTTGGAGAACACAGCACCGTAGCGCCGGGACACCGTCTGCAGATAACGATGGTCGTCCGAGTTGCGGGAGTCAAACTGGTAGACGTTGTGGTCGATGTAGGTCACCACGCGGGGGGGCGTCACCGCGGCGAAGCCCATGGCCTCGAACTGCAGCCAGGACTGGATGCCGTTGGTGTCGGTCAGGAGCACCTGATCGACGTTGATGCCGATCTCTTCACCCACCGCCGGCTTGCCGGCGGCCAGGTGCTCCTCGATCAGCTTGTGGGTGAGGCTGCGGCCCATTGTTGGGAGATTATCGCTTTTCCAGCGGGACCCAGTCGCGGCGGCCGGGGCCCTGGTAGTCGCCGCGGGGCCGGATGAGGCGATTGTCGCGGTGCTGCTCGATGATGTTGGCCGTCCAGCCCGCGATGCGGCCGGCCGCGATGACGGGCGTGAAGAGGTCGACCGGGATGCCCAGGGAGTAGAAGAGCGGGGCCGAGTAGAAATCGACGTTCGGGATCAGTCCCTTGGCCCGGTTGATCCGCTCGTGCAGCCGCACCGCCATCTCGTACCACTTGAACTGGCCGGACTGCCGGCAGGCCTCCTCGGCCATCCCCTTGAGGATCGTCGCCCGCGGGTCGCCCGCCTTGTACACGCGATGGCCGAAGCCCATGAGCCGGCGCCGGGTCGCCAGGGCCTCCTCGGTGAAGCGCTCGACGCTGGCCACCTCGCCGATCTCCATCAGCGTGCGCATCACCGCCTCGCCGGCCCCGCCGTGCAGGGGCCCCTTGAGGGCCCCCACACCGCCGGCGACCGCCGAGTGCATGTCGGACTGGGTGGAGGTGATGACCCGGGTGGTGAAGGTGGAGGCGTTCAGCTCGTGCTCGGCGTAGAGGGTGAGGCTCGCGTCGAAGGCCTTGGTGGTGACCGGGCTCGGCCGCTTCCCGCTCAGCATGTAGAGGAAGTTCGCGGCGTGACCGAGGTCCTTGGCCGGCGCCACCGGGTCCTGGCCGCTGCGGATCCGGTGGTGCGCACAGATCGCCGTGGCGAGCTGGCTGGTCAACCGAACAGCCTTGCGCAGGTTGGCCTCCGGCGAGTTGTCGGTGGTGTCGGGGTCGTGCATCCCGAGAATGGCCACCGCGGCCTGCAGGACGCGCATCGGATCGGTGGCCCGAGGCATCAGGGCAAAGGCCTGCACGAGCTCCCGGGGCACCGGGCGGGCGGCCCCGAGCTCGGCCTGCAGCCGGTCGAGCTGGGCGCGGGTCGGAAGCTCGCCGTACCACAGCAGATGGACGACCTCCTCGAATGTTGCGCGGCGCGCCAGGTCGTCGATGTTGTAGCCGCCGTAGGCCAGCCGGCCGTTGGCGCCATCGAGGTCGCACAGCCGGGTCTCGGCAGCGACCACGCCTTCCAGTCCGCGGATCAGAGCACCTGACTCCGTCATCATCAGCTCCTCATCGACGGCTCTACGGTAGACCGAGGGGCAGAGCGGCGCAAGCCGCGCGGGGGACGCGAGGTGATCTCTACGGCGTGGTGAGGGTGAGGCCGCCGTGCCCTCGGCTCCCAGGGGCGAGGCCCGGCGACGGCTCGGGCCTGGCCGCCCTGGCCCTGATGAGCTTCACCGTTTCCTCGGCGCGCTCGGCCACCTGGTCCACGCAGAGCACGCGGGCGCCCTCGCGGGCGAAGAGGATGGGCAGGCCTTGCCGTTGCCCAGACCGGGGCCGCGGGAGCCGGCCCCGGTCACGATCGCGGCCTTGCCGTCGAGCCGCCCCGGCATCAGCCCATGAGCAGCTTGCCGGCCGTCTCCCGGCCCATCAACTTGATCTGGTCCCGGGTGATGCCCTGGCCCATCAGACCGGCGATGAGCATGGCGTAGCCGTCGGGCTGCGACGGGTTGCCGGTTTGCCCGAGGTCGGTGGACAGGATGAAGTGCTCGGCGCCCACGGCCCGGACGTGCTCGGCCGATTCCTTGTAGGTCACCTGACGCCAGTGGCGCATCCAGGGCAGGTGAGCGTTCGGGCCCATCAGTGGTCCCATCGCGCAGATCTCCATCTTGGCGCCCATCGAGGCCGCCTTCTTCATCTGCTCGACGGACATGTTGACGACCTCGAACTCGGCATGGGTCACCACGATGCGGTCGCAGCCGGCGTCGCGGGCCGCCTCGATGAGGGCCAGCGCCTCGGGGGGCGAGGCGTGCCCCGTGCAGACGATCAGCTTTTGCTGGGCGCAGACCTTCAGCACCTCGCGCACTGCCGGCAGCGCCTTGCCGTCGGCGCCGACCACCTTCACCCCTTCCGGCGCGTCTTTGAAGTGCTTGACGTGGTTGTCGGCGTCGAAGGTGGGAAACCACACCAGGCGACCAAGGCCGCCCTGCATCCGCCACATCCACTGCACGGCGTCCGGGTTGATGCCGCCCACGGCCCCGTTGAGCACGATGCCCCCGAAAGCCTTCATGCCGGGGTTGTGCTTGCGAAGCAGGAAAGCCCGGCCGGCGGTGGACACCACGTGATTCTTGAGGACGATGGCCTCGGCCTTGCGCGCCATGTAGAGCGCGGCCGACTCGTCGTCGTCGATTGCCCGGCCGAACACATCAGGCGCCGAGTGGACGTGGAAGTCGATCAGCCCCTCCACGGGGCTCACCGCGGGCGGGGCGGGCGGGAAGACCCTCACCTGGCCGGCGGCCACGCGCGGCAGGGAGCCCAGCGCGGTCACGGCCGCCATCCCGGCGGCCGCGGTCTTGAGGAATTCGCGACGGCCCTCACCGTCGACTGTCTCGGTGACCGGGGGGCGGTGGCCCCAGTAGTGACCACAGCAGCTGATGAACCGCCAGCGCGGCAGGGGGAACGGCTTCATGGCGAGCCTCCTCTGGAAACGGCTCCGGGTTACTTGAACGAGGCGTCGAGGCGAGCGTCGACGAGATAGGGGCCGTCGCTCTTGAGCCCTCGGGCCAGCGCGGCACCCACGTCGGCGGCCTTGTCGACGTGCTCACCGGGCACCCCCAGCGAACGGGCCAGGCCGACGTAGTCGATGAATGGCCGATCGAGGTCCATGCCGACGTAGTGATCGTCCTCGGCCGAAAAGCCCTTGAGGGCGTGGGTGCGCTGTTTGAGGATGCGGTAGGAGGCGTTGTTGAAGATCACGTAGACGACGGCCAGCGACTCGCGGGCGGCGGTCCACAGGGCCTGGCATGTGTACATCGCGCTGCCGTCGCCGACGAGCGCGATCACCGGGCGCTCGGGCAGCGCCAGCTTCACCCCCAGCGCCGCCGGCAGCCCCCAGCCGATACCGCCTCCGCGCAGGCCGAAGAAGCTCTTGGCGTCCTCGCAGCGAAAGAAGTGACGGACCCCGGCCCCCGACGAGATCGTCTCGTCGATGATCGTCGCGCCGGCCGGCGTGGCCTGGGCGACGGCATGAACCAGGGTCAGCGCGGGCATCGGAGTCTGAGTGGCTCCCAGCTTGGCCTTCTGCTCCAGATCCGCCCGTTCCGTGGCGAACGCCAGGGCGACCGCCTCCCGGCGCCTGGCCGCCTGCGGGTGGCCGGCCTTGCCGGTGAGCCGACGCACGGCCTCGCACAGCTCGGGCAGCGTGGCCTTGGGATCGCCCTGGATGCCGACAGCCGCCGGATAGTTCTTCCCGATCTCCCACGGATCGACGTCGATGTGGATGATGTCGAGACCATGCGGCATCGGCTCCACGTCGGACGGCAGCGACAGTGTGAAGAGGTCGCCGCCGATCGAGCACAGCAGATCGTGCCGCATGAGAAACGCCCGGATCGGGGGGGCCAGCCGGGGGAACGATCCGCTGTAGAGCGGGTGCGAGAAGGGGAAACTGCACGTGGAGGCCACGCCCTCCGTCACCACCGGCGCCCCCAGCAGCTCGGCCAGCTCGACCAGCTCGGCGAGCGCGTTCGAGTGCGCGACGGCGTCGCCGGCCACCAGCAGGGGGCTGTCGGCGCCGACCAGCCGCCGGGCGGCCTCCTCGATCGCCGCGCGGTCGCCGACCAGCCGCGGGGCGACCCGCGTGGAGGCGCCGAGGTCGACGTCGCGCTCCGCGTTGAGCACGTCTACGGGTAGCGAGAGGAATACGGGTCCGGTGGGATGGGCCAGCGCGGTCTTCACGGCGCGCCGCACGATGCGCGGCAGATCGTCGAGCCGGTGCGCCTCGGTCGACCACTTGACGTAAGGGCGCGCCACCGGGGGCAGATCCGACCAGAGGATCGGCTCGGTCACGGTGAAGCACTGGTCGTGCTGGCCGGCCGTGAGCAGGAGCGGGGAGCCGGCCTTGTAGGCGTCGTAGAGCATGCCCATCGCGTTGCCGAGGCCGGGCGAGACGTGCACGTTGACGGCGGCCAGGCCACCGCTGGCCTGGGCGTAGCCGTCGGCCATCGCGATCGCCGGCGCCTCCTGGAGCGCGAGCACGTAGCGGATGTCGGCCTGACGGGCGAGGCCGTCCATGAGGGGCAGCTCGGTCGTGCCCGGATTACCGAACATCACCGAGACACCCTCGTCACGGAGGATTCTCAAGAAAGCCTGTTTACCGGAGATGAATGGCATAGTGGCGGCGATCATAAACCCCGCCGACCCTTGATTCCAGGGGTGCCCGGATGCGACCCTGTCCGATGTGCCTGCCCCGGAAACCTCGCTCCTCCTGCGGGCCGCGCGCCGCCAGCCCACCCCGGTGACACCGGTGTGGCTCATGCGCCAGGCCGGCCGCTTCCTCCCCGAGTATCGGGCGCTGCGCGCCCGCTATGACTTCCTCGAGCTCTGCCGCAACCCCAGCGCCGCCGCCGAGGTCACGCTGCTGCCCATCGATCGGCTTGGCGTGGACGCGGCGATTCTCTTCGCCGATATCCTGTTGCTCGTCGAGCCCCTCGGCGTGGGCCTGGAGTTTGCCAAAGGCGAGGGTCCCGTCATCCACCGACCCATCCGGACCGGTGCCCAGGTCGAGCGGTTGACCCCGATCGATCCGGCCACCACGGTGTCGTTCGTTTTCGAGACCGTCCGTACGGTGGTGCGGGCGCTCGGCGGTCGGGTGCCCCTCATCGGCTTTGCCGGCGCGCCGTTCACGGTGGCGTCCTACCTGGTCGAGGGCGGGCCCTCGCGCGACTACTTGCACACGAAGCGGCTCATGTATGAGGAGCCCGAGGCCTGGCACCGCCTCAT
Organism: Candidatus Methylomirabilota bacterium; assembly: GCA_036556905.1. GTDB lineage: Bacteria > Methylomirabilota > Methylomirabilia > Rokubacteriales > CSP1-6 > 40CM-4-69-5. The sequence goes on from DATBIM010000050.1 coordinate 6,882, forward strand.
GGATCTGCTCGCCGAGGCGACGGCGCGCTACCTCAACGGCCAGATCGCGGCCGGCGCCGAGGTCGTGCAGCTCTTCGACTCGTGGGTGGGCGTGCTCAGCCCGGCCGACTACCGCGCCTTCGTCCAGCCCCACGTCCGCGCCGTGATGAAGGCCCTGGTACCAGGTATTCCCGTCATCCACTTCGGGACAGGCACGGCAGGATTGCTGGAGCCCATGCGTGACGCGGGCGGCCAGGTCATCGGCCTCGATTGGCGCGTGGACCTCGATACCGCCTGGAACATCCTGGGGCCCGACGTCGCGGTGCAGGGCAACCTCGACCCCGCGGCGTTGCTGGCGCCGCCAGCGGTGTTCAAGGAGCGCGTGCGCGACATCCTGATGCGGGCCCGCCATCGGCCCGGTCACATCTTCAACCTTGGTCACGGCGTCCTGCCCCAGACGCCCGTGGACCACGCCCGCGCTCTCGTCGACATGGTCCACGAAATGAGCGCACGCAGCCACGCCGCACCTTGAGCAGGCCACCCTCGGAGCGAGGCGGGCTGGCGGCCCCCGGTACAATAGACGCCGTTCTGCTGATCGCGTTTGGCGGTCCCACCGCCCCGCACGAGATTCGCCCCTTCCTGGAAGTTGTCACGCGAGGCCGGGGTATCCCACCGGAGCGACTGGAGGCGGTGGCCCACCATTACGAGCAGATGCCGGGCGGGCGGTCTCCGCTGAACGAGCTCACCGACGCTCAGGCGCGCGCGCTGGCCGCGGCCCTCGCCGCCGAGGGGCCGGCGCTGCCGGTGTTCGTGGGCATGCGTAACTGGCATCCCTGGCTGCGCGACACGCTGGCGGCGATGGCCGCCCGCGGGCATCGCCGGGTTCTCGGCGTGATCCTCTCGCCGCTCCGCACCGAGGCCTCGTGGGAGCGCTACATGGCAGACGTCGCCCAGGCGCGGGCCGCGACCCCGGACGCCCCCGACGTCGTGTTCGCCCCGGCCTGGTTCGAGCATCCCGGCTTCGTCGAGGCTGTCGCCGACCGCTGTGGTCAGGCCTTCGCGCAGGTGCCGGCCGCCGCGCGCGACGAAACGCCGCTCGTTTTCACCGCCCACAGTGTCCCCGTCGCCATGGCGGCGGCATCGCCGTATGTTGCCGACTTCACGGCGGCGTCTCGCCAGGTTGCCTCGCGGCTCGGCCATGAGCGATGGTCGCTCGCCTATCAGAGCCGGAGCGGCCGTCCCGGGGAGCCCTGGCTCGAGCCCGACATCAATGACGTGGTGCGCGCGCTCGCCCGTGAGGGCGCCCGCCACGTCGTGGTGGCGCCGATCGGGTTCGTGTGTGATCACGTCGAGGTGCTCTATGACCTCGACGTGGAGGCGTGCGCCACCGCCCGCGCCGGGGGGCTCACCCTGCACCGCGCGCCGGCCGTCAACGACCATCCTGCGTTCATCGCCGCGCTCGCCGAGATCGTTCGCCGTCACGTGAACGGCCGAGGTGTGACGCCGCTGGCCGGCCCCGGGGCGGGGCGGCGATGAGGCTGGTTGTAGTCGGCGGCGGCATCGCCGGACTCGCCGCCGCCCACCGGGCGGTAGAGCTCGCCCGCGAGCGAAGCTTCCCGCTCGACCTCACGGTCCTGGAGGCCCGCGATCGGCTGGGCGGCACCATCGAGACCGAGCGCGCGGGCGGTTTTCTCATCGAGGCGGGCCCCGACTCGTTCCTGTCCGAGAAGCCCTGGGCCCTGGCCCTCTGCCGCCGCCTCGGGCTCGAGCCGCGCCTCGTCGGCACCGACGACCGGTTCCGGCGCACGTTCGTCTGGTTCCGCGGCCGCCTGCACCCGCTGCCAGAAGGGTTCCAGTTGCTGGCGCCGACCCGGCTCCGCCCCTTTCTGGCCTCACGCCTCCTGTCCTGGCCGGGGAAAGCGCGGATGGCCCTCGACGTGATCTTGCCGCGCGGTGCGGCCGGTGGTGACGAGAGCCTGGGGGCGTTCGTGCGCCGCCGGCTGGGGCAGGAGGCGCTCGAGCGCGTGGCCCAGCCGCTCGTGGCCGGCATCTACACCGCCGACCCCGAAGAGCTGAGCCTGCGAGCGACGATGCCCCGCTTCCTCGAGCTGGAGCGGGCGCAACGCAGTCTCATCATCGGGCTCTGGCGAGCCAGCCGGGGCGGGCCGGCGGCGTCGGGCACGAGCGGGGCACGCTGGAGCCTCTTCGTCACGCTCAGCGGGGGGATGGGAGAGCTGGTGCAAGCGCTGGCCGCGCGGCTGCCGGCCGGCGCCGTCCAGCTCAAGCGGCGCGTCACCGGCGTCGTTCGTCGCGCCGCGGCGTGGGCCGTCGATGGCGGGGGGCCCGGCGTCGAGGCCGACCGCGTGATCGTCGCGGTCGAGGCTCACGCGGCGAGCCGGCTGCTCCGCTACGTCGATCCCTCACTGGCCACCCTGCTGCAGGTGATTCCCTATGCGTCGTCGGCGACCGTCTCGCTCGGCTACCCGCGCGCCGCCATCCGGCATCCGCTCGACGGCTTCGGTTTCGTGGTGCCGCGAGTGGAGGGCCGAGCGTTGCTGGCGTGCACGTTTTCGAGCGTGAAGTACCCGGGACGCGCTCCCGAGGGACACGTCCTGCTCCGCTGCTTCCTGGGCGGTGCGCTGAATCCGGGCGTCATCGAGCGCGACGACGATGAGCTGGTCCGCCTGGCCAGCCAGGAGCTGGCCGCCGCGCTCGGCCTCGCCGGCCAGCCCGTTCTGATTCGCGTGACCCGTCATCCCGCAGCGATGCCGCAGTACGTGATCGGCCATCTCGGGACGCTGGAGGCCATCGACCAGCGCCTGGCGGCGGCCCCCGGCCTCTTCCTGGCCGGCTCCGGCTATCGGGGCGTGGGTATCGCGGACTGCGTGAGGTCAGGCGAGGCCGCCGCCGAGCGGGCCCTCCTCGGGGACGCTGGTCCGGCCGGGCGATGAGGGCCGGCCGGCGCCGCGGCCGACGCGTTGGGGCTCGATTTTCTCCGCCGGCTCGCATAGTGTAACAACCGTGCCCGAGCCCCTGAGTCCCAGCGCCCAGAAGGTCCAGGACGCGCTGACCGCCCTGGGCTTCGCCTGCCAGGTTGTGGAGTCGCCCCAGCCCACGCGCACCGCGGCCGATGCCGCCAGGCTCGTGGGCTGCCAGGTGGGCCAGATCGCCAAGTCGCTCGTGTTCCGCGGCCGGCAGTCGGCACGGCCGGTGCTGATCATCGCCAGCGGGGCCAACCAGGTCAACGAGTGGCAGATCGGTGTCCTGCTGAAAGAGGCCCTCGACCGAGCGAAGCCGGCCTTCGTCCGCGAGCATACGGGATTCGCCATCGGCGGCGTGCCGCCCGTGGGTCACCCCAAGCCGATCGACACGTTCATCGATCAGGATCTCCTGAAGCATCAGGAGATCTGGGCGGCCGCCGGCACCCCCAACGCGCTCTTCCGGCTCGCTCCTCAGGACCTCGTCAGGATGACCGGCGGCCGCGTGGTGAAGGTCACCTAGGCTCCGAGCCATGCTCGAGGTCGTCACCATGCGGGAGATCGACGCGATCTTCGCCATCACCGACGCGCTCGGCATCCACCGCGAGACGCTGGTGATCCCGCTGGGGCCGGACTCCCCCGGACGCGTGCGCCGGCTGCCCGGTGGCAAGCTGGAGATCACCGTGGAGGCCAACCGGCCCATCGAGGAGTGGGTCACGGAGCTGCCCGCGCTCATTGCCGCCGTGCGGTGAGCTCCCGGCTCAAGCGGGAGCTCGGCCTCCTGCCGCTGGCGGCGATCGTCTTCTTCAACGTGAGCGGGGGGCCCTACGGCATCGAGGACATGGTGCCGGCCTTCGGCCCCGGGCTCACCCTGCTGTTGCTCGTCCTCACACCATTGCTCTGGAGCCTGCCCGTATCGCTCGTGATGTCGGAGCTCGCCTCGGCCATGCCCGACGAGGGCGGCTACGTCACGTGGACGACCCGCGCGTTCGGCCCGTTCTGGGGGTTCCAGGTCGGGTGGTGGTCCTGGGTCGATTCCTTTCTCGACGTGGCCGTCTACCCGGCGCTCTTCGTGGAGTACATGGGATTCTGGTACGGCGCGATGACGACGCCCGAGCGCTGGCTGCTCGCGCTCGGCTTCATCGTCGTGCTCACCGGGCTCAATGTGCTGGGGGTCCGCCCTGCCGGCCGCAGCGCGGTCGTGCTCGCCATCGGGGCGCTGCTGCCGGTGGCGGCGATGGTCGCTGTCGGGCTGGCCACGCCCCGGGGGGCGCCGTGGACACCCTTCGTCGCCGAGGGCCAGAGCCTGAGCGCCGGGCTGGGTTTGGGCCTGGCCGTCGTGATGTGGAATTTCTCCGGGTGGGACACGCCGTCGACGTGCCTCGGCGAGACTCGAGCGCCCGAGCATGCCTTCCGCAAGGCGTTGCTCCTGACTTTGCCGATCATCGCCGCCGGCTACCTGCTGCCGATGGGGGTCATGCTGGCCAGTGGCGGGGTAGCGTGGTCGGAGTGGACGACCGGCGCGCTGCCCCGCATCGCCGAGGCGATGGGTGGGTCCGGGCTCGGCCACCTGGTGGCGGCCGGGGCCGTGGTGAGCACGGCGGGCCTCTTCCTGTCTCTGCTCCTCACGAATTCCCGGCTGCCCTATGTCCTGGCCCGGGACGGTTACATGCCCCCCGCGCTGAGCCTGGTTCACCGGCGGTTCGGCACGCCATGGGTCGCCGTCACCGTATCGTCGGCGATCTACTCGCTCTTCGCCGTCTTTTCGTTCAAGGAGCTGATCGTCCTCAACATCTGGCTCTACTCGCTCAGCCTGATCGTGGAGCTGGCCGCCTTCCTCTGGTTGCGCCGGGTCGCGCCTGACCTGCCCCGACCCTGGCGGGTGCCGGGCGGGTGGGGTGCCGCCACCGTCGTGGCCGGCCTGCCGGCGCTCTTCGTCGCAGCCGCCATGGCCACCGCCGGGTGGATGAACACGGGCGCCGGCGTGGCCGCGGCCCTCACCGGACCGCTGGCATGGATGGCGCTCCGCCGGCGCCGGCCGTCGGGTTTGGCCGCTTCCGCGGAGGCCTCGGAGTACTCTGGGGGACGGGAGGGCCGGTTATGAGCGGGGTCGTCACGTGCGCCGCCTATGCCGGCGGTCGCCGCATCGCCGACGTCACGCTGGATGACATCAGCGAAGTCTTGAAGCAGGACGACGAGCGATTCATCTGGATCGGGCTTCACGAGCCCGACGGACCGCTGCTCCGGAAGGTGCAGGCCGAATTCGGGCTGCACGACCTCGCCATCGAGGACGCGCTTCGAGCGCACCAGCGGCCCAAGCTCGAGCTCTATGACGGTTCCCTGTTCGTGGTGTTGCGCACGGTCCGGATGGAGCCGGGCCGGCAGCTCGAGACCGGCGAGACGCACATCTTCGTGGGATCCCGCTACATCATCTCCGTTCGCCACGGGTCGTCTCTCTCGTATTCCGCCGTCCGCACCCGTTGCGAAGCCAATCCGGGGTTGCTGGCCCTGGGGCCCGGCTTCGTGCTCTATGCCCTGATGGACTTCATCGTCGACCAGTACTTCCCGGTCGTCGAGACACTGGAAGATCAGCTCGAGAGTCTGGAACAGGAGATCTTCGAGGAGCGCTTCGATCGGACCACCACGACGCGGATCTACCGCTTGAAGCGTGAGCTGCTCGAGCTCAAGCACGCCGCCTCGCCCCTGGTCGACATCGGCAACCGGCTGATGCGCGTCGACCTGGCCTCGATCCACGAGGCCACCCGGCCCTACTTCCGCGACGTCTATGACCACGTGGTGCGCATCAACGAGATGCTCGACACGCTGCGCGAGCTGCTGACCACGGCGCTGGAGGCCAACCTTTCGCTGATCTCGGTCTCCCAGGCTGATGTGGTCAAACGACTCACGAGCTGGGGCGCCATCATCGCCGTCCCCACCCTGATCGCCAGCATCTACGGCATGAACTTTCACGTCATGCCCGAGCTGCACTGGTGGTTCGGCTATCCGTTCGCCCTGACCCTCATGCTGAGTATCTGCGGGTTTCTCTACTACCGTTTTAAGCGCGCCGGCTGGCTCTGATCCGGAGGGGACCTCGACGGCTCGAGAGCCCCGTCCGCGTTAGAGATTGTCGTCGATCACGGCGGCCAGGCAGTCCAGAGTGCCCAGCGAGTAGACGTAGGTCCGCCAGCCGATCGCGATCCCGTCGGGCGGCTCACCCGCTGGCGGTGTCGGGTAGATGGTGACACTCACGTTGGGTCCGCTCCCGCCACAGCCGCCGGCGCAGGCCTCGCGCACACGGACCCGATCGCTCAGGCCCCGCGCCCGTATCAGCTCATCGAGGTGCTGTCGGATCACTCGGGCATCCATCGGCACGGCGCGGAGTCCCGACTTCACGGGTAGCCTGACGAGCCCGGTTTCCAGGGGGCACACGTTGATGACGAGCCGTCGCGATCGGCCGCCGCCCTGCCGTGACCGCCGGGTCATCTCCGCGGCTCCTTACTCGCCCGATGTTCTCTCGTCGGACGGGTGGGTTCGTGTGCCGCGAGCCGTCCGGCCAGCCCGGCCGCGGCCGCCACCGGCTCGGCGCCCGGCGACTGCCAGCGAGCGGACAGCCCGACGAGCCTGACCGCCCGCTTGAGCCCGGCCCGGAACCATGCATCGGCGCACACGCTGCCCGCCCAGCTCACCGACACAGGCTGGCGCAAGCGCAGCCGCTTTGCCACGTCGGCCGCCTGCGCGGCCAGGTGCGCTTGCCCGGCCCGGACGATGGCGCGAGCACGCGCGTCGCCCCGCCGAGCGCGTCGGATCACGGCGGGTGCCAGCGCAGCGACGCGCACGACGGCATCCGGACCCGTCACCAGGCGGCGCGCTGGACGGAAGTCCTCGCCGCGCGTTGTGACGCGCAGCCACTGCTGACCCAGCCAGAAGGCCGAGCCCTCGTCACCCAGCAGAGGTCCGAGTCCACCGGCTCGCGCCCAGCGGCCACGAGAGTCCCGGCCGATCACGATCGATCCGGTGCCGCTCAAGATCAGCACACCCGGGCGCCCTCCGAGCGCGCCCAGATGCGCCGCTTGCGCGTCGGAGAGGACGGAGACACGCCGGGCCAGGTGGCCGAGCCGGTCGGCGAGCGCGCGCCGCTCACCGGCGGTCCACACGCCACGCGCCGCCACGACCAGGGCTCCCACGGTGCGCGCCGTCCAGCCGCGCCGTCGCCAGAACGCACGGAAGAGCGGGCCGACTTCCCGGATCGGCGTTGCCCGGACTGTGAAGCGCGCCACTGGTCTGTCGCCTTGCAGCGCCTGAGCGCGCAGCCACGTCGCGCCGAGGTCGGCGCCGACGGCGATCGCGGGGACGCGCTTCTTGCCCTGTCCAAGCGGGAACATGAACGTGCCTTCCTGTCCGTATTGTCGGTCACCCGCGGGTTGGGGACGGCCGGGAAATCGAGCGCTTAGCCAGGTAGCGGCGTGGCACGCCCAATGCTCCCATAGTCAAGCCGAAGGGATCGAACAAAGGGGAAAGAAAATGGGCAGGGCATTGGCCACCTGGTTGTTGATCGCTACCGCCGGCGCGCAGGGCATGACGCCCCGCGACGTCGTGCAGTCTGCGGTGGCCCGCGTGGTCCAGACGATCGAGGCCGCGGCGAGCCGCCCCGAGCCCGTGCGGGCGGGACGTCCTCAGGCGCCGGGGTCGCGGGCGGAGATCAGGCGCATTGCCGCTGAACTGTTCGACTTCGGCGAGGTCGGGCGGCGAGCCCTGGGCCGGCACTGGGCGGGCCGCAGCCCGGAGGAGCAAACGGAGTTCATCGCGCTGTTCACCGATCTCCTGGAGCGGGCCTACGTCGGCAAAATCGAGGCCTACTCGGGTGAGCAGATCGTCTATACGAACGAGATCGTCGACGGCGATTACGCGGTCGTGCGCTCCCGGGTCAACACCAGGCGGGGGGCCGAGGTCGCCCTCGACTACCGGCTGCATCGGACCGAGGGTGGGTGGAAAGTCTACGATGTTCTCATCGATGGTGTCAGCTTCGTCTCCACGTACCGGAGCGAGTTCAATCGGATCATTCAGCTTCACTCCTGGAACGAGCTGATGGATCGGTTGCGCCAGAAGCAGATCCCCGCTCGCACGGTGACCGACCGCAGCTGACGCTGGGTCCTCCGCAGTATGATGGGGCGTGCCCGCGGCCGCTCCCGGCCTCGCCTGGTCCGACTACGTGGTCCTCGCCCTCTGCCTCGCCCTGCTGCTCGTCATCGGCGCCGGCTTCAGCCGGCAGCGCGACACTGTCGACTTCTTCCTGGCCCGACGGCGCGTACCCTGGTGGGCGGTCTGCCTGAGCTTTCTGGCCACCGAGATCAGTGCCGTCACTATCATCTCGGTCCCGGCCACGGCCTATAGCGAGAACTGGGAATACCTGCAATTCTTCGTGGGGTCGAGCCTGGCCAAGTTCGCCGTGGCCTGGCTGTTCATCCCCGCCTTCTACCGGTACCAGGTCGTCACCATCTACGAGTTCCTGCTCCACCGATTCGGCCAGGCCAGCCAGGTGACGGCCGCGCTCTTCTTCTTCGTCACCCGGCTCCTCGGCTCCGGTGTCCGCTTGATGGCTGCGGCGCTGGCCGTCTCGATCCTGCTCGGCTGGCCGCTGCCCCCCACCATCGCCATCTTCGTTGCGATCTCGATCCTCTACATCGCCGCCGGCGGGGTGAAGGCGATCGTCTGGACCAACGTCTTCCAGGCGCTGGTGTTCCTGCTGGCGGGCGCGGCGACCCTGACGTGGGCGGTGGCGCAGGTAGCGGGCGGCCTGCCGGCTATCGTGGAGCTTGCCGGTCCCGCCGGCCGTCTCGACATCATCAACTGGGGGCCGGCCCCGGGTGCCTCCGACTTCTGGCGCCGGGTGCTCTCGGAACCCAATATCGTGTGGGTGGCGATCCTCAACGGCCTGGTAGGCTCGATGGCCGCGTTCGGCACCGACCACGACCTCATGCAGCGATTGCTCACCGTCGAGACACGGCGCGAGAGCCAGATTACCCTGTCCCTCACCCCGCTCGGCACGCTCCTGACGCTCATCATCTACCTGGGGCTGGGCGCCGCCCTGTACGCCTTCTACGCTCAGCACCCGGAACTGCCGGTCTCCCGGCCCGACGAGATTCTGCCTCACTTCGTGCAGCAGACGATGCCGTCGATGCTGCGTGGCCTCATGCTGAGCGCGATCGTGCTGGCGTCGATCGACTCGCCGCTCGGCTCCCTGTCCGCCTCTTTCGTGACCGACATCTACCGTCCTCTCCTCGCCCCTCGACGGTCGGAACGGCACTATCTGCTCGTCTCACGGGTTGCCGTCGTCGTATTCGGTCTTGTCCTCGGGGGTATTGCCCACGCGTTTTCTGCCTTCAGCCAGATTCTCTGGCTGGCCTTCAAGATCGCGGGCGTGACGTTCGGGTCCCTGCTGGGGGTGTTCCTGCTGGGACTTGCCACCAACCGTGCGGTGCGGGACTGGGCGAACGTCACAGCGATGCTGGTCATGGCCGCGGTGAACCTGACGCTGCTCGTGCTGTCTGAGACCGGCATCCTCGTCTTCGCCTGGTCGTGGCTCGTAATCATCGGGACGGCCGGCACCATCCTCCTCGCGGTCGTCACAACTCACGTCTCCCATTTGATCAATCGCCGACGGTGATTCCGTGGGGGCATGGGCGTGCCGGAAGGCCGGGTGCCCATGCCCTGTTCAACAGATCAATCGCCGCCGGTGATTCCGGCGGGGCGCGGGCGTGGCGTGAGCCCGGGGGCCCGCGCCCTGTTCAACAGATCAATCGCCGCCGGTGATTCCGGCGGGGCGCGGGCGTGGCGTGAGCCCGGGGCCTGCGCCCTGTTCAACAGATCAATCGCCGCCGGTGATTCCGGCGGGGCCGCAGTGCGAGCCGAGACGCGTCACGCGGCGAGGCGAGCGGCGAAATGACCGAAATGGCGTCAGCCCGGGTGCTGGTCGACTCAGCAATTGCCCATACGAGCGATCACTGCGTCGAGCTGGCAACGCCGGAAGCCGTAGGCGGTGATTCCGAGCACCCCCGGCTTGAGGAGTGCAGCGTCATAGGGGTCGCGTAGCAGCACCACGGCGAGGGCGCGGGCCCGGGCCTGCAGGACATCGAGCAACGTTCGGTTCGAGGCGTACAGGCGAGCGTCGTACAGGAAGAGGATGGTGGCGTCCGCGGTGGCGGCCGCTTCCACCGCGGCCTCGATCTCCGAGGGCGACGGTTCAATTCCGACCAGCGTGGCGTCGGGCACGATGCCGACGGTGGCAAAGGCCTGCGCCAGATATCCCTTTTCGTCGGTCAGCTCTGGCTCGATGGTAATGCGGGCGGCCAGATCGGACAGGCGCGGAAATACCACGGCGACGCGTCCGTTCAGTCGTCGCGCGAAGCCAGTTGGAGCAGGTGCTACGAGAGTCACCGCACGCGTGGCCATCGCCATCGCGAGTGCTGGGCCGTCCGGTTCGGGGCGTGGCGAGCCGCCCTGGAAGCGTCGGGACCGGGCCTGGCGGAGCTGGCGGACCCGCTCGGCAGCGGTCACGAGCTCGTCCCGGGGCAGCGCTCCCGATCGATAGGCATCGGTCAAGGCCCGGGCCGCGGCACGCTGAGCGCCCTCGGTGTGACAGACGAGCAGCACGTCGTGGCCGGCCGCGGCCGCGCGCACGGTTGCCTCGGCGATGGGGCAAGTCTCGGCGATGGCCCCCATCTCCAGGTCGTCCGAGACCACCACGCCCGGGAAACCGACCTCTCCGCGCAGGTAGTCGGTCACGATCCTCCTGGAGAAGGTCGCCGGAACGCCGGACGAATCGAGGTTGGGGTACACGGGATGAGAGGTCATGACGCAGGCGACGTCGGCGGCGATCGCCTCCAGAAAAGGTACGAGGTGAACCGCACGCATCTCGTCCCAAGTGGAGTCGATGCGGGGCAGCCGCAGGTGAGCGTCGAGGGGTGAGTGTCCCTTCCCCGGAAAGTGCTTGGCGCAGGCGGCGAGCCCACCCTTGGCCATGCCTCGGATGCGCGCCGTCCCGTAGCGCGCCACACGCGTTGCGTCCTTGCCGTACGAGCGGATGCCGATGTTCGGGCTGTAGCGCTCTGTCAGCACGTCGAGCACGGGGCCCAGGTTGAGGTCGATGCCGAGCCGTCGCAGTTCGCGGCCTTCGCACAGGCCCTGCCGGTAGGCGAACGCCTCCTCCCCGGCAGTACCGACGGCGAGGTTGTCGGGGAAGATCGTCACACCCCGGCCGAGCATGATGACCCGACCGCCTTCGTGATCGGTCGCCACGAGCAGTCGGCGCTCGAGGGCGCCCTCCAAATCGCTGATCAGGCGAATGAGCTGAGTCGGGCTTTCGAAGTTCCGGCGGTAGAGGATGAGACCGGCCGCGTGGGTGTCGCGAAAGAGGGCGACGTCGCCCTGGCCCAGCGTCGGGCCGGGCAGCCCGATCATGAGCCGCTCGCCTACGAGGTCGGCGAAGTCGACCACCACGAGATTTTATCCTTCCCGGCGCCAAACTTCGGTGCACTGGCGGCAGCAGTTGTCGATCAGATGACACATTGTCTGGCCCAGCCAGCCTCATCCACCCTGCGCAAGTGCCCACCGTTTCTGCCGTCCTGGACGTCCCGTGGACCTGGCATATCTGGTGCATCTGGCCATCACCATGATCCAAAACATTGAGCTCAGGCGCTGGCTCATCCTCGGACTGATCGCCATCCTCATGCTGGCCGAGGTGCTTCTGGAAGCCACCGTCGCGCCGGTGTAGCTCACGCCAAGAGAGAGGACATGTCGGACGACCGGTGGGGCCTCGGGAAACTTACGGCGATGGGGCTGGCGCTCGTCATGATCGGGGCGGTCATCATCGGTTTGGTGGTGGCGAACTGGAGCGGTCCGGTCCCGATGGTGATGCTGCCGGCTTCAGTTCCCGAGACGATGCAGGCCCCGAGCAACTTGCAGTCACGGAGTGCGGTGCCGGTGACGGCCCGCGAGCCCGTCGCCGCGCCCCCGGCGATCGATGAGGCCTGCAACGAGTACGCGGCGAAGGAGATCGGTCCGTTGGATGAGTCGAAGAAGGTTTCCTACCGGGCCGCCTACGCCATCTGCGTGCGCGCCCGAGGGTATTAGCGGCCCCGTGTCAGCGCGAACCTTCCTCACCGGGCTTTCCCTGGTCATGGCCGTCGTGTGGGTCCTTCCGAGCTGGGCCGTGGATGACCGCAAGGTCAAGGCGGCAACGGGACAGGTCGAGTCAGGGGCCAAGAAGATCGGCCAGGGGAAGATCGGTGAGGGTGTCGAGCAGACGGCCAAGGGGATCGGTAACACCGTCGTCGAGGGGGCCAAGTTCAGCGGTGACAAGCTGAAGGAGGCGGGGAAGGCGGCTGAGCCCAAGGCCAAGAGCACCTGGGGCCACGTCAAGGAGGGCGCCACGTCCTTCGGTCAGAGCGTCAAGGCGTTCTTCTCAGACCTCTTCTGATGTAACCGATTCGCGCCGACCTCACCCGGCGTCGCCTCACCGATACATGAGGAAGGCGATCCGTTGTTTCTTCCAGCTCGTGAGTCCGCGTCGCCAACCGCGCTCCAGTGCGTCGAGGGCCGCGCCGTGCTCCAGGCCGCGTCGAATAACGTCCGTGCCCAGGAGGATGTCGATCGGCAGCCGCCGCGCCTCGAACTCGTAAGGCGGCCGCCGCCAGGCGAAGCGACGTGGCGCCTGCCGTCGGGCCACCGCCAGCAGGCCCAGACCTGTCAGGAACGGCTTGAACCGCCGGCGATCCTCCACGTGAATCTGCACACCTCCGCAGAGGCGGTTGGCCCACTTGTGAAACGTCGGCCTGAACCGGAGTGGCCGGAACCTGACGCCGGGCAACCCGAGGCGATCCAGCGCCGTCGCGTAACGGCGCGGGTCGAGGAAGGGCGCGCCGACCCACTCGAACGGTCGCGTCGTCCCCCGGCCCTCGGAGAGGTTCGTTCCCTCGATCAGGCATCCCCCGGGATAGACGCGCGCGGTGTCGGGCGTGGGCATGTTGGGCGAAGGGGTGACCCACGGCAGATCCGTGTCCTCCCAGAGCATGCCGCGGCGCCAGCCCTGCATGGGCACTACCGTGAGATCGCAGCCGAGTCCATGCCGGCGATTGAGATACAGGGCCAGCTCTCCGATGGTCATGGCGTGCCGGGCGGGCAGCGGAAAGAGCCCGACGAACGATGCGAAGGCCGGATCGGGAAGGTTGCCCTCGACGATCTCACCGCCGAGGGGGTTGGGACGATCGAGCACGATCACCGGCACACCCGACCGGGCGCACGCCCCCATCGCCAGCGCCATCGTCCACACGAAGGTGTAATAACGGGAGCCGACGTCCTGAAGATCGACGATCAGGGCATCGAGCTGGCGCAGCATGGCGGGAGCCGGCGCCCGGCGTCGGCCGTAGAGGCTCAGCACCGGCAACCGGGTGATGGGCTCACGGGCGTGCGCGATCGGGGCATGGTCCTGGGCGGCCCCCCAGAGGCCGTGCTCGGGGGCGAAGAGCCGGACGAGCCGCACGCCGGGCGCTTCCCGGAGAAGGACGGCGGCGTGTTCGAGACGCGCATTCACCGAGGCCTGGTGGGCGAGAAGCGCGAGCCGCCGGCCACGGAGCAGGGCCCCGCGACCGGCCAGCAACACCTCTAGACCCGAGCGCACCCGGGGCATGCCGCGATAGTAGCCCACCCAGCACGGCCGGTGGCCGCCCGGCGGCGGAATCGGGGTAGGATGCGGCCCAGTATGCGCCGCGGGTCCTGGGCCGGGCTGTCCACCGAGCGCGTCAACCCCGCCAGCCGCGCATTGGACCGCATGACGTCCCTCGACATCGCCCGGCTGATGAATCGCGAGGATCAGGCGGCCGTTCGCCGCGTTCGGCGCGCGCTGCCCGCGATCGGCCGAGCCGTGGATCTCATCGTGACGGCACTATCCCGCCGGGGCCGTCTCTTCTTCATCGGCGCCGGCACGAGCGGACGCCTCGGGGTGCTGGAGGCGGCGGAGTGCCCGCCGACGTTCGGGACGCCGCCGGCCCTGGTGCAGGCCATCATGGCCGGCGGGCGGGCTTCTGTGTTTCGCTCGCGCGAGGGAGCTGAAGACGACGCCAGGGCGGCGGCGCGGGCCGTCCGGGCCCGGGTGCGGCGAGGGGACGTCCTCGTCGGCGTCTCGGCCAGCGGCGTCACTCCCTTTGTGCGCGCGGGTCTCGGTCAGGCCAGGCGGCTCGGGGCCCGCACGGTGCTGGTCGTGTGCAACCCTCGACCGACACGCCTGGGCGAGGTGATCATTGCGCTCGATCCGGGACCGGAGGTCCTCACCGGCTCTACCCGCCTCAAGGCCGGGACCGTGACGAAGCTCGTCCTCAACACGTTGACGACGGCCAGCATGGCCCGCCTGGGCCGGGTGTACGGCAACCTCATGATCGATCTCCAGCCCCGGTCGGCCAAACTTCGAGCCCGGGCATCACGGCTCGTCCAGCAGGTCGGGCGGGTGCCGGCGCCGGCCGCCGCTCGCGCCTTGCGGGCTGCCGGCGGGCATGTGCGGCTGGCGCTGGTCATCGCGCGTACCGGGCTGGCGACGGGCCCCGCGCGGCGCCTCCTGCGTGACGCCGGTGGTTCGCTCAGCGTCGCGCTGGAGCGCTACGGCGGCGCGCGCCTCCAAGCCCGCTCTCGCGCCCGGCGTCGGCCAGCGCGGTGAAGCGTGACGGATTCGACCCTGACGATCAGGTGTGCGAGGGACCGGCGGTGTCCTCGACCTGGACCGGCGTCTGGCCACACAGGAAGTCGAAGTCGCACCCCTGATGAGCCTGCAGGACGTGGTCGAGGAAGAGCTTGCCGTAGCCACGCGTGAAGTGCGGGGGGCGAGGCCGCCAGGCGGCGCGCCGGCGGGCGAGCTCATCATCGCCGACTCGCAGGGTGAGCCGGCGCCCGGGCACGTCGAGCTCGATCTGGTCGCCATCGCGGACCAGCGCCAGCGGCCCGCCAACCGCCGACTCGGGCGCCACGTGGAGCACCACTGTGCCGTAGGAGGTCCCGCTCATCCGGGCATCCGAAACGCGTACCATGTCTCGCACCCCTTGCCGCAGGAGCCGGGCGGGGATGGGGGCCGCTCCCCACTCGGGCATGCCCGGCGCCCCCTTGGGACCGACATGCTTCAGCACGAGGACGGAGCGCTCGTCGATCGGCAGCGAAGGATCGTCGATCCGGCGGTGCAAGTCGGCATGGTCTTCGAAGACCACCGCCCGGCCGCGGTGGGTGAGCAGTTCGGGTGACGCTGCCGATTGCTTGAGCACGGCGCCGTCGGGGCACAGATTGCCGGTGAGCACGACCGTACCGCCCTCCGGGGCCAGGGGAACCGCGAGCGGCCGAATGACGTCGTCGTTGTAACTCTTCGCGTCGCGAACGTTGTCCTTCAGCCTGGACCCGTTCACCGTCAAGGCGTCGCCGTGGAGCAGCGGGAGAAGCTCCTTGAGGACCACGGGCAGCCCGCCGGCGTAGAAGAAGTCTTCCATGAGGTACTTGCCGGAGGGGCGCACGTTGACCAGCAGGGGAGTGCTTCGGGAAAGGGCGTCGAACCGGGCGAGAGGCAGGGCGAGGCCCAGGCGGCCGGCGATCGCCACCAGATGGATGATCGCGTTCGTCGACCCTCCGATCGCCATGTCGGCACGGATGGCATTGTCAAAGGCGTCCGCGGTCATGATCCGGGAGGGCCTGGGTCCGCCGGCCAGGGCCAGCTCGACGGCCCGCCGACCGCTGAGCTCGGCGAGGATGAGTCGCCGCGAGTCGGGGGCAGGAATCGCGGCGTTGCCTGGCAGCGTCATGCCGAGCGCCTCGGCCATGGCCGCCATGGTGGACGCCGTGCCCATGACCATGCAGTGGCCGGATGACCGGGACATACAGGACTCGGCCTCGCACAGCTCCTCGTCGGTGAGTCGCCCGGCCCGCCGCTCGGCCCACAGCCGCCAGGCGTCGGTGCCCGACCCTAGCTCCTCGGTGCGCCACCGGCCACGCAACATCGGGCCCCCGGTCACCATGATGGCGGGGATGTCGGCTGAAGCTGCGCCCATCAGCATGGCCGGCGTCGTCTTGTCGCAGCCCGACAGGAGCACCACCGCGTCCAGGGGGTAGGCCCGCAGGCACTCCTCCACGTCCATGGCCATCAGGTTCCGAAAGAGCATCGTGGTGGGCTTCATGAGGACCTCGCCCAGCGAGATGGTGGGAAACTCCAGCGGGAATCCGCCGGCGCTCCACACTCCACGCTTCACGGCCTCGGCCACCTGGCGGAGGTGGGCGTTGCAGTTGGTGAGCTCGGACCAGGAGTTGGCGATGCCGACGACCGGGCGGCCGTCGAACAGGAGGTCGCTGAATCCCTCGGTCTTGAGCCACGAGCGGTGTACGAACCCGTCGAGGTCGCGGCGGCCGAACCAGTTGCGGCTTCTGAGCGGCTGTGCTGTCATGGGGCCTCCCGAAGGCTTGGATTATAGGAGATCGGAGGACGCGCATGCGCTTGGCCGGCAAGGTCGCGATCGTCACGGGAGGAGGCAGTGGCATCGGGCGGGGGATCGCCATGGCGCTGGCCCGCGAGGGTGCTGACGTGGCCATTCCCGACATTCAGGTTCTGAACGCGGAGAAGGTCTCCGACGAGATCAAGGGGCTGGGCCGAAAGGCGATGGCCATGAAGGCCGACGTCACCAGCTCCGCCGACGTCAAGACCATGGTCGACCGGACGCGGGAGTCCCTGGGCAAGATCGATATTCTCGTCAATAACGCCGGTATGGCGGCGCCCCCGGGCATGCCGTTCACCAACAACACCGAGGACGATTGGGATCGCGCCTTCGCCGTCAACACCAAGTCGGTGTTCCTCACCTGCAAGGCCGTCGCGCCCTACTTCATCGAGCGCAAGGCCGGGCGGATCATCAACATCGCGTCGATCGCAGGGCCCCTGGCGGCCGTCACCATGCCGGCCTACAGCGTGGCCAAGCAGGGGGTGATCACGTTCACTCGCGTGGTGGCCAAGGAGCTGGCGGCCCACCGGATCACCGTGAACGCGATCTGCCCCGGCGTCTTGTGGACGGATTTCTGGCAGAAGCTCGCGGCCCACATCGCGCAGACGAACCCGGCCTTCGCTGGACTGACGCCGCGACAGGTGTTCGACAAGCGGGTCAGTGACATCGTGCCGATGAAGTGTGAGCAGGAGCCCGAGGACATCGGCGCCGCCGCGGTCTTCCTGGCTTCAGACGAAGCGCGCTACATCACCGGCCAGGCCCTCATGGTCGACGGCGGGTGTGTGATGTGGTAGTGCGAGCCGAGGCGCCTTGGGCGGCGAGGCGAGCGGTGAGATGGGGGTGGTAGTGCGAGCCGCAGGACCTCGCGGGGAGGCCAGCGCGTAGGGGACACTATGGACTTCGATTTCACGCCAGAGCAGGAGGCGTTCCGCAAAGAGGTCCGGCAATGGCTGGAGCGGACCCTGCCCGACGACCTGCGCGGGCGTGGCTTCGCCGCATCCCGCGCCGATCAGGCGGAGGTCCGCAAGCTGCGGACCTGGCAGAAGACGATGTACGAGGCGGGCTACGTCGGAATCGACTGGCCGCGCGAGTTTGGCGGGCGCGGAGCCACGCTCGTCGAGCAGATCATCCTGTACCAGGAGATGGCCCGCGCCGAATCACCCCAACCCGTCAACCGGGGCGGACTCTCGATGCTAGGTCCCACCCTGATGAAGTACGGCACCCCGGTCCAGCAACGGAGATTTTTGTCCCGAATCCTGACGGCGGATGACCTCTGGTGTCAGGGCTTCTCCGAGCCGAACTCGGGATCCGACCTGGCCAACCTCCAGACGCGGGCGGTGCGCGACGGGGATGCGTTCGTCGTCACTGGCCAGAAGGTCTGGACGAGCATGGCCCACGTGGCCGACTGGTGCTTCCTGCTCGTGCGGACCGACCCGCAAGCCGCCCGGCATAAGGGCATCAGCTTCCTGCTGGTCGACATGCGATCACCGGGCATCACGGTGCGGCCCCTGCGTCAGATGACGGGGGAAGCCGAGTTCAACGAGGTGTTCTTCGACGGGGTGCGGGTCCCCGCCGAGAACCTGGTGGGCCGGCTCAATGAGGGGTGGTCGGTCGCCATCACCACGCTGGCTTACGAGCGCGACCTCCTCACCTTCATTCGACACGTCTCGCTTCGCAGCGCCGTCCAGCGCCTGGTACGCCTCGTTCAGGAGCACGATCGGGCCGCCGAGCGGGCGCTCCGCCAGAAGATCGCGGGGATCTGGATCGGTGAGCAGGCGCTGCAGCTCAACGCCTATCGCAGTCTGACGAAGATTCTGCGCGGGGGCCAGCCGGGACCGGAAGGCTCGACGTCCAAGCTCTACTGGAGCCAGGTGGACCAGGAGCTGGCCCAGGTGGCCACCGAGGTGCTCGGACCCTTTTCCCAGGTCGCCGGCGGCTCGCCCTGGGCGCTCGACGACGGGCAGTGGGAGTTCTACGCGTTGCTCGCCCAGGCGAGCGGAATCCGAGCCGGCACATCGGAGATTCTCCGAAACATCCTGAGCGAGCGCGTGCTCGGGCTGCCCAAGGACTGAGCGGTGCGGAGGCGGGCATGAGCGATCTGCTCTACGAGGTGAAGGATCGTATCGCGACCATCACGCTGAACCGGCCGGACAAGCTCAACGCCTTTACCGGTCCCATGATCGAGGCCTGGGCTCGCTCGCTGGGCGAAGCCCAGGTCGACAACGCCGTCCACGTCGTGGTCGTCACCGGTGCCGGCCGCGCCTTCTGCGCTGGCGGCGACGTGGGACGCATGGGTCAGGGAGCGCCCACCCCCCTGGAGCACAAGAACCAGCTCTGGGAAAACATCCACCGCGTGCCCCGGACTCTGGAAGCGATGGACAAGCCAGTCCTGGCCATGGTGAACGGCCTGGCCGTCGGCGCCGGGATGGGCATGTCCCTCATGTGCGACGTGCGGGTAGCTTCGGAGGAGGCGCGATTTTCGACGGGCTACGTCAAGGTCGGGCTCGTGCCCGGCGACGGCGACACCTTTTTCCTGCCCCGGCTGGTGGGGCCGGCCAAAGCCCTGGAGCTCTTGTGGACGGCGGATTTCATCGAGGCCGCCGATGCCCTGCGTCTGGGTATCGTCAATCGGGTGGTCCCCGCGGCGCAGCTGCACGAGACCACGTATGCGCTGGCGCGGCAGATCGCCGACGGCCCCCAGATCCCGATCCGGATGATCAAGCGCCTCGTCTACCAGAGCCTCCGCCTGGATCTGCGCACACACCTCGACCTGGTCTCGTCCCACATGGCGGTGGTGCGGCAAACAATTGACCACGCCGAGGGCGTTGCGGCATTCAAGGAGAAGCGGCCCCCGCGTTTTCAGGGTCGCTGACAACCCTGTCGGCCGGCGATCGTAGCCTGCCAGGCTGACACCTCGTCGGCACAGATCTGCTGCTCAACTAGCTGAAAGGACGAGCGCAGATCGCTCGCGGCCCTGGCCCCCCTCTTGCTCTCTCCCATGGCGTGGACGTTACCGAAGCTAAGGACCGAATCGCGATGGCCCTGGTGGAATCGATCTTCCGCCGGGCCCGCTATCGGGTGACCGCGCTCCTTCCCGAGCGCGCACGATTTCGCTTCGTGCGCGACGACATCGTTCCGCGCCTGAGCATCAACGTGCCCGACGCCACGGGCGTGGAACGGGACGTGCCCATGGGCATCGCCTACAAGCCGTTCATCGAAGCGTTCATCGCACTGGAGAACCAGCGACGCGATTCCTCGCTGTTCGCGATTGCCCGGCGGCGGTGTCCGACGCTGCTGCTCATCCTGATCACCGATCATCCGGCGCCCGGGCGCTCGTGCTTTCAGGCCATGGCCCCGGCGGGCCTCGAGGGGCTACGCACCGTCGACCTGCTCACCCTCACTCAGCTGCGCCTGTTCCCCCACAACATCGCCGACCACGAGACGTTGCTGCGGCGGATCTTCGCGCTGCTCTCCGACGAGCAGGTCGTCACTCGAGTCGGGTAGCGCGTCTGGCCGCTCGGGGGGCCGACCTCAGGTGATGGCCTGGGCGATGAGAAAGGCCACGCCGGCAGCGAGGCCGCCGATGAGCGCCGTCTGCAGCGCGCTGCGCCCGGGCGGGGCGCCGGTGAAGCGTCCCTTCACGTAACCAAAGACGAGCAGGGCGACGAGCGTGACCGCCGACGAGACAATCAGCGCCGTGGTCGCGCGCGGAATCAGCATGTACGGCCAGAGCGGGATGAGGCCTCCCAGGACGTAGGCCCCACCGATGGTGATGGCGCTGCGCAACGCGCGCCGAGGATCCGGGCGCTCCAGGCCGAGCTCGAAGCGCATCATGAAGTCGACCCAGCCCTCAAGGTTGCGCTGCAAGGCCTCCACCAGCGGGGCCGCGGCCTCCGCCTTCACCCCGTAGCCCTCCAGCACTTCGAACACCTCGGTGGCCTCGGCCTGGGGCTTCTCCCGGACCTCGCGCTGTTCGCGCCGGCGCTCGCTGGCGTAGTGCTCGGCGTCGCTCCGGGCTGCCAGGTAGCCTCCCAAGCCCATGGCGATGGCGCCGGCCCCGATCTCGGCGAGCCCGGCCACCACGATGATCCAGGTCGCGTCGATGGCGCCGGTGAGCCCGGCGGCCAGGGCGAAGGGCACGGTCAACCCATCGGCCATGCCGAGCACGAGGTCGCGCACGGCCCGGTTCCCGGTGAAATGCCGCTCGGGATGGACCAGTGTCATGCGTCGACCGGACTGACGCCGATCTTGTGGCGCTGGGCCAACGCCTGGTAGCCGCTGGGGTTGGCCCGCACCCAGAATTCGGCCGGCGTTCCAGCCAGCGGTCCCTTGACCCGCGCCGGCGCGCCCACGGCCAGGACACCGGCGGGGATAGCGGTGCCCGGCGTCACCAGCGCCCCGGCCGCCACCATGGCTCGCGCGCCGATACGCGCGCCGTCCAGGACCGTAGCTCCGTTGCCGACCAGGGCCTCTTCCTCCAGCACGGCGCCGTGGACGACGCAGGTGTGGCCGATCGTCGCGCCGGCCCCGATCTCCACCGGATGCATGGGCGTCACGTGCACGACCGCACAGTCCTGGACGTTGGCGCCGCGCCGGATCACCACCGGTCCGAAGTCGGCGCGGACGACGGCGTTATACCACACCGACGCATTTTCCTCGACGGTCACGTCGCCGATCAACACGGCCGTCGGCGCGATGAAGGCGGAGGCGTGCACCGTGGGGCGTTTTCCCTCGAAGCTGAACAGTGGCATAGGGCGGGCCCTCGCAGTATCCTCGGGTTCGTCGACCCAATCTTACGCGAACCCTCATGTCGATAGAGACGCCGATTCGGTACCCTCGGATAGCCGCGGTGGCCACCGCCTCGCCACCCCATCGCTTCAGCCAGGCCGACCTGCTGGCGCTGGCTGGCTACGGCGACTCCCAGCGTCGAGGCTTCTTCGAGCGCAGCGACATCGAGAGCCGCTTCCTCTGCATCGACCCCACACGTTTCCATCCTCCCGAGAGCGTGGACGAGATGCAGGCCCGGTTCAGCGAGGGAGCGCTGACGCTGGGGGAGGCAGCGGCGCGGCAGGGCCTGGCCCGGGCTGGCTGGATCGCCCCGGACCTCGACTTCCTCGTCACCACCACGTGTACCGGGCGTCTGACCCCGAGCCTGGACGCCCACCTGATCGCCCGCCTGGGCTGCCGACCCGATATCCAGCGGGCGCACATCGGCGACACCGGCTGCGCGTCAGCCATGGTGGCGCTGCAGCAGGCGTGGAATCACCTGCGGGCCTTCCCCACTCACCGGGCGCTGGTGATCGCCGTAGAGATCTGCTCGGCGGCGTACTACCTGGACCATCGCCTGGAATCCGCGGTGGCCCACGCGATCTTCGCGGATGGGGCCGGCGCCGTGGCCCTGTCCCTCGAGGGATCGGGGCCGGCCATCGTGGCCCATCGGACACTGTTCCGCTCCGAGCACCTCGACGCCATGGGCTTCGAGTACCCGGGCGGGCGCCCTCGCGTGGTCCTCTCCAAGGACGTGCGGCGGATCGGACCCGCCATGCTGAAGGAGATGGCCCAGGTGCTGATGGACGCACAGGGGCTCAAGCGAGAGGACATTCGTCACTGGGTGCTGCATTCGGCGGGCCGCCGGGTGCTCGAGCGGGCGGCCGGCCTGCTCGGTCTGGGCGATGCGGAGATGGCGCACGCCCGCGCGGTGCTGCGCACGCACGGAAACATGTCCTCGGCAACGATCCTCTTCGTGCTCCAGCGGACGTTGCAGGCCGGATCCCCGATGCCGGGCGAGTGGGGCCTCATGATCGGGCTCGGCCCCGGCTTCGCGGCCGAGGGCGCCCTGCTCTGCTGGTGAGGTGATGCTGCCCCGCGCGGAAGGCGCGCGCGAATACCTGGACGGACCCGTCCCCGGGGTCGACCGCGAGGCCTCGCTGGCCGATATCCATCGCCTCAACGCCTGGTTCGGCGGCTACCGGCTCAGCGAACGAGCGATCGAGCGGCTGATGCGGGCGGCGCTGCGGGACGCCGCCTTGTGCATCGTGGACGTCGGGGGCGCTCGGGGCGACCTGGCTGCACGGCTGATGGCCCGGGCGCGCCGGCGGGGTCGCCGCCTGGTCGTGATCGTGGTCGACCGCGACGGCGCCGTGCGGCCCCGGCCGGGTGTGGTCGTGGTGCGGGCCGACGCCACCGCGCTGCCCTTTCGACCCGGCGCGGCCGACGTCGTGACGGCTTCGCTGCTGCTCCATCACCTCGAGCCCCCCGCCGCAGTCCGGAGCCTGGTCGAGATGCGGGCGACCGCCCGCCGGGGCGTCGTCATCAATGATCTGCTCCGGAGCCGGCTCACGCTCGCTCTCGTGTGGCTCGTCACCCGGCTGTTCACGCGCCATCGGTTCGCGCGTCACGACGGGCCCCTCTCGGTGCGCCGCGCCTACTCGCCCGCCGAGCTGTCCGCGCTTGCCGCGCGGGCTGGTCTGGCGCGCTTCGATGTGCGGCGCCACCCGTGGCTGGGGCGGATCGTAGCCGTGGCCGAATGACGGCGCGCGCCGATGTCGTCGTCGTGGGAGCCGGGCCGGCCGGCGCCGCCACCGCCATCCTGCTCGCCGAGCGTGGCCTGGAGGTCGTGGTGCTCGATCGGGCTCGTTTCCCTCGGCCCAAGCTCTGCGGCGAGTATCTAAGTCCGGAGGCCACGCGGCTCCTCGACCGTCTCGGCGTGCTCAAGGCGGTGGATGCTGCCGGCGCCGCCCCTCTCCGGGGAATGCGCATCACCGCCCCCGACGGCACGGTCGTGGGGGGCAGGTACCGTCCGGTCGGTTCCTGGCGGCCCTATCGTGATCACGCCCTCGGGGTCAGTCGCGCCACCCTCGACGCGGTGCTGGTGGATCGTCTGCGAAGCTTGCCCGTGGATTTCCGCGAACAGACGCGCGTCACCGAGCTGCGGTGGGAGGGCCAGCAGATCGTGGGCGTCAACACCGTCGATGCGTCGGGCCGGGCCCAGCCCGTTCGGGCCCGGCTGGTGATCGGCGCCGATGGTCGAAGCTCGGTGGTGGCTCACCAGCTCGGCTGTCGCCGACCCCACCGCCTCCGTCGCATGGCGCTGGTGACCTATGTGCGGTCCATCGCCGGCTGCCGGGACGTCGGCGAGATCTTCGTCGACCCGCCGGACTACGCGATCCTCAACCCCCTGGCCCCCGATCGCGTGAACATGAGCCTGGTGGTGCCACTCGACCACGTGGCGCCCTGGAGCGACCGGCTAGAGGTGTTCTTCGACGCCCGGGTCAAACAGCTCCGCCACCTGGCCCGGCGCATCGCCGGCGCCGAGCGGATCACGCCCGTGCAGGCGATGGGGCCGCTGGCCTACACGGTGAGGCCGCCGGTGCAGGGCGGCGTGCTGCTGGTGGGTGATGCCGCGGGGTTTTACGACCCGCTCACCGGGGAGGGCGTGTTCAGCGCGTTGCGGGGGGCCGAACTGATCGCGGAGACGGCCACCCGCGCCTTCCACGCCGGCGACTGGTCGTGGGTCACGCTCGCCAGCTACGAGCGCGCCCGTCGCGCGGTGTTCGCCGGCAAGGAGCGCTTCACCCGTGCACTCCAGTTCGTGGTGCGACGGCGCCGGCTGGCCGATCTGACCGCCCACCTCCTGGCGCGGCATCCCGCCCGCGTCGACCTTCTCCTCGGCGTGGCCGGCGACTACGTGCCGCCGCGCGCGCTCCTGGGCGCCGATCGAGCATGACGACCCGCGCCGACCCCCTGCCTCGTCGGTTCGCCAGGCTCTCCACGGCCGCCGTCACCGACGTGATGGATGAGATGGGTCTGCAACGCCAGACGTTGCCCTCGGCGATCCAGCCGCTGACTCCCGACATGCGCGTGGCCGGCTACGCCTTCACAGTCCGGGGCCGGGCCCGGCGCGGGAGTCCGCGCGAGCGCGACGCCACGCTGCGACGCTTCCTCGAAATGTTGACCGCGGTGCCCGCCGACTCGGTGCTGGTGCTGGCCAGCAATGACAGTTCCGCGGCCCACTTCGGCGAGCTGTCGGCGGCGTGGCTCCGCAGCCGGCGAGTGCGTGGTGTCGTCATCGACGGGGCCACCCGGGACAGCGCGATGATCAGTCGGCTGGGTTTTCCCACCTTCGTCCGCTATCGAACGCCTCAGGACTCGGTGCCGCGCTGGCGCGTCAGCGACTGGGGGTTGCCCGTCGTCATCGGAGGCGTCCGGGTGACGCTCGGCGACGTCATCGTGGCGGACCTCGACGGCGTCGTCATCGTCCCCCGACGCGCCGCCCACGAGGTGCTGGTCCGCTGCGAGCGCCTGGTGAACACGGAGCATCGGGTGCGGGCGGCGCTCCGACGGGGGATGTCCCCGCTCGACGCCTACAAGAAGTTCGGCAGCTTCTGAGGTGAAGGGTCGCTACCGGGGTTTGGCAGGGACACGGCCGCCGGCGCTGGCCAGCGGTCCCTCGATCCGGTCGCGGACCCACTTGCCGTCCCACCACTCGAGCGGCGTCACCGAGACCCCCTGGATCAGGACCTCGTAGTGCAGGTGATCACCGGTGGCCAGGCCCGTGGTGCCGGTGCGACCGATCTCCTGTCCTCGGCTCACATGGTCGCCGACCTTCACGCGGATCCCCGAGAGGTGGCCGTAGAGCGTCATGAGCCCCAGGCCGTGGTCGATGATGATCGTGTTGCCATAGATGGTGAGCGGACCGGCGAAGACAACCGCGCCGTTGTTGGCGGCGGGCACCGGGGCCTGTTTGGTGGAGGCCAGGTCATAGCCGAAGTGAATCTGGGTGTCGATGTCGCGCCCCTGATAACGGTAGGTGCGGGTCTCGGCAAAGTTCGAGAAGACCTTGGTGTTCTTCGGTTGCACGAAGGCGCCGTCCCAGAGGGGCCGGTCGGCGGTCTTCGCGGCCAGCCGTCGCTTCTCCTCCTCGGCCTGGCGACGCTGGTCGCGATTGATCGTCAGGAAGCCCTCCACCAGGGCCCGCCCGGGCGGGTGCTGGGGCAGAAGCTCCGCGACCTTCACCTGCAGCAAGGCATCCGTCACCTCGATCGTGTCGCGGCGGAAACGCCGCGGCAGCACCTCGATTCCGACGCCGCGGGTCGCCGTGTTGCCGGCCTCATCCTGAGCGTTGACGGTCAGGGCGCTGCCCCGCGTGAAGTCATGGGGCAAGGCAAAGAGTCCGACCCGGAGGCCGCCACTCCCGAAGGCGAAGGTGGGAAAGCTCAGTGTCGCCACCCGGGTCTCGGCCCGGGTGGCATCACCAGCCCGTAGCACCACCAGCCCCGCGCCGCCCGGCGCCACATAGGGCGTGGCCGCCACGACCTCGAGCCGGGGCGGCGTGAAGTCGACGGCGATGGGGAAACTGGCGGCCGCGCGCTGGGCGCGGCCGAACGGCCGCCAGAAATCATCGGCGGCCCACACCTCCAGGGTGCCGGCACCCTCCCGGATACCACCGTCCGGTGTGAGCGTGGCCACGACCTCGACCCGTGACGTCGGGCGGCCCTCGTAGCGACCGACGACGGTGACGGCCTCGCCCTGCACAACCCGAACCTCGGCGCGGGAGACGTTACCGCGCGCCGCCTCCACGACCAGGGTCACCGGCATGCGCGACCCGATCGCCCGCTTCGGCGCGCCGGTCACCTGGACGCCGGGAACGGACTGCCGCCAGGTGAGGTATGCGACGCTGCCGCCGATGACGATCAGAAGGAATACGACGATCAATGAGAGCTTCAAGCGAGACCGCCGAGGCACGAACGCATCATAGCACGCTGCTACGCTGGCGCCGTTGCAGTAGCATCGCACCGGCTCGTTGCTTGACACTGCTGCCGACCGTTGGCTAGAGTGACGCGGTGTCCACGGTCGTCTGGTTGGTCCCCGCCTTTCCGTTGCTCGGCGCGCTTTTCAACATCCTCGGAGGACGCTACATCGGTCGCCGTGCCCACTGGATCGCGGTGCCCGCGCTCGCCGCCTCCTGCGTGGCCGCGGGTGTCGTGTTCGCCGGCGTGCGCCAGGGCCAGGTCGTGACGACCGCGCTCTTTCCGTGGGTGATCGCGGGGGAGTTCGAGAGCTCGGTGAGCGCTCACGTCGACCCGCTGAGCGCGGTCATGCTGCTCGTCGTCACTGGCGTGGGCCTCCTCATCCACGTCTACTCGGTGGGCTACATGCACGCCGATGCCAGCTACGCCCGCTACTTCGGGTATCTGAACCTCTTCGTGTTCTCCATGACGATGCTCGTGCTAGCCGGTAACTTTCTCCTCCTCTACGTCTTCTGGGAGGCCGTCGGTCTCTGCTCGTATCTGTTGATCGGCTTCTGGTACACCCGCCCGGCGGCAGCCCAGGCGGGCAAGAAGGCGTTCGTCGTCAACCGCGTGGGTGATTTCGGCTTCGGCCTGGCCGTGATGTGGCTGTGGCGGGAACTGGGCACGCTCGATTACGGCGAGGTGTTCGCCCGCGCCGGCGAGCTCACGCCGCCCACGGCGACGGCCATCGCGCTGTTGCTGTTCATGGGCGCCTGCGGCAAATCGGCGCAACTCCCGCTCCACACCTGGCTCCCCGACGCGATGGAGGGCCCCACGCCGGTCTCGGCGCTGATCCACGCCGCGACCATGGTCACCGCCGGCGTGTACATGGTGGCCCGTAGCCACGCCGTGTTCGAGCGCTCGGAGGTGGCCCTGGAGGTGGTCGCCTGGGTGGGAGTGATCACGGCACTGTTCGCCGCGACCATCGCGATGGCCCAGACCGATATCAAGCGGGTGCTCGCCTACTCCACGGTGAGCCAGCTCGGCTACATGTTCGCGGCGGTGGGGCTGGGGGCCTACGCGGCGGGGATCTTTCACCTGGTGACGCACGCGTTCTTCAAGGCCCTGCTCTTTCTCGGCGCCGGCAGCGTGATTCACAGCCTCAACGGCGAACAGGACCTGCGCCGGATGGGCGGCCTGGCGCCCAAGATGGTGGCCACGACCCTCACCATGACGGTGGGCGCGGCCGCGCTGGCCGGAGTTCCCCCCCTGGCCGGATTCTTCTCCAAGGACGAGATCCTGCACTCCGCCTTCACGCGCGCCCCGGTGATCTGGGTCCTGCTGCTGCTGGGCGCCTTTCTCACTGCCTTCTACACCTTCCGGTTGATCTTCCTGGCCTTCTTCGGCTCGCCGCGAATGTCGCGGGAGGTCGCCCACCACGTCCACGACTCGCCCGGCGTGATGACGCTGCCGCTCGGTGTGCTGGCCCTGCTCACGATCGTGGCCGGCTGGGCGATCGGCCTGCCCTCGGCGCACGGGACCCGCTTCGAGCGGTTCCTCAGCCCCGTGTTCCCGGCTCACGACGCCACCAGCAGCGGGGTGCTGACGCTCATGCTGGGTGTGCTCAGCGTGGTGGCGGCCGCCTCCGGTATCACCCTGGCCTGGTTCCGCTATCTGGCCACGCCGGTGCGGGCCGAGAGCATCGGACGGCCACGGTCCCTGGTCCACGCGCTGCTGCTCAACGCCTACTATGTCGACCAGCTCTACGACCGCGCCATCGTGCGGCCCGGGCTGGCGCTGTCGGAGTTTTTGGCCCGGGCGATCGATCTCAGCGTCATCGACGGCATCGTGAACGGGGTAGGACGGGCCGTCGTGAGCGGGGCGGCCGCGGCGCGGCGCTGGCAAACGGGGTACGTGGTGAACTACGCGCTGACCATGCTGGTGGGCGCGGTGGTCCTGGTCGCCTTTTTCTTGACGCGATGACCCTCGGGTGGCTGACGGCGGTGACCTTCCTGCCGGCCGTGGGGGCGCTCCTCCTGGCCTTCGTCCCCCGCCAGTACGAGGGCCTGCTGCGCGGCGGCGCCCTGGTCGTGGCCCTGGCTACCTTCGCGCTCTCGGTTCCGCTCTACGTCCTCTTCGACGGCACCTCCGCCGCCTACCAGTTCGTCGAGTACCTGCCCTGGATCCCCGCGCTGGGGGTCGGCTATCATCTGGGCCTCGACGGCATCAGCCTGCTCCTCGTGCTCCTGACGACGTTCATCACGCCGCTGGCCCTCGGCTCGGCCTGGCACGCCATCGACGATCGGGTCAAGGAGTTCGTGGTGACGATGCTCCTGCTGGAGACGGGGATGGTGGGCGTATTCGTGAGCCTGGACCTCTTCCTCTTCTACGTGTTCTGGGAAGCCATGCTCATTCCCATGTACGTCATCATCGGCGTGTGGGGCGGGAGCGCGCGCATCTACGCGGCCGTGAAGTTCGTGCTGTACACGATGGTTGGCTCACTGCTGATGCTGGTGGCCATCCTCGTTCTCTATTTCCAGCACGGCGCGGCCACCGGCACGTACACCTTCGACGTGCCGGCGCTGGCCCGGTGGGTAGTGCCGCCGGGGCCGGCGCAGAACCTCATGTTCGCCGCCTTTGCGCTGGCCTTCGCGATCAAGGTGCCGCTCTTCCCGTTCCACACCTGGCTCCCTGACGCCCACGTGGAAGCCCCCACGGCGGGGTCCGTCATCCTGGCCGCGGTGCTGCTCAAGATGGGGACCTACGGCTTCTTGCGCTTCTGCCTGCCGCTGTTCCCGGACGCCAGCCTGACCTTCGGACCGCTGATGTTCGCCCTGGCGGTCATCGGCATCGTCTACGGTGCCTGGGTGTCCACGGTGCAACCCGACCTCAAGAAGCTCGTGGCCTACTCGAGCGTGAGCCACCTGGGCTTCGTGGTGCTCGGCATCTTCACGCTCAACGTGCAGGGCCTGACTGGCGGGCTGATCCAGATGGTCAACCACGGACTGTCTACCGGGGCGTTATTTCTGCTGGTGGGTATGCTCTACGAGCGGCGTCACACGCGCCGCATCGCCGACTTCGGCGGGCTCTGGAAGGTCGCGCCGGCCCTGTCCGCGGTCTTCCTGATCGTGGCCCTGTCCTCGATGGGGCTGCCCGGCCTCAACGGCTTCGTGGGCGAATTCCTCGTCCTCGTCGGCGCCTTCCAGGTCAACCGCCTGCTCGGCGCGGTCGCCACCACGGCCATCATCTTCACCGCCGTCTACCTGCTGTGGATGTACCAGCGGGTCTTCTTCGGCGACCTCCGGCACGAGGACAACCGCCGGCTCCCCGATCTCACCCCGCGGGAGTGGGCACTCCTGGCGCCGGTGGTGGTGCTCATCGTCTGGATCGGCGTCTATCCGCTGGCCTTCACGGGACCCACCGAGGCCTCGCTTGAGGCGCTGATCACCCAGGTCGAGTCCAAAGCCGGCGTCGCCCGCGCGGCCGGGGTCCGATGAGCCCGATCGCCGCGCCCCCGGTGGCGCTGGGCACACTGCTGCCGACGCTCATCGTGCTGGGCACGGCGCTGCTGGTGCTGCTCCTGGATCTCCTGCCCCCGCGGGGGCGGAAGGCGCATCTGGGTCTGCTGACCCTGGTGGGCCTGATCGGCGCACAGCTGGCGACGCTGGCGGTGTGGGGCGCCCCCGGGCGGGGCTTCAAGGACATGATCGTCCTCGACAACTATGCGCTGTTCTTTCACCTCGTGGTCATCTACGCGGCGGCCCTGGCCGTGCTGATGTCGATGGACTACCTGCGCCGGGCCGGCGCCGAGTCGGCCGAGTGTTATGCGCTGCTGCTCTTCGCCGCGTCGGGAATGCTGCTGCTGGCCTCGGCCAACGACCTCATCGTCGCGTTCCTGGCCATCGAGCTCATGTCGCTCTCGCTCTACGTGCTGTCCGGCCTCTTCAAGCGGCGGCCCGACGCCGGGGAGGCCTCCATGAAGTACTTCCTGCTGGGCGTCTTCGCCTCGACGTTCCTCCTCTACGGCATTGCCCTCCTGTACGGCGCCGCCGGCTCCACGAACTTCGATCGCGTGGCCGCCGCGCCCCGCAGCCCCCTCGTCCTGATCGGCCTGGGCCTGCTCCTGGTCGGCTTCGGCTTCAAGATCTCGTCGGTGCCGTTCCACATGTGGGCGCCCGACGTCTACCAGGGGGCGCCGACCAGCGTCACCGCCTTCATCGCCACCGGTTCCAAGGCTGCGGTGTTCGCGGTGCTCATCCGCCTGGTGGTGGCCGGGCTGCGCACGGTGCAGGCCGACGCCACCCCGGTGCTCTGGGCCCTGGCCGCCCTCACCATGACGGTGGGCAACGTCGTGGCCATCGCCCAGTCCAGCTTCAAGCGCATGCTGGCGTACTCCTCGGTGGCCCACGTGGGCTACATGCTCGTGGGGGTGGTGGCCGCCGGCCCGGCCGGCGCCAGCGCCGTCCTCTTCTATCTGTTGGCGTACACGTTCACCACCGCGGGCACGTTCGGGGTGATCGCGCTCTGCGAACGGGCCGGCGAGGAGGCGGTGGACGTCCGGGACTACGCGGGGCTCGGGCGGCGGCACCCGGCGCTGGCGCTGGTGCTCAGCCTGTTCTTGCTCTCGCTCGTCGGCATTCCGCCGCTCGCCGGGTTCGTGGGGAAGGTCTATCTGTTCGGGGCTGCCGTGCGCGCCGGGTTCGTGTGGCTCGCGGTGATCGCCGTGCTGAACTCGGCACTCGCCGCCTACTACTACCTGCGCGTGATCGTCTACATGTACATGCGGGACCCCGAGGGCGCTTCCGCCTCGCCCGTGCCCTCGTTCGCCGGCGCGCTGGCCCTGGCCATCGCGCTGGTCGGCATCGTGCTCCTCGGCGTCGCGCCGGCCCCGTTCGCCGACCTTGCGACGGCGGCGGTGGCCCCCTTGCTGCGCTAGCGGTCGCGGCGTGGGCCTGCGCCCCCTGCCACACGCCTACCGCGGCTGGCTATTCGACCTCGACGGCACCGTGTATCGCGGCGACGCCCTCATCTCCGGGGCGGCCGAGACGATCCGGGCTCTACGCCAGGCCGGGCGCCGCGTGGCGTTCCTGTCCAACAAGCCCTTGCAGACGCGGGGCGACTACGCGCGCAAGCTGACGATGCTGGGGATCCCCACCGAGGCCGAGGAGGTCATCACGGCCTCCCTGGTGCTGGCCCGTCACCTGCAGGCCCTGGATCCCCAGGCGCCCGTCTTCGTGATCGGCGAGCCCCCGCTCATAGCGGAACTGGCCGCCCACGGCCTCCAGGTGCGCCGCGACCACCATGTGCGCTGGGTGGTGATCGCCTTCGACCGCACCTTCGACTACGCCAAGCTGAACACGGCGCTGCAGGCCGTCCGGAGCGGGGCCCGGCTCATGGCCACCAACCCCGACCGCACCTGCCCGACCGAGGAGGGCGAGATCCCCGACTGCGCCGGTATGATCGCCGCGGTGGAGGCGGTCACCGCGCGCCCCGTCGACGTCGTCGTCGGCAAGCCCTCGCCGATCATCCTCGAGGTCGCGCTGCGCGCGCTGGGGGTGCCGGCGGCGGAGTGCGTGATCGTCGGCGACCGGATCGAGACCGACATCGTGATGGGCAAGCGCGGAGGCCTGACCACCGTCCTCGTGCTCAGCGGTGTCACCCGCGCCGACGACCCTCGCATCGCCGAGGTCGGGCCGGACGCCGTGATACGATCGATTCGGGATCTCCTCGAGCCATGGCCCGAGCGATCGAGCTGACTGATGGCGACTACGACGTCGTCATTCTCGGCGGCGGCGTGGCCGGCGCTGGCGCGGCCCGTGACCTCGCGTTGCGCGGCGTATCGGTGGCCTTGCTTGACAAGGGCGACTTCGCCTCCGGCACCACGTCACGATCGTCGAAGCTGATTCATGGCGGCCTGCGGTACCTGGAGCTCTTCGACTTCGGGCTGGTGCGGGAGTCACTCCGCGAGCGGGAGACGCTGCGGCGGCTGGCGCCTCACCTCGTCCGACCCCTGCCCTTTCTGGTCCCTGTCTACCGGGAGTCCTCGCGCAGCCTCATCAAGGTGCGGATCGGGCTCACGCTGTACGACTGGCTGGCACCCCGCCGCGGCCGGGAGCGCTACCGGGTGCTGGCGCCGGTCGATGCGCTCAGCCTGGAACCTTCCCTGCGCGCCCACGACCTCAAAGGCGCCGGCTACTACTTCGACGATCTCCTGCTCTTCCCCGAGCGGCTCTGTCTGGAGAATGTCCTGTCGGCCTGCCGCCACGGTGCCCGCGCCTTCAACTACACGGAGGCCGAGGAGCTCCTGCGCGACCGCGGGGGTCGCCTGGTGGCCGTCAAGGCGCGCGACCTCCTCAGTGATCGGGTGGCGACCCTGCGGTGCCGGGTGGTGGTCAACGCCACCGGGCCGTGGGTCGATCTCGTCCGCGCCCGCGCGGGCATCGCCGAGCGGGGACGCCGGATCGTGCGGCGGACGAAGGGAATCCATTGCCTGTTGCCCCGGCTCACCGAGCGAGCCATCTACCAGAGCACCAGCGATGACCGCATGATCTTCGTGATTCCCTGGCGCGACTTTTCCCTGGTCGGTGCCACCGACACCGATTTCGACGGCGACCTCGACCGCCTGGCGGCGACCCGGGAGGAGGTCGCGTACCTGCTCGGCGAGGTGCGCAAGGTGGTGCCCGACGACCGGGTCACTCCCGAGCAGGTGGCGTACACGTACGCCGGCGTGCGGCCCCTCTCCTGGGAGGAGGACAAACGCGCCTCTGACGTGTCCCGCGCCCATCGGGTGGTGCCGGAGGCGGAGGGAACGCTGCTGTCGATCACGGGGACCAAGCTCACTTGCTACCGGAGCCTCGCCGCGGAGCTGGGTGATCGGGTGCTGCGGACGCTGGGACGTCAGACGGCCGGCCGGACGAATCGTCTGATGCTCGACGGCGCCGACAGTGAGGTCGCGCACCTGGAGGCCCGGACCTGGCTCGATTTGGGTCCCGAGGCGGCGGCCTCCGGTCTGCGGCGGGATACCCTGCAGACTCTGGTCGAGACCTACGGTCGCGGGTACCAGCGGGTGCTGGAGCTGGCCGGCAAAGTGCCTGGCGGCACCGAGCTGCTGTGTCCGCAAAATCACGAGATCGTGGCCCAGCTCTACACGGCGGTGCAGGAGGAGCAGGCCGTCTCGCTTCAGGATCTGCTGCTCCGCCGCACCGGAATCGGCACGAGCCGGTGCCAGGGACTCGACTGTGCCGAGGCGATCGGGCGCCGCATGGCCCAACTGTCCGGATGGACGCCGCGCCGCCTGGAGGCCGAGCTCGACGCCTATCACGCCTGCATCGCGCGCTCGCGCCGGTTCCGCGACTAGGCGGTGAGGACGGCCGCCACCCTCTACGTTCTGGCCCTCGCCGTCGCCGCCCTGCCCGCTGCCGGTGCCGGGCCGCGGGTGGCCGCTCACCGTGGTGGTGCGCTCCTGTGGGTGGAGAACAGCCTGGGGGCCTATCGGAAGGCGCTCGAGCTGGGGGTCGACTATGTCGAGGCCGACGTGCACCTGACTGCCGACGGCGAAGTGGTGGTGGTGCACGATGCCACGCTGGACCGCACGACCAGCGGGACGGGTACCGTCCGCGAGGCCCGCTGCGACGAGCTGAGCCGGTTGCGACTCCGGGCCCGCGATGGGAGCCTGACCGACGAGCCCCTGCCCACGCTGGGCGCGCTGCTTGATGTCGTCCGACCGAGCCGGGCGGAACTCCTGTTGGAAATCAAAGTGGATGAGCGGGGTCGGCGCTACCCGGGCATCGAAGAAAAGGTGCTGGCCCTCCTTCGGGAGGGCGCGCTCTCGACCCGGGTCCTGATCATGGCCTTCGAGCCCAACACCTTGCGCCGTGTGCGCCAGCTAGACCCGGCGGTGCGCACCGTGCTCCTGATCGATCGGGGCCGGGTCCAGCACGAACGGGTCTGGCCGGCGGCGGCCGTCGCGCGCACCGTCGAGCTGGGCGCGGCCGCGGTGGGCTTCAACCACCGGCTGCTGGATGCCGACGTGACGGCGGCTGCCCGCCGGGCCGGGCTGGTGCTCGCTACCTGGACGGTGAACGAGGAGGCCGACCTCCGCCGCGTGATCGCGCTGGGCGTGGACGTCGTCATCACCGATCGACCCGACCTGGCCCTGCGACTCACCGGGCGATGACGCGGCGCTTCGTCCTGGCGCTCGACCAGGGCACCTCGGGCTCCACGGCCCTGGTCCTGGATCCCGAAGGGCAGGTGCTGGCCCGCGGCTACGCCGAACTGCCCCAGTATTATCCCCAGCCGGGATGGGTGGAGCACGACCCCAAGGAGATCTGGACCACCATCCAACAGGCGGCCCGGGTCGCGCTGGGGACGGCGGGCGTCGCCGGGGCCGAGGTGGCAGCGGTCGGCATCAGCAACCAGCGTGAAACGACGCTGCTGTGGGAGCGGGCGAGTGGTCGGCCGGTGCACCGGGCGATCGTGTGGCAGTGCCGGCGGACGGCCGAGATGTGCGATCGCCTGCGGGCCGACGGTCACGAGCCGCGCGTGCGCGAAATCACCGGGCTCGTGCTCGATGCCTACTTCTCCGGTACCAAGCTTCGCTGGCTGCTCGATCAGGTCCCGGGCGCGCGGGGGCGGGCCGAGCGGGGCGAGCTCGCCTTCGGCACCGTCGACAGCTGGCTGCTCTGGAAGCTCACGGGCGGCGCGGTCCACGCCACCGACGTGAGCAATGCCTCGCGCACCTTGCTGCTCGACCTCCGCACGGGGGACTGGGATCCTCACCTGCTGGGGGTGCTGGGGGTGCCGGCCGCGGTCCTGCCGGCTGTGCAGCCGTCGTCCGGAGTCTTCGGCGAGAGCGTGGAGCTCGGCTGGCTTCCGCGCGGGATTCCCATCGCCGGGATCGCCGGTGATCAGCAGGCCGCGCTCTTCGGGCAGGCGTGCTACCAGCCCGGGACCGTCAAGAACACGTACGGGACGGGGTGCTTCCTCCTGCTCAACACCGGGCAGACACCGGTGACCTCCCGGCACGGCCTCCTCACCACGATCGCGTGGCGCATCGGAGGCGTCACGACGTATGCTCTCGAGGGCAGCGTCTTCATCGCCGGGGCGGCCGTGCAGTGGCTGCGGGACGGACTCGGGCTCATCCGGTCGGCCGCCGAAAGCGAGGCCCTGGCCCGCTCGGTGAGCGAGACCGGCGGTGTCTACTTCGTGCCGGCCTTCGTCGGCCTGGGAGCGCCCTACTGGGACATGTACGCCCGGGGTACGATCGTGGGCCTGACTCGTGGCACGACGGCTGCCCACCTGGCGCGGGCGACGCTGGAAGCGATCGCGTACCAGAGTCGCGATGTCCTGGAGGCGATGGTGGCCGACGCCGGGATCGCCCCCCGGCGATTGAAGGTGGACGGCGGCGCGGCGGCCAATGACCTGCTGTGCCAGTTCCAGGCGGACATGCTGGATGTGCCGGTGCTGCGGCCGGCGGTGATCGAGACGACCGGGCTGGGCGCCGCCTATCTGGCCGGCCTGGGGGTCGGCGTTTGGGACTCGCTGCAGGTGCTGGCCGAGCGCGCGACGATCGAGCGCACCTTCGTCCCGGCGATGGACCCCGAGCAGCGGGCGCAGCGCTATGAAGGTTGGCGGCGGGCGGTCGAGCGGGCCCGCGCCTGGGCCCAGCCATAAGGAGACTGACGATGCGACGATTCGGGATCTTCGTTCTCGTGACGTTCCTGGCGCTCGCGGCGGGCTCGGCGGCGGCCCAAGCCCCCATCGAGAGCGAGCTCGTGCTCATCACCCCGGTGTCGAAGTTCATTCACGACGCCGCCCTCAAGGCCTTCGCCGAGTACGCCAAAGAGCGATGGAACGTCAGCGTGAAGGTCAACGCCATCCCGGCCGGTACCCCGATCGCGTACGGTCGCATCGTGGAGTGGAAGGGCCGGCCCGAGGCCGACATCTTCTGGGGGGGCGAGTCCGCCCTCTTCGAGAAGCTCACCGAGCAGAAACTGCTGCAGAAGGTGGAGATCGGTCGCGAGGCGTGGGATTCGATCCCGGCCGCGATCGGCAAACCGAGGCCCATTCCCCTCAAAGACAAGGAGGGCTACTGGGTGGGCACGGCCCTGGAGCCGTATGGACTCGTCTACCACCCCCGGCGGCTGCAGCGGCTGGGTGTGCCCGCGCCCAAGGACTGGGAAGACCTGCTGCACCCCAAGCTCCGCGGCGAGGTCGCGCAATGCGCGCCGACCCGCTCCTCATCCTCGAACGCGACCTACGAAGTGATCCTGTCGATGCACGGGGAGAACAAGGGCTGGGAGTGGCTCAAGCGCCTGGCCGCCAATACCGGACACTTCACCGCGCGCAGCCGTGATGTGCCGACCGTGGTGGCCAAGGGCGAGTACGCTGCCGGCTTCGCGGTGCCCTCGTACATGGCCTTCGAGGAGAAGCTGGCCGGCTTCGACATCAAGTTCGTGGCTCCCCGGAACGCCTTCGTGACCCCGGAGCCCATGGCGGTCCTGGCCGGAGCCCGCAATCCCCGGGCGGCCCGCGCGTTCATCGAGTTCCTGCTCACCGAGCGCGGCCAGAAGGTGTTCATGGAGCGAGGCCTGTTTCCCATCACCCCTCGCTTCCGGGTCCAGGGTCCGCCCGGCTCCACCGCGGAAATGGCCGTGGAGTTCACCGGCGGGGTGCGCTCCTATTTTGATGGCGAGGTCGCCAACGTCTATGACGACGCGGTTGCCGCTCGGCGTTCGGAGGCGCTGAAACAGCGATACCGCGCGGACATCGAGGCGGTCTGGAAGAAGCCCTGAGGAGCCCGGCGGGCCGGGGGTGTAATGGCCACCATCTCCCTGCGCGGCGTCGTCAAGCGGTTCACCGGCGTCGTCGCGGTGGACGGCGCGAGCGTCGATGTCGGCGATGGCGAGCTGTTCACGCTGCTGGGGCCCTCGGGCTGCGGCAAGACGACGCTGCTCCGGCTGATCGCCGGGTTTTACGCGCCCGACGCCGGCGAGATCTGGTTCGGTGACCGCCGCGTGGACGGCGTGCCCGTCTACGCCCGCAACATCGGCATGGTGTTCCAGAACTATGCCCTCTGGCCCCACATGACGGTGCGGGCAAACATCACCTACGGTCTCCGGCTGCGCCGGCTGGCCGCCGCCGAGATCGAGCGCCGACTGGCCGAGGTGCTGGGCAAGGTCAACCTGGTGGGGCTGGAGGGACGCTACCCTGGCCAGCTCTCGGGGGGCCAGCAGCAGCGGGTAGCGCTGGCCCGCGCGCTCGTCCTCAATCCCGAGATCCTGCTCCTCGACGAGCCGCTCTCCAACCTGGACGCCAAGATCCGCGTGCAAGTTCGGACGGAAATCCGTCGCCTGCAGCGAGAGCTCGGGATCACCACGGTATACGTCACCCACGACCAGGAAGAGGCGTTGTCGCTATCCGATCGAGTGGCCGTCATGCGCCAGGGCCTTGTGTTGCAAACCGCCACCCCCAAGGAGCTTTACGAGCGCCCGGCCACACGCTTCGTGGCCGACTTCGTGGGGGTGAACAATTTCATTGCGGGTGTCTGCCGCGAGGCGGGCAATGGCCGGGTCGTGGTGGAGACGGCGCTGGGGCCCCTGTGCGGGCGCCCGGGCGGCGCCATACAGGCCGGCGAGCGGTGTGTCCTGGCCATCCGCCCCGAGAACATCGCGCTGGGGCCGGGACCTGAGAATTCTTGCCCGGGTCGCGTCGTGCTCGCGTCGTACCTGGGCAGCACCCTGCGGTACGACGTGGAGACGGCCGCGGGGCCCCTCCTGAAGGTCGACGTGCGCGACCCCTGGCACCACGAGGTGCTGGCTCCGGGGGCCCCGGTCATCCTCTCGTTTCCCTCGTCGACGGCGCTGACCCTGGCCGATGACTGACGGCGTCGCCGCCCCGGCCGCGGCGCGGGCCCCCGGGGGCATCGCCGTGGCGCCGGCCCTCGGCGTCGCTGCCATCTGGCTCTTCCTGCTGGTGTTCCTGGTCTATCCGCTCCTGAGGATCTTCTGGGACGCCTTCACCGATGAGCTCGGTCGCTTCACCGTAGGCCACTTCCTCGAGTTCGCCAGCGACGCGTTCTACCGCCGCTCGCTGGTCAACTCGCTGCTGCTGGGCCTGGGAACCGTGGCTGCCACCTCGGTGCTGGGCTTCACGATCGCGATCCTGCTCGTCCGGTACGAGTTCGTCGGCCGGAGCCTGTTCAGCTACCTCACGCTGATTCCCATCATCTCGCCCCCGCTGGTCGGGGTCCTGGGCTTCACGTTCATCCTGGGCCGGGCCGGCACCGTCAACGTGCTCCTGATGGACTGGCTGGACATCGCCCGCCCCGTCAACTTCATCTATGGCCTCCATGGCGTGCTGCTCGTCGAGGCGCTGCATCTGTTCCCGATGATCACGCTCAACGTGGTCGACGCCCTGGCCAAGATCGATCCGGCCCTGGAGGAGGCGGCCGAAAGCGTGGGGGCTCGTGGCTGGCGCAAGCTGCGCACGATCACGCTGCCCCTGACAACGCCCGGCTACATCGCCGGGGCCCTGCTGGTGTTCATCTGGACATTCTCGGACTTCGCCACGCCGCTCGTGCTGGGCGTCCACGACCTGC
Source organism: Candidatus Methylomirabilota bacterium (assembly GCA_036556905.1). Lineage (GTDB taxonomy): Bacteria > Methylomirabilota > Methylomirabilia > Rokubacteriales > CSP1-6 > 40CM-4-69-5. The sequence goes on from DATBIM010000050.1 coordinate 45,679, forward strand.
TAGCCGCGCAGGCCTATCTCAACATTGTGCAGTTCGTGGACCGGCGCCTGTTCCGCATGGGGATCGTGATCTCGGCCCTCATGGTGGTGCTGGCCGTGGTATTCCTCGTCGCGGCCCGGCGGTACGTCGCCATCAAGGACTACTCTTCGCTGGCGTACTCCCGTGTGGCCCGGCGCCGGCTCACCGGGGCCCGCCACGCCCTGGCCGTCGGGTTCCTGTCGCTGGTGATGGTGGCCTCGTTCATCCCCTACGTGGGCGTGGCCCTGGCCTCGGTGGGGCGGGGCTGGTCGCTCACGCCGCTGCCGGTGCAGTACACGCTGCAGTACTTCGAGCGGGTGATCGTAGAGACGCCGAAGTACATCGTGAACACCTTTGTCTATGCCGGGCTGGCCGTCGGCATCTGCATCGTCGTGGGCCTGCCCATCGCCTGGCTGCTGGCCCGCACGCGGCTGCCCGGCCGCGACGTCCTGGACGGCCTCAACACGCTGATCCTGGCCATCCCGGGCACCGCCATCGGCATCGCCTACATCCGAGCCTTCCACGTCCCCCTGCCCGGCCTCGACCGCGCCCTCACCAGTTTCTGGATCATCCTGCCGCTCGTCCTTGCGGTGCGGCGACTGCCGTATACCGTGCGCGGCTCGTACGCCTCGCTGCTCCTCGTGCACCGCTCGATGGAGGAGGCCGCGGCCAGCGTGGGGGCCCGCGGCCCGCGGTCCTTCCGGGACATCACCCTGCCGCTGATCTGGCGCGGCGTCCTGGTCGGGTCTCTCTTCTCGTTCATGACGTCGCTGCAGGAAGCCTCCGCCGTGCTGTTCCTCTCGCTCGGGGGCTGGGAGACGATGACCGTGGGAATCTTCTCCTTCTACATCGCCGGCAGCGCCAACGAGGCGGCCGCGCTGGGTGTGATCCTCATCGTCGTCGCGGCGGTGACGCTGGTCCTGATCAACCGTGTGGCCGGCGCCCGCATGGGCGGGATGTTCGGTTAGTCCTCTTGTGCTTCACTCCGCTCGGGACGCCCTCAGAAATCAACGGGGAATCAGCTAGTTGAGCCGCCTTGTCCCGTTCGGTGCGATGTGCTAGTGTCCTTCTTCACATGACGCCGGGGCCCGAGCCCGCCTTCAAGTCTGTCGGCGAGCTGGCCTCGATCGGCGTGGCCCTGGTACTGGCGACCGTGATCGGCCTGGGCGCTGGTTACTACGCCGACCGCTGGCTGGGCACGAGCCCATGGTTGACCCTCGTTGGTCTCGGGCTCGGGATCGTGGCGGGCTTCGTCACCCTCTTTCGCTCGGTCAGGAGCGCGGAGCGGAACCTCAAGGACGATGCGTGAGCTGAGAGCGCGCGTCACGCTGGTCAGCGCGGCGACGGCTGCCGTGCTGGCGGGATTGGCCTACGGGCTGGCCGGCCCCGCCGCTGGGCTCGGGGTCGCGGCCGCGGGGGCCCTGACTTTGGCGAACTTCTGGTGGCTCGTGCACAACGCCGGTGCCGTCGCCGACGTCGTCCCCGCCTCGCGCCGGCTCGTCTGGGCCGTCGCCTCCGGGGTGCGACTCCTGGCGCTGGTGGCGGTGCTGGCCCTGCTACTCGCCTCCGGGCTCGTGCACCCCGTGGCGTTCGTCGTCGGGCTGGTGATCGTGCCCGGCGCGGTGATCGTGCTGGGACTGCGGGCCGCCTGTCGCGCCGGAGCCGGATGATGGGAGCGATCGAGCACCCTCCGATCCTTCAGCTGCCAACCATTCCCGACCATGTCACGTATACGTGGCTGGTGATGATCCTGCTCGCCGCGCTGGCCTTCCTGGGCTCCCGCCACGTCGCGCTGGTCCCGCGGGGCCTGCAGAATGTCCTGGAAGTCGTGCTCGAGCAAATCCTGGGAATGATCGACGACGTGATCGGGCCCGGTGGGCGCCAGTACCTGCCCCTGATCGCCACCCTCGGGCTCTTCATCCTGACCGGCAACCTCATCTCGCTCGTGCCCGGCCTGGCCGGGCCGACGGCCAACCTCAACACCACGGCGGCGTGTGCCATCATCGTGTTCGTCTCCTACCATTACATCGGTATCAAGAATCAGGGTCTGGTGGCCTACCTGAACCACTTCACCGGTCCCATGCCCTGGTCGCTGGGAATGGCTCCCATCAAGCTCTTGATGATTCCCATCGAGCTCATCAGCCACCTGGCCCGGCCCCTGTCGCTGTCGCTCCGGCTCTTCGGTAACATGACGGGCGGCCACATCCTCTTGGCGATCATCTTCTTCCTCATGGGTCTGGACGGGCTGCTGGGGTGGGCGCTCTCGGGGAGCGGGCTCGCTGTCGTGCTGGGCGGACTGGGTAGCGTCATCATGGTCGTCTTCACCGTCGGCTTCCTGTTCCCGCTGAAGATCCTGGTCTCGTTCCTGCAGGCCTTCATCTTCGTCATGCTGACCATGCTGTACATCGCCGGCGCGACCGAACACGCCGAGCATCACGCGGAGCACCACTAGCCACAAGGAGGGCCGGTTCGTGCGACGTTCACTGGTTGCCGTGGGCATGATAGTGTTCGCGTTCCCGAGCCTGGCGCTGGCCCAGACGCCCGCCGGAGGAGGGGGTGGTGGCTGGGTCGGACCGTTCGCCGTCCTGGCCGCCGGTCTCGGCATGGCGTTCGCCGCCGGCCTCTGCGGCCTCGGGCAGGGGCGGGCGATCGCGTCTGCGGTCGAGGCCATGGCCCGCCAGCCCGGCGCGGCGGCGCGGATTCAGACCGCGATGATCATCGGTCTGGCGCTGATCGAGTCGCTGGCGATCTACACGCTGGTCATCGCGATCATCTTGTTGTTCGTTCAGCCGGTCAAGTAGACAGGCTCGCGGTGGCGGGCGCGGACGCCGTGCCCGCCACCCACGCACTGCTCATGCCCCGGCGCACGGCCTACCGGCCTCCCAAGATCCCCGAGATGACGATCCGCCGGCTGTCCGTCTACACGCGCTGCCTGCTCCAGCTCGAGGAAGATGGGGTCAAGACCATCTCCTCGCAGGACCTGGCCGAGCGCTTCAACCTGAACTCCGCGCAGGTCCGCAAGGACCTCGCCTACTTCGGGGAGTTCGGTGTCCGGGGCATCGGCTACTACGTGTCGGGCCTCAAGGCCGAGTTGCAGCGGATCCTGGGCCTGGATCGCGAGTGGCCGGTGGCCCTGGTCGGCTTCGGCAACCTCGGCTCGGCCCTCTTCCACTACCGGGGGTTCGGCCGCCAGGGCTTCCGCATCGTGGCTGTCTTCGACGACGATCCGGCCAAGCACCACCGGGAGGTCGGCGGGGTCCCCGTGTTCCCCGCCCGTGAGCTCGCGCGCGAAGTGCGAGCCCGGTCGATCCAGATCGGGATCGTGGCGGTCCCGGCCGAATCCGCGCAGGCCGTGGCCGATCAGCTGGTGGCGGCCGGGATCAAGGCCGTCCTGAACTTCGCCCCGACCCGGATCCGTGTGCCGCGTGACGTTCGGCTCAAGGACGTGGACCTCTCGATCGAGCTGGAGACGCTGTCGTTTTACCTGGCCAAGGGATCACGATAGGGTAGTAGCCGTAGCCGTCGCTCCATGCTGGAACAGTGGCCGCCGTTCGAAGCCCTGGCGAAAGCCTTCGCCGCGGGAGATCCCTGTCTACGCATCGCCGGCCTCACCGGGGGGGGCCGGGCCCTGGTCATAGCCGAGCTCCTCCAGACCACTTCGCGCGCGGCCCTGGTCCTGGCCGCTTCACTCCCCGACGCGCGTTCCTGGGCTCAGGATCTGAGGTTCTTCGGTGCCCCGGCCGTGGAGTTTCCCGAGGGCGAGCCCCGGCTCTGGCGCGGTGGTCGCCAGCGCGAAGCCGATGCCGAGCGCGCGCTCATCTGCCGGCGGCTGCTCGCCGGGGAGCCCCTCATCGTCGTCGCCACCCGGTCCGCTCTCGGGGTGCCGCTGTCGGCCCCCGGCGCCTTCGGCGCCGGGACGCTGCGCTTGTCGGTCGGCGACAGCCTCGATCGCGAGCTGCTCCTGGAGGCGCTCGGCGCCGCCGGCTATGAGCGGGTCGACACGGTCGTCGAGGTGGGCCAGTGGAGCCTGCGCGGCGGCATCGTCGACATTTTCTCGCCCACGCACCCGGCCCCGGCCCGCCTCGAGTTCTTCGGGGATGAGATCGAGTCGATCCGCCTGTTCGATCCCACATCGCAGCGGTCGCAGACGGCCCTGGACGAGCTGATCGTGCTGCCGCTCGAGGCTCCTGCCCAGGGGGCGTCGGGGACCACCGCCGACTTGCTCGCCTACCTGCCGGCAGCCGCGGCCGTCGTTGTCGACAATCCGCGGCTGCTCGACGAGGGGGTCGAGGAGGCGCCAGACCAGCCGCCACTGGGGAAGCGGCTGGAATCACGGCAGCGTCTGGAGCTTGAGCTTGTGACCGGAGCGTCCGGCTCGCCTGGATTCGCCCTGGAGACCCACGCGGTGGACCGCTACTCGGGACGGTTCATCCAGCTCGCCGAGGAGATCGCCGGCTGGCGACGCGAGGGGTTTCGCGTCCGACTAGTGGCCGCCGACGTCCACCAGGCCGAGCATCTGCGGCAGATCCTCCGCGAGCACGGGCTGGAGGCAGCGGACGCGCCTGGTCTGGGGACGGCCGACGGTCTGGCGGTGGTCGTGGGAGAGTGCTCGACCGGCTTCACGATCCCGGCGCTGGGGCTCATCGTGCTGACCGAGGGGGAGATGTTCGGGGCCCGGCGCCGTACCCTCCGGAGGCCCAAATACCAGCGGGGCTCCCCCGTCACCGCCTTCACAGATCTGGCCGTCGGCGACCTGGTCGTCCACGATGACCACGGGATCGGGCGCTACCTCGGCCTGCGCACCATGCACGTGGGAGACCGCGACGGCGACTACCTGCTCCTGGAGTACGCCGAGAGCAACCAGCTCTACCTCCCCGTCGAGCGGCTCGATCTCATCTCCAAGTATCTCGGTGGAGACGCGACGGCAGCTCGTCTCGATCGTCTGGGCGGGGCCTCTTGGCAACGCGTCAAAGAGTCGGTGCGGGCCGCCCTTCGCGAGATGGCCGAGGAGTTGCTCAAGCTCTACGCTCGCCGCGCCGTCGCCGAGGGCCACGCCTTCGCCACCGACACCGCCTGGCAGCGGGAGTTCGAAGCCGCCTTCCGCTTCGAGGAGACGCCGGACCAGCTTCGGGCGATCGCCGACGTCAAGCAGGATATGGAAGCGGCCCGCCCCATGGACCGTCTGGTCGCCGGGGACGTAGGCTACGGCAAGACGGAAGTGGCGCTTCGGGCCGCCTTTAAGACGGTCGCCGACGGCATGCAGGTGGCGGTGCTGGTCCCCACGACGGTGCTCGCCCAGCAGCACTGGGCCACGTTCGCCGAGCGTTTTGCCGCGTTTCCGGTTCGGGTCGAGCTGCTCTCGCGGTTCCGATCACCGGCTGAGCAGAAGGCCGTGGTGGACGGGCTCCGGGCGGGGACGGTGGACGTGGTGATCGGCACCCACCGCCTTCTGTCGCGCGACGTCGGCTTCAAGAACCTGGGATTGCTGATCGTCGACGAGGAGCACCGGTTCGGCGTCGCCCACAAGGAGCGCCTCAAGCAGTTTCGAACGGCGGTGGACGTGCTGGCGCTGACCGCCACGCCCATCCCCCGTACGCTCTACATGTCCCTCTCCGGGGTGCGGGACATGTCGGTGATCGAGACGCCGCCGCTGGATCGGCTGCCGGTGGAGACGGTGATCCGTCGCTTCGGCAAGGCGGTGATCCGAGAGGCCCTGGAGCGTGAGCTCCGGCGCGGCGGTCAGGTCTTCTTCGTCCACAACCGGGTCCAGTCGCTTCCTTCGATGGTGCGCATGCTCGGCGAGTTGGTGCCCGATGCACGCCTGGTGATGGCGCACGGGCAGATGCGCGAGCGGGAGCTGGAGGCGGCCATGGTCAAGTTCGTCAGCGGTCAGGCCGACGTGCTGGTCTCGACCGCCATCATCGAGTCGGGGCTGGACATCCCAGCGTCCAACACCATCGTCGTGAACCGGGCGGATCGTCTGGGGCTGGCCCAGCTCTACCAGTTGCGGGGGCGGGTGGGCCGCGAACGCCAGCAGGCCTTCTGCTATCTGCTCATCCCGGCGGACGGGCGGGTCGATGAGCAGGCCCAGCGGCGGCTCCGGGTGCTGCAGGAGCTCACGGACCTGGGCTCGGGGTTCAAGCTGGCTCTCCGCGACCTCGAGATCAGGGGCGCTGGCAACCTGCTGGGCGCCCAGCAGCACGGCCACATCGCTGCGGTCGGCTTCGATCTTTATTCGAAACTCCTGGCGGAAGCCGTGCGAGAATTGAAGGGCGAAGCGACCGCTGCCAGTGTCGAGCCGGTCGTGAGCGTGAACGTCGAAGGCTTCTTACCAGAAGACTATGTCTCCGAGGTCAACCAGCGTCTCGCGCTCTACAAGCGCCTCGCCGGAGCTCGCACCGCGGGCGAGGTGGTGGACCTTCGCGCGGAGCTGGTCGACCGCTTCGGCCCCTTGCCGCTCCCGGCCGAGCAGTTGCTCGACATCGTCCGGATCCGGGTGGCGGCCCGCGACCTCGGCGTGGAACGCATCGAGGCGGGCGACGGCCGCGCCCTCCTCACCTTCGCGCCTTCGACCACGCTGGACCCCCAGCGGCTCATCGGCACCATCCAACGGAGCCGGGGCCGGCTGCAGATGAAGCGCGAGTTCACGCTCGAGGCTTCGATCGGCGGGGGGGAGTGGCCGAGCGTCCGGGACTCGCTGCTGGCCCTGCTCGACGACCTGGGCCACGTATGACGGCCGCGCTGGCCCTGGCCATGGTCGCGCTGCTCCTCGCGGGCTGCGGCTCGGCTACCAGCAGTCCCTCCCCGGAGGTGACGGGCCGCCCCCCGGCGGCGGCGCCGGCCCGGGAACCCGAGCGCTCGCCGACCCGGGCCGTCAGCGCCCCCGACGTGGTCGATCGCATCGTGGCGGTCGTCAACAACGATGCGATCACGCTCGGGGAAGTGCAAGAGACCGTACTGTCCTTTCGGCAGGAGAACCGGGGCCGGGCGACAGGTTCCGACGAAGAGCTGGCCCGGCAGTTCCTGACGCGCCTCATCGAAACGCGGTTGCAGCTCCAGGAGGCTGACCGGGAAAAGATCTTCGTCGACGACAGCGAAGTTGACGAGGAGCTGGCCGAGCGGATGAAGCGCTTCGGGGCCAAGAACAAGGATCAGATCGCCGCCATGCTCAAGGAGCAGGGGTTCACCATCGAAGCCGTCCGCAAGCGTGTTCGCGAGACCGTGCGCATCGCCAAGGTGGTCCGCCGGAAAGTGACCTTGCGAGTCTCGGTCACCGAAGAGGACATCGACCGGTATATGGCCGACAACCGGAGCAAGCTGGAAACCGGGCTCAGCTATCACGCCCGCCACATCCTCATCACCCCGGCCGGCAGCTCCGACGCGGCGTGGGAGACGGCCCGCATCCAAGCCGAGATGATCCGAGACCAGCTCGCCGCCGGCGCCGATTTCGCCGAACTGGCCCGGCAGCATTCGCGCGACGCCAGCGCCAAAGCCGGCGGGGATCTGGGCACCCTCAAGCGGGGGGAGCTGGCGGCCGAGATCGAAGCCCGCATCCTCGCGTTGGGGGAGGGGGAGGATTCTCTCCCGTACCGGTCCGCGCTGGGCTTGCACCTGTTTCGGCTGGAGAGCAAGGAGACCCTGGAGGGGGATGCCTTGCGGCGGGCCCGACAACAGGTCCGCGAGATCCTGTTCCGGCAGAAGTACGAGTCGAGACTCGAGGCCTGGCTCAAGGAAATCAAGCAGCGCGCCGTCGTCGAGGTCCGCATGTGAGGCGATCCAGGAAGAAATTCGTTGACAGCATGGCGCAGCGGTGGCAGGATCATGGGGTAAGTGCCGTCCAGCCCAGCGGAAATCTGCGTCACATTCAACCACTAACGTCATTGACGGCAGCGAACGCCGTCCCCGGAGCCGTTTGATGAGCGCCCGCCGAGACCGAGTTCAGGGAAACGCGACGACCGAAGCAACCCAGACGAGTGGTGGCCTGAATCTCTCCGAGCTGAAGGAGAAGACCATCGCCGATCTGAACACGATCGCTCGCGAAATGAACGTGCAGAACATGGGCGGTCTGCGCAAGCAGGAGCTCATCTTCAAGATCCTGCAGGCCCAGGCGGAGAAGGATGGCCTGATCTACGCCGAGGGAGTCCTGGAGGTCCTGCCCGACGGCTTCGGATTCCTCCGCGCGCCCGACTACAACTACCTGCCGGGCCCCGACGATATCTACGTCTCACCCTCGCAGATCCGGCGGTTCGATCTGCGGACCGGGGATACGGTGTCGGGCCAGGTGCGCCCGCCCAAGGACTCCGAGCGCTACTTCGCGCTGCTCAAGGTGGAGGCGATCAACTTCGAGGGGCCGGAGCAGGCCCGGGACAAGATCTTCTTCGACAACCTCACTCCGCTCTATCCGATGGAGCGGTTGCGACTGGAGCACGATCCCGAGAACCTGACCACCCGGGTCATGGACCTGCTCACGCCGATCGGGAAGGGTCAGCGCGGACTGATCGTGGCCGCGCCCCGGACCGGCAAGACAATGATGCTGCAGTCGATCGCCCATGCCATCGCCAAGAACCATCCGGAGGTCTACCTCATCGTGCTGCTCATCGACGAGCGGCCCGAGGAGGTGACGGACATGCAGCGGACCGTGAAGGGCGAGGTCATCTCCTCGACCTTCGACGAGCCCCCTCAGCGCCACATCCAGGTGGCCGACATGGTCATCGAGAAGGCCAAGCGGCTGGTGGAGCACAAGCGTGACGTGGTGATCCTGCTCGACTCTCTCACGCGCTTCGCCCGCGCTCACAACGCGATTATCCCCTCCTCGGGTAAGGTGCTCTCCGGGGGTCTCGACGCCAACGCCCTGCAGCGACCGCGTCGCTTCTTCGCCACCGCGCGGAACATCGAAGAAGGAGGCTCCCTGACCATCATGGCCACGGCCATCGTGGACACCGGGAGCCGGATGGACGACGTAATTTTCGAGGAGTTCAAGGGTACCGGCAACATGGAGGTGCACCTGGACCGTCGGTTGATGGACAAGCGAATCTTTCCGACCATCAACATCGAGCAATCGGGCACCCGCAAGGAAGAGCTGCTGTTGGAGAAGGACGAGCTGCAGAAGGTCTGGCTGCTCCGCAAGGCGCTCTCCCAACTCAACCCCGTGGAGGGAATGGAGCTTCTGCTGGATAAGCTCAAGCTCACCCGCAGCAACAAGGAGTTCCTCGCCTCGATGCACTCGATGGGGTAAGGCCTTCCGGCCGCGCATCGGCCTGGCTTTTGGCGATTTTCCCGGGCGGTGGTATCCTTGGTCGTTCAAGGAGGTAGGCCGTGAAGGCTGGCATTCATCCGGAGTACGTCGAGACCACGATCACGTGTGCCTGCGGGGAGGTCATCCAGACCCGTTCTACCAGGCCCGACATTCGCGTGGAGATTTGCTCCAAGTGCCATCCCTTCTACACCGGCAAGCAGAAGATCGTCGATACGGCGGGCCGGGTCGAGCGCTTCCAGCGCAAGTACAAGCGACAAGCGGCTCCGACCAGCTGAGCGCTCCGCCGGGCCGGCACCGGGCCGGGTGAGCCACGATGCTGTTTGACAAGCTCCGTCAGATCGAGGAGCGCTGGGAGGAGTTGGGCCGCGCCCTGGCCGATCCCCGCGTCTACGGCAATCCCCCCGAGCTGGCTCGCCTCCGCAAGGAACACGCCGAGACCGCCGAGATCGTGGAGCGCTTCCAGGAGTATCGCGAGGTCCTGCGTCGGCTGGGCGAGGCCCGGCACCTGCTCGGCGAGGATGGTGACCGCGAGCTTCAGGAACTGGCCCAGGCCGAGATCGAGGAGCTGAGTCGGAAGCAGACCGATCTCGAAACCGAGCTCACGCGGCTCCTCGTCCCCCGTGACCCCAACGACGACAAGAACGTGTTCCTGGAAATCCGCGCCGGAGCCGGCGGTGACGAGGCCGCGCTATTCGCTGCCGATTTGGCCCGGATGTACACGAAGTACGCCGAGCGCCAGCGCTGGAAGGTCGAGGTCATGGACTCGAGCGCCACCGGTGTCGGCGGTCTCAAGGAGATGATCCTCTTCGTCCAGGGGCGGGGCGCCTGGAGCCGGCTCAAGTACGAGCGCGGCGTCCACCGGGTACAACGCGTGCCGGTCACCGAGTCGTCCGGCCGGATCCACACCTCCACCGTGACGGTCGCAGTGCTGTTGGAGGCGGAGGATGTCGAGATCAGGGTGGACGAGAAGGATCTGAAGGTCGACGTCTACCGTTCCTCCGGCCCCGGGGGCCAGGGGGTCAACACCACCGACTCCGCCGTGCGCATCACCCACCTGCCCACCGGATTGGTGGTCACCTGTCAGGACGAGCGTTCGCAGATCAAGAACCGGGCGAAGGCGCTCCGCGTCCTGAAGGCCCGGCTGCTCGAGCGCGCCCAACAGGAGCAGCAGGCGGCGATCGCCGCCGACCGGCGAAGTCAGGTGGGTACGGGTGAACGCAGCGAGCGCATCCGTACGTACAACTTCCCCCAGACCCGGGTGACGGACCACCGGATCGGGCTGACCGTGCATCGGCTGGGTGACGTGCTGGAGGGCGACCTCGACGAGATCATTGACGCCCTGGCGGCGGCCGAGCATGCTGAGCGGCTCGAGCGGGTGACGCCGTGAAGGCGCCGGCGACGGTGGCGCGGTTGCTGGAGGTGGCCTCGGCCCGGCTGGCGGCGGCGGGTATCGACACGCCACGAGTGGAGGCCGAGTGGCTGCTGGCCGGCCTGCTCGGGGCCCGCCGCGGCGATCTCGGGTTGCTCCTTGCCCAGGCCCCGGATGTGGGGCTCGTCGCGCGATACGAGGCGGCGATCGAGCGTCGCTGGAGCCGTGAGCCGCTGCAACGCATCCTCGGCTGGGAAGGCTTTCGGGGGCTGCGTCTGGGCCTCAGCCCCGACGTGCTCGTGCCCCGGCCGGAGACCGAAGTCCTCGTGGACCTGGCCCTGGCCCTGCTCCCCATTCCTCGCGGGGGGCGCCACCCGGTCGTCGTCGACGTTGGCACCGGCTCGGGGTGCGTCGCCTGCGCCATTGCCGCCGAGCACCCCGACGTCCAGGTGATCGCGACCGACAGGGTGGTCGGCGCGCTACTCGTCGCGCGGGACAATGCCGTTCGGCTGGGGCTGAGCCGAATCCACTTCGTCGCCGCCGACCTGCTGACCGCGGCGGGGCCGGGGGCCGCCGATCTGATCGTCTCCAACCCTCCATACCTGCCCACGTCTCTGCTCGGGAGCCTGGAACCGGAAGTGCGAGACCATGAGCCCCGGGGGGCACTGGATGGTGGCCACGACGGACTGCGCGCGCTGGCCGGTCTGGTCGGGGACTCCACGCGGGTCCTCCGCCCCGGGGGGGCTCTGGTCGTGGAGTCAGCCGGGGGTCCTCAGGCCGACGCCGTGGTGAAGCTCATGCGCGACGCAGGCTTTGTCGACGCGGCAGTGCATCGAGACCTCGCCGGGATTGATCGCTTCGTTTCCGGAACGGTGGTTGACGCGAGCCGTGGGCAGAGCGCGGGTTGCATCACACGCAAATGGGGAGGTTTGGCGAGGGTGGTCGCTGCTCCCGCCAAAACCACGTAATGCCGGCCCGTCTGCTCATCGAGGGAGGCGTGCCGCTCAGGGGCTCGGTCACCGTCAGCGCCGCGAAGAATGCCGCGCTGCCCGCGCTGGCGGCGGGGCTACTGACCTCGGAGCCGCTCACGTTCCCGAACGTCCCCGATCTCCAGGACGTTCACACCATGGTTCGGCTGCTGCAAACGCTGGGGGCTTCGGTCGATCGCCTGGGGGCGCGGGCCCGCGTCCGGGTCGAACGTGTTGCCGGCGACGTGGCCGCCTACGAGCTGGTGTCGACGATGCGCGCCTCCGTGCTCGTGCTGGGACCGCTGGTGGCCCGGCATGGCTCGGCGCGCGTCGCGTTGCCTGGAGGATGCGCGATCGGCGTCCGTCCCATCGATCAACACCTCAAGGGGCTGGCCAAGCTGGGGGCTGAGATCGCCATCGAGAACGGCTACGTGGTGGCCCGGGCCAGCCGGCTCAAAGCCGCGCGTATCGCCACTGATCTGGTGACCGTAACGGGCACCGAGAACCTCATGATGGCGGCAACGCTGGCCCAGGGTACGACCGTCATCGAGAACGCCGCCCGGGAGCCCGAAGTCGTCGACCTCGCTCGCCTTCTCCAGGCGATGGGGGCGCACATCGAGGGCGCGGGAACGCCGCGCATCGAGATCGAGGGCGTGTCGGACCTGGGCGGGGCCCGGCACACGATCGTCCCCGATCGTGTCGAGGCGGGAACGCTGCTCGTGGCTGGGGCGATCACCCGGGGCGATGTGTTCGTGACGGGACTTGTCCCCGACCACATCACTGCCGTGCTGGCCAAGCTCGAGGAGTGCGGGGTGAGCCTGGAGGTCGGGCCCGACCGCGTGCGGGTGCGAGGCCCGGAGCGACCACGGCCCGCCGACGTCACCACGAGCCCGTTCCCGGGCTTCCCCACCGACATGCAGGCGCAGCTGATGACGCTGCTCGGCCTGGCCGACGGCCAGTCGCGGGTGACCGAGACCATTTTCGAGAACCGCTTCATGCACGCGGCCGAGCTGGTGCGTATGGGGGCCCGGATCGAGACGGAGGGGTCCACGGCCATCATTCGTGGCGTGCCCTCGTACCAGGGGGCGCCGGTGATGGCCTCGGACCTGCGCGCGTCGGCGGCGCTCGTCCTGGCCGGGCTGGCCGCCGGCGGCCGGACGGAGATCTCCCGCGTCTATCACCTCGATCGCGGCTACGAGCGGCTGGAGGTGAAGCTGCGCGGGCTGGGCGCCCGCATCGAGCGTTTGCCGTGAAAGAGCGCCTCACCCTGGCCCTGCCCAAGGGGCGCCTGCTCGACGGTGCCCTCGCGCTGCTTCGCGAGATCGGGGTCGACGGGGTCGAAGCGGAATCGCGCCGACTGATCTTCACCGATCCCCGGCGCGGCCTCCGGATGCTCTTCCTCAAGCCGGCCGACATTCCCGCCTACGTCACCTACGGGGCCGCCGACCTCGGCATCGTCGGCAAGGACATCCTGCTCGAGCAGGAGCCCGACGTGTACGAGCCGCTCGACCTCGGGTTCGGATTCTGCCGGCTGGTGGTAGCCGAGCCCCGCGAGCTCTGGGAGCGCGACGATCCCTCCAAGTGGTCCTGGGTCCGGGTTGCCACCAAATATCCGCGGATGGCCGAGCGGTACTTCTCCGACCGTGGCGTCCAGGTGGAGATCGTGCGTCTGGACGGCTCCATCGAGCTGGCCCCCCTGGTCGGGCTGGCCGAGCGCATCGTGGACCTCGTGCAGTCGGGGGAGACCTTGAGGGCCAACGGGCTGGTGGAGGTCGCCGAGATCGCTCGCTCCACGGCCCGGGTGATCGTCAACCGGGCTTCGATGAAGACGGAGTACGCTGCGGTGACCGAGCTGATCGATGAGCTACGCCGCCGGTGCACGGTGCCGGTGCCGGCCTCTCCGGGCTCCCGGCCATGATTCGCAGCCTCGACGCCCGTCACCTCGGCCTCACCGCCGTGGTTCGGGAGCTGGCCCGCCCCCCGGCGGCGATCGATCCCCAGATCCCGCGCGTCGTCGACGAAATCCTGCGCGCCGTGCGCGAGCGGGGAGACACCGCGCTCCTGGAGCTCACCGCGCGCTTCGACGGGCTGACGGTACCCGCGGTGACCGCGCTGGCGATCCCTCGTGGTGACCTCGAGGCGGCCGAACGGGCCGTCGCCCCCTCCGTGCGTGCCGCCCTCGCGTACGCGGCCGAGCGCATCGACCGCTACCATGCCGCCGCCTTGCCAAAGACCTGGCGTATCACGGACGAGCACGGCTCGATCCTGGGGCAGGAGGTACGCGCGCTGGAGCGTGTTGGAATCTACGTGCCCGGCGGCCGCGCCGCCTATCCTTCGACGGTCCTGATGACCGCCGTGCCTGCCCGTGTCGCCGGCGTACCCGAGATCGTCCTGGTGACGCCGCCGGGGCGGGACGGGCGCATCGATCCAACCGTGCTGGCGGCGGCGCGCATCGCGGGGGTGACCGAGGCTTGGCGTCTGGGCGGAGCCCAGGCCATCGCGGCTCTGGCTTACGGTACGGCGACGATCCGGAAGGTCGACAAGGTCGTGGGACCCGGCAACATCTACGTGGCGTTGGCCAAGAGCCGCGTGTTTGGAGACGTGGGCATCGACATGGTGGCGGGGCCCAGCGAGGTGCTGGTCATCGCGGACGGTGAGGCCGATCCGGAGTGGATCGCCGCCGACCTGCTGGCTCAGGCCGAGCACGACCCGATGGCCCGAGCCGTGCTCGTCACTGACGCCCCCGGCCTGGTCCCTCGAGTGGCTCGGGCGCTCGCCTCCCAGCTCGGCCGTCTGACCCGCAAGGACATCGCCGCCCAGTCCCTGCAGACGAATGGCGCCCTCGTCCTTGTCGGGTCGCTCGAGGAGGCCGCCGAACTGGCCAACCGGCTGGCCCCCGAGCATCTCGAGCTGCTCGTGCGCGTGCCCCAGGCGCTGCTGCCTCGTGTTCGCCACGCCGGAGCGATCTTCGTCGGCGGCCGGACTCCGGAGGTGGTCGGCGACTACGTGGCCGGTCCCAGTCACGTGCTGCCGACGGCGGGCACCGCGCGCTTCTCGTCACCGCTGGGGGTGGAGGACTTCGTCAAGCGGTCGAGCGTGATCGAGTACTCGAGCGCAGGCCTGCAGGCTGCGCTGGGCCATCTGAGAACGCTGGCCGACATCGAGGGCCTGGGCGGGCACCGAGCGGCTGCCGACGTCCGGGCCGGGGGAGAGGGTAGATGAGCCGAGCGCTGCGGCAGGCCCGCGTGGAACGCAAGACGAAGGAGACCGAGGTGGCGATTAGCCTCAACCTCGACGGCACCGGTGCCGCCAAGGTGGGCACCCCGATCCCCTTCTTCAGCCACATGCTGGAGGCGTGGGCGAAGCACGGCCTCATGGATCTCACGGTGGAGGCGAGCGGGGACGTCGAGGTGGACATCCACCACACCGTCGAGGATGTCGGCATCGTGCTGGGACAGGCCCTCCGCGAGGCCGTCGGCGACAAGCGGGGCATCGTTCGCTACGGGACCGCCTTCGTGCCCATGGACGAGGCCCTCGTCGCGGCCGCCGTCGACATCTCGGGGCGCCCGTACCTCGTGTTCAACGTTCCGGTGGCCCGAACCCGGGTGGCCAACTTCGATCTCGACATGCTCCAGGAGTTTTTCCGGGCGTTCGCTTTCAAAGCCGAGATCACGCTGCACGTGACCATGCACTACGGTCACAACTTGCACCACATCACGGAGGCCGTATTCAAGGCTGTGGGGCGCGCGCTGGCCGAGGCCAGTCGGATCAACCCTCGTATCGCCGACGTTCTACCCTCGACCAAGGGACGCCTGTGATCATGGCCGAAGGCGAGGCGCGCCGGTGATCGCCATCATCGATTACGGCCGCGGCAACCTGGGCTCGGTGGAAAAGGCCTTCCAGCGCGTCGGTGTGCCGGCGACGGTCACCCAGGATCCGCGCGTGGTCGAGGACGCCGAGGCGGTGGTGCTCCCTGGAGACGGGGCATTTCACGACGCGATGGCGAATCTGGATCAACTGGGGTTGCGGGCGCCGCTGGTGCGCGCCCTGGACGGACGCCGGCCTTTCCTGGGAATCTGCCTGGGCTATCAGCTCCTGTTCTCGAGCAGTGAGGAGTTCGGCCAGGGCCGCGGGCTGGACGTCATCCCCGGTGTGGTGCGGCGCTTCCCGCCCGGCCGGAAGGTCCCGCACATGGGTTGGAATCGCGTCCACCACGGCGGCGGGCTCCGGCTGTTCGAGGGGATCCCCGACGGCGCGCACTTCTACTTCGTCCACTCTTACTATCCTGTTGTAGCGGGGGCCGAGAGCCCGGGTACGACCGAGGGTGGCCTGTCTCCGGTGGCCGGGGCTCCGGACGCCCGGTCGACCGCTGGCCTGTCTCCGGTGGCCGGGGCTCCGGACGCCCGGTCGACGGGCTCGAGTGCTTCACTCCGGGTGGCATGGTGCGAATACGGCGTGCGGTTCGCGGCGGCCCTGGAGCGTGGGCGGATCTTCGCGACGCAGTTCCATCCCGAGAAGAGCCAGCGCTGGGGGTTGCGGCTCCTCGAGAACTTCGCCGCATTCGTGAAGAGCGGCGGATGATCGTCATTCCGGCCATCGATATCCGCGGGGGCTTCTGCGTGCGCCTGCGCGAGGGTCGGGCTGATCAGGAAACCGTGTTCTCCGAGGATCCGGTGGCCGTGGCCCGGCGCTGGGTGGACCTCGGCGCCGAACGCCTGCATGTGGTCGATCTCGACGGGGCCCTGGGAAAGCCCCGGCAGACGGACATGGTGCGCCGGGTCATCGAGGCCGCCGGGCCGGTCCCGGTGCAGGTGGGTGGAGGGCTCCGCGACGATGGGGCGGTGGCCGCGATGTTCAAAGCCGGGGCGCGCTGGGTGGTGCTCGGGACCCGGGCCGTCGATGCCACGTTCCTGACCGGGACCTGCCAGAGGCACCCGGAGGGCATCATCGTCGCCGTTGACGGGCGCGGCTCGCGCGTGGCCGTGAAGGGCTGGACCGAAGTCGCCGAGGTGACGGTGGTCGAGCTGGGCCGGCAGGCCCGGGACGCGGGAGCGGCCGCGCTTCTGTACACGGACGTCGGCCGGGATGGGACCGAGCAGGGGCCCAACGTGAAGGACACGGCGACCCTGGCCGGGGCCGTGGGCATGCCGATTCTCGCCTCGGGCGGTGTGTCGAGCGTCAACGATCTCAGGGCGCTCGCCGCCATTCCCGGGGTCCAGGGGGTGGTCGTCGGCCGCGCGCTGTACACCGGGGCCATCGATCTCCGCCAGGCCCTGGAAGCCGTCTAGATGCTGGCCAAGCGTCTCGTTCCCTGTCTGGACGTCAAGGACGGTCGTGTCGTCAAAGGGGTACGCTTCGTCGATCTTCGCGACGCCGGCGATCCGGTGGAGGCCGCGTTAGCCTACGACGCCCAGGGTGCCGACGAGCTCGTCTTCCTGGACATCACGGCCTCCCACGAGAATCGGAAGATCATGCTCGACGTCGTCGCCCGCACGGCCGAGGGCATCTACATGCCGCTGACGGTCGGCGGCGGCATCCGGGGGATCGCTGACGTCCGGGCATTGCTGCGCGCCGGCGCCGACAAGGTGTCGCTGAACACCGCAGCCCTGGAAAGCCCGGAGCTCATCACGGAAGCGGCCGAGCGATTCGGAAGCCAATGCATCGTGGTAGCGATAGATGCGCGCCGGGCGCCGGGCCCCGGCTCCGGCCGCTGGGGCGTCTACACCCATGGCGGGCGGCGGGCGGCCGGGCGTGATGCCGTGGAGTGGGCCCGGACGGCAGCGGCCCTGGGCGCCGGAGAGATCCTCTTGACGAGCATGGACCGGGACGGCACCAAGGACGGCTACGACCTCGAGCTGACCCGTGCGGTGGCCGAGGCGGTCGAGGTCCCGGTGATCGCCTCGGGCGGTGCCGGTTCTCTGGAGCACCTCGCCGAAGGCCTGATCGAGGGGCGCGCCGACGCGGCCTTGGCCGCGTCGATCTTCCACTTCGGTATCCATACGATCGCCGAGGCGAAGCGGTATCTCCGCGAGCGCGGCGTGGAGGTGCGGCTGGAGCCGTGAAGCTGGACGACCTGAAGTTCGATGACCGTGGCCTCATCCCGGCGGTGGTCCAGGAGGCGGACACCGGGGAGGTCCTCATGGTCGCGTGGATGGATCGGCGGGCGCTGGAGGCGACCCTGGCGACCGGACTCACCCACTTCTGGTCCCGCTCGCGGCAGCAGTCCTGGCGAAAGGGCGAGACTTCGGGCCACACGCAGCACGTCCGCGCGCTCTACACCGATTGCGATGCCGACACCCTGCTCGTCCAGGTGCATCAGGAGGGCGTCGCCTGCCATACCGGCAACCGCACGTGCTTCTTCACGGCGCTGCGGGAGGGCCCGCAAGCCGCCAACATGTTGGAGCGGCTGGAGCGGGTCGTGGAAAGCCGCAAAGCGACCCCCCAGGCGGGTTCCTACGTGAGCGGCCTCCTGGCCAAAGGCGAGGCGACGATCGCCCGAAAAATCGGCGAGGAGGCGAGCGAGGTGATTACGGCCGCCCTGGGTGGCGAGGGCGATCGGCGCGTGGTCGAGGAGGTCGCTGATCTCTGGTTTCACACACTGGTCCTGCTAGGAGCCCGGGGGCTCCGGTTGCGCGAGGTGCTGGAGGAGCTGGCCCGGCGCCACCAGGCTCGGACGACGCCGAGCGCCTGAGCTGCCAGGGTGCGCCCACTCTGCGCCGGGGTGGTGAGGGTCGGCCTCCTGGGCGCGATGCTCGCCTTCCTGGTGGCCGGCTGTGCCGGGCGTCGAATCGAGGACGGCGTCTTCTACTCGACGAAGGGTTATTGGATACGGATCCCGGGACCGGAGTGGATGGTCGTCAACGAGAGCCGCGCTGACCTGGAGCTGAAGGCCCGTGACGGGCGGGCGGGGATGCTGGCGAACGCCACCTGCGAGGCCCACGTCGCCCGGCGCCCGCCCACTGTCCTCCAGCGGCAGTTGCTCCTGGGGCTCTCGAACCCGCACGTCGTCGAGCGGGGTGAGGTGACCGTCGCGGGTCGGCCCGCCCCGCGCACCGTGCTGGAGGCGGGGGTCGCTGACGGCGGCGGGCGGGTCCGCATCGACGCGGTCACGGTGACTGACTCCCGCTGTGTGTACGACCTCATTTTCGTCGCCCCCCTCGCCGTCTTTGCCGAGCGGCAGGCCGACTTCGCGGCGTTCGTGGCGAGCTTCACGGCAGGGCGGTGATGACCCTCTATTTGAGACGAACCGCGATGTGGTACGGGGGGTTGGGCCTGCTCGGCGGTGCCGTCTTGCGCAACCTGGCGCTGCCGCCCGCCTACGTGCGGCATATCGTGGCCGAGATGGAGACGATGGGCGTCCGCTCGCTGGGGGTCGCCCTGACCGCGGCGATCTTCACCGGCATGGTGTTTGCCATTCAGAGCGCCGTGAACATGGCCCGCTTCGGCGCCGAGAACTACGTGGGCCCCCTCACCGCCCTGGCCATCCTCCGCGAGCTGGGGCCCGTGCTCACGGCGGTCCTGGTCGGCGGCAAGGTGGCCTCGGGCATCACCGCTGAGCTGGGATCGATGAAGGTCACCGAGCAGATCGACGCGCTGCGCATGCTGGGGGTCAACTACGTCAAGCGCCTCATCGTCCCGCGCATCCTGGCCGCCCTCGTGGTGTTTCCCCTCCTTACCGTGCTGGCCGACGCGCTGGGCGTGCTCGGGGGCCTGGCCGTGATGGTGTTCGAGCGAAGCGCCGACCCCTATGCCTACTGGAACACGACGACCTACTGGGTGGTGCCGAAAGACTTCCTCATGGGAATCGGCAAGAGCGTCTTTTTCGGGATCATCATCACCCTCATCGGTTGCTACAACGGTCTGGCGACGGAGGGCGGGACGGAGGGGCTGGGGCGGGCCACGACGGGCACCGTCGTCCACGTCACTATGGGGGTCATCGTGTCGGACTTCTTCCTGACCAAGCTTTTCCTCAGCCTGTTCTGGTGAGCGTCTCGGGGCCGCTGGTCGAGGTCGTCGATGTCTGGAAGGCGTTCGATGCCCTCCAGGTGCTGGCCGGGGTGTCGTTGGAGGCGACCCGGGGAGAGACGCTGGTGGTGATGGGGGGAAGCGGATCGGGCAAGACGGTGCTGCTCCGACTCATCGCTGGCCTGCTCCGTCCCGACCGGGGGCGCATCCGTCTGCTCGGCCAACCGATCGAGCGCCTGTCCGAGGAGCAGTTGCTCTCCATTCGCCGGAGGATCGGGTACGTGTTCCAGGGCGCGGCGCTTTTCGACTCGCTCTCCGTTCTCGAAAATGTCGCCTACCCTCTACGTGAGCACACCCGGCTCAGCGAGTCGGAGATCCACGAGCGGGTCGTGCATTTCCTGTCACTGGTCGGACTCAACGGTAACGTGCTGTCGCTGCTGCCGGCCGAGCTCTCCGGAGGCATGCGCAAGCGCGTCGGCATCGCCCGGGCCCTGGTGAATGAGCCCGAGCTCATGCTCTTCGACGAGCCGACGGCGGGGCTCGATCCCACCAACTCGCGGCTCGTCGCCGAGCTGATCTCGCAGGTGAGGACCGGGGTGTGCGACACTGCGATCGTGGTGACGCACGATCTCGAGCTCACTCGCACCGTCGCCGATCGTGTTGCCGTCCTCATCGGTGGGCGATTCGCCGCATCGGGGCCCCGGAATGCTGTGCTGGAGTCGACGGATTCCGCGGTGCAGGCGTTTCTGGCCGGCCAGGCGAGGTGAGGACGTGAACGAGGGGCCGAGCGAGCGGGCGAGCCGCCTCCGGGTCGGCATCTTCGTCCTAGTCGCGGTCGTGGCGTTCCTGGGGATGATCTATGCCCTGGGGGCGCGAACACGGCTCTTCGAGCCCCGCTACAGCATCCACGCCGAGTTCACGGAGGTGGCCGGGCTCGCCGAGGGGGCGACAGTGCGGCTGGCCGGAGTGCAGATCGGCCGGGTGGCGGATGTGCACCTGCCCTCCCAGCCCGGCGGCAAAGTGCGGGTCGAGCTCAACATCGCCAGAAGGTACGCCGATCGCATCCGACGTGACTCCATCGCCCGCATCGAGACGCAGGGGCTCCTGGGAGACAAGATCGTCGAGATCACCGTGGGCAGCGCCGGAGCCCCGCCGCTGCGCGCGGGCGAAACCATCACCACTCGTGAACCCACGAACATCGCCGAAGCCATCAACAGCGGGGCCGAGACGATGAGGAACGTGGCGGCGGTTGCCGAAAGCCTCCGCCAGGCGGCGGAAAGCTTCAACCAGGCCACGATCGTCGAGGATATCGCGGCAGCCTCGGCCACGGCGCGGAGAGCCACCGAGCAGTTCGCCCGCATCGGGGCGGAAGTGGAGAAGGGCCGGGGGTGGGCCCACGCCCTGATCTACGAGGAGCCCCAGGCCCTACGCCGGCTCAACCAGCTCCTGGCGGCCACCCAGAGCCTGCTCGATCGGGTCGAGCGTGGGGAGGGGGTCGTCGGCGTGCTCGCCTCCCCGCGGTCCACGGAGGCGGCCCGGAAGTTCGTCCAGGCGATGGAGCGGATCGCTCGGATGTCCGAGCACGGAGAGGAAGGACTCCTGCCCGCGCTCCTGTTCGACCCCCAGTACCGGGGTGTGCTCGAGGATCTGCGCGTGACGGCGCGGAATTTTCGTGATGTCTCGGATCGGATCGTGAGCGGCCGGGGCACCCTGGGGAGCCTGGTCAAAGATGCTCCTGGGGACGGCGACCTCCGCCTGGCGCTCGAGGACCTGCAGGTCGCCTCGGCCAACCTCCGGGCCATCACCACGAAGATCAACGAGGGGGAGGGCACCCTGGGGGCGCTCATTGCGGATCCCACCGTGTACGACCGCCTGGTGACGATCCTGGACGGTGTCCAGCGGAGCCTCCTGCTTCGCTCGCTCATCCGGGGCCTCGACAAGGACCGCGAGCAATAGGAATGAGAGACCGGAGCGTCTGGCGCTGCCAGCAGTGCGGGTTCGCGAGCCCCAAGCCGGGCACCTGCCCAGACTGCAAGCGCACGACCGGCGAGCTCGCCGCCCTCGTGGAGGAGCGGCACGGGGGCCCATCCACCGGCCGACGGCCGGTGACCGCGACGAGCCGGCCCCGTCCGCTCGTGGACATCGCCACGGAGCGTGTCGAGCGCGTCCGGACCCAGATTGGGGAGTTGGATCGCGTGCTGGGCGGCGGCGTGGTGCCGGGCTCCCTGGTGCTCATCGGGGGGGATCCCGGCATCGGCAAGTCGACACTGCTGCTTCAGGCGGCCCGGGCCCTGGCCGCTGCCGCCGCCCCGGTGCTCTACGTCTCCGGCGAGGAATCGACGGCCCAGGTGCGGCTTCGCGCCCAGCGCCTGGGGATCGGAGGTGACGGTCTGCTGCTGTGGGCCGAGAACGACCTGGCTGTGGTCCAGGCCGAACTCGACACGGTCAAACCGCAGGCCCTGGTCATCGACTCGATCCAAACCGTCTTCCTGCCCGAGCTGGAGTCGGCGCCCGGGAGCGTGACCCAGGTTCGCGAGTGCGGAGCCCGCCTCATGTCGCTGGCCAAGGGGCGGGGGATGGCGACGTTTCTCGTCGGGCACGTGACGAAGGAAGGGGCGCTAGCCGGGCCCCGGGTGCTCGAGCATCTCGTGGACACTGTGCTCTACTTCGAGGGGGAGCAGCACCACGCCTACCGAATCCTACGAGCTGTCAAGAACCGCTTCGGGTCGACGAATGAAATCGGCGTGTTCCAGATGGCCGAGGGCGGCCTGCTCGAAGTCCCCAACCCATCGGGCTTCTTCCTGGCCGAACGTCCCAAGGACGCTCCCGGCTCCGTCATTGTCCCGGGGCTCGAGGGTACGCGGCCGCTGTTGTTCGAGCTGCAGGCGCTGGTCAGCTCGGCCTCGTTCGGGACACCGCGGCGCACGGTGCTCGGCACCGACTACAACCGCGTCTGCCTGCTCCTTGCCGTCCTTGAGAAGCGTGCGGGCGTGCCGCTGGGCACCCAGGACGTCTTTGTCAACGTCGCCGGTGGCGGGCGTGTCGTAGAGCCTGCCGCCGACCTTGGCATCGTCCTGGCCGCCGCCTCGAGTTTCTTCGACCGCGCCGTCCGGGGCGAGCTCGTGGTGGTGGGCGAGGTGGGTCTCACGGGTGAGGTTCGGGCCGTGACCGGGCTCGAGACCCGGCTGCGCGAGGCAGCGGCGCTCGGATTCAAGGAGGCGGTGGTTCCCCAGACGAATCTGGCCGAGCATCCGCGGCTTCCGCTCGACGTTCACGGTGTCGCCACGGTCCAGGCCGCGCTGGACCTGGTCCTCGGGTGAGCCCGATGCCGGCAGCGGCGCGAGGGCACCGCGGTGACGTGGCGGTTGTCATTCCGGCGGGAGGGTTGGGAACCCGGTTGGCGCGCCGCACGCCCAAGCAGCTCCTGACCCTCGGGCGCACGCCGATCCTGGTTGTCACCGTGCGACACTTCGTCGAGCATCCCCGGACGGCCGCCGTCGTGGTCGCGGCGCCCACCCACTACCTCAAGCGGATCCGGCGGCTCCTCGCGCCATTCGCGAGGCGGTGTCAGCTGACCGTGGTGGAGGGCGGTTCCACACGCCAGGAGTCCGTGTGGCGGGCGCTGCAGGCCACCCCCAGCCACGCCGAGCTGATCGTGGTGCACGATGCCGTCCGGCCGTTCATCACGCGCACGCTCATCGACGCCGTGCTTCAGGCGGCCCGGGCCCACGGGGCCGCCCTCTGCGCCCTGCCCATCGCCGAGACGGTGAAGCGGGTTAGTGGGGAGTACGTGGAGGCGACGCTCGATCGGTCGGCGCTGTGGGCCGCCCAGACCCCCCAGGCCTTTCGGGCGGCGCTGCTGCGCGAGGCCCATGAGAAATCACACCGTGACGGGATTTCCGGAACCGACGAAGCGGCGCTCGTCGAGCGCCTGGGCGTCCCTGTGCACATCGTGCGCGGCCTGGAGGCAAACCTCAAAATCACGACCCCCGATGATCTCCGGCGCGCGCGAGCCTGGGCCAAGCGGTGACACGAGTCGGCTTCGGTTTCGACCTCCACCCGCTCGTGCGCAATCGCGCGCTCGTCCTGGGCGGCGTGACGATTCCCTCCGAGGTCGGGCTCGGCGGGCACTCCGACGCCGACGTCCTCGCCCACGCGGTGGCCGAGGCGCTCCTCGGTGCCCTGGCCCTGGGCGACCTGGGCCGGCACTTTCCCGACAGCGATCCGCGCTGGGCCGGGGCCTCGAGCCTCCATCTGCTGGCGGAGGTCATGGGGCTGGTCCGTCGGCAGGGCGGACACCTGATCAATCTCGACGCCACGGTCCTGGCCGAGGCGCCACGACTGGCGCCCCACCTCGACGAGATGGCCAAGCGGCTCGCCGACGTCCTCGGTGTGACAGTGGGCGCGGTGAGCGTGAAGGCCAAGAGCCCGGAAGGGTTGGGACTCTTGGGCCGTCGGGAAGGCATCGCCGCCATGGCCGTGGTGAGCGTCGAGGTGGATGCGTGAGCGTTTCGGCGCGCCCGTGAAAATCTCCAACACCCTGAAGCGCACGAAGGAAGAGTTCGTCCCCCTCACCCCGGGTGAGGTCCGGATGTATGTCTGCGGCGTGACCGTGTACGACGTCTCCCATGTCGGGCACGCGCGCAGCGCCATCGTGTTCGACGTCATCCGCCGCTATCTCGTCTTCACAGGCTATCGGGTGCGGTTCGTCAAGAACTTCACGGACGTGGACGACAAGATCATCCGGCGGGCTCAGAACGAGGGGGTGTCGCCGGCGGAGGTCTCCGAGCGGTACATTGCCGAGTTCTACCGCGACATGGACGCCATTGGCGTGCTGCGCGCCGACGTCGAGCCCAAAGCCACCGACCACATCGGACAGATGATCGGGCTCATCGAGCGGCTCCTCCGCGGCGGCTACGCCTACGCGGTCGATGGTGACGTGTACTTCGAGATTCGCCGGTTCCCGCCTTACGGCAAGCTCAGCGGCAAGGATCTGGAATCCCTGCTGGCGGGGGCCCGCGTCGACGTCGACGAGCGCAAGCGTGACCCCCGCGACTTCGCTCTCTGGAAGTCGGCCAAACCCGGCGAGCCGGCGTGGCCGAGCCCCTGGGGTCCGGGACGCCCGGGCTGGCACATCGAGTGCTCGGCCATGGCCATGCAGTATCTCGGCGAGTCCTTCGACATTCACGGCGGCGGTGAGGATCTGATCTTTCCCCATCACGAGTGCGAGATCGCCCAGGCCGAAGCCGCCACCGGCAAGGTCTTCGCCCGCTACTGGATCCACAACGGCTTCGTCAACATCGGCGCCGAGAAGATGTCCAAGTCGCTCGGGAACACGCTGGCCATCCGGGAGCTCGTCAAACGCCATGAGCCGGATGCCCTGCGCCTCTGGCTCCTGGGCACCCACTACCGCAACCCGGTCGAATTCTCGGAGGACCGGCTGCGGGAGGCTGGTCGTGCCCTGGATCGGTTCACCCGTCTGTTCCGCGAAGTGCCGGCTCCCCGGGTCCTGGGGGGCGCCGAACCGGTCCCGCCCGAGGATCTGCGTGGCTTCGGTCAGCGGTTCAGGGCTGCGATGGACGATGACTTCAACACACCGCAGGCGCTCGCGGCGCTGTTCGACCTGGGTCGCGCGCTCCTGGAGCGCCTGGAACAGGCCGGCCCAGACAGGGCCGCTCGCGAGGCGGTCATTGCGGGCGTGGGTGAACTGCAGCGTCTGGGCGGTGCCCTCGGGCTGTTCCAGCAGGGTTGGGCTGCCCCTGTGACCCCGCCCGAGGTCGAGCGCCTGGTGGCCGCCCGGACCGAAGCCCGGCGCCGGCGCGACTGGAGCCGCTCGGACGAGTTGCGCCAGGAGATCTACCGCATGGGTTGGCACGTGGAAGACACGCCGGCCGGCCCTCGCCTGATGCGACGGGCCCCGTGACGGCGCTGCGGGAACCAGGCGCAAACGGCGAAGTCGTGTACGGGCGCAACCCCGTGCTCGCCCTGCTGCGGGGCCCGGAGCGGAGAACGGACGAGGTGGCCGTCCTTGCCGGCGCCTCCGGCCCGCTGACGGAGGTCGTGGCGCTGGCGCGCCGGGCTGGGGTGAAGGTCTCATTCCGGACGCGTGACCAGCTGACGGCGATCGCAGGATCGCCCCGGCATCAGGGGGTCGTGGCCAGGGTCGCGGCCGCACCCTACGCCGACGTCGAGAAACTCCTCGGGATCCCAAAGGAGCGGGGTGAGCCGGCGTTCTTCCTTGCCGTCGATCAGATCCAGGACCCGAGGAACCTGGGGGCGATACTGAGGAGCGCGGACGCCTTCGGCGTCCACGGTGTCATTGTTCCCAAGCACCACCAGGTCGGCCTCACAGGAGCCGTAGCCAGAACTGCCATGGGAGCGCTGGGGACGGTGCCCGTTGCCCGGGAGACAAACCTGGTGGCCTCATTGGAAAAGCTAAAAAAATCAGGCATCTGGATTTATGGTGGCTCGATCGAAGGCGGCGTCCCTCCGTGGAACGCCGATCTGAGCGGAGCCATCTGCCTCGTGATGGGGAGCGAAGGCCAGGGGCTCAGACCGCTCGTGGCCCGAACCTGCGACGCCATCGTGACCATTCCCATAGCCGGCCGGGTGGGGTCCCTCAACGTCGCCGCGGCAGCGGCCGTTCTCTGTTACGAGGCAAGCCGCCAGAGGCGGGCCCGGACGCCGAAAAGACCTTGACTATTCAAGGACTCGAAACTAAAGTGAAGTTTTGTCTGTGCTGGCGTAGCTCAGGGGAAGAGCAACTGCCTTGTAAGCAGTGGGTCGGGGGTTCAAATCCTCCCGCCAGCGCCAGCAGCTCCGGGGAGTCCGCATATCACATGCCGGCAGGTTCGGGGAGGTACCCAAGTGGCCAAAGGGGGCAGACTGTAAATCTGCTGGCGTACGCCTTCGGGGGTTCAAATCCTCCCCTCCCCACCACTCTCGCAGGTGCGGGCGGGAATAGCTCAGCGGTAGAGCGCCAGCCTTCCAAGCTGGGGGTCGCGGGTTCGAATCCCGTTTCCCGCTCCATCATCGGTCGGAGCCGAACAGGAGTTCGCATGACCAATGCCCATGTAGCTCAGTCGGCAGAGCGCGTCCTTGGTAAGGACGAGGTCTCCGGTTCAATCCCGGACATGGGCTCCACTCTTTGGGGGATCAGCGCCGTCGAGGGAGGTCACTGAGATGGCCAAGGCGAAGTACGAGCGGACGAAGCCGCACGTGAACGTGGGGACGATTGGGCACATTGATCACGGCAAGACGACGCTGACGGCGGCGATCACGAAGGTGCTGCACACGAAGAACAAGCAGATCGCGGTGCGGGAG
>DATBIM010000051.1:0-14460 GCA_036556905.1 Candidatus Methylomirabilota bacterium
CTCAAGCCCTCCGCGCGCGGCGAGCTGGAGATCACCGACGTCAACCTGGCCTACCTGCGCGCGGGCCGGCTGCACGTGGACAAGCTGGGGCGGGGCATCGCCTGGCTCGACACCGGCACCCACGAGGCCTTGCTCCAGGCCGCGAGCTTCATCCAGACCCTGGAGGACCGACAGGGGCTGATGGTCGCCTGCGTCGAGGAGATCGCCTTTCTGATGGGCTATATCACCGCCGAGGAGGTCCGCCGCATCGCCGAGCCCATGCGGGGGAACTCCTACGGCCAGTATCTCCTGCGCCTCGTCGAGGGGGCACGCTGAGGCAGGAGCGGGTTTCCCTCGCCGCGTGCTAGGATTGCGCGGTGGAGTTGAGCCCGGACGCCAAGCGCGCGTTCAAGGTGCAGTCCTACGCGGCGGCGCCTCGTATCGAGGGCGTGGAGATCGTCCAGCTGGCCCGCCACCGCGATGACGGGGGCGCCCTCACCGAGCTCGCCCGCCTGAACGACGGCCGGACCCAGGTGCCGGCCGGCTTCACCCTGCGCCAGATCAACTACAGCGAGCTCGAGCCGGGCGTGATCAAGGCCTTCCACCTGCACGTCCGCCAGACCGACGTGTGGTACGTCCCGCCCGGAGACCGCATGCTGCTGGTCCTGGTCGACGTCCGCAAGGGATCGCCCACCGAGGGCGTCCGGATGCGGCTGGTGCTGGGCGACGGCGGCTCCCGGCTGGTCCGCATCCCGCCCGGCGTGGCCCACGGCGTGCGCAACCTGGGCGCCGGTACAGGCCGCATCATCTACTTCGTCGACGTCCAGTTCACCGCCGAGCCGGCCGAGACGGATGAGGGGCGGCTGCCCTGGGACTATCTTGGCGCCGCCGTCTGGGACGTGACGCGGGGGTAGCGTGCGGCTGCTCGTCACCGGCGGGGCCGGGTTCATCGGGTCGAACTTCATCCGCCATGTCCTTCGCGCTCATCCCGAGGACAGCGTCGTCAACCTGGACAAGCTCACCTACGCTGGCAACCTCCAGAACGTCGCCGATGTGGCGGACGATCCCCGCTACCGCTTCGTCCACGGTGACATCTGCGACGGCAAGCTCGTGCGCGACGTCGCGCGGGGTGTGGACGCCGTGGTCAATTTCGCGGCCTGCAGCCACGTGGATCGCTCGCTCGTCGAGCCCGAGGAATTCCTCCGCACCGACGTCTTCGGGGTCTTCACGCTGCTGGAGGCCGTCCGGGAGCTGGGAATCTCCCGCTTCGTGCAGATCAGCACCGACGAGGTCTACGGCAGCCTGGCCACCGGATCGGCCCGGGAGGACGATCCCCTGCGCCCGTCCAATCCGTATTCGGCGGCCAAGGCCGGCGCGGATCTACTAGCCCTGGCCTACTGGCGGACCCACCGGCTGCCCGTCGTGATCACGCGCTCGTCGAACAACTTCGGCCCGTACCAGCATCCCGAGAAGGTCATTCCCCTCTTCATCACCAACGCGCTGGACGATCAGCCGCTGCCGCTCTACGGCGACGGCCGCAACGTGCGGGACTGGCTCTACGTCCTCGACAACTGCGAAGCGATCGACCTGGTGCTCCGGCAGGGCGCCGCCGGCGAGACCTACAACGTGGGCGGCGGTCACGAGCTCGAGAACATCGCCGTCACCCGGGAGATTCTGCGGCTGACCGGCAAGCCGGCCACGCTGGTGAAGCCGGTGACGGACCGACCCGGCCACGATCGGCGCTATTCACTCGACGCGACCAAAGTCTGCCGGCTGGGCTGGACGCCGCGCCACCGATTCCTCGACGGGCTCACGGCCACGGTGGGCTGGTACCGGGAGCACGAGGCCTGGTGGCGGCCGCTCAAGTCGGGCGCGTTCGCCACGTACTACCAGCAGCAGTACGGCTCTCGCTGAGCGGGGAGGGGGCATGGCCCGGCGCCACGGCATCGACGTCGCGGCGATCGATCGCTACCGGTTGCGACGCCTGCCACCCCGCCAGATAATTCGGACGCCATGAAGGGAGCCGCCGACACCTATCAGGGCCGCGGGCTCATCGCCGATCCCATCCATCAGTACATCCTGTACACGCGGCCCGGCGCCATCCCCGGAGAAGCCACCGAGCAGGACGTGATCGACACGCCCTGGGTGCAGCGGCTGCGGCGCATCCCGCAGCTGCAGTCGGCCCGCTGGGTCTTCCCCGCGGCCGAGCACAGCCGCTTCCAGCACTCGCTGGGCGCCATGCATCTGGCCGACCGCCTGGCCCATCAGCTCTACCCCTCGCTGCGGGCCATCTTCCCGGACGCGCCCTCGGCCCCGCTGGTGGAGGAGCTGCTCCGCATAGCCGGCCTGCTCCACGACGTGGGCCACGGCCCCTTTGGCCACTTCTTCGACGACAACTTCCTGATCGACTACGAGCTCACCCACGAGCTCGTGGGGCAGCGAATCATCCGCGAGGAGCTCGGCGAGCAGATCCGCAGCCTGCGCCGGAGCCCGAGCGGAGCCTTCCAGGCCAACGAGGCCATCGACCCGGAGTGGATCTGCTATCTCATGGGCAAGGCCTACACCTACCCGCTGGAGTCCCATCCCCGCTGGCTGGCCTTCCTCAAGCCCCTGCTGAGCGGGGTCTTCACCGCCGACAACATGGACTACGTCCTGCGCGACGCCTACATGTGTGGCGTGGCGGTCGGGCCCATCGACATCGAGCGGATCATCTACTATTCGTTCTTCTCGGAGAAAGGCCTCACCCTGGACCGGGGCGGGCTGCAGGCCTTCATCATGTTCCTCAACGCGCGCTTCTACATGTACACCAATGTCTACTACCACCGGACGACCCGGGGGATCGACCTCCACCTCAAAGAGATCTTCCGGGACACGATGCGCCTGGCCTTTCCCTACGACCTGCGCAAGGAGCTCCATCCCTACCTGCACCTCACCGAGTGGACGCTCCTGGAGGAGGTCGGCCGCTGGCACGACAGCGAGGATCCCGATCGGCGGGCGCTCGGGCTCGAATGGCGCCAGGTTCTGGACCGCCAGCTCAAGTGGCGGATGGCGCACGAGGAGGTGCTGCCGATGTTCGAGCCCCAGCCCGGGCGGCCGTTCATGGACACCGAGACGGTCGAGCGGCTGGTGCGGACGTTCCTGGCGCCCGCTCTGCGCAACTTCCCATTCAAGATCGACATGGCGATGCAGGATCCGCGCCCGCTCAACCCGCTGAAGATGGGCGACCGCCAGATCTACGTGTACGATGCGGCGAGTGAGGCGGTCACGGCCGAGCCCCTCACCGAGCTCCTGAAGTATCTGCCCGGGAAGGTGGCGCAGTGTCGGATCTTCGCGGCGAACCACGAGCACGACGCCGAGCTCGCGATCGCGTTACGCCGCGCTCTCTACGAGGAGCCGCCTGCGATCGTGACGAACGTCTAGTCTCAGGCACCCAGGAACGCCCGTGGCGCTGCGACCGCGCTGCTCCCTTGCCGGCGGCCTCGCCCTGCTCGGGCTGGTCGTCCTGGCCGGCTGTGCGCCGGTCATCCCCGAGATGCCCCCGGCGGGCCCGGCCCCGAGCCTGGCCGAGCGGGATCGTCGTGAGTGCCTGGCCGCCGCCCAGGCCTCCCTGGGCGCCGACTTCATCATCGAGACACGCTCGCGGCGGATCGTCACGCGGCCCGAGCGGCGCGTGCTCGTCACCTATTCGAACGACGAGGAGCGCAACGCCCTGATCGACGGGCTGGTGGACCACTTGCTGGGCGCTTGCCTCGAGCGCAAAGGGTACGAGGAGTACTTCGGCTTCTTGATCCGGCCGCCCCGGGGCGAGGGCTGGGCCCGGGACATCACCCGGCGCGAGCGCGGCGCGGACGTCGTTTTCACGAAGTCGGGGACGCCGGGCGGCGGGGTGCACACCGCGCTGGCCCTGGCCGGCGTGGCCGAGGCCGAGCTGCCCGTCACTGGCGGCGATGCCCTCACCCAACGCCTCACGGCCGAGCTCCGCGACGAGTGGAGCGCCCGGCGCTTCTCCCGGGTCAGCGTCGATGTGTCCCCTACGATCTGGCTCGGCGCCGAGTGCCTCCGCTATCGCATCGCGGCTGAGGACCGAGAAGTGCCCAAGTTCGAGGGCGAGTTGTTCACGCTGGGCGTGCTGGGGCTCCGCTGCGTGCACCCCGATCTCCCGGGGATGTCGCCCCGGAAGGTCGTCGACGTGGCGTACTCCCAGCGGTTCCGGGGCACGGGGTGGCAACCGGTGATCGATGCCGAGGTGGAGCCGATGCTGACGAGCCTGATCTTCACCTCGGTGAGCCCGTCAGCCCAGGTCGTCGCGGCCCTGCTGGCCTATGCCGACCTGTTGCGGGAGGTGGGCCGGCAGGCGGGAGCGGCCGAGGTGCTGGATCAGGTCGAGAAGCTCCGGCGATCCGGCGCCGGGGTGTTCAGAATCGATCCCGCCGAGCGGCTGCGATCGTACGCCGCTGTGCTCCGGACCCGCGGGCGCGAGACGGAGGCCCGGGACGCCGAGGCGCTGGCCGCGGCCTACCTCCGGGCGAACTTCAAAGAATCCTTGCGGCCCCGCGGCAAGTAATCGCTGGCAGCGGGTACAATCGGCTTCTCATGAGCTGGCGGTTCACGGTGTGCGCGGCGCTGTTCGTCACCTGCCTGCTCACCGCCAACATCATCGCGGCCAAGCTCATCACGGTGGCTGGCATGATCCTGCCCGTGGCCATCATCGTGTTCCCCGTTTCCTATATCGTGGCCGACGTGCTGACCGAGGTCTGGGGCTACGGGGCGACCCGGCGGGTCATCTGGCTGGGCTTCGCCTGCAATGCCCTGATGGTCGTGGCCATCTGGATCGGCGGCGAGATCCCTCCGGCGCCGTTCTGGCCAGGCCAGCCGGCCTACCAGGAGGTGCTGGGACAGACGCCCCGGATCCTGGCCGCGTCCTTCGCCGCCTATCTGGTGGGCGAGTTCGCCAACGCCTTCGTGCTCGCCAAGCTGAAGGTGGCCACCGGCGGCCGCTGGCTCTGGCTCCGGACCATCGGCTCGACCCTCGTGGGCCAGGGCCTGGACTCCGTGGTCTTCATCGGCCTGGCCTTCGCCGGAACGGTGCCGGCCGGCGCGCTGCCCGCGATCGTGGCCGGCCAGTGGGCCGTCAAGGTCGTCTACGAGGCGGCGGCCACCCCGCTGACCTACGTAGTGGTGGGGTGGTTGAAATCACGCGAGGGCCTGGATACGTTCGACTACCGGACCGACTTCAACCCGATTCGCCTGTAGGCTGATCCGTTTCCGGGAGGGCGCGATGGAGAAGTTCCGCGGCGTGGACTACTACGGCATCGAGGACCTCCTCGGCGAGGAGGAGCGCATGGTGCGGGACGCCGTCCGGGACTGGGTGGAGACGGAGTTCCTGCCCGTCGTGACCGAGCACCATCGCGCCTCTACCTTTCCCGTGGCCCTCATCCCGAAGCTGGGTGAGCTCGGCGTGTTCGGGGCCACCCTCAAGGGCTACGGCTGCGCCGGCCTCAACCACGTGGCCTACGGCCTCATCATGCAGGAGCTCGAGCGGGGTGATTCGGGCCTGCGCTCCTGCGCCTCCGTGCAGAGCGGCCTCGTCATGTACCCGATCTGGAGCTACGGCAGCGAAGCCCAGAAGGAGCGGTGGCTGCCCGCGATGGCCCGGGGCGAGAAGATCGGCTGCTTCGGGCTCACCGAGCCCGACCACGGCTCCGACCCGGGGGGTATGAAGACGCGGGCGCACCGTCAGGGCGATCGCTACGTGCTGCAGGGGACCAAGCTGTGGATCACCAACGGCTCCATCGCCGACGTGGCGCTGGTGTGGGCCAAGGAAGACGACGGGGAGATCGGGGGCTACCTGGTGGAGCGCGGCACGCCCGGCTATTCCACGCTCGATATCCACGGCAAGTTCTCGATGCGCGCGTCCATCACCTCTGAGCTGGCCTTTCAGGACTGCGCGATTCCCCTGGAGAACAAGCTGCCCGGGGTCAAGGGGCTCAAGGGGCCGCTATCCTGCCTGAACCAGGCCCGCTACGGCATCGCCTGGGGGGCGGTGGGCGCGGCCATGGCCTGCTACGACTGGACGCTGCAGTACGCCCAGCAGCGCATCCAGTTCGACAAGCCCATCGGCGCCTTCCAGCTCGTGCAGCAGAAGCTCGTGTGGATGATCACCGAGATCACCAAGGCCCAGCTCCTGGCCCTGCAGCTGGGGCGGCTCAAGGACCAGGGACGCCTCCGGCCGCAGCAGGTCTCTCTGGCCAAGATGAACAACGTCTGGATGGCCCTGGAGACGGCCCGGCTAGCCCGCGATGTCCTGGGCGCGGCCGGGATCATCGACGAGCACCCGGTGATCCGCCACATGCTGAATCTGGAGACGGTCAAGACGTACGAGGGGACCCACGACATCCACACCTTGATCGTCGGCCGCGACATCACCGGTCTCGATGCCTTCGGGGTCTGAGGCGTGGGCGCGCTGCCTTGACGGTGGTCGGACCCGCGACTACAGTACGCGCCAGATGACACGGCGCACCCGTCTCCTGGTCCCGCTGGTCGTGCTGGCGCTGGCCACCGTGCTGATGGGGGCCACCGCGGCCCGGGGTGCGGAACCCTGCGCGCACCGGGGTCAGCTCGACCCGCTCTACTGCGACGAAAACCGCGACCTCGTGGCCGACTCGCCCAAGGAGCGGGCCCGCCTGGTGAGCCCGGACCCCCTGATCTTCACCTATGCGCCGGTCGAGGACCCCGCCGTGTACGAAGGGGCCTGGAGCGATTTTCTCAAGCACGTGGAGAAGGTCACCGGCAAGAAGACGAAGTACTTCGGCCTGCAGAACTACGCCGCCCAGATCGAGGCAATGCGCTCGGGGCGGCTGCATCTCTCCGCCTACTCCACGGGCAGCCTGGTCTACGCCGTGAATCTCTCGGGCGCCGTGCCCTTCGCCATCATGGCGGACGCCAAGGGGCCTTCGGGCTACCACCTGGTCGTCATCACCCAGGCCCGGAACGAGCGCATCAAGTCGGTCGCCGACCTCAAGGGCAAGCGGGTGGCCCACGTCTCGCAGACCTCGAGCTCCGGTCACCAGGCCCCCGTGTACTTCTTCTCGCGCCTGGGCACCGTGCCGGGCCGGGATTACGCGATCGTCTTCTCGGGCAAGCACGACAACAGCATCCTGGGCGTCGCCCACGGGGACTACGACGCCGCGGCCGTCGCCGACACGGTCATGGAGCGCATGATCGCCCGGGGGGTGGTCAAGGCCAGCGACCTCAAGGTCATCTACACCTCGCCGGTCTTTCCCACGGCCGGCTTCGCCCATGCCCACAATCTCGATCCCGGGCTGGTCGCCAAGCTCAAGGAGGCGTTCTTCAGCTTTCGCTTCGAGGGCACCAGCGTGGGCCGGGAGTTCAAGGGCCGCACCGGCTTCCTGCCCGTGAACTACGCCCGGGACTGGGAGTCGGTGCTGGGAATCCTCGAGGCCAACGGGGTCACCTTCACCCGGGACTCGCCGGAGTATCGCAAGCTGCAGGGTCCGGCGCGCGAGTAGCGCCCTCCGGGATCGCCGGGCGTGCTCGAGGTGTCGGGCCTCGCCAAGACCTACCCCACGGGGGACCGCGCCCTGCGCGGGGTCTCCTTCACCGTGGCCGGCCACGACGCCGTCTTCATCATCGGCCCCTCGGGGGCTGGCAAGTCTACGCTCCTGCGCTGCATCAACCGGCTGGTCGAGCCCGACGCCGGCTCGGTGCGCCTGGACGGCCTGGAGCTCACCGGGCTGGACGGCGCGACGCTCCGGCAGGCTCGCCGGGCGATGGGCATGATCTTCCAGGAGTTCAACCTCGTCGAGCGGCTCACCGTGATGGAGAACGTCCTCTCCGGCCGCCTGGGCTACGTGAGCACCTGGCAGGCGTGGCGCCGGCGCTTCCCGGCGCCGGACATCGAGGCCGCCTTCCGCACCCTGGCCCGGGTGGGGCTGGCCGGCTTCGAGAACAAGCGCGCCGATGAGCTGTCGGGGGGTCAGCGCCAGCGCGTGGGCATCGCCCGGGCTCTCGTGCAGCGCCCCAAGATCCTGCTCGTGGACGAGCCGACCTCCAGTCTGGACCCGCGCACCTCGGAGGCCGTGATGCGGCTCATCGTCGAGCTGGCCGCCGAGGACGGCATCCCCGCGCTGGTCAACATGCACGACGTGCCGCTGGCCCGCGCCTTCGCCCGTCGGATCATCGGGCTGCGCGATGGCCAGGTCGTCTATGACGGCCCCGTCGCCGGCCTCACCGCCGAGGTGCTGGAGCGCATCTATGGCGGCAGCTGGACGGCCGCCGAGGCGCCCCGGTGAGCGCGCGGCCCTGGCGCCCGCCGTCGATCTGGCCCCGACCGTGGCTGGGCCCGCTGGCCTGGACCCTGCTCGCTGCCTTCCTGGCCTGGAACGCGCTGAGCCTGGACGTGAATCCCGAGCGGATCGCCCGCGGGCTCGGCCGGCTGGGCGCCGTGCTGGCCAGCGCGGTGCCGCCGGACTTCGGGCGCCTGGGCCTGCTGGCCAGCGGCGTGCTCGAGAGCGTCGAGATTGCCACGCTGGCCACGCTCCTCGGCGTCCTCGTGGGCGTCCCCGTCGCGGTCCTGGCCGCCCGCAACGTGGTGCCCCTGCCTGTCTACGGCGCCGGCCGCTCCACGATCACGCTGGCGCGCACCTTCCACGAGCTGATCATCGCCATCCTGTTCGTCAAGGCCGTGGGCTTCGGCCCCCTGGCCGGAGTCCTCACGCTGATCGTCAACGGGCTGGGCTCCTTCTCGAAGCTGCTGGCCGAGGAGATCGAGCGGATCGACCGCGGCCCCATCGAGGCCCTGCGGGCGACCGGAGCCTCGCGCGGCCAGATTCTGATCTTCGGCGTGCTGCCCCAGGTCCTGCCCCGGGTCATCGGGCTCACCATCTACAAGTGGGACATCAACCTCCGGCAGTCGACCATCATCGGGATCGTGGGCGCCGGCGGCATCGGCGCCACGCTCTACAACGCCTTCTCCCGCTACGACTATGACTTCGCGCTGGCCATTCTCCTGGTTATCGTCGCCATCGTCCTCGCGGGCGAGGCCGTGAGCGCCGTGGCTCGCCGGCACGTGCAATAGCATGGCCGAGCCCACTGGTGGGACAACCCGCCCGACGACCTGGCGGCGCTTCACGCCGCTGCAGGCGACCCTCCGCGCGCTGGCCCAGCTCTCCGTGGGCGCGCTGGCCGCCGTCATGCTGGCGCGGCTGGGCATCAGCTGGGAGTACGTCGCGGATGCGCCGTGGCAGATCACCGACCTGCTCGGGCGGATGCTGCCGCCCGAGTGGGCGGCCGGGCCTGCGCTGGTGGGTCCCTTGATCCAGACCATTAACATCGCCACCCTGGGAACCGCGCTGGCCATCGCGCTCTCGCTGCCGGTGGCGTTTCTGGCGGCCCTGAACACCACGCTCAACCGCGCCACCTACGCGCTGGCCCGCCTGGTGATGGTCGTGAGCCGCTCGGTGGACACGCTGATCTGGGCCCTGATCTTCATCATCGTCGTGGGGCCGGGCTCGCTGGCCGGGGTCCTGGCGGTGGCGGTGCGCTCGATCGGGTTCGTCTCCAAGCTCCTGGCCGAGGGCATCGAGGAGATCGATGCCGGCCAGGTGGAGGCGGTAGCCGCCACCGGGGCCAGCCGCTGGCAGGTGCTGCTCTACGCCATCGTGCCCCAGGTGCGTCCGGTCTTCGCCGGCGTCGTGATCTATCGCTGGGACATCAACATCCGCGAGTCGACGGTGCTGGGGCTGGTCGGCGCTGGCGGCATCGGATTCGCGCTCAACGAGGCGATCCTCGGACTCGAGTGGAGCCGGGTGGGCATGGTCCTCACGATCGTGCTGGCCGTCGTCATCGCCTCGGAAGCGGGATCGGCCTGGCTGCGCCGTCGCCTCACCTGAGGCGGAGATCGACGTACAGCTCGATCTCGTGACCGTCGGGGTCGCGCACGCTGAACGAGGCGTCCGTTTCCCCGAACGGCGCCAGACCGTGAGCTTCGATCTGGCGCCGGGCCGCGCCCAGCGCCTCCCGAGTGGAGCCGATCTCGAAGGCGATGTGATAGAGACCGGGCACGCCCTTGGGCTGCGGGCCCGGCCCTTCGGCGCGCGCCAGCTCGCAGGAC
This sequence comes from Candidatus Methylomirabilota bacterium, assembly GCA_036556905.1. Taxonomy (GTDB): domain Bacteria; phylum Methylomirabilota; class Methylomirabilia; order Rokubacteriales; family CSP1-6; genus 40CM-4-69-5. Next base: position 10,112 of record DATBIM010000051.1, read on the forward strand.
AGATCATGGTGATGTCGACCGGCTGAGAAGAACACGATGCGCCCCCCCTTGCCGGTGCCGGTCTCGGCGAGGCCGAGGATCTCGCCGTAGAACCGCCGCGTGGCCGCCAGATCGCGCACAAACAGCGAGACGTGACCGAGCTCGCGGATGGTCAGTGCGCTGGCCGAAACGGGCGACGGTGGGTCCATCGCGCGGGTTAGTGTACCATTGCTGAGTCATGGCTGATTCGAAGTCGGCGGCCCTCACCGGGCCCGCCGCGTCGTCCCTCACCGTCGATACCGAGCGAGTTCGGCCCAACGCCAAGCTGATCGGGCTCCTGGCCCTGGGGCACCTGGTCATCGACGTGAATCAGGGCTCGCTGCCCGCGATCCTGCCCTTTCTCAAGGCGACCCATGCGCTGTCGTACGCCGAAGCCGGCGCCATCGTGCTCGCTGCCAACATCACGTCGTCGATCGTACAGCCGCTCTTCGGGTATCTGTCGGATCGGTCGGCGCGGCGCTGGCTCTTGCCCACCTCGGTGTTCGTCACCGGGATCGGCCTCGGCCTCACCGGCGTGGCCCCGGGCTACGGGGCGCTGCTACTGCTCGTCGTCGTCATGGGGCTCGGCGTCGCCGCCTATCACCCGGAAGGCTATCGTACGGCGGCCAGCGTGGCCGGCGACCGCCGGGCGACGGCGCTCTCGTGGTTCTCGCTGGGCGGCAACGTCGGGATCGCGCTGGGGCCGCCGCTGATCACGACGCTGCTGACCGGGATCGGGATCGCCGGCACCCTGGGCATGCTGCTGCCCACGGCCCTGGCCGGCGCACTGCTCGTCGCCGCGCTGCCGTTTCTCAGCCGTCCCGCCGGCCCCGCGCAGGCCCGAGCCGCCACGCGCGGCGTGAACATGCCACGCGCCATGGGCCTGCTGGTGCTGGTGGTGACGCTCCGGTCCTGGGCGGCGCTCGGGTTCACCACCTTCGTGCCCTTCTACTACATCGACCACCTGGGGGCCGACCCTCGCCTCGTGGGGCCGCTGCTGTTCGTGTTCCTGGGCGCCGGCGCGCTCGGCACCGTGATCGCCGGGCCCCTGGCCGATCGCTGGGGCCCGCGACCCTTCATGACGTGGGCATTGCTCGCGGCCGCGCCGGTGGGTGCCCTGTTCCTGCTGACCCGCGGGCTCGCCGCCTTCGTCGCGCTGGGGCTCTTCGGCGCGGTGCTGGTGTCGAGCTTCACGGTGTCCGTGGTGCTGGGCCAGGCCTATCTGCCCCGCCACGCGGGAATGGCCTCGGGTCTCATCGTGGGCCTGGCCATCGGCACCGGGGGGCTGGGCGTGGCCCTGCTCGGCGCGATCGCCGATCGCTGGGGGCTGCCCGCGGTCCTCTGGATCTGTGCGCTGTTACCGCTGACCGGGTTCCTGACCGCGCTCTTCCTGCCGGCGCCCCGTGACCGCCAGTAAGCCCGTGACCGCCAGTGAGTGAGAGTCTGCCCTTTCAGGACGGCGAGCAGGCGCTGCTGATCGATCAGCGCGGCAACCGGCACCTGCTCTTCCTGCGCAAGTCGGAGACGTTTCACTCCGACCGTGGATGGGTCTCGCACGACGCGATCATCGGCCAGCCGGAGGGGAGCTGGGTCCGCACCTCGCTGGGCCTGCGCTACCTGGCCCTGCGCCCGACGCTGGCCGAGTTTGTTCTAGAAATGCCGCGGGGCGCCCAGGTCATCTACCCCAAGGATCTGGCCATGATCCTGTTCTGGGCCGACATCGCTCCGGGCTGCCGGGTGCTGGAAGCCGGCACCGGCTCGGCCGCGCTCACGCTGGCCCTGTTGCGGGCGGTCGGTCCCGAGGGCCACGTGGTGACGTACGAGCAGCGCGACGAATTCGCCCGACGCGCTCTGGCCAACATCCACATGCGCATGGGCGAGGTGCAGAATCTCACCGTGCGGCTGGGTCCCGTCGAGGAGGGCCTCGCCGACGAGGCCCCCGTGGATCGCGTGGTGCTGGACCTGCCCGAGCCGTGGACGCTCACCGCCCGGGTCGCGCGCGTGCTGCGCCCCGGAGGCATCTTCGTAGCCTACGTCCCCACCATCATCCAGTCCCACCAGCTGTGCGAGGCATTGCACCGGGAGCCCCACTGGGCGCTGGTGGAAACCTTCGAGACCCTCATGCGCCCCTGGAACATCGAAGGCACGTCGGTGCGCCCCTTCCACCGTATGGTCGCCCACACCGGGTTCATCACCGTGGCCCGCCGGGTGGTGCCCGAGGACTCGGAGAGCAAGGACCCGCGATGATCACGTTCATGCGTCGCTACCGCCGCAGCCTGCAGGTGAGCCTCTTCATCGTCATTGCGGCGTTCATCGCCTCGCTGTTCGTCTTCGGCGCCATGGGCCCCGATGGGGCCGGCCGGGACAACGTGGCCAGCGTCAACGGCGAGGCGATCTCCGTGGAGCGTTACCAGCGACGCTACCAGGAATACCTCAACACCTACGGCCAGATCCTGCGCGACCGCTTCTCCCCCGAGATGGCCGAGCGGTTCGGCCTGCCCCAGCAGGTGGTGAACGATCTGGTGCAGGAGGAGCTGGTGACGCAGCGGGCCCAGGCCGAGGGGCTGGGCCTCAGCGACGAGGAGCTCAACGCCCAGATCCACGCGATCCCGGCCTTCCACGAGGGCGGGCGCTTCACCCTCAAGCGGTACGAGGAAGTCCTGCGGCGGCTCGGCTACACCAAGAGTAGCTTCGAGCTCGAGATGCGCCGACGGATGACCCGCGCGAAGGTCGAGCAGGCCGTCCGCAACGGGGTCAGGGTGAGCGACACCGAGGTGGAGCAGGCCTTCGTGCACATGCGCGAGCAGGTGCGGGCGGCGTGGGCGCTGGTAGAGCTGGCTCCCTTCATCGCCGAGATCACGCCGACCGACGACGAGCTGACGGCCTATCTCACGGCGCACGCTGCGGAGTTCCGTCTGCCCGAGCGGCGCCGCGTGCAGTATGTGGCGTTTCATCCCCAGACCGACCCGCCGACCGTCACCGACGCCGAGGTCGAGAAGTACTACACCGAGCATGGCGCCGAGTTCGACGAGCCGCGCCAGGTGCACGCCGCGCACATCCTGATCCGGGTGGCGGAGACGGGCGGCAGCGCCGCCGAGGATCAGGCCCGCACAAAGGTCGCCGAGGCCATCCGCCGGGCCCGAGCCGGGGAAGACTTCGCCAAGCTGGCGCGCGAGCTCTCCCAGGACCCGGGCTCGGCCCCGCGGGGGGGCGACCTGGGGTTCGTCAAGCAGGGGGAGGTCGTGCCCCAGTTCGAGACCGCGCTCTTCGCGCTCCGCAAGGGAGAAATTTCGCCGGAGCCCGTGCGGACGCCCTTCGGGTTCCACGCCATCAAAGCTCAGGAGATTCGCGAGGGCGGCCGCAAGCCCCTGAAGGCGGTGGCCGGGCAGATTCGTGAGCGCCTGGCCACCGAGGCGGCGGACCGGGCGGCGCGGGCCCGCGCCGACGAGACGCGCGCCAAGCTACTCGGGGCCGCCGACTTCCTGGCCGAGGCCCGGAAGCTCGGCCTCACGCCGGTGGAATCTACGATTGCGCGGCAGTCGGGCCCGGCCGGCTTCGCCCCGCCCGACCCGCTCGAGGAGGCCGCCTTCCAGCTGGCCCAGGGCGGCGTCGCGACCCCGGTGAAGACGCCGGCCGGCTGGGTCGTGCTCAAACACGTCGAGCACCTCGCCGCCGCCGTGCCCCCGCTGGCCGAGATCAAGGACAAGGTCGCCGCGGCGGTCAAGCGCGAGAAGGCCGAAGTGCGGGCGCTGGAGCGAGCCAAACAGTTGAGCGCCGAGGCCAAAGGGGCCGACCTGGCCGCGGTGGCCAAGAAGCTAGGAGCGGTCTTCGCCGTGACCGACCGCTTCTCGCGTAGTCAGCCCGACAAGCGACTACCCGGTGACGCCATGCTCGCCGCGCTGCAGACGCCGGCTGGCTCGCTGAGCGAGCCCGTGAAGACGCCGCAGGGATACTACGTGCTCCGGGTGCTCGAGCGCGTGCCGCCGGGCCTGGAGCCGCTGGCCGGCGAGCGGGACAAGATCGCCGCCGAGTTGCTGGCGCGCAAGCAGGGCCAGGCCTGGGAAGCCTGGGTGGGCGCGGCCCGGGCCGGGGCCAAGATCGAAATCTCGCCCCGGCTCCCCGCCGGCCGCGCCTAGCTGCCGGAGGGCATCACACCTCGCGTGAACGGGGAGGTCCGGAGGGGGCCGCGCCAGCCCCCTCCAGGCTCAACATCCCCCGCCGGAGCCGCGGGAAGCGGATCCAGGCGAAGGCCCGCAGTCCCCGCAGGTCGTCGAACATCGAGTAGATCACCGGCGTCGCCACCAGCGTGACGAGCAGGCAGAGGGCCTGAC
>DATBIM010000052.1:0-8651 GCA_036556905.1 Candidatus Methylomirabilota bacterium
GACCGCGTCGGACCGGAGGGCTTCTATGTGGCGGTCGGCTTCTCCGGTCACGGCTTCAAGCTCTCGCCCGCCGTGGGCCACATGATGGCGGCCCTCATCACCGAGGGCCCGGGCGGTCACCCCGACCTCGCCACCTTCCGCTTCTCGCGCTTCGCCGAGGGCAAGCCGATCCGGGGGACCTACGGCGACTGGCTGATGTGCTGAGCTAGCCGTTGCCCTTCTTGGCCTGGCCGGGCGGGAGCCTCCGGGACCGCGCTTACCACTGCTCGAGACCTCGTACGTGATGGTCCGTGTGCCGGCCTACGCGGTGTGTTGAGCAACCTTCCCGCGAACGTGGCAAAAAGCGGTAGCGACCGCCGCCGGCGCGAGGTCAGGACTACGCGACCGGCCTCGGCCGGGGCGCTGGCTCGTAGCGCAGGCGGCGCCAGAAAAAGATCCGCGAGATGGGATGCTCGGCCAGGTACTTCTGCGCGGACTCCATATAGAGGTAGAGCACGGGGGTGATGTACAGGGTCAAGAGCTGCGACACCATCAACCCGCCGACGACGGCCAGGCCCAGCGGCCGGCGCGCGTCGGCGCCGGCGCCGATGCCGAGCGCGATCGGCAGGGCCCCGAGCAGCGCGGCCATCGTGGTCATCATGATCGGGCGGAAGCGCAGCAGACAGCCCTGGTAGATCGCTTCCGCCGGCGGGGCGCCGGCCCGCTCCGCCTCGAGCGCGAAGTCGATCATCATGATGGCGTTCTTCTTGACGATGCCGACCAGCATGATCATGCCGACGAAGCCGTAGACGTTCAGCTCGGCGCCAAACAGCATCAGCGTGAGCAAGGCCCCCACGCCGGCCGAGGGCAGGCCCGAGAGAATCGTCAGCGGGTGGATGAAGCTCTCGTAGAGCACGCCGAGCACGAGGTAGATCACCAAGATCGTGATGAGCAGGAGCATGCCCTGCCCGCGCAGCGAGTCCTGGAACGCCTGGGCCGTGCCCTGGAACGTGGCGCTCAGGGTGGCGGGCACGCGCAGCTCCCGCTGCACGGCCTCCACCTGCGCCACGGCGTCGCTCAGCGAGACGCCCGGCTTCGTGTTGAACGAGATCGTGACCGAGGGGAGCTGGCCGAGATGCTGCACCGTGAGCGGTCCCACGCCGGGCGTCAGCGTGGCCACCGCGCCGAGCGGGATCAGCCGGCCCGCGCTGGAGCGGACGTAGAGCCGCTCCAGGGCGGTCGGATCCCGCTGGTACTGCGGCTCCAGCTCGAGGATCACCCAGTACTGGTTGGACGGCGTGTAGATGGTGGACACCTGCCGGGAGCCGTAGGCGGCCCCCAGCGCGCTCTCGATCTGGTCGGCAGTCACCCCAAGGGCCGAGGCCTTGTCGCGATCGATGTTCACGACGATTTGCGGACTGGTGATCTGTAAATCCGTGTTGACGTCTTGCAGGCCGGGCAGCCCGCGCAGGCGGTCATACAGCAGCGGCGCCCAGTGGTAGAGCGACTGGAGATCGGCGTCTTGCAGCGTGTACTGGTAGACGGCCTTGGTGAGCTGACCACCGATGCGGATCGTGGGCAGCACCTGGGGATAGACGCGGATCCCCGAGATGGCGGCAAACTTGGGCCGCAGGTCGGCGATGATCTCCTCCACCGGGGGGCGCTGCGAGCGGGGCTTGAGGCGGACGAAGATCCGGCCGGTGTTCAACGACGTGCTGGAGCCGCTGGCGCCGATGAAGGACATGAACTGCTCGACGTATGGCTGCTGCCGGATGACGTCGGCGACCGAACGCTGGAGGCTCATCATCGCGTCGAAGGACACGTCCTGGGCGGCCTCGGTGAAGGCGAAGACCGTGCCGTTGTCCTCGGTGGGGATGAAGCCCTTGGGGATGATGGCGAACAGGTAGGCGGTGAGCAGGAAGGTGAACACGAGGACGGCCATGGTCGTGCGCCGATGGCGCAGCACCCACTTGAGCGACCCGTCGTAGGTCTTCAGCATCCCGTCGAAGAAGCGCTCGGACGCCCGGTACAGCCGGCTGCCCCCGCTGTGGGGCGGCCGCAAATAGCGGCTGCACAGCATGGGCGTCAGCGTCAGCGAGACCAGTCCCGACACCAGCACCGCCACGCCGATGACCACGGCGAACTCGTTGAGCAGCCGTCCTACCACGCCGCCCATGAAGAGGACAGGGATGAACACCGCGGCCAGGGACAGCGTCATGGACAGGATGGTGAAGCCGATCTCGCGGGCGCCGTTGAGCGCGGCCTGCAAGCGCGGCTCGCCCATCTCCAGGTGACGGACGATGTTTTCGAGCATGACCACGGCATCGTCGACGACGAAGCCCACGCACAGCGTCAGGGCCATGAGCGAGATGATGACGATCGAGTAGCCGAGCACGTACATGACCGCGAAGGTGCCGATGATCGAGAGCGGCACGGCCAGGCTGGGGATGATGGTGGCCGACAGATTGCGCAGGAACAGGAAGATCACCATCACGACCAGCGCGACGGTGAGCAGCAGCGTGAACTGCACGTCGTGCACCGACTCCCGGATGGCCACGGAGCGGTCGTACACCACGTTCAGGTTCACCGCGGCCGGCAGCTGGGCCCGGAACGTCGGGAGCAGCTTGCGGATGGCGTCGACCACCTCGATGGTGTTCGTTCCCGGCTGGCGCTGCACGGCGAGCACGACGGCGCGATCGTTGTTGAACCAGCTCGCCACCTTGTCCGTCTGCACGCCGTCGATCACGCGCCCGAGCTCCTGGAGCCGGACCGGCGAGCCGTTGCGATAGGTCACGATGAGCGGACGGTACGCCGCGGCGTCCGCGAGCTGCCCGGTCGACTGAACGTTGACGGCCTGGTGGAGACCGTACAGCGTGCCGGTGGGCTTGTTCACGTTGGCCCGGGCAATGGCCTGCTCGACCTCGTCGATGCCGATGCCGCGCACGGCCAGCGCCCGGGGGTCCACCTGCACGCGGACGGCGTACTTCTGGGAGCCGAACACGAAGACCTGGGCGACCCCGGAGATGGTGGAGATCCGCTGGGCCAGGTTCGTCTGGGCGTATTCGTCCACCGTGTAGAGGGGCAAGGTGGGCGAGCTCAGCGCCATGTAGAGCACCGGCTGATCGGCCGGGTTCACCTTCTGGTAGGTGGGCGGTGTCGGCATGCCGGGCGGCAGCAGCGGCGCCGCCTTGGTGATGGCCGCCTGCACGTCCTGGGCGGCGGCATCGATGTCCCGGCTCAGCGTGAACTGAATCGTGATCTGGGCCACGCCGCGGGCGCTCGTGGACGTCATCGCGTCGATCCCGGCAATCGTGGTGAACTGCCGCTCCAGCGGCGTGGCCACGGCCGAGGCCATCGTCTCCGGGCTGGCCCCCGGCAGCTGAGCGGTTACCTGAATCGTCGGGAAATCGACGTTGGGCAGGTCGTTGACGGGCAGGCGCTGGTAGGCCATCAGCCCGAAAATCACGATGGCCGCCATGAACAGTGTCGTGAGGACGGGCCGGCGGATGAAGAGCGCGGGGCTCACGAGGACCTCGGGGGTTTGATCTCCACCCTGGAGCCCGGCACCAGTCGAAGCTGGCCGTCCGTCACCACCTGCTCCCCGCCAGCCAGGCCCTGCTCGATCACGAGGTCCCCGCCGGCCAGACGCCGCCCGGGCTTGACCGTCCGGGATTCCACGGTGAGATCCGGCTTCACCACGAAGACGAATGGTCCCTGCTGCCCGGCCTGCACCGCCTGGGCCGGCACCAGCACCGCGTCCTCCGTGGCCAGCGTGAGGGCCACGTCGACGAATTGTCCGGGCCAGAGCGCGTTGTCGGTGTTGGCGAAGGTGGCCTTGAGCTGGATCGTGCCCGTGCTGGGATCGACGGTGTTGTTCAGGAACGTGAGGTTGCCGACGGCGCGGCGCTGGCCGCCGTCGAGCATGGCCTCGACCTTGAGGCCGCTCGCCGACTGGAACCGGGTGACGGCCGCGAGCTGGAGCTCGGGCACCGCGAACGACACGTAGATGGGCCGGACCTGGGCGATCACGACGAGGTCGCCCTCGTTGGCCTTGACCACGTTGCCGGCCTGGACGAGCAGATTGCCGGTGCGGCCATCCATGGGCGCCCGGATCGTGGTGTAGGCCAGCTGCAGGCGCGCCGTCTCCATCATCGCCTCGTTGGCCTTGATGGCGGCGCGGGCGTTCTCCACCATCGCCTCGGCGGCGCGCGCCGACGCCCGCGCGTTCTCGATCGCGGCCCGGTCGGCCTGGACCGTGGCCTGCACGGCGGCGAGGTTCGTCTTGACCTGGTCGTACTGCTCGCGCGCGACGAGCTCGCGCTGGACCAGCTCGCGGTAGCGCTCGTTCTGGACCTTCGCCATCTCGAGCTGGGCGAGGTCGCGCTCGAGGTTGGCCTGGGCTTGCGTCACCTCGGCGTGCCGCTGGGCGAGCGCGGCCTCCGTCTGCCGCAGCGCCGCCTGATCCTTGGCGACGTTGGCTTCGGCCTGCCGCACCGCCGCCTGCAGCGGCCGCTGATCGATGGTGAAGAGCAGGTCGCCGCGCTTCACGTCCTGGCCTTCCTTGAAGTGCACTTCGAGAATCTGTCCGGCGACCTGCGGCCGCACACTGACCGTCGTGTAGGCCTGCACGTTGCCCACCGTGGTCACTTGCAGCGGCACCGCCTTGCGCTCAGCGGTGGCCACCCCGACGGGCACCGGCGGCGGGGCGACCGGGCCGCGCTGGGCCCCGGCGCGGTCCGAGCAGGCCGCGAGTGACAGGCTGGCGAGGGCCAGCGCGAGCACCGCCAGCCGGCGGCTCATGACTGGGCGGCCTCCGCCGCCGCGTCCACCAGGGCCTCGAGCCCGCGCAGCACGCGCTTGCGATCCTCCGCCGACATGCGGACGAGGACGCTTTCGAGCGCGCGCATGCGGATGCCGTGCAGCTCCTCGACCAACGCCTTGCCCTCCCGGGTGAGCTCGAGCACGTACACCCGGCGATCGCCGGGATGATCGCCACGGAGCATAAAGTGCTTTTGCTCGAGACGATCCACGATGTGGGTGATGGCCGGCAGCGTGACGCCGAAGGCTTTGGCCACCTCGCCCATGGGACAGGCCGCGTGATCGGCGACGTAGAACAGCACCTGCGACTGGGCGAAGGTGAGGTCGAGCTCAGAGGCCCGCTGCCAGAGGAGCTGGCGGAAGGTGGTGCTGCCCAGCGCGTTGAGCAGATCGAGGAGGCGCTGGGCCTCTGCGGAGCGGCTGCGCGGGCGGCGGGACGACGCCATAGACGTTAATCATGTAGGCTCTTAATAGTTTCGTCAATTAACATTTTCGCGGGCCACTCCAGGCGGAAGTAGCAGCCTGCTGTCGCCAGCGCGCGCAAGGATTTCGGAACGACCTATTGCGGCTTGTACTCGTAGATGACGGCGTCCAGCGGCTTCAGCCGAAACGCGTTGCAGGCGTTGTGAATCTGGGGGCAGTTGGAGAAGGCCACCAGGACGTCGGTCTCGGCGCGGAAGTCGATGTGGTCGCCCGCCTTGCTCCGCGGCGTCTGGATCGACCAGCTGCCGTCCGGTCCGATCGGGCAGTTCATGAACACGTTCATGTTGAACGGGACGTCCTTCCCGCCGATGCCCCAGGGCTGGAGCGCCTCGGCCAGATTGTCCCGACAGTTCGCGCTGTCTTTCACGCCGTAGCGCCGCTCGTTGGTGAATCGGCTGCAGGCCCCGGCCAGCATGTCGTGGACGCCGCAGGTGTCGTCGACGATGGTCAGGAGCGGCGTGGCCTCGTCGGAGAACAGCAGATAGCCGATCCGCGGGAAGACCTGTCGGTTCAGGCTGATCGTGTTCATGACCGAGAGCTTCTCGTGGAGGGCGCCGAGCCGGAAGCAGACGAGGTCAGCGACCTGCTGGCCCTCGCGGTCGATGATCCGCAGCACCTGATGGCGTGTCAGCTCGGCCGCGAAATGCCGGCCGGGGGCGACGGTCTCCCGCCGGATCACGCGCGACATCATCGCGTCGAGCGCGGTCATGAATGCCGCCGCCGGAGCTCCTGGATCACGGCGCTGTTGTCCAGCTCGGCCTCGCCGTGCGCCACGCAGCCCTTGATGAGGTCCGCGTACACCTCCCCGAGCGGCAGCCGCTGGCTCCGCCGCCCGGCCTGCTCCAGCGTGAGCAGGATGTCTTTGAGCGTCTGGGCGATGCGTCCGTGGGGACTGAAGTCGCCGGCCACCATCTTGTCGCCCTTGACGTCCATGATCTGCGAGTAGGCGGCTGACTCGCGGGCCACCTTGAGAAAGGCGGCCGGGTCCAGGCCCACCCGCGCGGCGAAGACGAGCCCTTCGGCCAGCCCGGCCCGATTGATGTCGAGGATCAGGTTGATCGCGAGCTTGGCGCGTCCGCCGTTGCCGGCCGCACCCAGATAGTGCCGGCGCGGACAGATGGCGTCGAGCACGTCGGAGGCCGCGGCCATCGCCTTGGGGTCGCCGCCGATCAGCCCGAGCGCGTCACCGCGGGCCGTCTGCTCGCTGGTGCCCGACACGGGCGCTTCGACGAAGCTCACCCGATCCTTGGGCAGGCCGGCGGCGAGCGCGGCGATGCGGTCGGGGTCAACGGTGCTGGTGCACACCACGGTGAGCGGCGGCCCGGCCGGGCGCGCGGCGAGCAGGTCGGCGACGACCTTCTCGACCTGATCGGTATTGAACACGCACAGCACGACCGTGCCGCAGCCCCGGGCCACGTCGGCCAGCGACCCGGCGGCGCGAGCGCCGAGCGCGGCCAGCGCGGCGAGCTTGGCCGGGTCCACGTCGTAGCCCAGCACGTTGAAGCCTGCGCCGCGCAGCCGCCTGGTAATGGCCGTCCCCATCAATCCGGTGCCGATCACGCCGACCAGCTCGCCCGTCTTCGTCATATCTGCCCTCCGAGCCTGCGCGATGCTACCCTCTTGCTCGCCGCTGGGCAAATCGATAGCGTGCTGGAGGCTCCGTCCGCCGTGGGCTACGCCAGCGGCACGAAGACGGAGACGCGCGCCTCCGGCCCTACTTCTGTCGTGCCGTGGCCCTGCCCCGTCGTGTCCTCGGCGATGAGGATGTCGCCCACGCCGAGCCGTTTCACCGTGCCGTCCCCGATCTCGATGTCGACGGCGCCGGAGAGCGTGAACACCGCGTAGCGCCCCGGCGCGTGATGCCACGGATTCGTGCGCTTCGCGTCGAAGCGGCGGATCACGATGCCGGTGCCCGGAATCAGCTCGGCGGTCTCCGACTTGTCGCCGCGTGACTCGAGCTTCGGCGTGATCTCTTCGAAGTGGGACTGCCCGTCTGGGCCGGCGTAGAGACGAATGATCGCCATGCTCTCTCTCCTTAGACGTTGATCACGAGGACCGTTGTCCGCCGGTGCTCCTCGCGGGGGCTCGCCGGGGCCGGCGGACCGTCCTCACCTTCCCGCTCCCGCCTCCTCCGCAGAAGAACTGATCGCGGCCATCGGACTCGAGCCCCGAGACGCCCACTCCGGGCGGCATCTCGATCTGTTCCAGGACCTCTCCCGTTCGAGGATCGACCCGCCGCAGCTCGCTCACGTCACCTTCCCAGGTGCCGTGCCAGAGCTCTCCGTCGATCCAGGTGACCCCGGTGACGAAGCGGTTGGACTCGATCGTGCGAAGAATCGCCCCTGTCTGGGGATCGACTTGATGGATCTTCCGGTCCCGATACTGCCCCACCCAGAGCGTCCCTTCGGCCCACGTGAGCCCCGAGTCACCGCCGCCGCCGGGCGCCGGGATCGTCGCGAGCACACGGCCGGTCTGCGGATCGATCTTCTGGATGCGATCCTCGGCGAGCTGAAACAAGTGCTGGCCGTCGAAAGCCGTTCCTGCATCCGCGGCGACATCGATCGAGCGCAGCGTCTTCCCGCTCGCGGGATCGAAGGCGATCAGCTTGTCTCCAGCGGCAAACCAGACGTGCTGACCGTCGTACGTGACTCCATGCACGCTGTCGACACCCGAAAAGGGCCCATACTCACGGACAATCTCGGCGGTCGATCGACTCATGGCTTACAGCCTAGTCAATCGGTAGAGGAGCGGGGAGTAACAAGGCTGTCGTGTATCCCGGCACGGGCGGAGTCATCCAGCGACGAGCTCGCCCGCGACCGAACGACTGCACCTTGCCCGCTGCCGCAAGCGGGTCGAGCGCCCGCTGCACGGTGCGCTGACTCGTTCCGAGCGCGAGCGCAAGGGCCGAGCTCGACCACGATTCACCGTCGGCGAGGAAGGCGAGCACGGCCGCATGCTCCCCTTCGACGGGTGGCGCCAGCACGACGACCTGGCGTGCACGGCGCGACGCCAGCGCGAACCCTCGCTTCGTCGCGCTCACGTCGGCCAGCGTCCGCAGCATCCTCCGGAGCCGCCCCACTTCGACTCGCAACCGCGCGCGATGCGAGTCATCGGCGACCTTCGATCCGAATGCGCGCGCGATGAGCGTGTCCCTCGCCACGTCTTCCGGCCACGCTTCGCCCAGCGCGCGCGCGAGCCCGAACAGCACCGGACGCGTTACGAGCGAGACCACCGTACCTTCGGCACGCACGACATGGCGGCACGCGTCCACGACAAGCGCGTTCGACGCGAGCAACGTTTCGACCTCCTCGAGCAGGAGGACTCGCTCCTCGCCTCTCGCAATCCTGCGCGCCGCGGGCGTATTCAGGACG
>DATBIM010000053.1:0-137334 GCA_036556905.1 Candidatus Methylomirabilota bacterium
CGGGCTCGTCCTTCTTGGCCTGCGCGAGCAGCTCGGCGAGAATGGTGTCCCGCCGGGGATCGGCAGAGGACTCCGACGGCGCCAGCACGCCGAGGGCACTGACGACGACGATGAGTGCGCTCCATGGCGTCATACCTCTACTCCTCCGGAATGGCGATGGTCTGGTCGTCATAGCGCCCACTCCGAGCGTCGCGATGGCAAGCGTGACAGTTTACCTTGCCGCGGACTCTCTCGCGCGCGAAGACCTCCGGCGCGATGTTCGCGTGCTTACGGATCCAGTACGGGGTGGCGGTGATTCGAAACGGGTCATCGGGCGCGACCTGGCGGAAGCGGTTCGAGGACTCCGTGTCGAAGGTCTCGGCTGCATTGCCCACGAGCCATGCGGTGAGGGTTTTGGTCGTCGGGTGATCGAGGCTGGCATCCTCGCCGAAGTGCTCGCTGAGCCCGGTCATCAGACCAGCCCACGATGCCGCCGGCAGCAGGCCCGGGTTGAAGGCGTAATGACACGCGCCGCACTCCTTCTCGTAGAGAGCATTCTCGGCCATGACGCGCAGACTCCACGGCGGGGGTATTCGCGCCAGCCATTGGAGAATCCCGATTCCGATGCCCGCCAGGATTGCGAACAGCGCGACAGCGAGCACCGGACGCGCCGGACGTGGCGTCGGAACCGGGGCCGCCGACGGAAGCTTCTTCCATCCCGTGACGATGGCCCGTACCAGGTTGTCGTGGGTGAGCACGCTCTCCGTGATGACGCCCACGACGTGGGCGGTCACGAGCGCGAGGAGCAGGATCGTGAGCCAAAAGTGAGGGGATTTGGCAGCGGAGCCCACCGAGTAGGGGATGACGGCCGCCAGGGGGCCCTGCTTCTCCTCGCCGCCCAGCACGAGCAGGCCCGTCACGACCAGCGCGGTGATGACTCCCGTGAGGGCGAAGACCATCAGCGCCCCGGTCGGGTTGTGCCCGACGTAGTGAGGAGGGCGGAGCAGCAGGAGGCCTTTGAGGTGTTCGAGGGTATCCCGCGGCGGATACACGAAGCTGACGATACGACTGTATTCGGACCCACAGACACCCCAGACGAGCCGAAAGGCCATGAGGGCGATGAGCCCGTAACCCGCCCCGACGTGTACGCCCATCCACCACTCGGGCGTAACGAACCCGGTGAACACCGCGCTGGCGACGAGAAGCACAAGAGTCCAGTGAAACACCCGCGTCGGTAGGTCCCACACCCGGACCCATCGGCCACCGACTGGCTCGATCGCAGGCTGTGAGCTCGGCGGTCCGCTCGCGTCCCTGATGGGAATGGGGGTCTCCGGCGCTTGCGAATCTCCTTGCGCCGATTCGCAACCAGGCACCGATTCCTCCGTCACACGGCCCCCCTGCCAGTCATTGCTCGATTACGTGATCTGCTTGCAGCAGAAGCGGTGGGGGAATCGTCAGGCCCAATGCCTTGGCGGTCTTGAGGTTGATGACCAGCTCGAACTTGGTTGGCTGCGCGATAGGAAGGTCGGCCGGATTGGCCCCCTTCAGGATTTTATCCACATAGGTGGCGGCGCGCCGGTACAGGTCCGGGTAATCCGGCCCATAGGCCAGGAGGCCACCCGCCTCGACGAACTCCCGGGACCCCGAAACGATCGGCAGCCGGCTCTGGCGCGCCAGGTGCAGGATCTGTTTCCAGTGGGGCCGGAGTGCCAGAGCCACGACGATCCCGCCCACGCGCGCACCCCGCATGGAGGAGAAGGCGTGCTCTATTTCGTTCGAGGTACTTACCACCGTGGTGAGGACCCGCACGCCGAGAGTCCGGCCCGCAGCCTCGGTCTCGGTCACCGCTGCCCTGGACACATCCCGAGTTGTGAGCTGCGCCACGTGAGAGAGGTTGGGAACAATTGCTTTGAGAAATTCCACCCTCTTTGCGGTGAGCTCACCGACCGCGGCGGAATGCCCGGTGATGTTGCCACCCGGCCGCGCCAGTCCCGCGGCAAACCCCTCCCCGACGGGATCGCCGGCGACGGCCATGACGATGGGGATGGTCCGGGTCGCTCGCTGGACGGCTCGAACCGCCGTGGTCGGCGCGGCGACAACCACGTCGACGTTGAGCCGAACGAGCTCCGCGGCAAGATCGGCAAGCCGTTCCGAGCGGCCGTCCGCATACCGGGCCTCGATGAGGACGTTCCGCCCCTCGACATAGCCGAGGGCGTGTAGCCCTTGGCGGAACGCCTCCGCGTGCACGGCATCAGCGGCCGCCGAGGCCGGAGATAGATACCCGATCCGAGCAGCCTTTGCGGTATGCTGCGCCTCGCCCGCGACCGGCAGCGCGACCAGGAGCAGGGCAAGCGCAAGTACGGCGCTCATTCGCCTTTAGTGTAGTGTTGTGTCGTGGCGCGGTGTTGGAACCGAGCGATCGTCCGCTCGCGCAACAGCCAGTCCATGCGGTTATCGTACAGGCCCGAGCCATAGCTTGCTCGCCGGGGCTCGCGCGATCCGAGGCAGCGCGACTTCACTGAATGACCTCGTCCGCGCGCAGCAGCACCGATTGAGGGATCGTGAGGCTGAGCGCCTTGGCTGTCTTGAGGGTGATCAAGAGCTCAAGCTTCGTGACTTGCTCCACGGGAAGGTCCGCCGGCTTCGCACCCCTGAGGATCTTGTCCGCGTAAATGGCACCGTGTCGCCAGACATCCGCGTGGTTTGGGAAGTAACTCATCAGACCGCCGGCTTCCACGTACGGCCGACCCTGGAACAGCGCCGGCAACCGGTGCGCGATGGCCAATGCGGCAAGGCGCTGCCTGGCAGTGAAGAAGAATGGGGTGCCGGGATGCCAGAGCACGGCGATCCGAGCAGCGGCAGGGATGACGGCTCTGAGGAGCTCCAGGCCCTTGGGGCCGAGCTCGGTCTGGAGCAGGGCAACTCCTGTAATGTTTCCGCCGGGTCTGGCAAGGCTCGCGACGTGACCGGTTCCTACCGGATCTGCATGGGCGATGGCGACGATGGGGATCGACGATGTCGCAGCTTTCAGCGCCCGGACGAACGCTCGTCGGTCCATCGTGGCTTGGCGCTAACGCCGGCTATCCTGCCGACCGACTCTCGACACCGCTCTCTCCCCGATAGCGTTCGGCCCACGCACTCTGCACCTTTCGGATGATGCCCGGATAGACGGCCAGGCGGCGGAAGGGCGCGATGGCCCTCATGTACAGCCCGGTGAACCGATGCACGGGCCGCACGTAGATTGCCAGGTATGCCAGGTCCCGCCCGGCGTTGGCCGGATCGAGAGCGACATGAAGGCATGCACCGTCGCGTTGCGCAGTTTGCTCAACTGCTCGTCCTCAACCGATAGAGGAGGCGAAAGTGTCCGTCCGGTGTCCCGGGGGCGACCAGGGACTGGACCCGATCCGCCGGGCTGAGACGAGCCGCGTAAGATTCGGCCTTCCACGCAGGACGCTGTTGATCCCACCCGAACAGGGCTCCGATTCGGCCACGCAGACGGAACAGCCCTTTGACGATCGGGGGCACCGCCTTGTTGCGCTTCTCGGACGGTGACCGGAAGGCGTCGTAGAGCGATCTGCCGCCGGCCTGCTCCGCTTGCGCACGAACATCCCGTCCATCTCCGGCGGCAACTGGCCAATCACCGCGAGGTTGTCCGCCGTGAGCTCTTCGTGGACGGGAGCGAAGTCCCGCCGGCTCATGCTCTGGCCCGAGATCCTACTGTTACCTGGCAGCATGTGCTGATCAGTTCGGCTCAATGACGTGATCCGCCCGCAGCAGCAGCGACGGCGGCACGATCACGCCGAGGGCCTTCGCGGTCTTGAGGTTGATCACCATCTCGAACTTCGTCGGCTGCTCGACGGGGAGATCGGCGGGCTTCGCGCCTCTGAGGATCTTGTCCACGAACGAAGCGGCGCGTCGATAGTTGTCGGAAAAAGCCACTCCGTAGCCGATCACGCCCCCCGCCTCGGCGAAGTCCTTGCTTCCGGCGGCCGGCAGACGCCGCTTCACGGCCAGACCCGCGATCGCCCTGAGGTTGACGTTGAACAACGAATCCGTGCTCACCAACACCCCGTCGACTCGGCTCTTGGCCATCGCCGCAAACGCGTCATCCATCTCGCTCTGCCGCCGTAGTTCGACGCTGTGAAGCTCGACGTTCAAGGACCTGGCGGTTGCCTCCATCGTTCTGCGGTCCGGGGCAGCCGTGGGATTGTCTGGATTGAGGAGGACGGCGACCCGCTCGATGCGTGGCACGGCCTCCTTGAGCAACTCGAGCCACTTGGCCATGAGTTCCGGGACGGCGTCGGTCAGTCCGGTGACGTTTCCGCCCGGTCGGGCGAGGCTGGCGACGAGCCCGGTGGCGACTGCGTCACCGCTGCCCGCCATGACGATTGGGATCGTTGGGGTCGCCTGCTTGGCCGCAGAGATTCCGGGTGTCCCGGCGGCAACCAGGACGTCGACGTTGAGATGCACCAGCTCGGCGGCAAGGACGGGGAGTCGCTCGTATTTTCCTTCGGCCCATCGATACTCGATGACAATGTTCCTGCCTTCCACGTAACCGAGATCGCGCAGACCCGCCCGCAGCGCTTCGAGCCGAGTTCCGTGAGTGGAAGCGGACGCAGCGCCCAGAAACCCGATCCGGTAGAGTTTCGTCGCCGATTGTGCCTCGACAACCAGCGGCGCGGCGAGAATGGATACGACCACCAGCAGAAGGCTGACCGTCGCCGCCACAGCCGTTCTCCTAGTCGCTACGCCGGCAGCGCGTGCAAGGGGTCCCACGGGTAGACGACCCAGCCGTCGGCCTCGGCCGCGTAGAAGTCGGGGCCGTCGCCGGGGAATTTGCTCCGGGCGGGCTTGTAGTGCAGCACGCACACATGCACGTCGGCGCCGGCCTTGCGCAACCGCTCGCGCACGGCCACCACGGTGCTGCCGCTGTCCCACACGTCGTCCACCACCAGGATGCGGCGGCCGCGGACGTGGCGGTCCTCCGGGAACTGCACGAAGGCCGGTTCGGGCAGGCTGCGTTCCTCGTCCTCGTAGAGGATGACGGCGGCGCACAGGATGTTACGGATGCCGGTCCGCTCGCTGATGAGGCAGGCGGGGACCATGCCGCCGCGGGTGATGACGAGGATGTTGTCGTAGTCGCCGGGCAGGGCGTTCAGCAGCTTGCCGACCATGCGCTCGACGTCCGTCCACGTCACGTAGGTCTTGGCGAAGGCGCCGCTCATGCGTAGCTCCAGTGCAGGTAGCGCTCGGGCGTCATCCGGATCAGCGTCCCCTGGGCGCGGTCGAGCCCGAGCGTGCGGTACTGCGGATACTTGGCCACGAGCAGGTCCACGCCCCGCGCGTAGTCGGCGCCGCTCGTGAGGAGCTCGGCCTGCCCCTGCACGATCACCCAGCGCAACCGGCTCCACTCCTCGTCGTACACGTCGACCACCAGCGAGCAGTGAGGGTTCTCGGCGAGGTTACGTACGCGTCGCAGCCGGCTGCTCCGCTTGGGCTTGGCGTCGATCGCCGAGTAGAGGTGCGCCCCGTCGAAGGCGTAGCACACCGGGACCACCAGCGGCCGGCCGCCGGCGTCCGCCGTCCCCAGCCGGGCCACGCGCCCCTGGCGGAGCAGGTCCATGGCCCAGCCGGGGGCGGCCTCGCTCACGACAGCAGCTTGGCGTGCTGGTCGAGCAGGGGCAGGATCTTGTCGCGCCCCTCCGGGGGCAGCCGCAGAATGGCGCGGGTGATGCCGGCCGCGCGGTATCGATCGAGCACGGTCCGATCACCGGGGGCGCCGAAGACGGACACCGAGATCTGCTTCATGTCGCGCCCGGCCTTGGCGGCCAGGCCCTTCAGCTCCTCCAGCCCGGCGAACAACCGCTCGGTGTTGCGGGCCCGGGGGAACCAGCCGTCGCCGATCTCGGCCACGCGCTTGAGCGTGGGCGTGCCCTCGCCGCCCCACAGCACGGGCGGGTGGGGCTTCTGCGCGGGCTTGGGCCAGCACCAGATCGGCTCGAAGTTGACGTGCTGGCCGTGGAACTCGGCGACGTCCTTCGTCCACATCTGCTTCATGGCCAGGATCTGCTCGCGCAGCCGCGGGAAGCGGGTCTTGAAGTCGGTCCCGTGGTGCTCCATCTCCTCGGCGTTCCAGCCGCCCCCGATGCCGAAGAGGAAGCGGCCGTTCGAGAGCAGATCGAGGCTGGCCACCGACTTGGCGGTGGTGATGGTGTCGCGCTCGATGACCAGGCAGATGCCGGTGCCGATCTTGAGCCGCCGGGTCACGGCGGCGGCGTAGGCCAGGGACACGAACGGGTCATGGGTGTGCTTGTACTCCTCCGGGAGCTCGCCGCCGGCGAACGGGCTGCGCCGACTCGTCGGAATGTGCGTGTGCTCGGGCACGAACAGCGACTCGAAGCCGCGGCTCTCCGCCTCCCGGGCCAGCTCGTCGATGCGGATCGCGTACTCGGTGGAGAAAATGCAGAGGCCGATGTCCATGGCTCCTCCTTACGAAGTGGGCGACAGGGAAAAGTGCGTGTGGGTGGCGAGCCAGCGCCCGGCTCGCCGCGCGAAGAGGATGGTCAGCCGTCCGGGCCGCGGGAACGTGGAGCCATCGGCACGGACCCCGAGCGAATCCCAGCGGGCCATGACCCAGCCCTGGTTCGCGTGGATGGCGCCCCGCGCCTGGTCGGCGTGGATGGTGAACTCGCGGATGTACGGCCACACCTTCCGCCACTGCTGCTCCATGACCTGGTCCACGCCCTCTACCATCTCGGCCTTGGTGCCGAAGGCTAGCAATTCGGGGACGCACAGGGCCCGGCCGCCCGTGAAGTCCTGGGTCCGCACACAGGCCTGCAGTTGCCGCAGCCAGTCGCGGAGCGGGGCGATGGGGTCGGCCGCCACCACCTCGTTGGAGATCTCCACCAGGTTTCCGTCGGGGTCGCGCAGGTAGATGGATTCGATGGGCCCGCGGGCGCCCGCGCGCCGTCCCGGGCCAGCCTCCACCGCCACCCCGCACGATTTCAAGTGCGTGATCCAGGCGACGAGCGGTTCCTCGGTGAGCAGGCAGATGTCGCCCGAGCCGGGGGTGGGCCGGGCCGCCACCAGCGTCACCCCGCCCCCGGCCGGATGCAGATTGATCTTCTGATCACCGAAGCGGACCGCCGTGCGGCCCTCCCCGAAGGTCACCACCTCCATACCCAGCACCCGGCGATAGAACTCCACGGTGGCCGCGAGGTCGCGCACGGTGAGGACCAGGTGGTCGAGGCGCTGGACGTTCAGACGAACACGCTTTCCGGCAGGAACGCCGACACGATCCAGTTCGGCGCATCGACGATCTGGCTGATCTTGAGGTCGGCGGCCACGCTGCACACCACGTAGGCCTCCTCCCGCGAGAGCCCGCGCTCCTCCACGAGGTGGTCGATCATGTAGCGCGTGGCCTGCTGGGCCGCCCGGTAGAGATCGGGGCCGTGGGCCGTCGTCGCGTAGTGCGGGCCGATGTTGGTGCGCGCTCCGATCGGCCCCCGCGTGCGCAGGCGCGGCTCGGGCAGTTTCCGGTCGGGCAAAAGGTCGAAGCGCAATGTGACCTGGGCCGCCATCTCGACGGCGTTGATGCACACCTCCCCGTCGCCCTGGGCGGCGTGGCCATCGCCCACGCTGAAGAGCGCGCCGTCCACCCACACCGGCAAGTAGAGCGTGGTGCCGGCGGTGAGCTGCTTGATGTCCATGTTGCCGCCGTTCTTCCGGGGCGGCATCGTGGTGTGGCTGCCCGGCTCGTCGAGCGCGACCCCCATGACCCCCGGGAAGGGGTCGATGGGCACCGCGATGCGGTTGCCGACCCGGGCGTGGCGACCGTCGGAGAGGTCCCAGATCTGCACGTAGGCCTGGCGGAACTCCTCGGGCAGGAGCCCGCGCCCCGGGATGATCTGGGTATAGGCGAACGACGCCGCCGGCTTCATGTCCACGATCTCGACCACCAGCACACCGCCGGCGCGCGCCCCCCGCACCTGGATGGGGCCGGTGAGGGGATGGCCGCGGAATTGGGGCTTGGCCGCGGCGTCCGCCGCCGTGGAGGTCGGCGTGTACCAGCCGTCGGCGGCGTCACGGGTCTGGAAGACCACCGTGTCGCCAGGGTCGATCGTGAGCCGGGGTGGCAGGGCGTTGTTCCACTCGTAATGGACCTGGCTGGAGTCGAGATGATGGGTGCGGGCCATGGTCAGGGCACCGAGAGACGTCGGCGGCCGCGGGCCAGATCTGCAGATGGCGCGCCGGGCCCGGCCAGGACGATCGTCAGCGTCGCCGCCAGCACCAGCAGCGAGAACTCGTAGCCGGCGACGGCAGGCTGGCCGGTGGGGGAGAAGGTCGCTCTCATGAAAAACCCCTGGGGAGCGTGCAGGAGGAAGACAGCGGCGGCGATGATCGGCACCTGGGCCAGGGCCGCGACCAGGGTCCACAGGCCGATGACGAGGAGCAATCCGCCGACGAGGTGCGCGGCGATCAGGTACCAGGCCAGCGGCGGTCCCATCGCCGGGGGGTTGCCGAGACGTACGATCAGATCGGCGGTGCGGGCCGGTCCCAAGACCGTAAGCGCGTAGTAGCCGTGCATGATGAAGATCACGCCCAGCACCACACGCAGGATGGTCAGGCCCCAGGCGTGCGCCGTGTACATCTCAGGCGAGCTCGTTCCACACGACCATCCCGGTGCCGGTACGCCAGGCGATGGCCGGCAGGTAGGCGATCACGTCGGCGGGCCCGCGCGTGAAGGCCAGGGCCAGGATCCAGGCGTTCAGCTCGGCGGTGCCCCCCGAGCCGGCCTGCTCCATGCGCTCGAGCGTGCACTCGCGGAGCAGGCTCTGGTGGTCACCCCGCTTGAGGAGATCCAGGAACCACAGGTCGAACTCCTCGTCGACCCAGAAGTAGCGCGGCCCGCCCGGCTCGTGGCTGAGCCCGCCGGTGGCGAGGATGGCGATGCGCTCGGGGCCCGGCCACGCCGCGAGCATCGCGCGCAGCACCGTGCCCACCTGGTAGCAGCGCTCCGGCGTGGGAATGGGCGGCACCGTGCAGTTCATGGTGACGGGGACCAGGGCCGTGCGCCCTCCGGGGTTCAGGTAGTGCATGGGCACCGAGATGCCATCGTCGAACTGCATCCGGCGCAGGTAGGCGAAGGCCAGGCGCCGCCGGGCGCCCTCGTTGACGAGGTAGCGGGCCAGCGCGGGGTGGCCGGGGATTCGATACTGCTCGAGCGCGAGCCACTCGTCGTACCACTCGGCCGGACCCACGTGCTCCTCGCCGATGCCCACCGTGAACTCCGGGGTGTTGTTGATGGGCCAGTTGAGGAGATGGTCGTTGGAGAAGGCCACGATGACGTCGGGCCGGGCCGACTCCAGCCGCTGCCGCAGCTCGCCCAGCGCGCGGCGGGCCTCCTGCTGCTGCTCGGCGGGGGCGCGGTCGAACCAGCCGGTGAGCCCCGGCGCGTGGGTCATGGCCATGGCCGCGACGATGCTGGCCATGACGCTAGCCCTTCGCTCGGCGCTCGAGGCGCTCGGCCAGGGCGAAGGCCCGGGCCGTTTCCTCGGGGAAGGCCCGGCGATAGGCCTCCAGGGCCGGGTGGGTGTTCGAGTTCGCGGCGGCCCCGAAGAACAGGCGCATGATCTGGGGAATGTAGTACTGGTGCACGCCGAGCTCGTTCAGCCGCCGCACGTCGCGGTCGCGTAGCGCCTGGGCTTCGTCGGCGCCCAGCCCGAATTCGCGGCAGAGGGTTTCCAGATCGGTCTGCCAGCGCGCGCGCAGGCGGGCGTCCTTACGCACGTAGAACATCATCTCGTTCAGCGGCAAGGTCTTGTCGCAGCGCTCCACGTTACCCATGCTCGAGCACCCTGGGCTCCCGGGGGGCCCTAGTGTACCTCATCGCGATGGGCAGCGACGGCGCCTCCGGGCAACCGCTGGTCCCCTTGACTTCATCGGCGTTTGGTCTGACAGTTGCCGCGCCAATGTCCACCTCCGTGCGATCGCCCCGCGTCTACGAGCACATCGTCGAGCAGATCGAGCGGGCAATCTTCGCCGGGCGCCTGCGCAGCGGCGACCGGTTGCCTCCCGAGCGCGAGATGGTCCACCAGTTCCGGGCCAGCCGCGTGGCTCTGCGCGAGGCCCTGCGTACGCTCGAGCATCGTGGCCTCATCGAGGTCCGGCATGGTTCGAGCGGCGGGCATTTCGTCCGTCACGTGGACGCCGGGTTGCTGCGCCGGGACTTCGCCACGCTGTTCCGGCTGGCGCGGATATCGCCGTCGCAGCTCACCGAGGCTCGCCTCATGGTGGAGCCCGAGATCGCCCGCCTCGCCGCCGAGCGCGCTACCAGGACTGATCTGGAGCAGCTCCACGCCGCCCTCGACGGGCAGCCGGGGGCGAAGGACCGCTTCCACCGGTTGATGGCGGCCGCCGCCCGGAACCCGGTGCATGCCGTGCTCGTGGACGCGCTCGGCGATCTCGGGCCCCGCGTCTGCCTCGAGGGCGACGCGACGGTCAACGCCGCCCACAAGATCATCCTGGCGGCAGTCGCCGCCCGCGAGCCCGAGCGAGCCCGGGCCGCGATGATCACCCACGTCGTCGACGTCCAGCGTCGCCTCGGGCGCACGCGATCGGAAGCCTCCTAGCCGGGCGTCTCCTGCGCGTCGCCGCCGCGCTGGGCGCCGGGGTAGGCGCGGCCTGGCCCCTCGTCGCCGGCGCCCACGCCACCGGGAGCGGGTTCATCCTGCTCCTGCCCACCCACCTGTACGTCGCCGGCGGGGCGATCACGGTGGCCGTATCGTTCGCGCTGATGACGTGGGCGTCGCCGCGGCTCATCGCCGGCGCGCAATCCCTCCGGCTGCGCGTGCCCGTGCGGATCCCGGGCCAGCGCCATCTCGAAACCGCGACGAGCCTGGTCTCGCTGGCCGTGACCGTCGTCCTCGTGGTCGCCGGCCTCGTGGGCAGCCGGGATCCGCTGGCGAATCCGCTCCCGCTCTTCGTGTGGAGCGTCTGGTGGATCGGGCTGAGCTACCTGCACGGCGGATTCGGCGATCTCTGGGCGCACCTGAATCCCTGGAGCGGGCTGTATCGCGTGCTGACGGGCCTCGCGCCCCTGCGCGACTGGCGAAGCTCGCCGCCCCTGTTCTATCCCCGTCGGGCTGCCCACTGGCCGGCCGTGGCCGGGCTGCTCCTCTTCGCGTGGTTCGAGCTGATCCATCCCGCCCCCAGCGATCCCGCCGTCCTGGCCAAGGCCGTTGCCGGTTACTGGCTCGCTCACCTGGTCGGCGCCCTGCTGTTCGGTCCCCGGTGGCTACGCCGGGCCGAAACGTTCGCCGTATTCTTTCGGATCATGTCCTGGGTCGCGCCAGTGGCCTGGCACCGGCGGGCGATCGCGCTGCGACTGCCAGCGCTGCGCCTGCTCGACCTGGAACCACGCGAAGCGAGCGGGGTGGCGTTCGTCCTGCTCCTGCTCGCCGCGGTCTCCTTCGACGGCCTGTCGCGGACCTTCGCCTGGCTCGGGCTGCTCGGCGCCAACCCGCTGGTCCACCCCGGCCGCACGGCGCTCATGGCGCCCAACAGCCTGGGCCTGGTCGCCCTGTTCACCCTGCTGACGCTGGTCTATCTGCTGGCCGTGCGTCCCACCGGCTGGCCGGGGCTCTTCGTCCTCTCGCTGGTTCCCATCGCCTGCGGCTACCACTTCGCCCATTACCTGCCCGTGCTGCTGGTCGACGTCCAGTACGCGCTGCGCGCGGCCTCCGACCCCTTCGCCCGTGGCTGGGATCTGCTCGGCACGCGGCAGCTGCCCGTGGTGACCTCGTTCCTCTCCGATCCCGCGCGCGTCTATGCGATCTGGCATGCGCAGGTGACGCTCATCGTGGCCGCGCACGTGGCGGGCGTCGTGATCGCTCACGGCCTGGCGCTGCGCCAGGGCCTGTCCGCGATGCTCACGAGGCGCGGCCAGCTCTCGCTGCTCGCGCTCATGATCGGCTACACGATGCTCGGCCTGTGGCTGCTCTCGACGCCGACTGCGGGTTGAGTCCACTCTGTCGCCGTGCTAATAGACCATCGCGCCCGATCGACGCCCCCGACGAGGAGGTCGGCCCATGCTGAGGAGCTCGCGACGGAGTTTCTTGAAGGGTGCCGGTGCGGTCCCGCTCGCGGCGACTCTGCCGGCGCCGTGGACCCCGCGTGCCGCGGCCCAGGGCAGTGGCGCCCCCCTGCGTCTGGGCTTTCAGGTCCATCGCACCGGGATCGGCGCCGTCTACGGGCGGTGGTACGAGCGCACCACGACGGCGGCGGTCAAGCTCATCAACGAGAAGGGAGGCATCGCTGGCCGGCCGGTCGAGATCGTGGCCGAGGACGACGGCACCGATCCCAAGCGCGGGGCCGAGGTGGTCGAGAAACTGGCCAAGCAGCGCAAGGTGGACCTGATTTTCGGGACGCTGTTCTCACACGTGGTCATCGCCTCGGCCCCACAGGCGGGGGAGCTGAAGATCCCGTACCTGGTGGTGAGCGAGGGCTACCACGTCGCCTCCGGCCGGCTGAACCGCTACGTCTTTCAGCCCGGCATCACCGACGTCCGAGCCCAGGTGACGGCCATGGCGCCCTGGATCCTCAAGAACCTGGGCAAGAACGTCACCCTGATCTTCCCGGACTACGCCTTCGGCCACGACCACCGTGACTTCTTCAGCCGGGTGGCCACGGCCCAGGGCGGCACGATCAAGGCGCTCGTGCCCATTCCGCCGACGGAGACCTCCTTCACCAAATACTTCCCGCGGGTGCCGGCCGACACCGAGGTTCTCTACCACGTGATGGTGGGCCCCGGCGTGCTGACCTTCGTCAAGGAGATGGGCGAGCACTTCGGGCCCCGGCGGCCGCAGATCTTCGGGTTCGTCGATTCCCTGGAAGGGGTCGATCTCGGCGCTCCCGGGCTCGACTTTCTGGAGGGCACGTACTTCTGGGAGGCCTTCCCGCGCTACGCCGGCCCGGCCACGCCTCCCCACGTGCGCGCCTATCGTGAGCGGGTGGGCGTGAACGACAACGGGGCCAGCGTCAACGATCCCAAAGACATCTCGACCTTCTCACACATGTTCGGGTGCTGGGAGACGCTCTTCGTCATCAAGCGGGCCGTGGAGCAGAGCGGGTACAAGAAGCCGGGGCCCGCCGACTACCGGGCGTTCGTCGAGACCCTGGAGGGCTTCTCGTCCTTCCCCGAGGGCCTGGAGCACCCGCAGGGGGCCAAGCGCTTCGTGGGCCGGCTGCACCAGGTCTTTGCCCATCAGGTGATCTCCCGGGTAGAAAAGCGCCGGCTGAATCCCGTGCACCGGACGGCGATCGAGGATTCGATGTACCCGCCCGAGGCCGACTACACCAAGCAGCCGCTCTGAGCCTCGAAGCCCATCTCTTCCTGGCCCTCCTGGAGGGCACGGTCGGCGCGCTCGTGCTGGCGCTGACCGCGCTCGGCCTGTCGCTCGTCTTCGGCGTCATGCGCATCGTCAACGTGGCCCACGGCGAGTTCTTCATGCTGGGCGCCGTCGTGACCTGGTACGTCTCCACGCTGGCCGGGAGCTTCCTGGCCGGGCTGGTGGCCGCGCCCATCGTGGTGGGCGCGGTGGCCATCGTCGCCGATCGGCTGGTCCTCCGGCGTGTCGGCTATGAGCCCGAGAGCACCATCGTGGCCACCATCGGCCTGCTCTACATCCTGCAGCAGCTCGTGCTCACGACGTACGGGCCGTACGCCCGTCCGGTCGAGGCCCCCCTCTACTTTCGGATCGACTTCCCATGGTTCGGCTACTCCGGCTACAAGCTCATCGTCGCCGCCGGGGCGGGTGTGCTGATCGTGCTCACCTGGGTCGCGCTGTCCTGGACGCGGCTCGGGCTCTTCTTGCGAGCCACCCAGCAGGACCGGGAGATGGCGCAGGCCTTCGCGGTGCCGGTGGGCCGGATCTACACGATCGCTTTTGGCCTGGGCGCCGGCCTGACCGCCGTGGCCGGGGCCCTCATCGTTCCCGTGCAGCAGGCCCACTACCTGATGGGGCTGGATGCCCTGCTGATGTCCTTCGTCGTCGTGATCCTGGGTGGCCTCGGCAGCCTTCGGGGCACCCTGGTGGCGGCGCTGCTCGTGGGCCTCAGCGACGGCCTGGTGTCGGTCCTCTTCTCGCCGACCCTGGCCAAGATCGTGGCCACGCTGCTGGTCGGGCTCGTGCTGGCCGTCCGGGGACGAGGGCTCTTCGGCGAGGAGCCGGCGTGACGCCAGACCGGCGGGACCCCGCGCTGGGGATCCATCTGGGGGTGGTGGCGCTCCTCGCCGTTCTCCAGTTCCTGCTCCCGCCGTTTCATCACGGGATGATGGCGCGCATCATGGTCCTGGCCGCCTACGCCACGGGCTACAACCTGCTGCTCGGGTATACGGGCCTGATGAGCCTGGGCCACGCGATGTTCTTCGCCGCCGGCATGTACGGCACCGGCCTCACCATCCAGCATCTGGGCCTGGGGGTGGCGGCCGCCTTCGTCGCCGGCGTTGCCGCCGGCCTCGTGGTCGCCGGCGTGGTGGGGCTGATCACGCTGCGGACGACGGGCCCGGCGTTCCTCATCGTGACGATGATGCTGGCCCAGGCCTTCTACCTGGCCATGCTGTACTTCAACGAGATCACGATGGGCGACCAGGGGTTCGTGCTCGCCGGCCTGCCCTTCGCCGATCCCACCGTCAAGTACAACGTGGCCCTCGTGGTCTTCGCCGCCTGCCTCCTCGGCAGCCTGTGGCTCGTGCGCTCGCCAATCGGGCGGGTGCTCGTTGCGCTGCGCGAGAACGAAGAGCGCACGCGCCTGCTCGGCTACAATACCGCCCTCTATCGTCTCGTCTCCGTCGTGATGTCCGGGCTGATGTCGGCGGTGGCGGGCGCCGCCTACACGCTGCTCTTCTCCTACGTGGGCGCGACCTTTGCCGGCATCCTCTACTCGATCTACCCGTTGCTGTGGACGCTGCTGGGCGGCGCGGGGACGACGCTCGGTCCGCTGGTCGGCACCCTGCTCATGACCTATCTGGTGGACGTGGCCAGCGGGCTCACCACCGGCTACCTGATGGTGGTCGGCGCCGTGCTGGTCCTGACGGTGCTGTGGGCGCCGGCCGGCCTCGTCGGCGGCCTGCGCGCCCGCTGGGCGCGGTGGCTGCCGTGAGCCCGCTGCTCGAGACCCAGGCGCTGACCCGGCGCTTCGGGGGGCTGGAGGCGGTGAGCAGCGTGGACTTCCGCCTCGACCGCGGTGAAGTGCGGGCGCTGATCGGGCCCAACGGGGCGGGCAAGACGACGCTGGTCGGCCTCATCAGCGGTCGCCTGGCGCCGACCACCGGCCGGGTGCTCTTCGACGGCCACGACATCACCCGGCGTCCGGCCTGGCACCGGGTAGGGCTGGGCATCGTCTACACGTTCCAGATCACCAGCGTCTACCGGCGCCTCACCGTCCACGACAACGTGGTCCTGGCCGCGCAGCGGCGCCGACTGCGGGGGCTGACCGACTGGCTCGCGCTCGATCGGGAGGCGGTGGCCGGCGACGTCGCGGCCGCCCTGGCCACCGTGGGACTGGCCCAGGTCCACGACCAGCCGGCCGGGGCCCTGAGCTATGGCCACCAGCGCCTCCTGGAGATCGCCATGGCGCTAGCGCTCCGCCCCGAGCTGCTCATTCTCGATGAGCCCACGCAGGGGCTGGCCGCGGCCGAGATCGACGCCCTCATCGGGCTCGTACGGGATGTTGCCCGCCAGGCCACGGTGCTCCTCATCGAGCACAACATGGCTGTCGTCCTCGAGGTGGCCAGCCGCGTCACGGTGATGGACAGCGGGCGCGTCATCGCCGAGGGTACGCCACGGCAGATCGAGACGCATCCCGATGTGCAGCGGGCGTACCTGGGCCGATGACGCTCCGCCTGGATCGCATCAACGCGTACTACGGGGGCGCCCACATCCTGAAAGATCTCTCGCTGGAGGTGGCCAGCGGGGAGATCGTGGGGTTGCTGGGGCGAAACGGTGCGGGCAAGACCACCACGCTGCGCGCCATCATGGGCCTGGTGCGCCTGGGCGCGGGCCGGATCACGCTAGACGGGGGAGATCTCCGCCGACTGCCGGCCCACGAGATCCCGCGGCGAGGCATCGCCTACGTCCCCCAGGGCCGGCGGCTCTTCACCGAGCTCACCGTCGAGGAGAACCTCACGATGGGGCTCCTCGTCCGCAGCGGTGGCGCCGAGACGCGAGAGCCGGTGCTGGATCTCTTCCCCCTGCTCCGCGAGCGCCTGCGCCAGCGCGCGGGCACGCTGTCCGGCGGCGAGCAGCAGATGCTGGCGACCGCGCGGGCACTCTGCGCGCGGCCCAGCATCTTGCTGATGGACGAGCCCAGCGAGGGCTTGATGCCCACGCTGGTGGACCGTCTGCTCGAGACGATCGCCGGGCTCCGGGCCCGGCGGGTCGGGGTCCTGCTCGTGGAGCAGAAGGTCGACGCGGTCCTGGCGATCGCCGATCGGGTGGCCCTGATCGAGAACGGTCGCATCGTGCGGCAGGCCACACCGGCCGAGCTCGCCGCCGAGCCCGAGGTTCTGCTACGCCACGTGGGCGTCCGGCGCTAGAATCGCACCCGCGATGACGGAGCCACGCGCTCCTGGGGCCGGCCACCCTCGGTCCAAGCCGGCCTCGCGGCACCCGTTACAGTGAACATCCAGCCGTTCCGTGGATACCGCTACGCTGCGGGCGGGACGCGGGACATCTCGCCGGTCGTGGCCCCGCCCTACGACCAGATCAGCCCCGAGCTGCAAGACCGGCTGCTGGCCATGAGCGCCCACAACGTGGTTCGCGTCACCCTGCCCAGCGAGGAGCCGGGCGTCGACCGGTACCATCGGGCTGGGCAGATCCTGCAGGCGTGGCTGGCCGACGGCGTGTGGACCCCCGAGCAGCGCCCCGCCATCTACCCCTATCACCAGACGTACGCGGTGCAGGGGCGCCGAATCACGCGGGCCGGCTTCGTCGCGCTCGGCGAAGTCACCGACTATGCTCGGGGCGTCGTGCGTCCCCACGAGCGCACCCACGCCGGGCCCAAGCAGGATCGGCTGCGCCTGCTCGAGGCGACCAGCGCGGACATGGGCCTGCTGTTCATGCTGACCAGCGATCCCGACGGCGCCCTGCGCCAGGCCGTGCAGCCCCATGGCGAGCCGGTGGCCGAGGCTCACGACCTCCGCGGCGAGCTGCACCAGCTCTGGCGGATCACCGACGAGGCCACGATCGCCCGGGTGCAGGCGCTGATGGCCCCCCGGTCTGTGATCATCGCCGACGGCCACCATCGCTACGAAACGGCGGTGGGCTACGCGCGCGACCATCCCGGCGCCCGTCTCAAGCTCATGGCGTTCTGCACTCTGGAGGCGCCAGGGCTCACCATCCTGGCCAATCACCGGCTCGTGCACGGCGTGGAGCACTTCGCGCTGGACCGGCTGGCTGAGCGCGCGCAGCCGTGGTTCGAGACGGCGTCGCTGGCCGACCCGCTGCACTTCACCCCGACCACTCGCACGATCGGCGTGGTGAGCGGGGCTCGGGCCCTGGTCTTCCGCCTGCGCGACGAGGCCGTGACCAAGGTGCCGTGGCCGGCGCACACCTCGCCGGCGTGGCGCGCCCTGTCCGTGTCGATCCTCCACGAAGGACTCCTCAAGCCCTTGCTCGACATCACCGAGGCCAAGCTCGACGCCCGCAGCCACGTGGACTACACCGCGGACACTGACGAGGCCGTACGCCTGGCCCGCGCGGGGCGTTGCCAGGCGGCGTTCCTCATCGCCCCGACCACGGCGGAGGAGCTTCGGGCCGTCGTCGAGGGTGGCGAGCTGCTGCCGCAGAAGTCCACGCACTTCTATCCCAAGCTCCTGGACGGGCTGGTGTTCCATCGGCTGCAGGAGACGTGAGGTGAAGACGTGATCCGTCTGACCGGCGCCCGCGTCAAGCGCGTGGAGGATCCGCGGCTGCTGCGCGGCCGCGGCCGGTACGTTGCCGACCTCGCGCTGCCCGGGATGCTGTCCGTGGCCTTCGTCCGCAGCGTCCACGCCCACGCCGAGGTGCGCGAGATCGACGCCGCCCGGGCCCGGGCTCAGCCCGGTGTGGTGGCGGTTGCCACGGCGGCTGACCTCCGGGGCGCGGTTCGTCCCCTCGCGCCGCGGCTCGACGGAGGCGGCTTCACAGCCACGGCGTGGCTACCGCTGGCCGAGGGGCGCGTGCGGTTCGTCGGCGAAGCGGTAGCCGCGGTGATCGCCGAACGGGCGCCCCTCGCCGCCGACGGGCGGGAGGCCGTCGCCGTGAGCTATGCGCCGCTGCCCGCCATCACGTCGATCGATGCCGGCCTGGCCGCGGGCCAGATCCTCTTCCGGCGCGACTGGCGGCGGGGCGACGTGGACACCGCTCTGGCCACGGCGCCGCTCGTCCTGCGCGAGACGTTCAGCCACGGCCGCTGTGCGCCGGTCCCGCTCGAGCCCCGCGGCGTGGTCGCGGACTGGGACGGGGCCACCCTTACGGTGTGGGCGTCCACCCAGACCCCGCAGATCCTTCGCTCGGCGCTGGCCGCCACGCTGCAGCTCAGCGAGTCACAGGTGCGCGTGATCGTGCCCGACGTGGGCGGCGGCTTCGGCCTCAAGGTCCACGTGTTCCCCGAAGACGTCGCCGTGGCGGCGCTGGCCCGGAGGCTGGGGCGCCCGCTGAAGTGGATCGAGGAGCGGCGGGAGAACCTGGCGGCTGGCTCCCATGCCCGCGAGCAGCGGGTCGAGCTGGCCGTGGCCGCCGATCGCCAGGGCCGGCTGCTCGCCCTGCAGGCCCGAATGCTCTCCGACGCCGGCGCCTATCACATCCATGCGCTCACCCAGGCGCTGGAGCCCCTGGGGACCGCCTCCATACTGCCCGGGCCGTATCTGACGCCGGCCTATGCGTACGAAGCGGTGGCGGTGGCCACCAACAAGCCGCCGCTTGGCGCCTATCGGGGTGTGGGGATGACCATGGGCGCGTTCGTGATGGAGCGGGCGCTGGACCTGGTGGCCGAGCGGCTGGATCTCGATCCAGCCGAGGTGCGCCGTCGCAATCTGATTCCCCGCGAGGCCTATCCGTTCACGTCGGCCAGCGGGATGACCTACGACAGCGGGGATTTTCCCAAGGCCCTCGAGCTCGCGCTGGACCTCTCGGGCTACGAGGAGCTCAAGCGCGAGCGGGAGCGCGCGCGGGCCGCCGGCCGACAGGTCGGGATCGGGGTGGCCTGCTACACGGAGTACACAGGGATGGGCACCGAGGTCTTCCGTCGGCGCGGCATGCAAGAAATTCCCGGAATCGAGGCCGCGATGGTCCGTGTCGAGCCCGATGGCGCCGTGCGCTGCGCGGTGAGCTTCCCCTCGCAGGGGCAGGGGCATGCCACGGCGCTGGGTCAGATCGTGGCCGACCGGCTGGGCGTGCCGCTCGAGCGGGTCTGCGTTCAGCCCGTCGACACCCACGCGAGTCCGGTGGGCAGCGGCACCTTCGGCAGCCGCGGTGCCGTGGCGATGGTGGGCGCAGCCGGCGCGGCGGCCGACGTGGTGCGCCGGAAGGTCACGAGACTGGCCGCGCACCTGCTGGAGGCCGCGCCTGACGACATTGTTCTCGACGGCGGCAACGCTCACGTCAAGGGAATGCCGCAACGCGCGGTCTCCTTCCTCGACGTCGCCCGGGCCGCGTACTCGCGACCTGGCGGGGAGGGCCTGGAGCCGGGATTGGAGGCGACCATCTACTTCGACCCGCCCGGACCGACCTTCTCGGGGGCCGTTCACGTGGCGTTCGTGGAGGTCGATCCCCAGACCGGCGGGGTCCGCGTGCTCGGCTACACGGTCGTCGAGGACTGTGGGCCCGTGATCAATCCGCTGCTCGTGGAAGGGCAGGTGCACGGTGCCGTATGTCAGGGAGCGGGCGAGGCGCTCCGGGAAGCGATCGTCTACGACGACCAGGGCCAGCTCCTCACGGCGACGCTGATGGACTACGCCCTGCCGAGAGCGGATGACGTGCCGGAGCCTCGGCTCGGCCACCTGGAAACGCCGGCGCCCCGCGTTCCCGGCGGCATCAAGGGCATGGGGGAGGGGGGCACCATCGGGGCGCCGGCGGCCCTCGCCAACGCCGTGGCGGACGCCGTGCGCCCGCGGGGCCTCACCATCACCCGCCTGCCGGTCCGGCCCTCCGATCTGGTTGCCATGCCTTGACAGGCGCCCCGGGTCTCCTCTATCTTGCCCACTGCAACCGCCTTACCATCTGACAGGGGGTGAACGTCGATGACGTGGGAAACGCCCGCCTTCGTAGAGATCAAGATGGACGCCGAGATCAACTCCTATCAGGACGATTTCGATCGGGAGGACCCGGACTCCTTCTGAGCGGCGGTCCCCCCGCGCGCTGAACAGCCCTTCCCGGCGGCCCCCGCAGGCCGGCGCGAAGGGCTGTATTATCTCCGGTGACCGTGCGTATCCGGATCCTCGGTTCAGCTGCAGGGGGCGGAGTGCCGCAGTGGAACTGCGGCTGTCAGAACTGTCGCGGCGCGCGTGAGGGGACGGTCCGCGTCGTGGCTCGCACCCAGGAGTGCGTGGCCGTCAGCGCCGACGGCGCGGCGTGGTTCCTCCTCAACGTCTCGCCGGAGATCCGCGCCCAGATCGAGAGCTTCCCTTCGCTGCACCCGCGGGCCCCGCGCCATTCCCCGATCGCCGGCATCGTCCTCACCAACGGAGACCTCGATCACTGCCTGGGGCTCCTGTCGCTGCGCGAGTCCCACCCGCTGACGGTGTATGCGACCGATCGTGTGCGTCGGGGCTTCACCGAGGGCAACGTCCTCTACCGGACCCTGCAGCGGTTCCCCGGGCAGGTGACGTGGCGGGTGCTGAAGCCCGGCCACGAGGAGGAGATGACCGTCGACGGTCGGCCCACCGGTCTCGTGCTCTCCGCCGTCGCCGTCCCCGGCAAACTGCCGATCCACCTCGAGGGACGGTTGCCGCCTGATCCGGAGGACAACGTGGCCGTGAGGATCCGGGAGCCGCGAACCGGCCGGACGGTGGCCTATGCCTCGGCCGCGGGCGCGGTGACCCCGGCCGTCCGGATGGCGCTCGCCGGAGCGGACTGCGCGTTCTTCGACGGGACCTTCTGGTCCAGCGACGAGCTGCCGGCGCAGGGCCTGGGCACCAGCCGGGCCGAGGACATGGCCCACATCCCCATCGGAGGCCCCCA
The DNA here is from genome assembly GCA_036556905.1 of Candidatus Methylomirabilota bacterium. Taxonomy (GTDB): domain Bacteria; phylum Methylomirabilota; class Methylomirabilia; order Rokubacteriales; family CSP1-6; genus 40CM-4-69-5. Next base: position 21,201 of record DATBIM010000053.1, read on the forward strand.
GGGGAGCCTGGCCCTGCTGGGCCCGTTGCCGAGCACGCGGCGGATCTTCATCCACATCAACAACACCAATCCCGTGCTCCGTGAGGACTCGCCGGAACGCCAGGCGGTCGTCGAGCACGGCTGGGAGGTGGCCTTCGACGGCATGGAGGTCGTCCTGTGAGCGAAGCCCACGCCCGTCCAGCGCTGTCCGCGGAGGCCCTGGTGGAATGGCTCCGCCGGGAGGGTGAAGCGCGGTATCACGATCACCATCGCTATCACGTGCTGATGCACGACGGCAAGCTCACCCAGCTCCAGCTCCAGCAGTGGGTCCTGAACCGCTACTACTATCAGACGCGGGTTCCCATCAAGGACGCGATCATCCTGTCGAAGTCGGAGGATCCGGCCTTCCGGCGGATGTGGATCCGGCGGATCCACGACCATGATGGCGACGAGGAGGGCCGAGGGCAGGGGGCGGGGCTCGAGCTGTGGCTCCGGCTGGCCGAGGGGGTGGGGCTCGATCGCGAGGAAGTGGCGAGCTGCCGCTCGGTACTGCCCGGCGTCAGGTTCGCGTGCGACGGTTACGTGACCCTGGTGCGCGATCACAGCCTGGTCGAGGCAGTGGCGTCGTCGCTGACGGAGTTCTTCGCGCCCGACCTGATGACGCGGCGGGTGATCGCCTGGGAGCGTCACTATCCCTGGGTCAGCCGCGAGATGCTGGAGTACTTCCGGTCTCGCGTGCCGCGGGCCCGGCGCGATTCCCAGGAGGCGATGGACTTCGTCATCCGTCACGCGACGACGTACGAGCTGCAGGCCCGCTGCGTGGCCGCCCTCATTCGCAAGACGGAGATCCTCTGGCACCTGCTGGACTGCCTCTACGCGGCGTACATCGAGCCCGGTTGGGGTCCGGCCGGCGGGCGGGCATGATCTCGCCCACGAGCCGGCCGCGGCTGGCCCCCAAGGCCCGGGTCCGCTTCGACCGTCGCGGCCAACAGTACATGCTGCTCTATCCCGAGAAGGGGCTGGCCCTGAACTCGACGGCGGCGGCGGTGGTGGCGCTGTGCACCGGCGAGCACACCGTGGCAGCCATCGTGGAGCAGCTCGCCGCCAGGGCCTCCGCCGAGCCCCGCGAGCGGGTGGAGCGCGAGATCCTGGCCTTCTTGCAGGTCATGGCCGATCGGGGCCTGGTGAAGGATGGCGCATGAGCGGCCCCTACCGGCCCTACACGCTGGTGGCCGAGCTGACGTACCGCTGCCCCCTCCGGTGCGTGTACTGCTCCAATCCGCTCGACTACGCGCGTCACGATCAGGAGCTCGACACCGCCACCTGGCTCCGGGTGTTTCGCGAGGCCGAGGAGCTCGGCGTGGTCCAGCTCAACCTGACCGGCGGTGAGCCGCTGCTCCGAAGCGACCTGGAGGCGTTGATCGGACAGGCGCGCGACGTCGACCTCTACACCAATCTCATCACCAGCGGCATTCCGCTGACCCTCGACCGGCTACGGGCGTTCCGGGCCCGCGGGCTCGACAACGTCCAGCTCTCCATCCAGGACGTGGAGGCCGACGCCTCCGACCGTATCGCCGGCCACCGGTCGTTCGCCCGCAAGCTGGAGGTGGCCCGCTGGATCAAGAGCGTCGGCTTCCCGCTGACGCTCAACGTCGTGCTCCATCGCCACAACCTGGACCGGGTTCCCGAGATCATCGCCCTGGCCGAGTCACTGGCCGCCGACCGGCTCGAGCTCGCCAACACCCAGTATCTGGGCTGGGCGCTGCTCAACCGCGGGGCGCTGCTGCCCACGCGGGAGCAGCTCGAGCGCGCGCGGGCGGTCGCGGCGGCCGCGCGGGACCGCCTGCGCGGGACGATGGAAGTTCTCTTCGTGGTTCCCGACTACTACGTGAGGTTCCCGAAGTCCTGCATGGACGGCTGGGGCCGCCGCTTCATGGTGATCAGCCCCGACGGTTTAGTGTTGCCCTGCCACGTCGCCCACACCCTACCCGGGATCGCCTTCGACTGCGTTCGGGACCGTGCCCTGGCCGAGATCTGGAACGACTCGCCCGGCCTCAACACCTTCCGGGGCGAGGACTGGATGCCCGAGCCCTGCCGGAGCTGTGAGCGGCGGACCGAGGATTTCGGGGGCTGTCGCTGCCAGGCGTTTCACCTGACCGGCAACGCGACGGTGACTGACCCGGCCTGCTCGCTGTCACCGCATCACGCCATCGTGGAGGCCGCGCGCGGAGAAGCGAATCTCGCGACGCCGCCCCCGCCCTGGCAGTACCGTCAGCCGCGGACCCCGGTCGTGGCCGGCTGAGGGCTCGCCTGCCGCACTTCCTGGCCCACTATCGAGCCGGGCCGCGTTGTTGACAAGCGGGGAGCCGCGTATTACGTTTCGCCGCGCGTCGCAGGCCGATTGCACACCGCGTCGAGGCTCCTCGCTCAAAGGGAGGCAGTCATGAGGGTCGCACGAAGCACCGGTATCATCCTGGTCGTCTTGTTGGCGCTCGGCGCCTGGCTCCTGCCGCTCGCGTCTGTCCAGGGACAGCAGCCGCCACCGGCGTGGAAGCAGGGGCAGCCGCCTGAACTGGCCAACTCGCCCTTGGCGCCTGTTCCGGCACCCCCAACCCCAACCCCGGCCGCCCAGATCCCGGTAAGCAAGTTGAAGCTGCCACCCGGCTTCAGCATCAGCGTGTGGGCCGACGGCCTGAACAACGCTCGGCAGATGGCCTGGGGCAGCAAGGGCACGCTCTTCGTGGGCACGCGGGTGGCAGGGAACGTTTATGCGGTGGTGGACAAGGGCGGCAAGCGCGAGGTCAAGACCATCCTCAAGGGCCTCACCCAGCCGAGCGGCGTGGCCTTCAAGGACGGCGCGCTCTACGTCGCTACGATCCCCAACATCATCAAGTACGAGAACATCGAGGCAAACCTCGACAGCCCGCCGGCCCCGAAGGTTGTCTATGTGTTCCCGCCCGATGCGCATCACAACTGGCGCTTCCTGGCCTGGGGACCGGACGGCAAGCTCTACTTCAACATGGGCGCGCCCTGCAACATCTGCATGCCGCCGGACACTCACGCCAACGTCTCCCGCGTCAACGCCGACGGGAGCGGCTTCGAGTACGTGGCCTTCGGCGTGCGCAACAGCACGGGCGCCGACTTCCACCCGATCACCAAGGAGCTCTACTTCGTCAGCCACGGCCGCGACTGGGCGGGCGACGACTTCCCCAATGACACGCTTCATCACGCTCCGAAGAAGGGGCTGCACTTCGGCTATCCGTATTGCCACCAGGGCGACACCATCGATCCCGACTTCGGCAAAGGGCGCTCGTGCAGCGAGTTCGCGCCGCCGCTCCTCAAGCTCGGCGCCCACATCGCCCCCATCGGGACCCGCTTCTACACGGGGAACCAGTTCCCGCCCGAGTACCGGAATCGGCTCTTCATCGCCCAGAAGGGGTCCTGGAACCGCACCGTGAAGCAGGGTTACCGGGTGATGACGGTCGACCTCAAGCCTGGCCAACCGCCGAAGTACGATGTGTTCCTCGGCGGATGTCACGAAGGCAACACGGTGCTGTGCCGGCCGACGCACATCGACTGGATGCCCGACGGCTCGATGCTGCTCTCCGACGACTTCCACGGTGCCATCTACCACATCAGCTACAAGCGATAGGCCGACTCGGAGGGGGTGGCCGCCGCCCCCTCCCCTCCACACCTCCCCGTTCGCGCGAGGTGCGACACAGTCACCGCGTTGGGGCCGGTGTCCCTAAACACCGGTGATACGCTAGTGGGTGCTCATGCTCCCTCGTCCCCGCCTCATCATCGTTGCGATCTTTGTCGTGCTGGCGATCATCAGCACTGTTACCGCACTGGTCTCCGTTGCTCCCGGGGCGGACATCGCGGCGGGGCGGAGAAAGGCGGAGGCATGCGTGCCGTGCCATGGAGCCGCGGGCAACGCGATCACGCCGGGGACACCGTCGCTGGCTGGCATGCCCCCCTTCTACACGCACTGGCAGCTCATCATGTACCGCGACGGACGTCGCCGCGATGCTCAGATGTCGCCCTTCGCGATCAACCTCACCGACGCGGACATGGCGGATCTGGCGGCGTACTACGCCGCGCAGCTGCCGCGAGTCCGCCCGGTCGAGATCGACACGACGCGGGCCGCCGCCGGCCGGCCCCTGGCCCAGAGCTTTCACTGTGGCTCGTGCCATGGCCCGCAGCTCATGGGACAGAACCAGGTCGCCCGCCTGGCCGGGCAGGACTTCGATTACCTCCTCAAGCGGCTGCGCGGCTACAAGGCGAAGACGACCAGTGACCTCGATGGCATGATGACGATGGTGGCCCAGTCGCTCAGCGAGGAAGACATCCAGAACCTGGTGCACTTCATGGCGGGCGCCGCGCCCACCCCGGCCTCGGCAGGAGGAGACGGTCGATGAAGTCCGCGTTCGCGCTCGCGATGCTGATCGCCAGCAGCGCTCCGGCCTGGGCTGGCGGCTCGAACTACGCGATCGCCCCTGGCGCGCGGCCGGCGCTGGAGGGCAAGGTCTCGGAGTGGGCGGTGCCGACGCCCCAGTTCGCCCGTGATCCCGCCCCGGGGCCCGACGGCAACATCTACATCGCGGTGATGCGGGGCAACAAGATCGCCCGCTTCGACCCGCGGAGGAAGTCCTTCACCGAGTGGAATCTGCCCGCTGGCGCCCAGCCCCACGGCCTGCTCGTCGATCGCGACGGCCAGGTGTGGTACACGGGCAACGGCAACGGCACGATCGGCCACCTCGACCCAGCGAGCGGCCGGGTCACCGAGCACAAGACCCCGGCGGGCGGCGACCCGCACACGCTCGTGACCGACGGCAAGGGGACGATCTGGTTCACCGTCCAGGGTGGCCAGCGGATCGGACGGCTCGACACGAAGACCGGGGCCATCACCGAATACAGGACCCGCGGCAACCCGTACGGCATCGCGCTCGACCGGGCAGGCCACGTCTGGTTCTGCCAGTTCGGGGGCGACCGCCTCGGCCGCCTCGATCCCGCGACCGGTGTGATCACCGAGATGACGATGGCGGCTGGCTCGCGTCCGCGGCGAATGGCCACAGCGCCGGATGGCTCGCTCTGGGTCACCCTCTACGGCAACGGCAAGCTCGCCCGCGTGGATCCGGCGGCGCAGAAAGTGGTCAAGGAGTACGCGCTCCCCGCCGGGCCCACCGGCGGGCCCTACGCCGTCAGCGTGGACGCCGCGGGAATCGTCTGGGCCAACGAGATCCAGACCGACACCGTCGTGCGGCTCGATCCCGCTACCGGCGCGATGCGCGTGGTCATCCTGCCCTCGAAGAATGTGGGCATTCGCAAGATGATCGTGGACGCCGACGGGCGCCTCTGGTACATGGGCAGCCACAACGGCCGCCTCGGTGTCATCGAGTGATGTCGGGCCTCCTCGTCGGGCTGCTCTTGCTGGCCGGACCAGCGAGCGTGGCGGCCAGCGAGGCCCTGTGGGACGCGCTGAAGGCCGGCGGCCAGGTGGTGCTCCTTCGTCACGCGACGACCGTACCCGGCTTCGCCGATCCGCCCGGCTTCAGCGTCGAGGATTGCGCCAGCCAGCGTAACCTCAGCGACCAGGGGCGGCAGGAGGCCCGTCGCCTCGGCGCCGCCTTCCGGGCCCTGGCCAGCCCGCCGCCGGCGGCGGGCAACATCATCCTGGTCACCCACGGAATCAACATCGCGGCCGCCATCGGCATCCGCCCCGCCCAGGGGGAGATGATCGTCATCACGCCCCAAGCCTCGGGGACGTTCGCGGTGCGCGGCCGGATCTCGCCGCCCTAAGGCTCCTCCTCGACCTCGCCCTTCCACTCGATGGCGATGCCGCGCTGAACCGACTGGGAGGCGGGGCAGCCCTTCTCGTGCACGTCGATGGCGCGGCGGGCCTCGTCGGCCTTGCCCCGGGGCACGCGGACTCGGTAGTGGACCTTGATGCGCGTGATGAGGGGCCGGCCGTCCACGTTCTCGATGAACCCCTCGGCCTCGGCCTGCAGGCGATCGGGCTGGGTGGGGATCTTCCGGGCCGCCAGCGCACCCGCCAGCGTGCCGGTCATTCAGCCGGCCACCGCGGCCACGATGTGGTCGAGCGTCGTCGGCAGCTCCTCCTCGGGCTCGACGCCATAGAATGCTTTGACGCCGCCGTGCAGGCCGTACAGCACGGGCTCGGGAAAGGGCTCGATGTAGGCGCGGCGCCGGGGCCCCTTGTCCTTCATGATGCGGACGCGCGAGACGTGCAGGACATCACCCATGGATTGCGCTCCTTTCCCGGCTCAGCTCTGGGAGCCGGACGCGACGCCGGGCTTGGCCACCGCCCCGGGCTGGATCTCCTCGCCGGTCTCCGTCCGCGTCGGCCCGGCCGCCCCCCGCTCTTCACTCCACAGCAAGGGCAGCGCGAGCAGCGGCAGGAGCCCGATCATGCCGACCACGATCATGAGCTGGCCGAGGTTCGAGTAGTCCTGCTGGGTGACGTGGAAGAGCTCGTTCAGGTACTGGGTGAAGAGCTGGCTCGCCGAGAGCGCCAGGTTCATCAGCGAGGCCATGATGGCGAACATGGTGGCCTCGGCGCCGCGGGGCGCCGATTTGGCGATGAGCACGAGCATGGGGACCATGGTGAGCTGCGCCAGCGGCGCTGAGATGGTGGTGTCGATGAAGGCCAGCGTGCGGGCGGTGACGCCCAGCCAGTCGTGGAGCCCATAGAAGAGGCCGATGTTGGGCAGGTAGAGCAGGGTGCCCGCGATGACGACCCAGAACAGGGTGAAGCTCACCGGCCGCCTGACGATGGTCTTGCGGAAGACGAGGAGCCCGAGCAGGCTGAGCACGGAGCTGACCTGGGCCAGGAGCCCGAGGAACTTCTGGTCGAAGCCCAGGCGGTCCACGGCCCAGAACCCGTAACCCTGGCCCACGCCGGGCGTGGCGCGGAACAGGAAGATCACGATGGAGGCCACCGCCACGCCCCGCGAGATGCCGACCTTCTGGAGCAGCAGGCTGATGAGCACCAGCGAGACGACGAGCACGATCTCCTGGGAAAAGGCGATCTGCAGCGTCTCCAGGCCCACGCCGAGGGCGGCGTAGCAGAGGCCGACCGCCAGGACCAGCCTGGCCTTGCCCCCACCGAGCGGTCCCCCCGCGGCGCCGGCGGCCGCGGCTGGCCGGGGGTGTCGCGCTCGCCGCCGCAGCCCGACGGCCACGCTCAGCGATACCAGGATCGGCAGCCCCGTGGCCACCGCGAACGTGGGGCGGGAACCGATGGTGCCGGCCAACCAGCCCGACAGATAGCCGACGCTGATCCCGCCGAGCAGCAGGGCCATGCGCCCGAAGGTCTGGATCTGGCCAATCTCCTCGTCGGTCTCGGCCACCTCCACGCTGAGCGCATCGGCGACGACATCCTGCACCATGAAGCCGATCGCCACCAGCAGGGAGGCGACCAGGTACGCGCTCTTGGTAGCGACGCTGGAGGCCAGCAGCCCGTAGCCGCTGAGCGTGAGCCCGGCACCCAGCAGCAGGTAGGCCGTGCGGCGGCTGCCGAACAGCGGGTACACATCGGAGCCCACCCCGGCGACCATCTTCATGGACCAGGGAAGACTCAGCCAGAAGGCGATCCCGGCGGCCTCGGCGGGGGACAGCTTGAGCACGTCCTTCTGGAAAAACAGCTCCGCGACCCCTGTCACGGCGCTGGCGCCGTAACAGAAATAGGTGATCAGAATCGGGGTCCAGGAGAGCCGAAAGCCGCCGCGGAGCCCGTGCACCACGCCTTATCGTACAGCAGAAAACTTTCGGCGTTGCCGGGGGTTATATGGTCGGATGCGGTGTCGCGTCGTCACAGTGGTGTAGGCTTGGCAAATGGCTTGCTTCCGAAGGGATTGAGAGCGGCAATGTCGGTGATCGATCGGGCCCTGGCCTTCTGCAGATCGCGGTGGCGGCCGCAGCCGACGCCGCCCGCCCGCTTCGCCCTGGCCCTGGGCGGGGGCGGCGTCATGGGGGGCATGTATGAAGTCGGGGCCCTGGCTGCGGTGGAGGAGCGGCTCAACAGCGCTGGTCAGTTTTTCCACGTCTACGTGGGCTGCAGCGCCGGATCCGTGGTGGCCTCGCTCCTGGCCAACGGCGTCCGCGCGTCGGAGATCTATCGCATCCTGGATCAGGACCTCGCCGACCCCCTGAACTTCCGGCGGGGGGCGATCTTTTCGCCGGACTCCTTCCGGCGGGCCGCGGGCCAGTTCGGTCGCATGATGTGGGCCTTCAGCAAGAACGCCATGACCGGCCTGAGGGGATCAATACCCGACATGCTGGCCCGGGCGGAGCGTGATCTGCCCCCCGGCTTCTTTTCCCTCGGAGCCCTGGAGCAGTTCATACGGGAGGCGATTGCCGCCCGCGGGTTGTCAAACTCCTTTACTGAGCTGCCTCGCACCCTCCTGATTCCCGCGGTCGATCTCGATCGCGCCGAGCGAGTGGTCTTCGGCCAGGGCCACCTCCGGGGCGTGCCGATCAGTGAGGCCGTCGCCGCATCCTCCGCGATTCCGGGCTTCTTCGAGCCCTACAGCATCGGAGGCCGCGATTATGTCGATGGGGGCGTGGGCTTCAGCGGCCACGCCGACCTGGCTGCCGAGGCCGGCGCCGACGTCGTCTTCGTGGTCCACCCCCTGGTCCCCAACCTCCCGGCCGAGGAAGCCAGTCCGGGAATGCGGGCACGGGGTCTCTACAGCATCATGGAGCAGACGAGCCGGATCTACGGACAGAACCTGCTGCAGCTTGGCCTGGCCACCCTGAGCGTGCGCTTTCCCCGCACGACCTTCTTCCTGCTCGAGCCGCCCCGCGAGAACTCCCCGCTGTCCGGGCTCTGTATGGGCTTCGAGGGGGCGCGCGCCGCGCTTCGCTTTGGCTACACCTCGACGCGACAGTGGCTGGACACGCAGGGCCAGCCGCTCCTCAAGCGCCTGCTGCCCGGTCCCGTCGCCTTCGCCCTCTGACGCCGGCGGCGGCCGGCTTACTCGATCACGCCCTTGGCCCGGAGGGCCGCGATCTCCGCGGACGGCACGCCGAGCTCGGCGAGGACGCCCTCTGTGTGCTCGCCGGGCAGAGGCGCGGCATGGCGCACGGTGCCCGGGGTGTCGGAGAGCTTGATGGCGATCCCGAACTGGCGAGTCTTGCCGAGCACGGGATGCTGGGCCTCCACGATCATCTGGCGGTGGGTCACCTGGGGATCGCGCACCACCTCATCGACGTCGTAGACCTTGCCCACGCAGACGTCGGCCTTGACCAGCAGGTCGTACCACTCGTCGCGGTCACGAAGCTTGATGATGGTCTCGATCTCCCGGCGCGCGGCCTCCTCCTCGGCGTTGGCGGCACGCACGAACTGATCGGGGCGGCGGGCGAAGCGGGTCAGGTCGGGCCGGCCAATGGCCCGGCAGAAGTTCTCCCACAGCCAGGGCTCGGTGCAGGCGATCGTCAGCAGCTTGCCGTCCCGCGTCTCGTAGATCGCGTAGTAGGGGTAGGAGCCGCCCAGGAAGCCCTCGCCGCGCCGGGGGGCGACGCCGTCGCTGAAGAAGAACCGCATGTTGGGCGTGGCGGCCAGCAGGGCGATCGTCGTGTCGAGGTAGGCGATGTCCACGTGCTGTCCGCGCCCCGTGCGCTCGCGCGCGAAGAGGGCCAGCACGATGCCGAGCGCGCCGTGGAGGCTGGCGCCCGCGTAGTCGGCGACGAGGTTCAGCGGGATCGCGGGCTTGCGGTCCCGCTCGCCGATCAGGCCCAGCACGCCCGCCAGGGAGATGTAGTTGAGGTCGTGAGCCGGATAGCCGCGGGCGGGGCCGTCCTGGCCGAAGCCGGAGAGCGAACAGTAGACGAGGCGCGGGTTGAGGGTCCGGAGCGTCTCGTAGTCGGCCCCGAGCCTCGCCATCACTCCGGGCCGGAAGCCTTCCACGACGACGTCGACCGATGTCGCCAGCCGCCGAAAGAGGGCCTGCCCCTCGGGGGCCTTGAGGTTCAGGCTCATTGAGCGCTTGTTGCGGTTGACGAAGGCGAAGGCGGTCCGCCGGTCCCCGTCGGGATCGCGGGGCCGATGGGGTTCCGGCGTCTCGATCTTCAGCACGTCGGCGCCCATGTCGGCCAGTATCATCCCCGGCATCTCGGCGGGGGGCACTCGCGCCAACTCGAGGACTCGGATCCCGTCGAGCGCGCCCATCAATCGGCCCCGCCGAGCCGCGCGGTCAGCACGCGGAGGTCGGGGATCTCCTCGAGATGCGCGATCTGCTCGGCCACGGCTTCGGCCTCCTCGCGTCCGATGACCGGGCCGGCACAGCCGAGAAATTTCTCGTGCAGGGCCGGCGCCGACAGCGGCCGATCGGGATGGCCGGAAGCGCCGCGGGCCGGCGCGCTGAGGATGCGCCCGTCGCGCAGCCGGACCGTTACCCGACTCCAGGCGTGCTCCTTGAGCCCGCCGGGCAGGCTCCCGTCGACGACCATGGTGATCGCCGGCATGAGGGCCCGGACGTCGGCGTCGCGCACCTCGCCGTCCTGGAAGGAACCGAAGTCCAGGCGGCCGTCCACCAGAGCGGTGGCCGCACAGAATTGCATCGAGAACTTGCGCTCCAGGGCCGTGGCCGGCGCCGTATAGCTCAGGACGTCGATGGCGATGGGGTTGACGCCGATCTCGACTCCGGCGATCTCGGCCGCCGTGAGCCCATGCTGCCGGCGCAGGTCGAGGAGCGCATCGACGGCCGGGTGCGTGAACGCGCAGGAAGGATAGGGCTTGACGGCGATGCCGGACTCCACGAGGTGCCAGCGCCGGCCGAGCCCTTCCAGGGCCGCCTCCAGGGCGTGGCCGCCGAAGGCCGTCACGAAGCCCTGCTTGCCGTCGAGCGCCCATTCCGACGCCGTCAGGCCTTCCCGGGCCAGTCGAGCCGCCAGCACGCCGTTCCGCGCCGCGTGACCGGCGTGATAGGGCTTGGTCATCGAGCCGAAGTTCTCCTGGAGTCCTGAGGCCAGCGAGGCGGCCAGGGCCAGGGCGTGGCGCGTCTGGGCCGGATCCAGCCCCAGCACCCGGGCCGCGCCGGCCGTGCAGCCCAGCGTGCCGATGGTGGAGGTGGCGTGCCAGCCGCGCTCATAATGCGTCGGGTTCATCCCGGCACCGAGCGCGGTGTCCACCTCGAAGCCCACCAGGTAGCCGAGGGCCAGCGCCGCCCCGTCCGCCATCTCCGCCTCCCCGCAGGCGAGCAGCGCAGCCAGCAACGGGGCGCTGGGGTGACCGATCAGGACGAACGAGCTGTCGTCGAAGTCATGGGCGTGGCCGGCCGTGCCGTTGGCCAGGGCCGCCCACGTCGGTGCCGTCCGCAATCCGGTGCCCAGCACCGTGCAGAGCGGCACTCCGCCCTCGGCGCGGATCACCTCGCGCACGGCGCGGGCCACGGGCTCGCCGGCGCCGGCCAGCATGACCCCCACCGTGTCCAGGACCGCCCGGCGGATCGCGGCGAGCGCCTCCCGGGGGCAGTCGTCGAGCGTGGTCTTGACGATGAACTCGCTCAGGCGGGCGATGGCCGTCACGCTCGCACCTTACCGCACTACCTGGCGTTAGGGAAGATGACGCCCGCCGACGGCACGCGGCCGCGCCGGCCGGGGCGAGACTCAGCGGTACGTCGGCTCGACGTTCCGCCAGAACTGCGGATCGTGGCTGGGAAACACGCGGGCGCCGATCAGGCGGGCCAGCGTCTTGAGCCGCTTGATCGAGTGCAGGGCCAGCGTGGGATTCCACACGACGCCGGGCACGCGCTCGGCGTCCAGGTGCTCCTGCCAGTAGCAGGCGTCCCCGGCGAGGATGACGGGCCCGGTCTCGGGCAGCTCGACGAGAAGTGACTGGTGGCCGGGGGTGTGGCCGTCGGTGCGCAGCGCGGTGATCCCGGGGGCGAGCTCGGTGTCGCCCTCGAGGAGGCGCCAGCGTCGGTCGGGCAGGTCGAAGTTCTTCCGGTAGTAGAACGGCGCGAAGAAGGCCGCGGGATAGTGGGCGTAGGCGTACTCGTCCTGCTGGACCACCAGTTCGGCGCGTCGGAATAGCTCGATGCCGCCGGCGTGGTCGAAGTGCAGGTGGGACAGCACCACGAGGTCGACATCGTCCGGCCCCAGCCCGAGCCTCGCCAACCGGTGGACGAGCAGGTCGGGCTCGGTGAACCGGGCCAGGGGATCGTTGCGGAGCAGGCCGGGAACGGCCCGGGGGGACAGTCCGGTGTCGAAGAGGATCACGGTGTCCCCGGTCCGGATCAGATAGCAGGCGACGGGAATCTGCACGCGCGCTCCTTCGTACTCTCCGTAGAAGAGCAGCGCGCGGGGCGCCCCCATGAACCCGTTCTGCAGCGCGTGCAGCGCCTGTACCCCCATCGCGCCCGGATGATAGCACCGCCGCCAGGCGCGGCCCTGGACGTCGTGCGAACGGCCCCCGGGCGAGAGTAAAATCCCACCAGGCCGCTGCGAAAGCGAGGATGCCGCGTGGATTTCGCCCTCACCGAGCAACAGGAGCTGATCCGCAAGGAAGTCGCCACGCTGGCGCGGTCGTTCCCCCCCGACTACTGGCTGGAGAAGGATCGCACGGCGGAGTATCCGTGGGAGTTCGTGCGGGCCTTCGCCGCCGGTGGCTGGCTCGGCGTGGTCATCCCCGAGCCGTATGGGGGTTCGGGGCTGGGCGTCACGGAGGCCTGTCTCCTCTTGCACGAGATCTGCGCGGCCGGAGCGGGAACGAGCGGGGCCTCGCCTATTCACTTTTACGTCTTTCCTCCGATGCCTCTCGTCAAGCACGCTAGCGAGGCGCTCAAGCGTCGCGTGCTGCCACGCATCGCCACCGGGGACATCGTGATGTCGTTCGGAGTGACGGAGCCCAACGCGGGGACCGACACCTCGCGCATCGAGACCCGGGCCGAGCCGCGCGGCGACCGCTTCATCGTCCACGGCCGAAAAGTCTGGAACACCAACGCCCGGCAGGCCACGCACATCCTGCTTCTGGCCCGGACGGCGCCGCGGGAGGCCGACAAGCCCCTTGCCGGCCTGACGCTCTTTTTCGCCGACTTCGACCGGGCCCGGATCACCGTGCGGGAGATCGAGAAGCTGGGGCGGGCGGCCGTCGACTCCAACGAGATCTTTATCGATGGCCTCGAGATCCCCGCCGATCACGTCGTGGGTGAGGTGGGGCGCGGCTTCTATCACCTCCTCGACTCCCTCAACCCCGAGCGCATTCTCACCGCCATCGAGGCCGTCGGGATTGGCCGCGCCGCCCTCGAGCGCGCCGTCCGATACGCGAAGGATCGGATCGTCTTCGACCGCCCCATCGGGCAGAACCAGGCGATTGCCCATCCCCTGGCCCTGGCCGGGGCCAAGCTGGACGCCGCGGAGCTGATCACCATGAAGGCGGCGTGGCTCTTCGATCACGGCCGGCCCTGCGGGGCCGAGGCCAACACGGCGAAGCTGCTGGCCGCCGAGGCCGGCTTCGAGGCCTGTGACGTGGCCGTGCAGACGCACGGTGGCTACGGCTACGCCAAGGAGTTCCACGTCGAGCGGCTCTGGCGTGAGATCCGCCTGTACAAGATCGCGCCCGTCTCTCAGCAGATGGTGCTCAACTACCTCAGCGAGCACGTGCTGGGCCTGCCTCGCAGCTACTAGGCGGCTCGGGGCCCGCGGTCCGGGCCAACGCAACCCGGACGGAGAGGCTCCCATTCGTTGACAGTCCGCCGGCGCCCCTGATACGTCTGGATAACCACCAGTGCACGAGACGTGGCTCCTGAAAGAACGCTCGAGGGACGTGGCGCCTCCTAGTGCGTTTTCACTAGTGTCGGCGTGACGTACCCGGCGGCCAAGCGCCGGGTCCTGGTGGTGGACGACGCCGGCGAAGTGATCGTCCTCTGCATCAACATGCTCCAGTCGCTCGGCTACGCCGTCAAGGGGGCGAACCGTCCGGAGGCGGCACTCGAGCTCGTCGGCAAGGAGCCATTCGATCTCATGATCGTCGACTACAGGATGCCCGAGATGAACGGCTTCGAGGTGTTCCGGCAGGCCCGGGCGCTCAGCCCGGGCCTGGCGATCATGCTGCTCACCGGGCAGGGCACCGCGGATATCGTCGAGGAGGCCACCGCGATGGGGTTCGACGCAATTCTGCTCAAGCCCTTCACCCGCGACCAGCTCCGGGCCGCCGCCGCGCAGGCGCTGGGCGGACGAGGCTAGGCCGGATGCTGTCGGGGGCCGAGACGCGCGAACGTACCGGCAACCAGGGGATCGTGCGGGCGGTGCTGAACGCCGTGCAGTGGATCCTCGACCGCACGGTCTCCGTCGCCTACGGGGTCGTCTACGACTACATCTTCGAGCGCTTCGGTCCCTATTGCGCGCTGCAGCGGGAAGTGCTGGCTCGAGTCGAGGCGTCGCTGACCAACGGGACGCCCCGGGCCGACGTCCGTGTTCTGGAGGTCGGGTGCGGGCCGGGGAACTTCAGCTGCATCCTGGCCGAAGCCGGCTTCGCGGTCGTGGGGATCGATCCCTACGTGGGGCTCATCGATCTGGCCCGGGAAAAGCGCCGGGCCCTGCGCCTGTCGCACCTGGCCTTCCAGCACGCCGACCTGGCCAGCGGCGGCGTGTTGTGGGATGGCAGCTTCGACCAGGTGGTGAGCATCCACTCGCTCTACGCGCACCCCGAGCCGCGCCGCCTGCTCGCCGAGGTGTTCCGGGTCCTCAAGCCCGGCGGCCACCTCGTCATCGTGAATCACACCCGACGCATGGCGGTGGGATCCACCTTTGCCGAGGTGCGCCGGCGCGAGGGCGGGCTGACCGCGTGGAAGGCGCTTCTGCTGTGGTTGGTGCCCAATGCCATCTTCGAAGCGGCCCGCAAGCCGGTCGGGCCGCACTACTGGGACGAGGCCACGTTCGCCCAGGAGCTCCGCGCGGTGGGCTTCACCGTGCGCGAGATGCGACACACGTTCCTCAACGCGACCAGTCTTCTGATCTGGGCTCGCAAGGACGGCGTCGCTCGATGAAGGAACCGAGCACGCTGGCCTGGAAGGAGCGGCAGCCGCCGCTGCCGGAGACCCCGGTCCGGGCGTTCCTGGACCGTCTGGTCGCCATCGCCTACGGGCTCGGCTACGACGCCATCGTGCGGGGCTTCCCGCCCTATCAGGCCCTGCTCGACGAGGTCGTGGCCTGCGTGGCGCGAGCCACCGGAAGCGCCCGGCCGCGCGATGTGAAGGTGCTCGACATCGCCTGCGGCACCGGAACCGTGGCGGCCCGGCTGGCCCGCGAAGGGTATCGCGTGGTCGCGCTGGATGTCGTCGAGCACCTGACCGCAGTGGCCCAGCGGCGCCACGGGAGCTCCGGTGACATCACCTTTCACAATCTCGACCTCGCCCGGCAACCGGTGCCGGAGCCCGGGACGTACGACGTGCTGGTGAGCATGCACACGCTGTACTGGCACCCCGATGTCCAGGGCGTCCTGGCGGCCTGCCGGGCCGCCCTGCGGCCGGGTGGACACGGGCTGTTCCTGACGTACGTCCGGCCCGCCCACGTGATGAGGACGTTTCAGGTGATCCGTGCCGAGCAGGGGATGGCCGGAGCGGTACGAGCCCTGCGCTGGCTGCTGCCCACTGCCGTGTTCGAGGCGGTCCGCCACTACGAGCCGCGGTACATGGGTCGAGAGGAGTTCCACCGGACGCTGGCCCAGGCGGGCCTCGAGGTCCTCGATCTGCGTGCCACCTTCCTGGCCGGGCTCAGCCTCTTGGCCTTGACCCGCAACCCCCGGTCCGCCCGCTCCTGAGCGCTCGGGAGTGGGAGACGACGGCGACCAGGCTGGCCCGGCAACCCAGCGAGGGCCGGCGAGGGTTCGCTCCAGCCCCAGGGGGAGGGGGGTATCCGGTGGCCCCCAGGGAACGCCCCCGGGCGGGCCGGACGCCGGTATGATCTTGGGTCAGGCGAATGAGCTTCAAGCGTCGACGAGTCCTGGGGCCTCGGGTACGAGCACGCGATGAGCCGGTGGGAAGGCACGCGCGGGCCGGGGACGGGGGACGGGGAGGTCGAGCCCGAGCACGTCATCGCCCGGGGCCGCCGAGTCTACCTGCGCACGCTGGTCCCGGCCGACCTCGAATTTCTGAGCGAGTGGGCCGATACTCCCTTCCTGCAGCGTATGGTTGGCAGCGAGTTTCTGCGCACCTTCAAGCACGCCTACGACAAGGATCCCTCGTTTTACGAGGCCGTCCTGAGCGATCCCAGCCAGGTGGTCTTTGTCATCATGGCGGTAGACCAGCGGGAACCGCGTTGGAAGAAGCCCCTGGGCCTCGTGCGCCTGTTCGGTATCCACATCCAGGAGGGCTACGCGTTCCTGGAGACCCTCCTCGGCGACCAGCAGGCGATCCGACACGGGTTCGGCGTCGAGGCCGGCAAGCTGATCTGCGCCTACGGGATGGATGTGCTCGGGCTTCGGCGCATCGAAGCCAAGGTGTACGAGTACAACCGGTTGTCGGTCAACTCCCTGCTCCGCCATGGCTTCCGGCAGGAGGGGGTGCTCCGCAAGGCCGGCTTCTTCGGTGGCGAGCACTACGACGTCCTGGTCTTCGGAATCCTGCGCGAAGAGCTGGAGGCGCAGCGCGAGACGGAAGTGGACCAGGATTCCTACCATTTCCCCTTCACGGGGCCGGGGACGCCGGGTGAGTCTGCATAAGCTCCTCCCCCTGCTGGCCCTCCTGCTGAACGTCTCCCTGGCCGGCATTGCCCTGCTGCGCAACCCGGGCAGCCGGATCAACCGCGTCTTCGCGTACTTCGTGGGGGCGCTGGCCGTCTGGAACTACGGGGTCTTCATGCTCCGGCGCAGCAACGATGAGGCGACCGCCTACTTCTGGGAGGTCGTCATCCACGTGGGCGTGATCATGCTGCCGGCCCTCTACTACCACTTCATCCTCATCTTCCTGGATGCCACCGTTCGCCACCGGCGCTCGCTGGTCGCCGCCTACGCGGCCTCCCTCGTCCTCATGGCCCTGAACGTGAGCGGCTCCCGCCTGTTCATGGCCGGCGTGACCAACACCCATTGGGGGTGGGCGCCCGCCACCGGGCCGCTCTACATTCCCTTCTTCGTCGCCTGGAACGCACTGCTCGTGTACGGCATCATGTTGCTGCTCGGCGCCTATCGCGGAATCGAGTCCAGCTTCCGCCGCAACCGAGCCCGGCTGGTGCTCCTGGGCTCCTTCGTCAGCATGGCCGGGGGTTTCGTGGACTTCGTGCGCTTCATTCTGGCCCGAGTCTATCCGGCCGCCGACCAGATCTATCCGGTGGGCATTCCCGCCAACATGTTCTTCGCCATCACGCTGGGCACGTCGATCGTGCGCTACCGCATGTTCGACGTCGACGTGGTGGTGAAGAAGACCGTGGTGTATTCCGGCGTGGGCGTGGTGCTTACGCTGGTGCTGGCGCTCGTTACCAGCACGCTGGAGCGGTACCTGGATCTGCAAGCCACCAGCGCGGTGTGGGTGGCCGTACCCCTGGGCCTGCTCATGACCCTGCTGCTGAGCCCCTTCGGCCAGCAACTGGAGGGACGCATCGAGCGGCTCATGTTCACCCGCCGCCACGGTTGCTACGAAACCCTGCTGGCCCTCAGCAAGCGAATGAGCGGCATCCTGCACTTCGACGGGCTCGTCGACACCCTGGTTCAGGGGTTGGTCCGCGGCGTCCCCCTCACCCATTGCGTCCTCATGATCCACGACACCCAGGCCAACGCCTTCGTGCCCTATCGTACCGACCACGCCGTCGATGCGCCGGTGACCAGCAATCCCTTGCCGGCAGCCAGTCCCATCGTCCGATGGTTGGCCACCGAGGAGGGGGTGCTGGTCAAGGAAGAGGCCAAGCTCAACCCGCGCCTGGCCGGCTTCTTCGAGGCCGCCGAGCTCGAGCTGGAGGAGATCACCGCGGCGCTGCTGGTCCCCCTGCGGGTGGAGACCAAGCTGATCGCGATCTTGCTGGTGGGCGAGAAGCTCTCAGGGGAGATCTTCGATCAGCAGGAACTGGAGATGCTGTCCCTGCTGGCCAACCAGGCCGCGGTGGCTCTGGAAAACGCCCGCCTGTACGAGGACCTCGGGCGGACCAACGCCCAGCTCGTTCAGGCCAGTCGGCTCAAGTCCCAGTTCCTGGCCAGCATGTCCCACGAGCTGCGGACGCCGCTCAACTCGATCATCGGATTCTCCAAGGTCCTGCTCAACCGGATCGACGGCGACCTGGGGGAGAAGCAGGAAGCCTACGTGCGCTCGGTGCACAACAGCAGCACGCACCTGCTCCAGCTCATCAATAGCATCCTCGACATCTCCCGCATCGAGGCCGGCAAGCTCGACCTCAAGCGCGAGGAATTCGACCTGCCGGAGCTGGTCGACGAGTGCATCGAGTCCTCGCTGTCCCTCCTCCGCGGCAAGCCGCTCAAGCTGGAGAAGGACGTGCCCCTCGAAGTGCCGCGGCTCACCGCCGACCGCACCAAGATCAAGCAGGTGTTGCTCAACCTGCTCTCCAACGCCGTGAAGTTCACTCCGGGAGGCCGGGCCCTGGTGCGAGCCCGGCTCGAGGGCGAGTACATCCACCTCAGCGTCAGCGACACGGGCATCGGCATCCGCAAGGCCGATCTACCCCGACTCTTCGAGCCCTTCGAGCGTCTGGAGAACCCGCTGGCCCGGCAGGCCGGCGGCACCGGGCTGGGCCTGGCCATCAGCAAGAAGTTCGTCGAGTTGCACGGCGGGCAGATGTGGGTGGAGAGTCGCGAGAGCCTGGGCTCGACGTTCCACTTCACCCTGCCGGTGCGGCCGGCGCCGACGGAGACCCGAGCCTCGTGACGGTCCCGGCCGCCGCGCGGCCCGGCCGCGGCGTCAAGATCCTGCACATCGAGGACAACGCCGAGAATCGGGCTCTCGTGCGGGCCCTGCTCGAGGCCGAGGGCTACACGCTGGTCGAGGCCGAGGACGGGTTGAGCGGCATTGAGGCCGCGCTTCGTGAGGAGCCGGCGCTCATCCTGCTCGACATCAACCTGCCCGGCGTGGATGGATACGAGGTCGGCGTGATCCTCAAGTCGTTCCCCAGCCTTCACGACACGCCGGTCATCGCCGTCACCGCCTACGCCATGGAGGGCGACCGCCAGCGTACGCTGGTGGCCGGATGCGACGGCTATCTCCAGAAGCCGATCGACGTGGACCGCTTCCCCCGCCAGGTGGCCGAATTCCTCCGCGGCAAGCGCGAGCGGGTCGAGGACGTGGAGGCCGGTCCCTACCTCCGCGAGCTGAATCAACGGCTCGTCTATCGGCTGGTCAGTCAAGTCGAGGAGCTCAAGCGGCTGAACCAGCACTTCGTTCGCCGGGCCGTGCAGCTGGAGGACCTGCACGAGGCGGTGCAGGACATCACGGCCGAGATGGGCCTGGCCCCCCTGCTCGACCGGCTGCTGCGCGCGCTGGCTCGGGCCCTGGGCACGGTGGGCCTCAGCGTCGAGCTGACCGACCCGGCGGGCATGCGGGTGACCGCCGATGGGACCCCGTTTGAACGGGCCACCGGGGTGCTGGGCGCGACCGTGGCCGACGAGTGGATCGAGGTCGAATGGACACTGCCGCTCACCGTGCGCGGTCGCACGCTCGGGACCATGACCGCGCGGCACGTCGTGCCGCCGGGCGCCAAGTCCGACGAGGAGCAGCTCCTCAAAATCGTAGCCAACCAGCTCGCCATCGCCGTGGAAAACGCCCGGCTCTACACGGAGACGCAGACGCGGCTGCGGCAGACGGAGACGCTGCTCAGCGTGAGTCAGGCGGTGGGCTCGACGCTCAGTATCGCCGAGGCGGCCCGGCGCACCACGGAGGCCCTGGTCCGCTCGCTCGGCGCCGACGTGGGCGGGGCCTGGCAGCTCACGCCGGCCCGCGACCGGCTGATCCCCCTGGGCGGGTACCGCGTCCCCAAGGAGCTGTTCGCAGCGTCCACCGCCGCCCTGCCCGCCACCGGGAGCGCCCTGATCGACGCGGTGATGCAGGAGCGGGGCCCGGTGTACGCGAGCGACAGCACCGCCGATCCCCGGTTCGACCATCCGCTGCTCAGGCTGCTGCCCCACAAGTCGGTGCTCGTGGTTCCCATGCGCTTCAAGGACGAGATCGTGGGTGGCTTCGCGGTGGCCTGGCTGCATCAGCACCATGAGTTCACGCGAGAAGAGCTGCGGCTGGTGGAGGGCATTGCCCGGCAGGCCGCGGTGGCCATCGACAACGCGCGGTTGCTGGAAGCCGAGCACGAGGCGCGCGACCGCCTGGCCGCCTCGGAGACACGCTACCGGGAGCTGTTCGAAAACGTCACCGACATCGTATACCTGCACGATCTCACCGGTCGGTTCCTGGAGGTCAACGAGGCTGCCGTCCGCGCCGGCGGTTACCCGCGCGACGAGCTGCTGACGATGAGCATCCATGATCTTCTGGCTCCCGAAGAGCGCGAGCGGGTGATGCAGATGGTGGGGCGGTTGGCGACCGGTGAGCGGCAGGTCGAATCTCTGGTCGTGGAGTTCGTCAGCCGCGACGGCGCCCGATTGATCCTGGAAGCCGTGGGCCGGGCCGTCGTCAAAGACGGCGCCCCGGCCGCCATTCTGGTTTCCGCCCGTGACATCACCGTCCGGCGCCGCCTGGAGCGCCGCCAGGAGGCCCTGGTGGCGCTGAGCCGGGACCTCGCCAGCGAGATGGACCTGGAGCGGCTACTGCCCCGCGTCGTCGAAGAGGGGCGGCGACTCATGGGGATGCACTCGGCACTGCTGCTGCTGCTGGAGGGTGAGGAGCTCGTCTTGCGGGGGGCCTCGGCGATCGACGAGGCCGTGCTGGCATCCGGTCCGCTGGGGGCGGCTCGCAGCCTCCTCAGCATCGGGCTTCGCGACCGCCGCCCCCTGGTCTACGCCAATCTCGCCGCCGATCCTACCTGGCGGGCCACGCCCCTGGTGAGCCAGTTCGGCTACCGCGCGATGCTGGCCGTGCCGCTGACGGTCAAGGAGCGGACGCTCGGCATCCTGCAGCTCCTGCACCGTGAGCCACGCCAGTTCGCGCTCGAAGATGTCGAATTCCTGCGCGCCCTCGGCACGCAAGCCGCCCTGGCCATCGACAACGCGCGGCTCTTCGCGGCCCGGCGGGAAGAGGCCGAGATCTCGGCCGGGTTGCTTCGGCTCGCCGAGGCCACCGAGAAAGTCCAGGAATTGGACGAGGTGCTGGGCACGGTCGTGCGAACGACCGCCGACCTGCTGGGGCGCGGCCAGTGCCTGCTCTTTCTCCTCGATCCGACGGACCAATCACTGATCCCGCGGGCCGCGGCGGGCCTGCCCGACGAGCGCCGGTCGGCGTTCCAGCTCCTTCGTGACGTGGCCAGCATGCCGTCGGTCAACGCCGCCCTGCGCACCCAGGGGCCGGTCGTGCTGACCGAGGCCGGTCCCGACTTCCGGCACTGCCCGGCCCTGGCGGAGGCCCTGGGCGCGCGGGCGCTGCTGCTCGTCCCCATGGTCAGCGGGGGGCGGGTGATGGGGGCCCTGGCGGTGCACACTCCGGGAAGTGGCGCCGGCTTCACCCCCAAGGAGATCGCGCTCGCCCACGGCGTCGCGGCCCACGCGGCGGTGGCCATCGACAAGGCCCGGCTCTTCCAGCAGACCCAGGTTCGGCTGCGGGAGACCGAGACCCTGCTCAACATCACGAAGGCCGTAAGCTCCACCCTGGATCAGACGGAGACGATGCGGCGTGTCGCGCGCGAGATCGCCCGCACCCTGGGCGCCGATATGGTCGGAGCCTATCTGGCCGACGTCACCCAGGAGGCGCTGCATCCCATCGCCGGCTACCGGGTGCCGCGCGCGCTCTACGACAGGTTCTTGCGCTTCCCCGTCCCCATCAAGGGACACCCCGCGATCGAGGACGCCTGGCAGAGGCGTCAGTCGGTGTGGTCCAACGACGCTCCCCGCGATCCCAGAATTCACCGGGAGAGCTTCGACCGGTTCCCCCACCAGTCCCTGCTGTTCGTTCCCATGATCGTGAAGGCCCAGCCGATCGGCGGCTTCTTCGTGATCTGGTGGACGGAACGCCGCGACCTGGGGCCCGATGAGATCCGGATCGTAGAGGCTATCAGCGACCAGGCCGCGATGTTCATGGAGAATGCCCGGCTCTACTCCGAAGCGACTCGCCGGCGCCGGGAGGCCGAGGAACTGGCCCGCCTGGCCCGGATGCTGACGGAGAGCCTGGATGCCGACGTCGGGGAGCGGATCGTGGAGAGCGCCCTGGTCCTGCTCGGCGGGTCCTTCTCGATCCTCCGCCTGCTCCAGCCGGATGGCGCGCTGAAGCTCATCGCCGCCAAGGGTGATGCCCAGACGATCGGGGTCCTGCCCGATGTCGCGCCGCCCGGGTGGGGTGTGGTGGGCCGGGCGGTGGCCGAGGGAGCGCCCGTGTGGACCAGCAACATCCTGGAAGACGAGCGCGTCGGCTATCCCGGCGAGATGCGCGAGCGTCTGGCGCCCCTCGGTGGCCCCGCCTTCATGGCGATCCCGCTCCGGGTCAAGCGCGAGATCATCGGCGCACTGGGCCTGGGCTCGCCTCCCGGCCGGCGCTTCACCGAGGCCGAGGTCGCGCTGGGGCAGACATTCGCCGACCAGGCCGCCATCGCCCTGGAGAACAGCCGTCTGTACGGAGATCTCCGAACGGCGCTCCAGGCCGTCGAGGAGTCTCAGCAGCGCATCGTGCAGGGCGAGCGCCTGCGCGCGCTGGGCGAGATGGCCGGCGGGGTGGCCCACGACTTCAACAACGTGCTCGCCATCATCGTGGGGCGGGCCGAGGTCCTTTTGAACGAGACCGAGGATCCCGAGCTCCAGCGCCAGCTCAACGTCATCATCAAGGTGGCCCTCGACGCCGCCCAGACCGTGAAGCGGATCCAGGAGTTCACACGGGTGCGCCGGGCCCGACCCTTCCAGCTGGTCACCCTCAGTCAGCTGGTGGAGGAGATCGTGGAGGTCACCCGGTCGCGCTGGAAAGACGAAGCGCAGTCCAAGGGGATCCGCTACGAGATCGCCATCGACCCGGCCGCCACCCCGGCCATCGCCGGTGACCCTTCGGAGATCCGCGAGGCCCTCACCAACATCATCTTCAACGCGCTGGACGCGATGCCCGAGGGCGGCCGCCTGACCTTGAGGACGGGTGTGGAGGGAGAGCAGGTCTTCTGTGCCGTCACCGACACCGGCATCGGCATGTCCGACGACGTCCGTCAGCGCATCTTCGACCCCTTCTTCACCACCAAGGGAGAGCGGGGCACCGGCCTGGGGCTGAGCGTGGTCTACGGCATCATCAGCCGCCACGGCGGAGCCATCGACGTGCAGAGCCGCGCCGGGCACGGTACCACCTTCACGCTCACGTTCCCGGTGGGTGAGCCCCCCGACCGGGAGGTGCCCATCCGGACCGCGGGGGCCCACCCCAAGACGACGGGGCGCGTCCTGGTGATCGACGACGAGAAGGAAGTGGGGGACGTGCTGCGCGACCTGCTCACACGCGACGGCCACTCCGTGGTGGTGTGCAGCGACGCCGATGCGGGCGTGAAACGGTTCGAGGCCGAGGCCTTCGATCTCGTCATCACGGACCTCGGGATGCCCGAAGTCTCGGGCTGGGAGGTTGCCCGGCAGGTCAAGCTCGGGCGGCCGGGAACCCGCGTGGCCATGGTCACGGGTTGGGGCGATCGCATCGACCCCGCGGAAGCGGAGGCGCGCGGGGTGGACTTCATCGTGGCCAAGCCGTTCAAGCGGGATCAGATCCGCGAGGTGGTGGCCGCCGCGCTCGGCGGCGTGCCCGAGCCGCGGTCCTCCCCCGGTCGGGCCTGAGCGATCAGCGCCGCCGCCGAGGCCAGCGCCAGCCCCAGGGCCGCGCCCCCCAGCGCGTCCGAGGGCCAGTGCGCCCGCAGCAGCACTCGGGCCAGCGCCACCAGCAGAACGATCAGCACCGCGCCCGCTCGCACGGCCAGGCGGGCGCGACGCGAGGGCAGCGTGCCGGCCAGATAGCCGATCGCGCTGAAGCACGCGGCCGCGGCAGTGACGTGCCCGCTGGGAAACCCCAGCGACAGGTCTTCGGGCCGGGTCCGTCCGACGAGATGCTTGACAGCAGTCTCCGCGAGCGGTGTCGCCACGATCAGCCCCAGCCACACCTTCCAGCGGGCGCGCGCCTGCGGGAAAGCCAGGAAGAGCAGGAGGGTCGCAGGGACGATGAGCCGCCAGTCACCGAAGAGGTTCGCCACGTTCAAGACGGCGACGACCGGTGGTGAGGCCCAGTCCAACAGCAGGTGACGCATCTCGCCCTCGTCGGGCAGCGTATCGACGACCAGCGCCACCACGAGGCCGACGAAGCTGGTGCTGGCGAGCAGCAAGAGGATGAGGGGGGAGGCCGCGATCACGCCCCGATTCTAACGGGCCGGGGCCGATGCGCTCCACTTTTGCTGGGAATTACCGGTGGCGATGGCCGGCCCATCGGGCCGCTGGCCAGAAGGCCAGCAGCGTGATGCCGAAGGCACAGACGACGGTGGCGCCTGTCGGCAGGTCCAGGGCGGCCGAGGCCGTTACCCCGAGGACGCTGACCAGCGCGCCGAAAGTCCAGCCCACCAGCAGTCGGGTCCCCATCGAGCCACCCAGGGCCATGGCGGCGAGCGCCGGCACGATGAGGTACGAGAACACGAGCAGGACGCCGGCGATGCGCACCGAGCTGGTGACGACCAGCCCGAACGTCGCGTAGAAGAGGAAATCCCACCAGCGCACCGCGAGGCCTCGGCGAAGGGCCTCGCCGGGGTCCGTGGAGATCAGGAGCAGGGGCCGGCGCCACCACCAGTGCAGCAAGCCCACCACGGCGTAGACGAGCCCGGTCTTGAGAACGTCGGCTCCGCTCACCGTCAGGATGTTGCCGACCAGCATGGCTCGCAGATGCTCGGCGCCGTGGGGGGCGCGGGCCAGGAGAAGGACGGCCGCCGCCGCCGACACGGCGTAGACGACGCCGATCACCGCCTCCTGGGACACCCAGCGCTCGCGCGTGCGGCTCAGGGCCAGGACCACGGCGCCCGCCAGGGTCGCGGCCAGCCCGAAGAGATAGGACGTCCAGGTGTCGAGCTCGAAGCCCACCAGGAACGCGCCGGTAGCGCCCAGCGCGGCGATCTGGGCGAGGGCGATGTCGACGAACACGACCTCCCGGGCGATCACGTGCAGCCCGAGGTAGGCGTGAATGCCGGTGAGGACCAGGCACATGAGGAACGGAGCCCAGAGCAGGGCCAGGAGGTCGGCGGTCATACGAGGATTATCGGAGCGCCTCCGCCACGGTCCGGACGTTGTGCTCGAAGAGATCCAGATAGGTCTCGACGCCTTTGCTGCCACCCACTGCCGAAGGCAGGGCCACGGCCCGGGCGCCACTATCGCGGGCAACGAGCTCGACGACCTTCTGATCGGCGAAGGGCTCGGCCACGATCAGCCGAACCTTCTGTTCGCGGATGAGACGAATCAAGGCCGCCAGGTGCGTGGGCGAGGGGGGAATTCCCGGTCGGTCTTCGATGGCCCCGGCCTCCTCCAGCCCGAACCGCCGCAGAAAATAGGTGAACGTCTCGTGGTAGCTGACCACCCGGGCCCCGCGCACGGGTGCCAGCGCCGCCTGCCAGCGGGCCAAGGCGACCTCCAGCCTGGCCAGGAACTCCTGGCGCTGCGCCTCGAGGCGCACGCCGTGCTCGGGGGCCACCCGCTTCAGGCCTTCGACGATGGTAGCGGTGATGATGGGGGCCAGCGTGGGATCCAGGGTGTAATGGGGGTTGCCTTCGGGGTGCACGTCGCCACGGGAACGGTCGACGGCGCCGGTCGGGGCGATGATAGGCACGCCCTTCGAGGCGTCCACGTAGCCCGGCGCCCCGGGCACGATGCGGCCGTTGTGGGCGCCGACGACCAGCGGCTCGACCCAGGGGTCGCCGCCGGCGCCGTTGCGCACGAGCAGGTCGGCCCGGCGGAGCTTGAGCATGAGGCTCGGTCGTACCTCGATGTCGTGGGGGTTCTGGGTGCCGCGGGCGAGCGTGTCGACCTCGACGAGGTCGCCACCGACCGCCTCGGTCAGGGCCTTGAGATCCGGCAGGGAGGTCACCACCCTGAGCTTGTTCGCCCCCTCCGCGCCTGCGGCCCCGAGGCCGCAGGCGAGAAGAATGGCCACGATGAAGCGTCGCCCCGGTGTCGCGCTGGCCATGACGTTAAAACGGGTGGGCCGGATGGGCCCCGAGAATGAACGTGGCCTGGAAGAAGACCTCGTCGGCGGTGCGGCCTGAAGCGTCGTTGGCATTGAAGGTCTCCCGGTTGTCGCGCTCGGTGTGCTTGTAGCCGAGCCGGAAGCGAAGGAACTCGGAAGCCATGAACGCGAGGTAAGGTCCGATCGCCCACTCCCGCCCCGGCGCTTCGAGGAGTTGGGTGTAGTCATAGCGAAGCCCGCCGGCCCACCTTCGCCAGGGCTGGACCTCGCCGTAGATGTACCAGCCAAACCGCCGGAAGGTCCGGTCCTCAGGCCCCGTTTCTTCCTCCACCTCGCCCTCCCGGAAGGACCAGATGCCCTCGCTGGCCAGGGTCAGCAGCGGGTGGCGCCAGCCTTCCGGGGTCAGTTTGTACTTGACGTCGTAGCCGACGAAGGTCTGGGTGCGTCGCTCCTCGGTCTGGCCGCTGGCCGCGGAGGCCCCGACCTGGATCGCCCCGAGGGTGGCCAGGTCGAAGAACGTGCGCAGCCGTCCGGTCACCAGGGGGACCTTGAGGCTGCTGCGCCCGAAGGCGTCCTCGTTGTCGCCGTTGAACACGCCGATCAGCGCTTCCAGATAGACTGGCAAGTCCGGAATCCAGGTGAGCTCGGCCCCGCTCTCCGTCAGGCCCTCCTCCCCGAAGAAGCGGACCAGGACGTTGGGCCGGTCGGTCTGGGGCAGATCATGAAAGTGCCGCTGGTTGAGCAGGCCGAAGCGGTTGCGCAGCTTGCCCATCTTGAGCTGGGTCCCGTAGGGCAGCGTGAGCAGGGTCAGGTGCGCCTCGGCCAGTCCCACGTGCAGGTCGCGCGCGCCGTCCTCGAACTCCTCGGCGGCCTCGAGCCGCACCTCCCCGCGCGCGTAAGGATCGATCTGGCCGAAGAACGACAGCTCGATCTCGCGCGGGAAGAACAGGTTCTCGCGGCCGGTAAAGGTGCCGGCGTCGGCCTTGTCGATATTGTCCTGCGTGAGGTTGGCCACGAAGTCGCCGGCCACGCCCAGGTCGAAGAGGAGCTGGCCGCGTCCGGTCCGCTCGCCCAGTGAGAACGGCTCGCGCGGGCGTGCCCAGTCCGTCAGGGTGGGTTGGGCGGGTGGTGGAGCCGGGCCTCCCGGCGCCGGTCCAGCCGGGGCTTGCGCGAGCAAGGGCCCGGCCGAGTCGTCGGCGGTCGCGATGGCCGGGACCATCGCGAGGCCCAGGAGTAACAGCGCAATGATCGCTGCGCACATAGTGATCCTCCGCTGTGCGAATGGCGTTCGGGGGGCTGCGCCCACGGGAAACCCGGGTACGCAGCGTGGACGGGCCGAGCGCGCTTAGCGGAGGGGCGGAGCGCGGGAATCCGGGTGGCGACCGACCCCGGTAACGAGCGACGGCGCAGCGGCGGCGAACGCGTGGGCAACGACCCGCAGCGGGGCCACTGCCCTGACGGCCGGAACCAGGGGCGCGACGCCGCCCAGGGCGGCCAGGTAGGCGAGATCGTGCTCCTGGTTGTAGAGGCCAGGCTTGGCGGTGAGATGGGTGTGGGGAATCGTGGCCGCCGACAGAACGACGGCGATGACTCCGAGCGCGACGAGGAAGGCCGCGCCCCTGTGGTGCCGCAGCTGGCTCAGTTGTTGCCGGGCCACCACGCGGCAGTGTACGTCAGCGCCACGCCCTCGGCAATTCGGCGTCACTGGGAGCCTCGCCGCCGGGTCAGAGCGCTCACGATGGCCACGACGGCCACGCCGAGCAGCAGCACGACCGCCGCCCACATCAGGGCCTGGGCCAGCGGGCTGGCCGGGGCCGAACGCGTCGCATCCCCGTGGTCCGCCCACGCCGCGACCAGCGGCGCGACGAGCCCCGCCATCATCGCGGTTCCGGCCCCGAGTCGAACACCACCGAGACCGCCTGCGTGAACTTCCCCTTGGCCGAACCGGCGAGCTGCATCGTGGTGGGCCCGATCGACACGGTGATCTTCTGCGTGCGTGGAGGCAGCGTGAGGTCGAGGCCGTAATGGAAGCCCTGCTCGTCCATCCGCGGTCCCAGCCGCAGTCGCTCCGTCGGCCGGCGCTCGGCCTGGACCACCGCGGTCACGGGCAGGTATGGCACCGGCTCGTCGAATTCGCGCTCGGTCACGAACACGCGCAAACGTCCCGGAGCAGTCTTTGCCCCGGACGATCCCCCTCCACCAGGATGATGATGCCCGGCCCCGGGGTGGGCCGCGGGGCCGACGTAGGAGAGGCGGATGCGGTAGCCCCCGGCTACCTGCTCGCGCTCGATCGTGTCTCCCGCGTGGGGCGCGTCGGTCTCCCCGGTCAGGCTCTTGAGGTAGGCCACCAGGTCGAGCCACTGCCCGAGCGAGAGGCTGTCGATGAAGCTCGGCATCGTGGACAGCCCGTCGGGCCCGCTGTGGCCGGGTCCCTCCACGATGACGTGGTTCGGGGCCAGGATTGATTCGGCGATGTACTCGGTGGGATGCTCGACGCCCATGCCGGTCAGCGCCGGCCCCGTGCTGGCTGGCTCGGGGCCTACCGGAGGAAAGCCCTCGCCCTTGATGGCGTGGCACTTGTAGCACTCGAGGTCGGCGAAGAGCTGACGGCCCCTGGCCGGATCGCCGGGGGGCACCGCGAACTTCCAACCCCGGGGCACGCCGCCGCTCCGGTGCAACTCCTCCATCGTGACCCGGCGCGGAGCGCGTGCGCCGGGTGCGGCCGGCGTGGGGTGAGCCGGGGTGGCGCTCCCCACGGCCTCCTGAGAAGGCTGCGAGTGCTGAGCGACACCGAGGCCGACGCGGGCCGACGCGGCCGCCACGACGGCGACGATGCCGAGCAGGACGAGACGGGTGAGGCGGCGGGGACGCATGCGTCTGCTCAGCGCGGGCGCAACGCCATGCCGTGAGGAGCCTGGCCCACCGGGATGGCGCGGACCTCCTTGTGGGTCGCGACGTCGATCACGGTGACCCGATCCGCGTAGCGATTGGTGACCAGCGCGTAGCGCCCGCTCGGCTCCATCGTGACCAGGTCGGGGTAGGCGCGCTGGGGAATCGTCGCCACGACCTTGTCGTCGGCGGTGCGGACGACGACGATCCGATTGGCCTTGCGCAGGGTGGTGTAGAGGAACCGGCCGTCGAGGGTGAGGGTGGCCTCGTGGACCACGCCGGGCAGGGGGATCTCGCCGATCACCTTGACGGTAGCGGTGTCGATCTTGAGGATCGCCTTGTTCTCGCCGGCGGCCGCGTACAGAGTCTTGCCGTCGGCGGTCAAGGCCAGCCCCATGGCGTCGCCGCCACCGTGCACGATGCGGCCGGTGATGCGGCGAGTGGCCGCGTCGATGACGGTCAGATCACCCGCCGTCTCGCCCGAGACGTAGAAGACGCTGCCATCGCGGTTGAAGATGCCGTGAGCCGGCCAGGTCGAGACCTCGATGCGGGTTTCGATGCGCTCGGCCTGGACATCGTAGACGAGCACCTCGTCGTTGCTCGTTTCGCTGGACCAGTCCAGCACGTACAGGTAGCGGCCGTCCGGCGTGAAGGCCAGGTTGTAGGGGTTCCCGCCGATCTTCACCCGCCTGACGAGCTTGCGGGCCTCGGCGTCGACGATCCCGATATCGCGGCTCTTGTCGTACACGACCCAGGCAAAGCGCCCGTCCGGGTGAAAGACGATGCGGTTGGGCTTGCCCCGGCCCAGGGGGATGGTGCCGATCACCTCGAAGGTGGAGGTGTCGATGATCGAGATGGAGTCGGATTTCGTGTTGGTGACGAAGAGCGTCGACGCGGTGGCCGGCACGGTCGCCAGCGTGGTGGCCAGGATGCAGAGAACCGACGCGATCCGCGTGAGCACGGGCTCCTCCTCAGGGGATGCGCTCCAGGGCGATCACCACCCCGTTGGGGGCGACGCCCCGTAGCTTGAATCGTACCGCGTCGCCGACCTGGACTCCGTCGTAAATCTGGGGCGAGGCCACGCGGAAGCCCATGGTCATGGGCGCCATGAAGCCGGCAATCGCCTCGTGGCTGATGACGATCACTCCTGCATCCGGCAGCACCGCGCGCACCACGCCCCGCACCACCCACTCCTGCTCGGACCGGGACAGGGCCTGGGCGTCGCGGGCCCGGGCCAGCTCCCCTTCCAGCCGCTCGGCCCGCCGACCCCACCAGAGATACCCGCCGCCGATACCGAGGAGGAGGGCCAGATTGAGGAGCAGCGCGACTTTCCACATTCGCATCAGTGCACGTGCTCATCGGCGGGCGGCGTCCCGGCGGGCTCCTCGTTGAGCTGCTGGATATCGGCCAGCAGCCGGTTCACCTCGCGGACGGGTGGCCCCTGGGGAGCCCAGCGAGTCCGGAGATAGCCGGCGCGATCGATGAGGAACTCCACATGCGACGCGTCGGAGAGCAGGCTGTACGCCTCGACGATGGCCTGAGCGCCGTCGGTGACGATGGGGAACAGAGTGGGAGGATCGGCCCCGAGACGCTGGATGGCATCGGGCGTGGCGTCCCGGGGTACGGCGATCGGTTCGACGCCCAGGAGCGCGAGCAGCTGGTGGTTACGGGCCAGTTGAGCCAGTCGGGGCCGGGAGGCGGGCAGGGTGTAGAGCACCAGCAGCACAATGCGCCGGTCCCGAAAGTCGCGGAGCGACTGGGGCGGCATGGGACCGACCGCGAAGGAGAAGTCCGGAGCGACGAACCTCGGCCGCCCTGGCTCCACCTCGGGCCCGAGCGCCCGTGCGGCGCCGCCGGCCCCCAGCGCGCGAACGAAGTTCACGAGGTCCCAGCGCTGATCCTCGGTAAGCTGCTCGCCGAAGCCCGGCATGCCGCCGCGGGGAATGCCGTGGCTGAGCCACCAGAAGAGATCGCCCGCGGTGTGCTGGGCGGTATGGGGGGCATTGAGATTCGCCGGGCGGCGGGGCAGTCCCTGACCAGCCGGGCCGTCGCCGTCGCCGGTGGCGCCATGGCAGCCGGCACAGTGCTCACGGTACAGGCGGGCGCCGTCGACGATCGAGCTGGCGTGATAGGTCACCGTGGGACGCCGATAGGTCGTGGGATACGCATCGACGGCCAGCGCGGGCAGGAGCAAGACGAGCCCGGCCCCGCCCAAGCCGAGGGCGGCGGCGAAGATGGCGCGGCGGGCCGTGCCGATCAGGAATGCTGCCACCAGCGCCGCGAGCCCCAGCACGGCGAGCTGGGAGCCGATCAACGCGCGCAGCTGGAGATCGGGCGCGTCCTCCAGCGCCGTGAGGGTCAGGCGGTAGGAGAAGGGCCACGTGGGCTCGAGATGGCGCGCTGGCGGCGTCGTGCTCAGCGCGGCCACGATGCCGAGGAGGACGAGCGCCAGCGCCGCTTCGATCGACATGGTCTGGCGCAGGCGCTGCAGGGCCGGCCGGCCGACGGCCGTGGCCTCACCGGCCAGCGCCGGGAGCCATCGCCAGCGGCTCACAGCAGCGAGCGCGAGGATCGCGGGCACCAGCGCGAGCTTGACCAGGAGCAGTCGCCCGTAGGCGGTGCCCACCAGCCCGGCGATACTGCTCACGTGGCTCGACGTGCTCCAGATGCCGGAGGCCAGGAGCCCGAGGACGGCGATCAGGGCCAGCCGCGAGAAGCGGTGCGCTCCCAGCACCGCGTGCGGTCGGACATCGGCGCCGCGCTCTTCACTGGCCGCCGCCATCAGTGCGGCGATGGGCAGGAGCGCGCCGGCCCACACCCCCGCGGCGACGAGATGCAGCGTGTCGACGGCGATCGCCAGGGCCGTGCCCGGCTCGACCGCAGCGGCGTGACCGGAGGCGCCGAGCAGTCCCAGGGCCACCAGGCCGAGGAGCATGGCTTCGCCGCGGGTGGCGAGCCAGTCGACGCGGCGGCTGATGTCGCCGCGAAGGAGGAGGAAGGCGCCGAGCAGCAGGAGGAGGCCGTGGCGGGCAAGCCAGACGTGGCCGCCGCGGGTCTCCAGCAGGACGCGGCCGAGCGCGGCCGTCTCCAGCGCCGCCGACATGTGCCCCTCGACCAGAGCCGTCTGGTACCCGAGCGTGCCGAGCCCGGCAGCCAGCGCGACCAGCAGCAGCCACCGCGCGCCGCCCACGACGCGCTCCTCCCAGGCCACCGCCGTTGCCCGGGGCGAGCGGCCGACGATGAGGGGAGCGCTGAGCGCGCCCACGACGAGGACCGAGGCCGCCAGGTGAATCCAGCGGATCCCGATTCCGATCGCCGCGTTGAGCTCCACGAACGTGTACCTTACCATCCTCGGCGATGGCCTCGCGCCCCGTCCGTTCCCTCCGGGCCGTGTTCTTCGACGCCGGCAATACCCTGCTGCGCATGAACTATGCGGTGATCGCCGTCGAGCTGCTCGGCCACGGCGTCCGCGTCAGCGCGCTGGACGTCCAGCGGGCCGAGTGGCGGGCCCGCGTGCGGCTCGACACCGAACTGGCGGCCCGGCCGATCCGGCACGCCTCGACCGAATCGGTCGGCAGCGGCGATCTGTACTCCCGCCTCATCCTCGCCGAGCTCGGGATCGGAAACTCCGGGGTGATCGAAGCGGTGACGGCGTGGCGCCGGGCCTACAACCGGCCGGCGGGGCTCTGGAATACGGCCGAGCCCGACGCCGAAGCGGCGCTGCGCCTGGTCCGGGAGGCCGGGCTCGGCGCCGCGGTCATCTCCAACTCGAACGGCTCGGTGCGCGGGGTTCTCGATTCGCTCGATCTCGGCCGGCACCTGGATTTCGTCGTCGACTCCTCGGAAGTGGGCGTCGAGAAGCCCGACGCCCGGATCTTCCAGCTGGCCCTACAGCAGGCCGGGCTGGGCGCCGGGGAGGCGGTCTACGTGGGCGACCTGTACTCCATCGACGTGCTCGGTGCACGCGGAGCCGGCCTGACCGCCGTCCTGCTGGACCCCGGCGCCGGGTGGGGTGCGCGCGACTGCCCGACCGCGCCGGATGTCCTGGCCGCGGTCCGCCTGATTCTCGACGAAGCAGGGCCGTGAAACTGGCGGCCGTTGCGAGTCGCCTCTATCGCTCCCCTCCCGCTCGATCATCACTCCGGCAGCGTCACGAACGGATAGCGGCGGAGGGCGTCGTAGATGACGCGCTTCATCTCCTCGATCTCGCCCGCGGTGCGGGCTTCGAAGCGAAGGGTGAGGTAGGGATTGGTATTGGAGGCGCGCACCAGCCCCCAGCCGCCGCCGGGAAACAGCACGCGCGCCCCGTCGATGTCGATCGTCTCGTAACGCTGGCGCAGGTCCCGGGCCAGCTCCTCGATCACGCGGAACTTCTCGTCGTCGGGACACGGTGCCTTCAGCTCGGGGGTGGCGTGCAGGTGGGGCACGGAGTCGAACAGGCGCGACAGCGGCTGCTCGGCTCGGGCGGCGATCGCCAGCAGCTTGCAGGCGGCCAGGATGCCGTCGTCCACGCCGTAGTAGTTCTCGGCGAAGAACATGTGACCGCTGACCTCGCCCCCCAGGAGGATGCCGTCTTCTCGCATCTTGCGCTTGAGGTGCGAATGTCCCGTCTTCCACATGACGGGCACTCCGCCGTGCCGCCGGATCTCTTCCACCAGCAGCTGGGAGGATTTCACGTCGAAGACCACCTTCGCTCCGGGGTGGCGGGCCAGAAGGTCGCGGGCCAGCAACACGAGCACCAGGTCGGCCTCGTGGCGGCGGCCCCGCTCGTCCACGATGCCTACCCGATCGGCGTCCCCGTCCCAGGCCACCCCGACGTCGGCGCCCACCTCCAGCACCCTGGCCTGCAGGTCCACGACGTTGTTGGGATCCTCGGGATCGGGCAGGTGGTTGGGGAAGCTGCCGTCGGACTCGCAGTGTAGCTCGACGACCTCGCAGCCCAGCCGGCGCAGCAGGGCCGGGCCATAGAGGCCGGCCACGCCGTTGCCGGCGTCGGCCACGACGGTGAGCTTGCGGGTGACCGAGACGAGGCGCTCGACCGTGGCGAAGTAGTCGCCGCGCGGGTCGCGGGTGCTGGCCGCTCCGGCGCCGGTCGCGTAGTCTTCGGCGACGATGAGCTGGCGGAGGCTCTGGATCTCCTCCTCGGTCAGCGGTGCGGCGCCGGCCCATACCATCTTCACGCCGTTGTACTCGATGGGATTGTGGCTGCCCGTGATGGTGGCGCCACCATCCAGGCGCCAGTGGGCGGCCGCGAAGTAGAGGATCGGGGTGGTCACGAGCCCCACGTCGACGATATCGACGCCGGCCGCGCGCACGCCGGCCACGAAGGCGGCCTTGAGGTCGGCCGAGGACAGGCGGTTGTCCTGGCCCACCGCGATGGCCCGGCCGCCGCGTCGGCGGAGCAGCGTGGCGTAGGCTCGACCGACCCGGGCGAACACGTCCGGATTGATGTCGGGGCCGACGCGGCCGCGCACGTCGTAGGCGCGGAAGATGTGGGGGTTCAGCATTGTCTCACCGGCGCTCCTGGGCTATCGTGAGCCGGTTCCGCGATCACGCCGTGGAGGGTACCACGACCACCCCTATCGATCTTGCCGCCGCCCTGGAGGCAGCGGTGGAAGCCGCGCGGGCTGCCGGAGAGGTCGCGCTGAAATACTATCGGGCCGGTTTTGCCGTGACCCTCAAGCCGGACCTCACGCCCGTGACCCAGGCCGACCGCGAGGCCGAGCAGGTCATCTGCGACATCCTCGGTCGGGCCCTTCCCGATCACGGCTTCCTCGGCGAGGAGCTCGGCGCGCGGGGCACATCCGAGCGCCGCTGGATCGTCGATCCCATCGACGGGACCCAGAACTTCGTGCGGCACATTCCCGTCTGGGCGACGCTGATCGCCCTGGAAGCGGCTGGCGACGTCACCGTCGGCGTGATCCACAACCCTGTCACCGGCGACCTCTACACGGCTCGGCGCGGCGGGGGCGCGTATCACAACGGCGTCCCCCTCAGGGTGTCGCCGCGCGCGACCCTGGGGGAGGCGCAGCTCATCCATGCCGGGCTCGACATCCTCCGTCGCAGCGGTTACTGGGAGGGCTTCGTCCGCCTGGTCGATGCCACCGGTCGCCAGCGGGGATTCGGCGACTATTACGGCTACACGCTGGTGGCCGAGGGCAAGGCCGAGGTCTATCTCGAGGCGGACCTCAAACCCTGGGATCTGGCGGCCTGCCGGCTCCTGGTCGAGGAAGCGGGAGGACGCTTCACCGATTTCGATGGTCGTCCCACGATCTACACGGGCACGTCGCTGGCGTCGAACGGTCACCTGCACGAGGCCGCCCTCGCTCTGCTCCACGCTTGATCGCTCCCCGGGGCTTTGCTAGGGTCCGATGAGCGTGACGCCCCGGGGAATCGGTGTGTCGGTCATGCCGCTCGACAACCGCCGCGAGGTCCTCGTGGCGGCGGCGGTCGAGGCCGACCGCCTCGGTTATGACGCCTTCCTCCTGCCCGAGACCTGGGCCCTCGACGTCCCCGTGGTCCTGGCCGAGGCCGCCGTGAAGACTCGGCGGATCGTGTTGGGCACCGGCATCGTCGGCATCTGGGGGCGAAGCGCGGCCACGCTGGCCATGATGGCGGCGACGCTGGCCTCACTGTCGAGCGGTCGCTTCGTGCTCGGTCTGGGAGCGAGCACCGCCCAGCTCGCCGAGGGGCTGCACGATGTGCCCTGGGAGCGTCCCACTGCCCGCCTGCGCCGGGTGCTGACCCAGGTGCGGGCGCTGCTGCGCGGCGAGCGCATCCCGCTGGCGGCGGGTGGCGCCCGCGCGCTCAAGCTGAACCTGCCGCCGGCTCCGGACGTGCCGATCTACCTCGCGGGGCTGGCTGACGAGTCCGTCCGGCTGGCCGGGGAGCTGGCCGATGGCTGGTTGCCCTTTCTCTATCCTCGCAGTCAGCTGGGCGCGGGGCGAGCCCTGCTCGCCGAGGGTCGGGCGCGACGGAGCAGCCCGGGCGAGCTCCCGCCGATCTATCCCTCCGTGCCGACTGCGGTGGCCGAAGATCCGGAACGGGCCCGCGCGGGGGCGGCGTGGTTCGTGGCCTTCTACCTCACCACCATGGGGCCCCTGTACCGGCAGTCGCTCGCCCGCCAGGGATTCGGCAAGGAGGTGGAGGCGGTGCTGGCGGCCAATGCGCCGCGTAACCGCGGCGTGGTTCCTCCGGAGGCCCAGGCCTTGCTGGATGAGCTCACGATCTTCGGCACCCCGGCGCAGGCCCGGGCCGCCCTCGCCGGCTGGCACGAGGCTGGCGCCGCGCGGCCCATCTTGCTATTACCGCCGCACTTGACGCGGGAGGAAATCGACTTCACGCTGGACGCCTTCGGCGCGTCCGGGAGGGGAGCCAGAGCGCAATGACGGGGCGCGATCGGGTTGTCGCGGCCTACAAGGGGGGCTACGCCGACTGCGTCCCCGCCTATCCCATCGCCGGCTCCTTCGCCGGGTGCCTGGACGGTCTCAGCATCGAGGAGTACTGCACCGATCCCACCAAGGCCGTGCGGGCGATGCTCAACTACTACGAGCGATACCAGCCCGACATCATGATCGCCTTCAACGATCTGGCCAAGGAGGCCGAGGCCATCGGCTGCCGCGTGAAGTACTCCGATTACGTGGTCCCGTCCATCGACCAGCACGTGCTGCAGGACGACAAAGCCAAGCTCGCCCGGCTGGAGATCCCCGATCCGCTCCGGGACGGCCGACTGCCGGCTTTTCTCGAGCAGTGCGCGGCGCTGTCGGCGGCCCGACTCCCCAGCGCGCTGGGGGCCGTCCTGGTGGGGCCGTGGACGATCGCCATGCTGATGCGCAATCCCGAGTTGATGTGCCTGGATACGATCGACGATCCGGCCTTCGTCCACGAGCTCATGCGCTTCGCCACGGAGTACGCCAAGCGCTTCGGCGATGCCGTGCTGGCCACCAAGATCGGTCTCAGCTACACGGACCCCACCGCGTCCTGCTCGCTGGTGGGACCGGACACTTATCGAGAGTTCATCAAGCCCTA
Organism: Candidatus Methylomirabilota bacterium; assembly: GCA_036556905.1. Taxonomy (GTDB): domain Bacteria; phylum Methylomirabilota; class Methylomirabilia; order Rokubacteriales; family CSP1-6; genus 40CM-4-69-5. Next base: position 58,313 of record DATBIM010000053.1, read on the forward strand.
CCACAAGGAGCTGGTGGAGTACTTCAAGGTCAGGAAGGCCGGCACAACCGTGCACATCTGCGGCACCACCCACCAGATTCACGAAGACCTCGTGGACGTGGGGTTTGTCGCCATCACCATCGACCTCGATCAGCAGGCCGACCCGCGACTCAAGGTGGATCAGCTCGACAAGCTCGTGACCCTGGGCAACCAGCGGGGCGTCGTGGCCATCGGGAACGTGGACGTGACGATCTTCGAGCGGGCCACCCGGGAGGAGATCGAGGCCGAGGTGCGCCGCTGCATCGACACCGTGGGCCGCCGTTCCCGCTTCGTGCTGTCGACCTCCTGCGAGCTCCCGCCCCGGGCCAACCCGGATTGCGTCCGGTGGTTCATGGACTGCGCCCGCGACTACGGTCGCTACGAGCGCATTCTCGAGCCCGACGCGCCGCGGTAAGCGGCCGGCCGCGGGGTGGGCACGCTGGCGATCCATCCGGGTCCCCTCGGGGATGTCCTGCTGGCCGTCCCCGCGCTGCGCGCGCTGAGGGTTGAGGAAGGCCCGGCCCAGCGGCTGCTGTTGGCCGCCCAGCCTGGCGTCGGCCGCCTGGTGGTCGCTCTCGACACCGTCGACGGCGCGCTCTCCTTCGACGGTCTGGGGCTCCAGACGCTGTTCGTCGAGGACGACACCCGGCCCTTCATCGAGGCGGTTCCGGCCGCGGGCCGGATCGTCTGTTGGTTTGGATCCCGTGATCCCGTCTTTGTTCGCCGGTTGCGGGGGCTGGCGCGGCACGTGATCGTGGCGTCGCCGACGGGCGATGGCGCCAGCCCGGTCTGGCGACACCTGCTCGGGACCGTCCAGTCCGGGCCGGAGGTGTCGCCCGGCCCGTGTGAGCCGTCCCCGGCGGCCCGGCGCGCCGGTGGCCAGGCGCTGCGGCGGGCGGGCTGGCGCACGGATACCCGGCTCGTCCTCGTTCATCCCGGCGCCGGCGGCCTCGACAAACGGTGGCCCGCCCAGGGGTTCGTCGAGGTGCTCGCGCCGCTGTGGGCCCGGGAGGATCTCACCATCGTCCTGCACGAGGGGCCAGCCGACGTCGAGGCGGTCGCCGCGCTCGACTCGCGCCTGGCCAGTCGCGCCAGCGTATTGAGAGGTCTATCTCTCGTGGACCTGGCCGGCGCGCTGGCTCACGCCTCCGTTTACCTGGGCAACGATTCCGGGGTCAGCCACCTGGCCGCGGCCGTCGGCGTGCCCTCGCTGATCCTGTTCGAGGAGCGCCACCTGGCCTGGCGCCCCTGGTCGACGTCGGCCGCCGTCGTCGTCGTGGAGACCGCGTCAGTGGTGAGGACCGACGTGGTCAGGGTAGCGGACCGATTGACCCAGCTCCTCGCCTGAGAGCGACATGCGAAGGCCGCCCGCGACCCGGGGCCACGTCCTGGCCGGAGCCGCCATCATCGCCGGCGCGATCGGCATCGGTCTCGTCGAGGCGCTTGGCCTTCCCAAGGGATTGGTCTGGCTCGTCGTGGCTCTCACCCTGGCGATCGCGTTCGCGGCGCGGTCCCGGGGCCGTCGACGCTGAACCCGGGCGCCGTCGATTTTGACATCTCTGCGCACGTCGCGAACAAGATCGTCAGATTCGTCGACCGTTGTTCGGTCACGAAGAGCGAAGCGCGATGAACGTCGTGATCAGTTTCTATCCAAACTCCCTCAAACGTCGCGGATCGCGCTTTACGACGTGCGTACGAGCGAAATTTTTGACTTTCTCCCTTGACACCACGCAGGCCGCAGCGTAATTACGAGTGAACAACTTCACACAAGTTCTTTAACAATCCGACAGGGGCGAATCGATCATGTCGCGGCGTGCAGTCGGATCCACGAGAGTCGGGGAGAGGCGGCCGCGCGTGGCGGCCCGTGTCCGGCTCGGCAACAAGAGGACGCTGACCTCCCTCGACGCGAGCGCGACGCTGATGCGGCTCCCCGACGGTGTGTTGCTCACCGACGACCGGCAGCGTATCTGCTGGAGCAACGCCGCGGTGACCCGGATGACGGGCTGGACGTATCACCAGCTGTGCGGCATGCCGCTGGGACTGCTGATCACCGTCGAGCAGCTCGATGCCATCGCGCGGGCGCGGGGGGTCGAGCCCGGCCAGCTCCAGCGCTATCACTGTTTGTTGCAGGAGAAGTCGGGCGAGCGACGCGAGGTGTCCGTTTCGGTCGGGCGGGCCGACGCCCGCGAAACGGAAGCCACGATCTATGTGCTGCGCGACCTGCGCCGGCAGCGGGAGCTCGAGCGACGGTTGCTCGCCCAGCTCGACGAGAACCAGACGCTGAAGGTGTTCGGCCGTCAGGCCGCCGGCGTCGTCCACGATCTTCGCCATCTCAACAATCTGCTCGGTGTCACCGTCAAGAATCTGCGTCGTCACCGCGATGACCGTGCATTCGGGGACGAAGCCCTGCGGATGCTCGGGAACGTGAGCGATCAGATGCGACAGCTCCTTGGCACGCTGTCGGCGGAGCCGCCACATTCCGGACTGCGGCGACAGCTCACTGACATTCGGGGTCTGATCCGCCACGCGCTCGACCTGTTGGGAAGCATGGGCCGTGAGGAGTCGCCGGCCGTCACGATCGAAGGATTCGACCAGCCGCTGCTCGGCGAGGTCGATCCCGATGAGATGCTGCGCGTCATTTTCAATGTGTTGTTGAATGCATTTGATGCTGTGAACAAGGAAGGCCAGGTGACTGTGCGGAGCGAACGGGGATCCGAAGAGCAGGTACGGCTGGTGCTGGAGGACGATGGCCCGGGATTCGATCCCACCTATGTAACCAACGACCTGTTCCGGCCTTTCCGCTCGACCAAGCCGGACGGGCTCGGGCTCGGACTGTATCAGGCCAAGCACATCGTGGAATCCCACGGCGGCACCTTGACAGTGAGCAACCGTGAGGACGGGCCGGGGGCCCGGGTCACCATTGTGTTGCCCGCCCCGGCCGAGCCGGTGAGGCAGGCGTGGGCCGCAATGGCGGAGCAGGGAACCCATGCAACGTCCTAAGGCGCTGATCATCGAAGACGATCCCCAGATGAGCCGGCAGCTGGCGATCGGGCTCGCCGACGAGTTCGACGTGATGACGGCCGGCGACCGGACGATGGCCCTGGCCCTGCTCCGTCGCGAGGAGCCGCACGTGATTCTCCTCGACCTCGGGTTGCCGCCGAGCCCGGAGGGCCCGGAGGAGGGGCTCCGGTTTCTGGAGGAGTTGCGGGGCGAACCCGTCAGCCGCCGGGTCATCGTCTATACCGGCCACGGACAACGGCATCACGTGCTGCGAGCTCTGAGCTTCGGCGTGCGCGATGTCCTGACCAAGCCCTTCGACCTCGACGCCCTCAAGCTGGTGATGCATCGGACGTGCTGGGTGAACGAGGCCGAGCAGGAGCTGGCCCTGGCGCGCCAGGACAGTGAGCCCCAGGACGAGGAGATGATCGGGACGAGCCCGGCCATCCGCCAGGTCTTCGCCGCCATTCGCAAGGTGGCCACGACTGACGTTCCCGTGTTGCTGGTGGGCGAGAGCGGAACGGGCAAGGAGCTCACCGCCAAGGCCATCCACGAGCGGAGCGCCCGGAAGGACGGGCCGTTCATTCCCATCAATTGCGGGGCGATCCCCGAGACGTTGCTGGAGGCCGAGCTCTTCGGCTACGAGAAGGGCGCGTTCACCGGGGCCGTGCACGCCCGCAAGGGCAAGCTCGAATATGCTCAGCGGGGCACCCTGTTCCTCGACGAGGTGGGGGAGATGTCGCTGGCCTTGCAGGTCAAGCTGCTGCGCTTCCTGCAGGATCGGATGATCGAGCGCGTAGGTGGCCGTCAACCGATCGAGGTCGATGCGCGGATCATCGCCGCCACCAACGTCGATCTGCGGCGGGCGCTCGACGCCGGGACCTTCCGGGAGGACCTCTACTACCGGCTCAGCGTGGTGACCATCGCGCTCCCTCCGTTGCGGGATCGGGGCGAGGACGCCGTCCTGATCGCTCAGATCTTCCTCAGGCGCCTCTGCGAACAGATGCGCAAGCGCCTCAAGGGTTTCACCAAAGAAGCGATTCGGGCGATCGAGACGTATCCCTGGCCGGGGAATGTGCGGGAGCTCTCCAACAAGATACGGCGGGCGGTGGCCATGGCCGATGGCACGTCGATCACGCCCGAGGATCTCGACCTGCCCTTCGACGGCACCCACGTGGCGCGGGCTGTCTCGCTCCGCGAGGCCCGCGATCGCCTGGAGGCCGAGATGATCGCGCAGACGCTGGTCCGGCACGACGGGAACCTGAGTCGCGTGGCCGAGGAGCTCAAGATCAGCCGGCCGACGCTCTACGCGCTGCTCAGGAAGCATCGTATCCGCGAGCGGCGCGCCCCCGTCGAGCGGCGGCCGGACACCGCGTCCAGCGCCTAGGCGCGGGCCTCGGGGGCGAGCGCGGGCTCGGCAGGCGGCTTGCCGAACCGCACCAGCGTGTAGCCCAGCGCGGAGGCCTGACCCCGACGCACGCGCCGGTCGCGCTTCCGTCGGTCGCCGGGGACGCTGCGTCCCTGTCGCCGCCGATCGCCGTGACGACGCTCGATCATCACCCGCACGCCTTTGACGCTGGCCAGGCGGGGCCGCAGGTACTCGTAGAGCGCCTCTTCCTTGGCGGCGATGACGAGCAGGAGCTGGACTCCAGGAAATGACATCGACGGCAAGGTCGCCAGCAACTCCTGCTGGTGACGGTCGCAGACGCCGTGCGTTTCCCGAGGATCGGAGTAGGGCTCACGCTCTCCGAGATCCCCGTTCCGTCCTTCCTGCCGGCACCAGGCACAGTAGGCTTTCACGGGTTGAGCAACAGGAAGCACGGTGGGTGCCAGGCAATCATGGCCTGCGGCGATCATAGGATACGATCGGTCGTCCAGCCGGCCGCCCTGTGAGCGTAAAATTTTCTGTCGAATATCAGCGACGAAGCCCACTTGGCAGGAACATCAGTGTAAATTTTATGAAACGCAATAGGGTGAGGATCTTTCTTGCGAGTCAGTCATACACGTCTCGAGGCATCGAGTTCGTCGGATTTGACAGTTCGGTCGTGAAGGCTGAAGCGATCGTCGCGCTTTCAGCACCTTAGTCGCGAATACTCGGCTGGCATATGGATTGCCAGACCCCTCCCCCATCGGTTCGCGAAGTAACTATCGCTTGTCAGGTGTACCGGGGAGAGGCCGATGAGACGAGCGCTTGGCCTGGTGGTCCTGGTGTTGCTCCTTGCGTGGGCCAGCGCTGCCCTCGCGCAAGGACAACCATCTGATGGTGGTTCCCTCGTCGGGCTCGCGCCCAGCGATGAAGTGGCCCAGGCCAGGATTGCCGGGCGAGAGGTCGCCCCCCCTACGGTACCTGAGCCATCCCGGGTCATCCTCTGGGACGACGAGCCTCCCAAGGGCGGCAACCCTCCGACCCATTCCTGGGGGCCGCCTAGTGGATTCGGACAAACCGTACCGCATCTGCCGCGGCCTGACCGTTGGCGTCGCTGACGCTGACCGAGCCGGCCGTGCCGGCGCCGAACGTGTAGCGGCCGTGAAGCTGCCAGCGGCCGCCTTCCGTCCGCTGGTTGAATCTTCGGGTCGTGCTGCCCCCGGTGTGGGTGACGGTGATCGGGACCTGACTGGAGCGGGTCTGGCTGGCCGTCCACCAGACGTACACGTCATAGGTGCCGGCGGCGGCGAGACGAGGGGTCCACCGGTAGGTGTCACGGCGGAATCCGCAGCTCTGAAGCGAGGTTCCCCCGAACGGCCCCGGGGCCGACGAGGTGCACCAGCGCCCGCTGAAGGTCCGGCCCCCGGCCGTATCCTGAGTGCCGGCCGGAGCGTTGTCCAGGATGAGCTCGCCTCCGGCACTGCTCGGGGTGACTGTGAGGGCGACGGCGGTGACATTGTTGCTCTCGCTGCTCTCGGCCATGCCCCCGGCAGCATCGGCCTGGGCCAGGACGTGGTAGCTGCCGGCGGTCGTCGTCGCGGGGACCGCCAGGTTGCTCGAGCCCGAGCTTGCCCCGCCGGCGGCGAGGGCTCCCACCGCCCGGTGGCCCAGGACGACGTCACCAGGGTCGAGGATGGTGTCTCGGGACAGGAAGAATCGGGTCGTCGAGGCGCCGGAGGCGGCGGTGCCCTGGTTGCGGGTGGTGTCGTTGACGGAGAATCCGGTTCCTACCGCCACCGATCCCGCTGCGGAGAGCGCACTCACCACCAGGTCGGGCGCGCCGGCCGGCGACGGCTGGACCGCCAGCGAGGTCGCGGCCACGTTGTTCGTCTCGTTGCTTTCGGTCACCCCAGCCGCCTCGTCGGTCTGCACGATGATGAAGTGGGTCCCGGCGGCGGTTGAGGCCGGGATCGTCAGAGGTTGAGACAACGAGACGGTAGCGTTCGGCGCCAGCGGGGTGGACCGCGGCGCGGTCGTCATCAGGAGGATATCCGCAGCGTCGAGGGTCGTGTTGGTCGACAGGTAGATCCGCTCGCCATAGGTGCCGCTGACCGCGAGCGTGCCCCGATTGGCGACCGCATAGCTGACCGTGGCCCCGGCGCCGGGAGCGAGGCTGCTCGGGGACACCGCAAGGGCCTCGACCACGAGGTCGGAACCGCCTGCGGCGGCCCCTGGATAGACGAAGCGGAGGCCTGCGGAGTCGTCGGCCCGGAGGCTGGCACCCCGCCCGTCGAAGTGGGCCCGCGGGGCCATGGTGGCGTCGGAATCCGACGAGTGCCCGAGTCCGAGCACGTGGCCGAGCTCGTGCGTCACCACTTCGGCCAGATTGGCGAAGCGCTCGTAGAACCCGCAGCCGTCCCATCCTCGGTTCACCACGACGTCGCCCTCGACGATCCGGTTGAAGGTCTGGCCGTTGACCATCCGCCGCTGGGCGCTGGTGCTGAAGTAGCCACCCATCGCGAGCACACCGCCGCAGTTCACGGGATCGTCCATCTGGCCCAGAGGATCGCCGAAGGAGACGGTGCTCACCCCATCCCGCCGGTGGCCCACGGTCGTCGTGGTCCCCCCGTCGTGATACCGGAAGCTGGAGCCGCTCACCGAGCTCCAGGCGGCATAGGCGGCTCCGACCTGATCGAATCCACGGCCCGGCGCCCGCGGCTCGCCCTCGGCGTTGAGCAACATCGTCACCGGCGCGCCGGTGTCGGGTTCGAACCAGCGCGACGGCGTGCCCAGGAAGGTGAAGGATTCCTGGGCCTCGGTGGTTCCCACCGGTGCGGGAGGCGTGAAGAGTGGTGCCGTTGCCCCGCGCAGACCGAGCCGCCCGCGCACGGCGCCCCGGATCCGGTCCCGGATGTCACGCAAGCGATGCAGCTCGTCAGTCGTGGGCCTGGCGCCCGAGCCGCGTGGGGTCGTGACCACCACGCCGGCCGGCGTCTGTCGGCGCGCGAACCGCTCGCCCGTGTGCAGGTCGGTCAGGATCGAGAACTTGCCGAGGTACAGGTGGGCGGTGCGCAGCGTTCCGTCACCGCGGGTCGTGAGGAAGAGCAGGACTCGCTCGCCCAGCCGAAACTCCGGGCTGCCCTCCACACGCGACTCGACGTCACCGACCTTGCCCCCCAGCTGGCGGATCGTCAGCTCGGGCGTGGGGATCGCCCCCTTGAGGACCTCGTCGAGCCTGACCGTGATATCGGTGAGGATCTGGCCCTGCCCGGGATCCCAGTGGCTACTGATGTCGATGACCTCACCGATGACAATCAGCCGGGCCTGCTCGGTGAGGAGCCCCTCGGGCAGCACACCCACGACGGTCGCCTCCACGGACGGGGCCCCCGCGATCGCGATGATCAGGGCGGCCAGGCCCACCGGGAGCGGGCGGATTCGTCTCAGCACCGGGCATCCTCCTCGTGCACAGGGCGCGGGTCGGGAGCTTCGCTGCCCGGGAGGAGCATCAAAGATCGCGCCAGAGGCGTGGCCGGCCAAACGTGCGACCCGGCACGGCGCGGCTGGGGCCGGTTGCCATTCCGCCCCTCACGCTGGCACCGCCCGTCAGCCCGCCAACACGGATGCGGACGCCGTGGCCTTCCGCGTTCGCAGTGGCAGCGTTACACTGGGGCGACCGTCGGACCGGGAGGACATGATCGGATGCCAATCACGCTGCGACTGCCGAACGCCCAGGGAGCGCTGGCCCCCTACACCCTGACCGGAAGGACCCCCCTCCCACCGCCCCCGGGTCCCATCACCAGCCGCGTGGCGTTCGCCGCCGTGCACGTCGTCGCCGACCCGCTCGCCGACATCGATCCGACGCAGGACGTGGCCCTCGACTGGGAGGCCACGCTGGCGTATCGGCGCTACGTCTGGTCGCTGGGGCTCGCCGTCGCCGAGGCGATGGACACCGCCCAGCGCGGCATGGGCCTGCCCTGGGCCACGGCCCGGGAGCTGATCCGGCGCACCGTGGCCGAGGCCCGGACGAACCCGGGGGCCGTGGTGTTCTCCGGCGCCGGCACCGACGACCTGCCGCCCTCGTCGCGGGTCAGCATCGCCGATGTCGACCGAGCCTACGAGGAATCGTGCAGCTTCATCGAGTCGGTGGGAGGCCGCATCATCCTGATGGCGAGTCGGGCCCTGGCCGCCTGCGCCAAGGGACCCGACGACTACGTGAAAGTCTACGGCCGCATCCTGGCGCAGGTGCAGCAGCCGGTGATCATTCACTGGCTCGGCGACATGTTCGACCCTGCGCTGGCCGGGTACTGGGGCTCACGCGACCTGGACCAGGCCGCCGCGACGCTGCTCGCCGTGATCGGCGAGCACGCCGCTCGGGTCGACGGCGTCAAGGTCTCCCTGCTCGACCAGCGCCGGGAGATCGCCCTGCGCCGCCGCTTGCCGGCCGGCGTGCGGATGTACACCGGGGACGATTTCGACTATCCCACCACCATCGCCGGCGACGAGCACGGCCACAGCGATGCCCTGCTGGGAATCTTCGACGTCATCGCGCCCCTGGCCTCGGCGGCGCTGCACGCGCTGGACGGTGGGGACCGCGCCCGCTTCGACGAGCTGCTGGCGCCGACCCTGCCGCTCTCGCGCCACGTGTTCGGCGCGCCCACCCGGTTCTACAAGACCGGGGTGGTGTTCGCCGCCTACCTCAACGGCCACCAGGCGCATTTCCGCATGGTCGGTGGCCTGGAGAGCGCGCGCTCGGTCGTGCACCTGAGCCGGCAGTTCGTCCTGATGGACCAGGCGGGTCTGCTCCACGACCCCGCGTTAGCCGCCGCGCGGATGCGGAGTGTGCTGGCCACCGCCGGTATCGACGAGCCGCCTCAGAACCAGCGGGCCTTGTCGACCACGTTGCGCAAGGGCTGACCGGCAAGGAAGCGGCGGCAGTTGTCGAGCAGGATCTCGAAGCGACGCTCGTCGAGGTACGGTCCGTACCCGGCGGTGTGCGGGGTGAGGAGCACGCCCGGCATCGTCCACAGCGGATGATCCTCCGGTAGGGGTTCCTGCTCGAACACGTCGAGGCCCGCCCCCGCGATCTCATGGGCGCGCAGGGCTTCGACCAGGTCGTCGAGCCGGGTCGTCATGGCGATCAGCTCCGGATAATAGTACCCGGCGGGCGGCGCGGCCTGGGGCGCCTGGAGCCAACGGAGCCGTGCCGCCCGCTCGAGGAGGGCGGGCGGTAGCGTGCCGAACATCGCCTCGGCGTCGCCGACAACCTTCGCCGCCTGCGCCGTACCCTCGGCGACCACCACGGACAGCGCCGGCAGCGCGGCGGCGATCCGCGAGGCCCACGCGCGGGTGATGGGGGTGTGGGGCGGCAGCATCAGGAGCGTCGGGTTCATGGTGCCGGACCTTACGCGACGCCGGGGTTCGTCGTCAACGCGCGCGGGAGGGCTGGCACTCGGCCCGGAAACGGTCTATAAACCGATGTCGCGGATTTTGTCGGCGAGGGAGGGCAACGTGGCGAAGTACACGATCGTCACACCAGCGGGCGCGAGCTTCTCGGTGCCGGGAGTCGGGTACAAGCTGGAAATGGAGGCCCTGGGGCCGCTCGACGCGGAGATCGTGGAGATTCCCGCCGGGACCGAGGACGAATTCGTGAGGGCCGCCCGGGACGCCGACGCCCTGTATGCCAAGGGGCGTCGGATCACGGGGCGGATGATCGATGGACTCGCCCGGTGCCGGGTGATCGCGCTGGGCAGCGTCGGGGTCGACTCGGTCGACGTCGCCGCCGCGACGGCGCGGGGGATCCCGGTCACCAACGTGCCCGATACGTTCATCGAGGAAGTCGCCGATCATGCCATGATGCTGATCCTGGCCACCTATCGGCGCCTGGTCACCATGGACCGGTTCGTCAGGGACGGCCGATGGACCCAGGGCCGCCCCTTGCTCTCGCAGTGGCCGCGGCTGATGGGCCTGACGCTGGGCTTCATCGCCTTCGGCCACGTGGCCCGGGCGGTGGCGGTGCGGGCCCGGGGGTTCGGCTTGCACATGATGGCCTACGACCCCTACCTGGAGGAGCTCGTCATGCCCCGCTACGGGGTCGAGCCGGTGGGGCTGCCCGAATTGCTGCAGCGGTCCGACATCGTCTCCATGCATGCGCCATCGACGCCGGGGGCCCACCACCTGCTCACCGAGCACCACTTCCGGTCGATGAAGCCAGAGGCGATCTTCATCAACACCGGCCGGGGCCCCACGGTCGACGAGCCGGCGCTGATCCGCGCCCTGCGGGAGGGCTGGATCGCCGCCGCCGGCCTCGACGTCCTCGAGCAGGAGCCTCCCGATCCGACGAATCCCCTGCTGACGATGGAGAACGTCATCCTCACGCCCCACGTGGCGTCGGCTTCGGCCCGGTTCGATCCGGTGCGCAAACGCCGCGTCGGCGAGGAGATCGCGCTGGTGCTGAGCGGCCAGTGGCCGCGGAGCTGCGTGAACCCGTCGGTGCTGGAGAAGAGCGGGCTCCGGCGCTGGCAGCCCTACTCGATGGAGCGGGGGCCGGGCGCTTAGCCTCGCGGCTACAGCACGTAGAGCAGCCCGCGGGTGTGGAGGCTCCCTGGCGCCCAGAAGCCCGCGCTGGCGAACCACTCCACGGCCTGGGCCGCGTCGGCCGTGCGGCACAGCGCGAAGGTGTCGCCGTCGGGAAAGAACCCCCCGAAGGCCAGACGGCCCGCGCCCCGCAGCTCGATCAGCGCGAACTGGGCCATGTCGTGCTCCGCCGTCCGGCCCTCGACGACCGTCGCTCGCCGGGAGCCATCGAGCACGATGGGAGGCAGCTCCCAGGGCTCGATGAACTCGGCGAAGCTCCGCGGCGTGTAACGGGTCCAGGCCCCGGCCGCCCAGTAGGGGTCCTCCTCGACAAGGGCCGCGAGCTGATCGGGTTGCCCCAGCCGGTAGACGAGGTCGACACTGCGCCCGTCGGGCGCCGGCCCCCCGCCGATGACGACACCGCCGGCGCGCAGGCCGGCCAGCCGCTCGATGTGCGCCCGGCGGTGCGGCTCGCGCTTGGCGACGTACTGCTCGGCGGCGGTGATGGCGACGTGGACCACGATCACGGGCGGCCTCCTCCACGGGATGATCGCATGATAATGTGAACGACGATGGACGTGCTCGCGCAGTTCCGCGCCCGCTATCCATTCGCGCTCGACGAGTTCCAGGTAGAAGCGTGCCAGGCCATCGCCGCCGGGTCGTCGGTGATCGTGGCCGCCCCCACCGGGGCCGGCAAGACGCTGGTGGCCGAGTTCGCCATCACGCTGGCGCTCGAGCGGGGCAAGCGGATCGCCTACACCACCCCGCTGAAGGCGCTGTCCAACCAGAAGTTCGCCGACTTCACCCGGGCCTACGGCGAGGATCGCGTGGGCATCCTGACCGGCGACGTCAAGGTGAACCCCCAGGCCCGGATCCTCGTGATGACGACCGAGATCCTCCGCAACATGTTCTACACGGGGGGGCTCAGCGATCTGGGATGGGTCGTTCTCGACGAATGCCACTACATGGGCGACGAGGGCCGGGGCACCGTCTGGGAGGAAATCATCGTCAACGCGCCCCCGGACGTCGCCCTGGTGGCGCTGTCAGCCACCGTGGCCAACGTGCGGGAGATCGCCGACTGGATCTCCCTGGTGCATCGCCCGATCGTGCCGGTCTACCATCCCCACCGGCCGGTGCCGCTGTCCTATGCGCTGGCCGATCTGGCCGGCGAGGTTCACGACTTCGACAAGGTTCGCACCGGACAGGCCCGGATCGCCGGGGACGAGCGACACGGCCCCGACGAGCGGGGCCGATGGTTCACGCGTCGGGTCGTCGATCCGACCGTCCTCATCGAGGAGCTGGAAGCGCGAGGCTGGTTGCCCGCCATCTACTTCATTTTCAGCCGCGCGGGCTGTGAGCGGGCGATGGGCGACGTCCTCACCGAGGGCCGTGGCCTCCTCTCCCCCGAGCAGCGTCGGGAGGTCGACGTGGCCATCGGCGAGGCGCTGGCCGAGAGTCCCGGGATGGGGGATTCCGAGCTCAACCAGACGATCTTCCGCGCGCTGGGCCTGGGGGTCGGCGTCCACCACGCCGGTATCCTGCCCAGCCTCAAGCGCCTCACCGAGCGTCTGTTCGAGCGCGGCCTCTGCAAGGTGGTATTCGCCACCGAGACCATGAGCCTGGGCATCCACATGCCGGCCCGCGCAGTGGTGCTCCAGAGTCTCACCAAGCGCACGGAACGCGGCTTTCGATCCCTGTCCCACAACGAGCTGACTCAGATGGCCGGGCGGGCCGGACGGCGGGGGATCGACACCGAGGGCAAATGCGTCATCGCGCTGGACGCCCGGGACGGCGTCGACGACGTGATCCGCGTGGTGGACGGCTCGCCGGAGCCGATCGAGAGCCAGTTCAGGCTGGGCTATGGCTCGGTGGCGCTGCTGATCGCCTCCGGAGCCCCCCCCGAGACCCTGCGCCGCCGGGTGGAAGCGTCCTTCGGGCAGTACCAGAATCTCAAGCGCATGCGGGAGATGCAGGCCGAGGTGCAGCGGCTCGAGGCCGCGGCGGTCGAGGCCCGCGCGTTCGCCGCCCCCTGCGGAGACTTCGGGCGCATGGGCCGCTACCGCAAGCTGCGGGAGGAGGTGGAGGCCCGCCGCCGGGCCAGTGGCCGCGGTGGCCGGGGCGAGCGCGGCCCGATCGAGGCCGAGCCGGGGCGGCTGGCCATCGTCAAACGGCGGGGCGGGCCGAGCCTGGCCCTGGTCCTCGGTGTCCACGGGATCCGCGGTCACCGGGCCCTGGTGGATGCGCTGCTGCCCCACGGCGCCGTCGTCCGGCTCAAGGCGGGCGCCATCAAGCAGATCCTCTGGTCGACGCCGCCGCTCGTCGTTCCCCGTGACCGCGGTCGCGACCCGCGCGGCCTGCGTCACCTGGCCGGTCAGCTGACGGAGCTTGATGCGCGCGAGCTGCTCGAGCGCGAGCGCGCGCAACGGCCGGAGGCGGCGCTGGCCACCGTGGAGTGCCACCGCTGCCCGTGGGGCTCGACGGTCAGGTGCGAGGGCGCCTGGCGCGACGTGGCGCGGCTCGGCGAGCGGCTCGAGCAGCGCCGGCAGGCCCTGGAGGCCCTGCGGGGAGCTTACTGGCACGAGTTCCTGAGAGTGGTGGAGGTGCTCGAGCAGTTCGGAGCGGTACGCGCCGGCCGGCTCGAGGCCAAGGGGCGGCTCATCGCCGGCCTGCGCCACGACAACGAGCTGCTGGTGGCCGAGGTGATGGCCCGCGGCATCCTTGCCGATCTCACCCTGCCCGAAGCGGCGGCGCTCTGCTCCGCGCTCTCCGAGGAGGCGCGCTCGGGCGAGCCGGGGGTGGCCCGCGGGTTCCTCAAGTCGCGACCGAAGCTTCGCCGCAAGCTCGAGCAGATCGCCGCCGTGGCCGAGACCGTGGGGGAGGCGCAGCGCCACCGGCGCCTGGGCATGCCGCTGAGCGTCCATGCCGGGTTCATGCCGGCGGTCTTTCGCTGGGCCTCCGGGGAGGACGACTGGGCGGCGATCGTGCAGGAGGCTTTCGGCGGCCACGAGGGCGACCTGATCCGCGCCATGCGGCGGCTTATCGATCTGCTCCGTCAGCTCGGTGAGAACGCGGAGGTCCCGCCGGCCACGGCTCGGCTCCTGCTCCAGGCGGCCCGGATCATCGACCGCGGCATCGTGCTGGAGTCCGCCCTGATCTGATCTGCTATGCTCTCGTCGTGACGCGCCGACTCCTGGGTCTGGTGGCGCTTTCGCTGGTGCTGGCCGCGTGCGCCTCGGCCAGGGCAGTGGAGCAGCGGACGACCCAGGGGCCCACCGCCGAGCAGTTCTGGATGCTGCGCATGATCGAGGCCAATGGCCGGGAGCCGAACTTCGACGAACGCCGACACTGGCAGAACCAGATCGACGATGACATCGCGCGCTACCTGCGCAGCCATCCCGAGGCCGCCAGTAGCCTGGAGGTCTCCACGTTCCGATTCTTCCGTCGCACCACGGTGGGGATGACCAAGGAGCAGATCGTGATCCTGCTGGGTCCTCCCGAGACGACCACCACCGAACCCGCCGAGATGGAAAAGCTGGCCCGCCAGTACTGGCCGGCGGTCAAGGCGCGCGCCAAGGAGGCCTGGACCTATCCGCTGGGCTGGCGTTTCTACTTCGCCGGCGACCGGGTCGTCGATATCACGCAGTACCTGTCCCGCTGATGATCCAAGGAGGCCATATGCCGGAGCTGGAGGAGAAAGTCATCGCGAGCTGGACGTACCGGAAGGGCGCGCTCGATCCCAAGACGGCGTCGCTCTGCTATCTGGCCGCCAACCTGGCCGTCGGCAACACCCACTGAGCCAAGCGCGACCTGGCGGGCGCCAGGACAGCCGGAGCCACCGAGGCGGAATTGCGGGAAGCGATCAGCTTTGCCATCCGGGCCAACGCGGCCCGGGCCCACGCCGACATCCTGAAGGTGTGGACCGATGGCGGACGTTAGGCTGACGGCGGCATTCTCCACCGTCCCCACGGGCGAGCAAGAGGAGATCAAGCGCGTCCTGGTCGAGACCGTGGAGCAGCTGGCCCGTGACGATCGGACGTTCGCCACGGCCCGGATCGTCTTCACCGAGTCCGACGAGCGGTGCGGTCTCACCGCCGAGCTCGACGGCGTGAAGCGGGAGGGCGTGCCGTTGCAGCTCGACATCGAGCAACTGGAAGACGCCAAAACCTCGGCCGGGGCCCGGGCCCAGCTCAAGGAGGCCCTGCGCCTGTACTTCCGCCGGGTGCTCGGCAAGTGACCGACGACGACGGCCAGCTCCTGTTCGCCTGGCGGGACTGTCTGTTCCGAGTCCCCGATCGGGTGCAGTCGCCCAAGGCCGGATCGCTGTTCTTCTGTCGCCACCTGACCGTGCGGCGCGGCGAGCGCGTGCTGGAGATCGGTGCCGGGCTGGGGCTGGCTGCGGTGATGGCGGCCCGTGCCGGCGCTCACGTCGTCGCCACCGATATCGTGCCGGAGGCGGTCGACGCGATCCGCGCCAACGCCGCCCTCAACGGGGTGACGGTGGATGCCCGCCTGGGCGACGGCTACGCGCCGGTGGCCGGTGAGCGCTTCGATCTCGTCTGCACCAACGCCCCGCAGATGCCGACCCCGCCGGGCCGGGGTCGCCCGGATGCCCAGGCGGCGGCCGACAACGGTGGCCTCGACGGCTGGGAGATCCTGGACCGTGTCATCGAGGGCGCCACCAGCCATCTGCGCCCGGGGGGCCGGCTCGTCTTCTCTCTGTTCGCGTTCCTGGGCCGCAAGACCGCGTTCGCCAAGCTGGAGAGACAGGGTCTCCTGCCGACGGTGGTGGCCAGCGAGACGCAGGCGTTCCCGCGTTTGGGTTACGAGCGCCTCGACCACCTGCGCAGTCTCGATGGCGAGGGGACGCTGCCGGCCGGCATGCCCGCGACCGTCGAGCGTCTCATCATCCAGGGTACCCGGCCATGCTCCGGCGGCTGATCGTCAACGCCGACGACTTCGGCATGACACCGGGCGTGAGCGCCGGGATCTTGCTCGCCCACCGCCACGGTATCGTCACGAGCACCACGGTGCTGGTGACGGCGGACGTCGATCGCGACCAGCTCGCCGCCGCCCTCGATTCCGGCCTGGGGCTGGGCATCCACCTCAACCTCACGCTCGGGAAGCCGCTGACCCGCGCGCCCTCGCTGGTCGACGCCGACGGCCGCTTCATTCGCGACGCGCGCCGGGCGGCGGCCCGAGCCGAGGCCAAGGAGGTCGAGGCCGAGATCGAGGCCCAGCTCGAGCGCTTCGTCGCGCTCACCCGGCGCGCGCCCACGCACCTGGACACCCACCATCACATCGGCCTCCTGGCGCCGGTGGACGAGATCTTGATATCGGCCGCCCGCCGGCACGGCGTGGCCGTGCGCAGCCAGACGGACCTGGTCCGGGCGCGGGCCCGCACGGCGTCGCTCAAGACGCCCGATCACTTCTTTGGCGAGGCGGGCCCCGAGGCCTACTGGTCGGCGGCGCGGCTGCGCCGGGTGCTGCGTGCGTTACCCGCGGGCGTCTCCGAGTTCATGACGCATCCCGGCCAGTGCGACGGGCCGCTGACGGCGAGCCGGTACGGCCGGCAGCGCGAGACCGAGCTGATCGGGCTGGGGAGCCTCGAGGCCCGGGCGGCCGTGGCCACCCTGGGCATCCAGCTCTGCCACTTCGGTGACCTCTGAGACGACCATGACGTCCGTCGTGGTTGGCGTCGACGTCGGGGGGACGACGACCGCGGCGGGCGCGGTGACCGGCGAAGGCGAGGTGCTGATCGACGAGCAGGCCCCTACGCACGGTGGCGGGCCCCGCACGGCCGGCCAGACCATCGTCGAGCTGGTGCAATCCGTCCTCGATCGCGCGGCGACCCGTGGGCTGCGCGTGAACGGCATCGGGGTGGGGGTCCCCGGTGTCGTGGATGCTGCGAGCGGGCTGATCGGCGAGGAGGCCGCCCACGTCCCGGATCTCCAGGGCCAGCCGTTGGCGGCCCGGCTCAGCGAGCGTTTCGGGCTCCCCGCCTTCGTCGACAATGATGTCAATGCCTTGGCCCTTGCCGAATACGCGTTTGGTCAAGGTCGCGGGGCTCGCTCGCTGGTGGTGTTGGCCCCGGGGACGGGCTTTGGGACCGGCATCATCCTCGACGGCCGCCTCGTCCGCGGTGCCCAGGGGTTCGGCGGCGAGTTCGGTCACGCGCCCGTGAAGTTCGACGGGCGTCCCTGCTGGTGTGGAGGGCGGGGCTGTCTGGCCGTGTATGCGAGCGGACGCGGGATCGCCGAGGCGGCGCAGGAGCAGGCGAGCGGGGCACGGGGCAGCCAGTTGCTGCGCCTGGCGGGAGGCGATCGCGGTGCCATCACGGCGCCGGTCGTCTTCCAGGCGGCGTCGGCCGGCGATCCCCTCGCCATGGCCGTCGTCGAGGAGGCCTGTCGGGCGCTGGGCGCGGTCATCGCCGTCATCGTGAACGGGCTCAATCCGGAAGTCGTCGTGATCACCGGTGGCGTCGCTGCCGCCTACGCGCCCCTGGAGAAGCGGGTGCTCGCGGCCGCCGCCGAGCACGCGTTTGCCCGGGCCCTGGCCCTGACCAGGGTGAGCATCGTGCCCGCCGACAAGCGCCGGACTGTGCGCGGGGCGGCGGCTCTGGTGCTCTACGAGACTCAATGGCGGGGGGACACAGCTCAGGGAGGTCGGTCATGAAAGCGATCACGTTCCAAGGAGTGGGCGACGTTCGGGTCGAAGACGTGGCCGATCCCAAGGTTGTCGATTCTGCCGATGTGGTGTTGCGCATCACCACCAGCGCCGTGTGCGGCTCCGACCTCCACCAGTATCACGGCCGGGGCGGAGGCCTCGTCGCCCGGGGCGCGGTGATGGGCCACGAGTTCATGGGGGTCGTGGAGGAGGTGGGGCCGGCCATCAAGGGCCTGCGTCTCGGTGATCGCGTCGTGGCGCCGTTCTCAGTTTCGTGCGGGCACTGCGAATGGTGCCAGCGCCGGCTGCCCACCCAGTGCACGACCACGGGCCGCGCCGTCTTCGGGGGCCGCTTCGGCACGGTCTTTCCCGGCGGTCAGGCCGAGCGCATCCGGGTTCCCTTCGCCGACTATCTCTGTGAAAAAGTCCCAGCCGGCATGTCAGACGAGGATGCGCTCTTCCTGGGCGACATCCTCTCCACCGGATACTGCTGCGCCGAGAACGGCGGCATCCGCCCCCGCGACACCGTTGCCGTCTTCGGCGCTGGCCCGGTCGGCCTCCTGGCCATGCAATCCGCCCAGCTCTTCGGGCCGGCCCGAGTCTTCGCCGTCGACCGCGTCGATTACCGGCTGGCCCTGGCCCGGGAGCTCGGCGCCGAGCCGGTCGATCTCGAGCGCGGTGATCCGGCCGAGCAGCTCCGGGCGCTGACCGGGGGCCGGGGCCCCGACGTCGTCCTGGAGTGCGTGGGTCACGAGACGCCCTTCACCCAGGCCATCCAGGCCGTGCGGGCGGGCGGCGTCGTGTCGTCGGTCGGCGTTTATGTGGAGCCCACCATGGGCTTCCCCGCGCGAGAGGCGTTCTTCAAGGACCTGACGCTCAAGATGGGGATCTGCAACGCACGCAACTACATCACGCCGCTCATGGAGCTGGTCCGGCTGGGAAAACTCCGGCCCGCCCGCATCATCACGCACACCATGGCCCTGAAAGATGCACCCCGCGGCTACGCCATCTTCGACGGCAAGGAAGACCGCGCGGTGAAGGTGATGTTGAAGCCCTGACCGGGTGGGTTGCCTCACGGGCCCGGCGGGGCCTCGCGGAGCGCCTCGTCGAGGATCGCCGGCAAGCGTGTCACCGCGGACTCGCCATGGAGACGGGCCACCAGCTCGCCCTTGAGATCCATGACGACGGTGTACGGGGTGCCTTTGAAACCGAAGCGGTTGCCGATGGTGAGCTGGGGATCGAGCGCGATCGGATAGGCCACTTTCTGGGCCCGCATGAACTTGCGGGTGTCGGCCACCGTATCCTGCACGTGCAGCGCGACAAACTCCACGTTCTGACCGCGATAGCGGTCGACCAGGCGCCCGAACGCCCGTGATTCCTTGGCGCAGGGCCGGCAGTAGGAGGCCTGGAAGCGCACCACCAGCACCTTCTTGCCGGTGAGCTCACGGGAGTCGACGACACGGGAGAAGTTGAGGAGCTCGACGCGGAGACCCGGCGCATCCGGTGGGCTGTCCGCTCGACCGGGGCCGGGGGCGGTGCCCACCGCCAGCGCGAGCGCGACGGCCAGCACGAGCCGATGGCGCGGACCCACGCGCGTATAATAAGCCCGGTGCGCGACCTCGAGCACGAACTTCGCAGAGTCATCGCCGGCGACGTCCGCTTCGACCGAACCTCCCGGCTCCTCTACGCCACCGACGCCTCGATGTACCAGGTCGAGCCGATCGGAGTGGTCATCCCCCGCGAGGCCGGTGACGTGCAGGCCGCCGTCGAGGTGGCCCGTACGTTCGGCGCGCCGCTCTTGCCTCGGGGCGGCGGCACCTCGCTCACCGGCCAGACCGTCAACCATGCCGTCGTGCTCGACTTCTCGGCTCACCTCAACCGCGTGCTGGAGGTCAACGCCGACGAACGGTGGGCTCGGGTGGGCCCCGGGCTGGTGCAGGATGAGCTGAATCACCACGTACGCCCGCTGGGCTTGCTCTTCGGGCCCGACACGTCGACCTCCAACCGCGCGACCCTGGGCGGGATGATCGGCAACAATTCCGGAGGCTCCCACTCGATCGCCTATGGCCTCACCGTGGACCACGTGCTGGAGATCACGACACTCCTGGCCGATGGCACCCGGGTCGTCTTCGGCGAGCTCACCGCCGCCGAGTTCGAGGCCAAGTGTCGGCTCTCGGGCCGCGAAGGCGACATTTATCGGGCAGTCGCGAAGCTGCGGGACACGTATGCCGATGAGATTCGCGCCCGCTACCCCAGCCACTGGCGCCGCGTGGCCGGCTACAACCTCAACGAGCTGGTCGGCGTCAGCATCAAGCCTGGCTCGCCCGCCGGCGGTGGAAACGGCGCGCCCCGGCCGCTCAGCATGGCCCGGCTCCTGGTCGGCTCCGAGGGAACGCTGGTGACGGTTGTGGACGCCAAGGTGCGGCTGATGCCCCGGCCCCGGGCCACCGCGCTCGACGTCATCCACTTCGCGGAGATGCAGGAAGCGCTGGAGGCCTCCCAGTCAATTCTAGAATCCGGGCCCTACGCGGTCGAGCTGACCGACAAGATGATCCTGGATCTGGCGCGCGAGAACATCGAGCAGCGGCAGCGCGCGGCGTTCATCCAGGGCAATCCCGCCGCCATCCTGATGGTGGAGTACGCGGGCGACAGCGAAGCCGAGGTCCGGGCCAAGGTCGAGGCCCTGGAGGCGCGTCGGCAGCGCGAGCGGTTCGGCTATGCCGCGCACATCACCTATGACGGAGCGGCCCAGCAGTCCATCTGGAAGCTCCGCAAGGCGGGGCTGGGGCTGCTCCTGGGCATGAAGGGTGACCGCAAGCCCATCGCCTTCGTGGAGGACACCGCCGTCGAGCCCCGCCACCTGGCCAAGTTCGTGGCAAGGTTCCGGGAGATTTTCGCGCGCCACGACACGGAGGGCGCCTATTACGGCCACTGTTCGGTGGGCTGCCTGCACATCCGCCCCGTCATCAATCTCAAGACCGCCCGGGGGCTCGAGCAGGTACGGGCCATCGCCGAGGAGATCAACGACCTCGTGCTCGAGTTCGGCGGGACGATCTCCAGCGAGCATGGTGACGGTCGGGCCCGCAGCCCCTTCCTGGAGCGCATGTACGGCCCGACCCTCATGCGGGCGTTTCGCGAGCTCAAGCAGGCCTTTGACCCCGACAACCGCATGAACCCCGGGAACCTCGTGCAGAGCCCCGGCATCACGGAGCACATGCGCTACGGGGCGCAGTACACGACCTGGCAGCCCACCACGCTGCTGGATTTCGGAGACCAGGGCGGCTTCGCTGCGGCCGTCGAGATGTGCAACGGCGTCGGGGTCTGTCGCAAGACGCTGGAGGGCACGATGTGCCCCTCGTACATGGCGACCCGGGACGAGGAGCACTCCACCCGCGGCCGGGCCAATGCCCTGCGCGCTGTGCTCTCCGGGCAGATGCCGGCTACCGAGTTCACGGGCCAGCGCCTCTACGAAGTGATGGACCTCTGCCTGGAGTGCAAAGGCTGCAAGGCCGAGTGTCCGTCCAATGTGGACATGGCCAAGCTCAAGTACGAGTTTCTGCATCACTACTACCGGGCCAACGGCCTGCCCCTGCGCAACCGGCTCTTCGGTCACCTGGCCCGCCTGAACGCGCTGGGCGCCCTGGCCCCCGGGCTGGTGAACCGGCTCTCCCGTCTGGCTCCGAGCCGGTGGCTGCTGGAGAAGCTCGCAGGCATCGACCGCCGCCGGCCCCTGCCGCCCCTGGCCACCCAGACGTTCACCGACTGGTTCGCCCGCCGACCCCCGCCGGCCGCGGCGCCCCGGGGCGAGGTCGTCCTCTTCCACGACACGTTCGTGACCTACAATGCGCCCGAGATCGGACAGGCCGCCGTCGGCTTACTGGAGGCTGCCGGGCACCGTGTCGTGCTCGTCGACCGTAAGTGTTGCGGTCGCCCGCTCATCTCCAAGGGGCTGCTGGACCAGGCCCGTGAGCATGCGGCCTGGAACGTGGCGCGCCTGGCGCCGTACGCGAGCCGCGGCATTGCCGTCGTCGGGCTCGAGCCCTCGTGCCTGTTGACCCTCCGCGACGAGTCGGTGGATCTGCTTCGTACGGCCGAAGCCCGAACCGTGGCTCGCCAGAGCTTCCTGCTCGAGGAGTTCCTCACCCGCGAGCGCAGTCGCGGCCTGCGCCTGCCGTTCAAGGGCAACGGACGCCCGGCGCTCCTGCACGGCCACTGCCACCAGAAAGCGCTGGTCGGCACGGGCCCGACGGTGGCCGCGCTGCGCTGGGCTGGCTTCGAGGTCAGCGAGGTCGATTCGGGCTGCTGCGGCATGGCCGGATCGTTCGGGTTCGAGCGCGAGCACTACGACGTCTCGGTCTGGCTCGGAAATCGACGACTGGCGCCCGCGGTGAAGGCCACACCGGCCGACGCCGAGATCGTGGCGCCCGGCATCTCGTGCCGGCAGCAGATCGAGCACCTGGCCGGCCGGCGGGCCAAGCACCCCGCCGAAGTGCTGTGGGAGGCGCTCTCCGCCTGAGATAGTATCGGCCGCGTGTGGCCCGCTCCGCTCGTCGCGCTGGCCGTGCTCGTCTCGGGGTTCGTCAAGGGCACGATCGGCATCGGCTTTCCCACGCTGGCCACCCCGCTACTCACGCTCGTCATCGACGTCAAGACGGCGGTCGTCCTGCTCATCCTGCCGAACATTGTGATGGACGGCATCCAGTTCGCGCGGCAGGGGGTGCCCCTGGCCACGATGCGGCGGCTGACCGTGCTGATCGTCTTCGGGGCGGTGGGCACGGTGCTGGGGACACGCCTGCTCGTGGATTTACCCGCGTCGGTCGTGCTGTTGGTCCTGGGCATCTTCCTGCTCGTGTTCGTGGCGCTCGAGGTCGCGCGCCTGGCGCCCCGGATTTCACCAGGCTGGGAGCCATGGATCGCTCCCGTGGCCGGCTTTGTGGCCGGGGTGCTGGGCGGGGTAACCAACGTCCCCGGCACGCCGCTGGCCGTGTACTTCTACGCGCTGGGGATGGACAAGCGCGAGTTCATCCGCGCCGTGGCCTTCACCTTCATGCTCTACAAGCTCGTCCAGCTGGCCGCGGTCGCCTACTACGGGCTGCTGAACTGGACGCTCCTGGTCGTCGCGGCCGGGCTCACGGTGGTGGCGGTGGCAGGGTTCACCGGCGGGCTCGCGGTCCAGGACCGGCTGGAGCAGCGCGCCTTCAACCGTCTCATCCTGATCTTCCTGGCCGGGCTCGGGCTGTGGCTGGTGCTGCGGGCTACACGCTGGTGAGCAGCCCCATGATGCGGTGCACCAGCTCCTCGTGGTCCGCGACGTTGTTGGGGAAGATTCGGAGCTCTTCGAGCTGGTCGAGGTCGAGCGTCTGGATGGGCTCGCCCAACTGGAGGCGATCGAGGGGGATGGCCTGGAAGCACGAGCGCCCGGGCCCGGGGTGGTCGGTGACCAGGATGAAGTAGAGGGATGGCCACTGCCGGCGCGCCAGCAGGAACACGGAGCGCTCGCCCCGCTGGTTCTCCACCGAGATGAACTGCTCGACGTAGGGCCGGTATTTCACCTCGACCAGGCGCTGGTACGGGCTGCCGTTCTCGCCGGGCATGGTGGCCGAGAAATCGGGCGAGAAATCCTCCCGGCCGAAGCGCAGGGGGACGTGCGCGGGTCGGTAGGGCTGGATCTCGTAACGGGCCCGCCGGAAGATCGACTCCACGAGGGCCTCGGCGATCCGGCTCTTGGCCTCGAGAAGGTCCACCGGGCTTAGGGCTGAAGGCTGGTGAGCCGGATCTCTGCCAGCACGGCGTCGGGCACACGCAAGAACGACGCCACCACGGCGGGATCGAAGTGACTGCCGGCACAGCGGCGGATTTCCGCCTTGGCGGCCTCGAAGGAGATCGCCCGGGAGTACGGGCGGTCGAACGTCATCGCGTCGAAGGCGTCGACCACCATGAAGATGCGGGCCCCCAGGGGGATGGCCGCGCCCTTGAGCCCCTGTGGATACCCGGTGCCGTCCCAGCGCTCGTGGTGGCAGTACACGATGGGGACCGCGCCCTTGAGAAACGGGATGTTCTCGATGAGGCGTTTGCCGATCTCGGGATGCCGGCGCATGATCGCCCACTCCTCGGAGCTCAGCGAGCCGGGCTTGAGGAGGATGTTGTCGGGGATGCCGATCTTGCCGATGTCGTGCAGGAGCACCCCGTGGGCCAGATCGACGAGCTCCTCCTCCATCAGCCCGTGCATCCGCGCGGTCGCCAGCGCGTACCCGTGCACCCGCCGCGAGTGCGCCTCGGTGCCGACGTCACGGGAGTCCAGCGCCGCCCCCAGCGTTTCCAGCGTCGCCCGGTAGGTCTCCTGGAGCTGCCGATAGGCCAATTGGAGGCTGCGGGTGGCCTCCTCCACGCGGTGCTCGAGCCGCGTCTGGTACTCGCGACGCTCGACGAGCAGCTGGCGGCGCTCCAGCGCCCGCTCGGCGGCGATGAGCAGCTCGTCCACGTTGACCGGCTTCATGATGAAGTCGTCGGCGCCCAGGCGGAGGCTGTCGATGGCGGTCTTCACGTCGGGGGCGCCGGTCAGGACCACGACAGCCGCGTCGGCATCCAGCTCGCGGATCGCGCTGAGCAGGGCGATGCCGTCGAGCCCGGGCATCCGTAGATCCGTCACCGTGAGGGGCGGCCGCGAGACCCGGAAGATGGCCGCGCCCTCGTGGCCATTACTGGCCGGCAGGCAGTCATACCCGGCCGACAGGAAGATCTGCTGGAGCATCTCACGCACGTGGGCGTCGTCGTCTACGACGAGGACCTGGGTCCGCTCGGCGCTCAGAGGATCTTCTCCGGCGAATCCGTCGTCGCCACTTGATTCTTTCCTCCCCGCTTGGCCGAGTAGAGCGCCTCGTCGGCGGCTCGCACCAGCTCCTCGGCGGTGGCCGCGTCGTCGTCGGGCAGGCTGGCCAGCCCGAAACTGGCCGTGATGGGCTTGCCGTGGCTGAAGGGGTGGGTGGAGATCACCTGGCGGATGCGGTCGGCGTAGAGACGAGCGCCGGCCCGCGACGTCTCCACGAGGAGGACGACGAACTCGTCGCCCCCGTAGCGGGCCACCACGTTGATGCCGCGGGAATGCTTGACGAGGATCTGGGCCACGTCGCGCAGGGACTCATCGCCCACCGCGTGCCCGAGCTCGTCGTTGACGGCCTTGAAGCCGTCCAGGTCCATCAGGACCACCGACACCGGATGGTTGAATCGCCGGTGCCGCTGCATCTCCTCCTCCAGGCGGATAGAGAAGAACCGGCGATTGTAGAGACCGGTCACCTCGTCCTTGAAGGACGTCTCCTTGAGGCGGGTGTTGGTATTCTCCAGCTCCTTGTAGGCGGCGTCGAGGCGAGAGGCGAAGCTGTTGATCTCGGCGGCCTGCTGCTCGATCGTCTCCAGCATCCGGCCGATGGTGTGCATGAGCGTGCCGGCCTCATCACGGCGCTGGACCAGATCGCCCAGGCGTTCCTCCTCCCCGAGCATTCGGGCCAGGCGCGCCACGGTGCGGCCCATGTCCCACAGCATGTAGCCGCCGGCGAAGATGGCCAACACGGTGAAGAGGAAGAGCCCCAGGAGCCCGAAGAAGCCGGCGCTGTCGAGCGGGCTCAGGTGGGGAAGCACGAAGCGGTGGGTGACGTAGCCGAGCACCAGCAGCGGGATGACCGCGGAGAGGCCGAGGGCGAGAAAGACCCTGTGACTGAGCCGCTGGCCTGCTTCCGTCACGCTGGATGCGGGTTTAGACGGCATATCGGCATTATTTCGGGAGCCGCCGCACCGTGTCAACGTCCCCGGCTCGGGGAGCCCAACCCCCCGGAAAGACTCGACAAGGCCCCCGGCGCCCTCCGGTTGCGCCGGGCCACGGGTCAGTGTCAGAATCGCCTTCGAACGATGCTCGTCACCCCTGACAAGAAGCTCGACTGCATCGGGCTGTTCTGTCCGATGCCCGTGCTCAAGGTTCGCGAGGCGGTCACGGCCATGGCCGTGGGCCAGGTGCTCGAGATGCTCGCCGATGACCCCGCCTCCGAGGCGGACCTCAAGAGCTGGTCCGCCCGCACGGGTCACCAGCTCATGGCGGTGGACAAAGATGGGCCCGTCTTCCGCTTTCTCGTCCGAAAGACCAGGTAGCGGCGGCGCCGTCACTCGGGTCTACCTGGACTACGGCGGCTTCACGCCCGTCGATCCGCGAGTGGTTGCCGTCATGCGGCCCTTCCTGGAAGGGGGGGCCGGCAATCCGGCGGCGCCGCATTCGCTGGGCCTGGAGGCGCGGGCCTCGTTGGACGGCGCCCGGGCCAAGCTGGCCCGCCTCTTCGGTGGCGCGTCGGCCGGTGTGATCTTCACCGCCAGCGCCACCGAGGCGAACAATCTGGCCGTCAAGGGCATCGCCCAGCGTGGGCCGGCGCGGCACGTCGTCACCTCGGCCGTCGAGCACGTCTCCGTCCTGAACTGCTGCCGGGATCTCGAGAAGCACGGCTACCCCGTGACCTACGTCGGCGTGGACGCCGAGGGTCGGGTCGACCCCGCTGCCGTCGACCGGGCCCTGCGGCCCGAAACGGCGCTGGTCTCGATCATGGCCGCCAACGGAGAGATCGGCGCCGTGCAGCCGTTGCGCGAGATCGGCCGGCTTACGCGGAACCGCGGCGTGCCTTTTCATGTCGACGCCGTTCACGCGGCCGGCCGGCTGCCGCTTTCCGTCGAGGAGTGTGGCATCGACCTGCTCACGCTCTCCTCCAACGATCTCTACGGGCCACCGGGCGCCGGCGCGCTGTGGGTACGGCCGGAGGTGAAGCTGACCCCGCTCATCCTCGGCGGCGGCCAGGAGCGGGGCTACCGCGCGGGGACGGAGAACCTGCCGGCCATCGTGGGCATGGGCGTGGCCGCCGAGCTGGCCCGGATCGAGCGCGCCGGTGAGGCGGGCCGGCTGGCCGGCTTGCGCGACCGCCTCCTCGAGGGTCTGCTGAACCGCGTGGCGGGCGCTCGCCTCACCGGACCACGCGGCCAGGCGCGCCTGCCCCACCACGCCAGCATCGTCGTCACCGGTGTCAAGGCCGAGGCGTTGCTCCTCGAGCTCGATCTCCGCGGAGTGGCGGTCTCCTCGGGCTCGGCCTGCACGACGATGACCGGCGAGCCCTCTCACGTGCTGCGGGCCATTGGCTGCGACCGCGAGGCCGCCGAAGGCTCGCTCTGCTTCACGCTGGGGCGGTGGACCACGGCGGCCGAGGTCGACTTCACGGTGGACATCCTGCCGGGCATCGTCGAGCGCCTGCGTCTTCTGGCCCCCGGATAGCGATGCCCCTGCAGCGCTCGCGCCGCCACCGCATGATTGCCGGCGTGTGCGGAGGCCTGGCCGAATGGCTCGGCTGGGATCCCACGGTTGTGCGGGTCCTCTACGTGCTGGTCTCGGTGCTCTCGGCGGCCTTCCCGGGCATCCTCGTGTACCTGCTGCTCTGGATCGTCATGCCCCGGGCCCCCGCGACGTGAGACTGCTGTTGTTCGATGTGGACGGCACGCTGATCACCGCCAGGGGCGCGGGCCGTGAGGCCCTGGGCCGGGCGCTCCGGGCGGTGTACGGTACCGCTGGCTCCATCGACGGCTACGACTTCCGGGGCAAGACGGATCCTCAGATCGTGCACGATCTCATGCGGGGCGCCGGGCTCGAGGAGCACATCGTGCGCGCGGGCCTGCTCCGCGTGTTCGATGCGTACGTCACCGAGCTGGAGGCGCTCGTCCTGAACGGGGCGCGCGTGCAGCTCCTGCCGGGCGTGGGCGATGTCGTGCGGGAGCTGGGCCGCCAGCCCGACACCCTCGTGGGGCTGCTCACGGGCAACATCGAGCGGGGCGCCCAGACCAAGCTGCGCCCGACCGGGCTGCTGCCCTTCTTCCGTCTGGGGGCCTATGGCTCCGACGACGCGGATCGCCGCCGGCTGCCCGCCGTCGCCTGCGCGAGAGCCGAGACGCTCACGGGGCGGACGATCACCTTCGATCGCGTGACGATCATCGGCGACACCCCGCTCGACGTGGAGTGTGCCCGGGCCTGTGGCGGGCGTGCCGTGGCCGTGGCCACCGGTCAGCATCCTGCCGAGGAGCTGGCGGCGTGCGGTCCCGATCTCCTGTTCCCGGACTTCACCGACGTGGCGGCCGTGCTCCGCGCGCTCGGCGGCCCATGACTGTTGTGGCCGTCTGGCTGCACGTGCTGGGGGTGGTGGTCTGGATGGGTGGGCTCGTGTACCAGGCCCATGCGCTGGCGCCGATGGCGCGTCGTGAGGGCGCGGCGAGCTTCGCCGCGGCCGCGGCCCGTGGCCGTCCGGCGGCTTGGGCGGCCCTGGGATTGACTGTGCTGACAGGACTTTACAATGTCACGCGTTTGGGGCCACTCGAACGGGTGATGGAGAGCGGGGCGGCACTGGTCCTGGCCGGCAAGTTCGGACTCGTGCTCGTCATCGTCCTGCTCGCCGGGCAACGTGACTTCGCGCACCTGCCCCGGTTGCGCCGGGCCCTCGCGGCGGGCAGTGATCCGGGGCCGGCGCTGACGGCCATCAGCTGGCTCGACCGGATCGCCATCCTGCTTGGCGTGATCGTGATCTACCTGGGGTTGGCGATCTCCCGAAGCTGATCCTCAGAGTCCGGTGATCCGGATTCCGGCGCTCTTTTTCTTATAGCGGCGGTTGATCGTCGCCAGCAGGGCGGTGATCCCCTCCAGCGGTCCGGCATTCGAGAGCGGCCCGGCGTCGAGCCCCCGCAAGCCCATCGACACGCCCAGGTCCGCCACGGCCTGCTTGGCGGCGGCGTCGTCGCCGCAGATCAGCAGGTCGCAATCGATCGGTTGCTCGAGATCAGCCAGCTCGTGGGCGGCGATGTGCTGGAAGGCGGCCACCACGCGGGCCCCCGGGAGCAGGGCGCTGACCTCTTCGGCCGAGGAGCCCGCGGTGGGCGGGGCGAAGAGGCGAGGCCCTTTGAAGGCCAGGGCCACGACGGTGCTGACCACGATCTTCCCGTGGCAGGCGTCCGCCAGCGGTGGCAGCGTGGCGGCCAGCCCGTCGGCGGGCAGCGCGACCACCACGAGCCCGCCCAGCGCGGCAGCCTCGGCGTTGGTGTGGCCGACGATGGGCAGCTTGTGCGTGAACTCGCGGAGCTCGAGCGCCTTGGCCTTCGCCCGCTCGGCGTCGCGTGAGCCGATGATGATGCCGTGGCCAGCCAGCGCCCACCGGGCCGCCAGCCCCGCCCCTTCCTTGCCGGTCCCCCCGAGGATGGCGATGTTCACGGTCAGCGGAAGAGGTCCCGGGCGGGATCGCGCAGCAGGGGCTTGGAGCCTTCCTCGCTGGACGCCACGGTCAGACCGCGCACGATGGCGACGGGAACACGGTCCAGCTTGCCCATGACCAGCTCGGCCGCGCCAGCGATCTCGTCGGCCACGGCCAGGATCGTCGCCTGCAGCTCGCGTCCCGCCTCGTCTCGGCATCCCAGGTAGCTTCGCAGCGGAGCCATCCCGCTCACGCCGATGGCCACGTTGGTGAGCCCCTCGCGCCAGGGCCGGCCGAAGGTGTCGGCGACGATGACGCCCACGTCCACGGCGGCCCGCTCGCGAATGGCCTCGCGCAGGCGACGGGCCGAGCGGTCCGGGTCTTCGGGGAGCAGGGCCACGCAGTCACGTTCCACGTTGGACTGGTCCACCCCCGCGTTGGCGCACACCCAGCCGTGATGCGTCTCCGCGATGAGCACGCCGCGGTCCATCCGCACGATGCGGCGCGACTCGCGGAAGATGACCTCCACGAGGCGCGGATCGCGGCCGAGCTGGGCGGCCATCGTGGTGGCGGCCGGCGAGGGATGGACGTCGGCCAGCGCCACCAGACGGCCTTCCGCCTTGGACACGACCTTCTGGCCGACCACGATCAGGTCTCCCCCCCGCAGCGGCGTGCCCTGATGATCGGCGCACTCCACGATGAGCCGACTGAGATCGTCGCCGGGACGAACTTCCGGGATGCCGGTGACGCCGAGGACTTCGTACCGGATCACGGGTCAGCCCGAGGGCGCCATGACGGCCGCGCGCAGACGCGCATCCAGCCGCCAGCCGGCAACGAGACGGCCACTCTCGGTTCCGGCGCCTTCGGCGAGCAGGCACCGGAGATCATCGCGGTTATCCACGTCGAGCCCGAGCCCCCGCAGATGCAGGACGCGGGGCGCCAGCCCGTGCTGGCGGGCGACGTTCAGATGGTTGTCGAACGAGGGCTCACCGAAGACGAGTGGCATGACGTCGGGCGGAATCAGGGCCGCGCCGTTCGTGCCCCGTCCGGAGCGGGACGGCGTGAACACCACGGTGGGGGCGACCGACTCGGCCGCCTGGACGAGGAGGGCCAGCTCGCTGCTGGTGGTGCAGGGGACGTCACCGGGCACAGTGAGGAAAAGCCTGGCGCGGCCACGCGCCGCCTGGGCCTGGGCCAGGGCCACCGCGGCGGTGTGTCCATGGCTCGCCGGCTCGCCGAGAACTTCGGCACCGGCCCGCCGGGCGATGGCGCTGACCTCGGCGTCTCGGGTGACGACCCAGATCGCGTCGAGGCCGACGCCGGCCAGAGCGCCAAGCACGTCGGTCAGCATCGCTCGGGCCAGCTCCACACGTTCGGCGGGTGTCAGCACCGTGATCAGGCGCTGCTTGGCGGCGGCGAGATCTTTGACGGGCACCGCGGCCACCCTCATACCCCGGGGGCCTCCAGCACCCGGCGAGCCAGCGCCACTTCACGCTCGTGATCAGGCATCAGGATCTCGGTGAGGACCGGGGTGACACCCTGCGCGAGGAGGCCGGGGACGCAGGCCCGGTCGCCGGAATCGATCAGCAGCACGCCCAGCCAGGGCGCGTAGGCCTGGGCCACGCCCACCGGCGACACCGGCATGCCCCGCACGCGCATCAACTGAGCGGCCGGCCCACTCACCGCAGTGCCGCTGACGATCGGGCTCACGCCCACGATCGGCGCCCGGGCCGCCGTCAGCGCCGCCGGTATCCCGGGGACCGCGAGCACCGGGCCGATCGACGTCACCGGGTTCGATGGACAGATCACGATCAGCTCCGCCTCGGCGATCGCCTCCACGACGCCAGGTGCCGGCCGGGCCCGGGGCGCCCCCGCGTAGGCGACCTCGAGAACCTCTACGAGCGCTTTCTCACGCACGAAGTATTCCTGAAACGTGAGCCAGTCGTCTCCGGCGGCCGTGGCCCCCGCGACCCGGATTCGCGTCCGCACGGGATCGTCGCTCATGGGCAGGACGCGGGCGTCGACGCCGAGGCTCCGGGCGATGTCGGCGGTCACTATCGAGAGTGGCGCCCCCGCCCCCAGCGCCGCGGTCCGGGCGAGATGGGTGGCCAGATCCCGGTCGCCGAGATTGAACCACGTCTCGGCTCCCAGCTCGGCCATGGCGCCCAGGCAGCGGAACGTGTCGCCGGCCAGCCCCCACCCGCGCGCCGTGTCGAGCCGTCCGGCCAGAGCGTACGTGATGGTATCCAGGTCCGGTGAGACGTACAGGCCCCAGATCTCGGCGTCGTCGCCGGTGTTGCCGATCACCGTCAGATCGCGCGGCGCCAGGCACGCGGCCAGCCCGCGCAGGAGCTTGACCGCGCCGGTGCCACCGGCGATCGCCGTCACCTTCACCGGGTCACTCGCGGGGCGGCTCGCGCAGGGTCCAGAGCGCGCTGCCCCCGCGCCAGGCGTAGAGTCCTACCCCGGCCCGACCCGCGAGCGCAACCGGCAGCGTGCTCTCCGGCACAGGAATGAAGCCGAAGCGGATCCACACGCGGTCCAGGCCCTGAGGGCGGGCGAAGATCACGTCGGCACCGAGCGCGCTACCGTGATCGAGGGCGGCCGTCACCAGCTGGGCCGCGATTTCCAGGGGCTCCTCCCCGGCGACGACGACGGGGCCGTGGAGGAACATCGCGCGTCCCTCGCACTCGGCAAGTATCGCGCCGACCAGGCGCTCGCCCTCCGCGGACGGGGCCGCGAACGCGCCCCAGGCCAGGGCCAGACGGGCCGGCTCGGGCCACGGGAGCGCGGCAAAGTCGAACAGCGGGCGCGCGGCCGCGCTATCCGACAGAGGGCGATAGCCGACCCCCTGCCAGACGCGGGGGACGGTTGCGTGAGCCAGTGATGGGGTCGGCGCCAGCGCGACCCCCGGAGCTCGAGCCGGTTCCGCTGTCGGCGCCGACCCGTTGCCGGGACGGCGCCGTCGCGGGCTACTTCTTCCCAAGCACGGAGTCCTTCAGGCTCTTGGTCAGCCGGAACTTGCAGACGCGCTTGGCCGGGATCTTGATGGGCTCGCCGGTCTGGGGATTGCGTCCCATGCGCGCCTTGCGGTTGGAGAGAACGAGCTTCCCGAAGCCCGGGAGAACGAAGCCGTTCTTGGCCTCCTTGCACGCGAGCGTGACCAGCTCGTCGAAGAGTTCACCGACCTGCTTCTTCGAGAGGTTGCTCTTCTGCGCGAGGTGGGACATGGTCGCCGACTTCGTCATCATCTTCGCCACGGGCGGCCTCCTGTTCGTCGGGTGAAAGTGAGAGTGACGTGAATTAATACCACAGGCCGCGAACTCCGGCTACCGTCCCGTGTAGCGGAATTCGCCAGACGCGATCAGACGGCGGTACGAACCGAACCGCGATTCGGCGTCCTCGATGGTGTCCAGCGGCGACGCCTCATGGTCGTCGTCACCGTAGGATTTCAGGATGGTGTAGAGGGTGTCCCGCTGGGCCGGGACACGACCGGCGTCCCGCACCAGGCGTTTGAGCTCGGCGGGCGGCACCAGTTGGCCGTAGCCGGCCCCGGCCGACGTCGAGATGGACTCGTTGATGAGCGTCCCTCCCAGGTCATTGGCGCCGGCGTCGAGCAGCAGCTGCGCCAGCTTGGGCCCCTCTTTGACCCATGACGCCTGGATGTTGGGAATCCCGGGACCCAGCATGACGCGGGCCAGGGCATGCATCACCACCACCTCGGCGCCGGTGGCGCCGGGGCGGACGCCCCTCACCAGATGCTTGGCCCACATCGGAGCTTCGGTGTGGATCAGCGAGAGGGGAACGAACTCCGTGAACCCGCCGGTGTCTTTCTGGATCGACCGCAGCAAGGCCAGGTGGTGGACCCAGTGGGCGGGAGTCTCGACGTGGCCGTACATGATGGTCGACGTCGTCCGGATCCCCAGGGCGTGGGCAGTGGTGATGACGTCGATCCACTGCCGCACCGTGATGCGGCCCCGGGCGATCAGGTCCCGCACGTCTTGATCGAGGATCTCGGCCGAGGTGCCGGGCAGGGTGCCCAGGCCCGCCGCCTTCAGCTCGAGCAGGTACTCGCGGACCGGCAGCCCCGAGCGCACCGAGCCGTACAGGACCTCTTCCGGCGAGAACGCGTGCACGTGCAGGGTGGGCAGGGCGCTGGTGATGGCCCGGCAGAGGTCGATGTAATAGCGCCCGTCGAGCTTGGGAGGCAGCCCGGCCTGGATGCACACCTCGGTGGCCCCGAGCTCCCTGGCCTCGCGGGCCCGCCGCACGACCTCGTCCACCGGCAGGAAATAGCCCTCCTCCTCGCGATGATCCCGACTGAAGGCGCAGAAGGTGCAGTGCTTGATGCAGACGTTGGTGAAGTTGACGTTGCGGTTGACGACGAACGTTACCACCTCGCCGACCTGCCGCCGGCGCAGCTCGTCGGCGACGCGGGTGAGGGCCTGCAAGTCGCGGCCACGCGCCGTGGCCAGGGCCAAGCCGTCGTCCACCGACACTTCGGCGCCATCGAGAGCGCGGCTCAGCGCGCGGCGCACGCCAGCGGTGGCCGCGTCGAGGACGGGGCGGAGGCTACCAGCGTCGCCAGTGCTCATGGGACTCCTTGACGAGGCCGTCGGCGTCGATGAGATCCGCGATCCGCGGCCGGAGTGGCTCGGCGACGAACTCGGGCCGCCGCGTGAACTCCGGATAGATCGCCAGGCGCTCGCGCAGGACGAAGCCTTCGCGCTCGGTCGCCCGGCGGAGCTCGGTGATGCGCGGCCACGGCTTCTCGGGATTGATGTGGTCGAGGGTGAGCGGCGAGATGCCGCCCCAGTCGTTCAGGCCCGCCGCCAGCAGGCGGGCGTAGGCGGCCGGCGAGAGATTGGGCGGCGCCTGGATGTTCACGTCCGGGCCCAAGACGAGCCGGGCCACCGCGACCGTGCCGAGCAGATCATCGAACGACGGTTCCGGAGCGTCGCGCATGGGGATGGCGGGCTTGGCCCGGAAGTTCTGGATGATGACCTCCTGGATGTGGCCGTACCGCTCGTGGAGCTCGCGGATCGCCACCAGGGCATCGACCCGCTCCCGCGGCGTCTCCCCGATGCCGATGAGGATCCCGGTGGTGAAGGGGATCTGGAGCTTGCCGGCCAGCTCGATCGTCTTGAGGCGCCGCGCCGGCACCTTGTCGGGTGCCCGGTCGTGGGCCTGCCCGGGAGCGAGCAGGCGCTCGGCAACCGTTTCCACCATGAGCCCCATGCTGACCGTGACCTCACGGAGCGCGGCCAGGTCGCGCTCGCTCATGAGCCCGGGGTTGACGTGGGGCAGGAGCGCCGAATCACGGAGGGTGAGCGCGCACATCGACGTCAGATACTGCAGCGTCGTGCGGTGGCCGTGCCGCCGGAGAAATTGGCGGTGTTCGGCGAAGCGGGCCTCCGGCTTGTCACCCAGCGAGAACAGCGCCTCCTTGGCGCCGAGCCGCGCCCCGGCCTGGACCAGCGCCAGCACCTCCTCCGGAGTCATGGTGTGGGCGCCGGGCTCGCCGGGGTCGCGGCGGAAGGTGCAATAGCGGCAGTAGTCCCGACACAACGTGGTGAGCGGGACGAAGACCTTTTTGGAGAAGGTGACGCGCCGACCGCGGCCCCGATCGCGCAACTCGCCGGCCCGGGCCAGCAGGTCGGGCAGCCCGTCGGCCGGGGTGTCGATCAGGGCGCAGGCCTCCGAATGGCTGATCATTGTAGCGGGAGCCGCGAGGCCGGCTTGGACCGAGGGTGGGCTGCCCTGGGAGCGGCGCGGCTCCGTTTCTTTTACCGATTGATGGCCGTTGGACCAGGTGCAGGGCGGGCGCGTCCGGTCGCCAGTCTGGGGCGGACGTCGTGGGCGAAGCGTTCCATGCTGGCCAGGACTTTGCCCAGGTCGGGTCGCACCGGGTCGAAGATGAAGTGCGTGACGCCGAGGGCCTGGTAGCGCCGGATGTCAGCGGCAACCTCGGCCGCCGTCCCCTGGAACAATGGCCGCTCGCCGCCGGGCGTCCGATCCCGCGGCCCCCGCACCTCCATGGGGGCACGGAAGCTCAGGGTGATGCTCTTGGGATTACGTCCGGCCTGCCGGGCATACACGTGCAATTGCCTCACCCGGGCCGCGAAGTCGTCGGGGTAGAGCAGGGCGGGGGGGCGCAGGCCGATGGGATGCCAGCCATCCCCGAGCCGGGCCACTCGCCGCAGCGCAGCATCAGTGTGGCCGCCGATCCAGATCGGGATCCCTCCGGGCTGCACCGGCTTGGGCAGGGCGTGAACCTCGCGGACCGTGTAATAGCGTCCCTCGAATGTCACGGGATCGGTCGTCCACATCCGGCGCATCAGCCCCAGATACTCATCGGTCACCTGTCCGCGCTCACCGAACGGGGGCGCGGCCAGCGCCTCGAACTCCTCCCGCAGCCAGCCCGTCCCCGCGCCCAGGATCAGTCGC
This sequence comes from Candidatus Methylomirabilota bacterium, assembly GCA_036556905.1. Lineage (GTDB taxonomy): Bacteria > Methylomirabilota > Methylomirabilia > Rokubacteriales > CSP1-6 > 40CM-4-69-5. The sequence continues at coordinate 93,629 of DATBIM010000053.1, forward strand.
CCCCGCGAGAGGACGTCGAGCATGGCCAGCATCTTGCCAGTCAGCACCGGGTTCCGGTACGGGATGACCAGCACGCTCGTGCCCAGCCGGACGGTCCGGGTGGCACACGCCAGATAGCCCAACAGCGTCAGCGGTTCCAGGTAATCCTGTTGAGAGCCGCCCGGGAACTGTCCACTCGTCGCATACGGATAGATCGAGGCCGACGTGGTCGCGGGGAGCACGACGTGGTCGGTGGCGAAGAGGGACGAGAAGCGCAGGGCCTCGGCCCGTGCCGCGATCTTGAGGGCGACGTCGAGGCGAGCGAACGGTCCGCGGCCCGGCAACGAGAGGCCGAACTCCATAGCGGCGGTAATGGTAGGCCACGCTCCGGGCCTTTGCAATCGCCGGTCCCCGCCGGGCGCGCCGTATCGGCTTCGGCCCGGTCCCGGGCGCACGGCGAACCCCCCGACGGCAAGGGGGACAAGCCTCCCCGGTTTCCGCTATCTTTGAAGGACGGGCATCCCGCTCGGGCCCATGACACCCAAACAAACGCCGCGGCTCGCGGATCGTGCATGAAGCTCAGCGTCAAGCTGTTCCTGGCGTTCTCGCTCGTGCTCGGCGTCCTCTTCGTCGTCGGTGTCTTGAGCCTGCGGGCCCTGGACCGGCTGGTGGCCGTCAATCGGGACATCACGACCCGTACGCTGCCGGCGGTGCGACACGTCTCGGCCGCCCACGATGCGATGCCCGGTCTGGCCCGACTGGAAGCCCGCATGTTGATCCTCCGCGACGCCGCCTACGCCGCGGCCTGGAAGGAGCGAATGGCGCAGGTCCGGGAGGATCTCACCCGGCTGTCGCTGCTGGTCACCGCGCCGAGCCAGACGGTGTTGTTGAGCGAAGCCCGGCTCGCTTTCGACGCCTACGAGGAGGTGGTGGCCCGAGAGCAGGAGCTCACGGCCAGCGGCCAGCGCCAGCTCGCGCTGGAAGTGGCCCAGACGGAATCGAGCGTGCTCATCGAGCAGGTCGAAGGCGCGTTGGGTCGACTCATCGAAGACATCCACAGCGCCGCCCGCGGCGCGCAGCGCGACGCGGCCCGTCTCGAGTCGCGGACGTGGACGGGCGTGCTCGTGGCCCTGGGCGCGGCGGTCGGCCTGGCCTTCCTGGCTGCCGCCCTGATCGTGCTCCGGCTCACGCGCTCGCTCCGGGCGTTGTCGGTGGCGACCTCAGCCCTGGCCACCGGATCCTTCCGCGAGCCGGTCAAGGTGGAGGGCCGCGATGAGGTGGCGGCCCTGGCCCTGGCCTTCAACCGGATGGCCGAGCGGCTGCAGCAGATCGATCGGCTCAAAGAGACGTTCCTGGCCGCCGTCTCTCACGAGCTGCGCTCGCCGCTCACCTCGATCCGCGAGGCCGGCCACCTGCTGCACGATGGCGTGCCCGGCAGCCTCAATCCCAAGCAGGTGCGTCTGGTGGCGATCATCGAGAAGGGCGCCGACCGTCTGCTCAGGCTGGTGAACCAGATCCTCGACCTGTCGCGTCTTCGGGCCGGCATGCTCACGGTCGCGCGCATGCCCCTGGCCCTCGACCGGGTGGTGGCCAAGGCGGTAGAGGAGCTGAGGCCCCAGGCCGAGGACGCGGGCCTGGTGCTGGCGCTGGAGCGGGTGGGCACGCGCTTCGACTTCCTGGGCGATGAGGATCGTCTGGTCCAGGTGGTGGTGAACCTCGTCTCCAATTCCATCCGCTTCACGCCGAGCGGGGGGAGGGTCACCGCGCGCGTGATCGACGCGGACCACGAGGTGGAGATCCAGGTGGAGGACACCGGCGTGGGCATTCCCGCCGCGGCTCTGCCTCACATCTTCGGCTGGTACGAGCAGGCCCATCGTGATCGGGGTGGCACCGGCCTGGGGCTGCCGATCGTGCGGGGGCTGGTCGCCGCCCACGGCGGACGGGTGACGGTAGAATCGCAGGAGGGTAAGGGAAGCCGTTTCACGGTCCTGCTGCCCCGGGGAGGAACGGACCAGTGAGGAGCGACCGGTTCCTGCTCGGGCTCGCGCTGGTGTCGCTGCTGGGAGGCTGCGCTACGGCGCCGCGCCCCTCGACGTCACTGCTCGAGCACGCAGATCGCCTCCTGGAGCACGGACAGTACCAGGCCGCCCTCCGCGCCTACGACGAGCTGTTGGCCACCTACCCGAACGATCCCATGGCGCCCCGCGCCCAGGCGACTCGCGACACGCTGGGCACCCTGCTGGCCGCCCGCGCCGATGTCGTCCGCCTGAAGGAGGAACTGGCCGCCCGCGACACCGACCTGGGCCGTCTGAAGCAGGAGCTCCAGCGCCTGCAGACGGAGACCGAGAGCCTGCGCGCCGACCTCGAGGAGCTCAAGCGTATCGATCTCAAGCAGGAGCGCCGCCGGAGATGATGCAACCGGAGTCACCGCGCAGATCGGGTGATCGAAGGATCGCCGCGGGCGATCGCGGAGGGGCACGGGCGGGGCGACAGCCCGGGTGCCCGTGCCCGGTTCAATGAAACGCCGCGTGCTCATCGTCGACGACGACGCGGCGATTCTCGAAGTGTTGGAAATGCGGCTGGCCGCCATGGGGTTCGAGGTCACCGCCACCACCGAGGCCCGGCAGGCGGCCGAGCTGGTGGACAGGGCGCGCTTCGACGTGGCCCTCCTCGATCTCCGCATGGAACCGGTCGACGGCATCAAGCTCATGGAGACGCTCCACACCCGGCAGCCCCGCCTGCCCGTGCTCATCATGACCGCCCACGGGACCATCGAGACCGCCGTCGAGGCCGTGCAACGCGGAGCCTTCGACTACCTCACCAAGCCGTTCGTGCGCGATGAGCTGCGGGCCAAGATCGGACGGGCGCTGGCCGTGCGCCGGTGGGCGCGGGACCGCGAGCGACTCCTCATGATCGGGGAGACCTTCGCCTCGTCGGGCGTCATGACCCGCATCCTCGACGCCGTGACCCAGGCCGCGGTCGAAACCACGGAGGCCGAGCGCTCCGTCGTCTTCCAGCTGAGCCAGGGACGCCTCACGCCCATGGCCAGCGCGGGCTCCCCGCCGCCGTCCTGGGCTGCGCTCGAGAAGGCGGCCGGGCAAGCCATCGACAAGGGTGCTCCCACGACGGCGCCGGGTACCGAGAGCCGCGTCATCGTCGCGGCTCCGCTGGTGGTGCAGCGGGGCCCCGTGGGCGCCCTGGTGATCGAGACGCCCGCCCGGGTGGAGCCCACCGACGATGACCTCGAGCTGCTCGCCCTCTTCTCGTCGCAAGCGGCGATCGCCATCCGCAACACTCACGAGCTCGAGCGGCTGCGCAGCGGGGCGCTGGCCGCCCTGGGCCGCATGGCCACCCAGGTCGCCCACGAGCTGAAGAATCCGCTGGCCGGGTTGCGGCTCTACGCCCATCACCTGGGGTCGCGGTTGGAGCGCAGCGGGGACGGCGACACCGCCGAGCTGGCTCGCAAGATCGGCTCCACCGTCGATCACCTGGCTGCGGTGGTCTCGGAGATCACCGCCTTCGGGCGGCCGCCGGAGCTGCACCGCGCCCCCACGGCGCTGGCGCCGTTACTCGACGAATGCATCGTTCTGGCCCGGGCGCGCTGCCCCGACGAGCGCATCGAGGTGGTCCGCGCCTACGACGCCCGCTGCCCGGAGGCTCAGGTGGACCCGCGGGAGCTCCGGAAGGCCTTGCTGAACCTGATGCTCAACGGGCTGGAGGCGCTGAATGGCCGGGGTCGGCTCAACCTGGGCCTGACGTACGCGGCCGAGAACCAGACCATCACCGTGGGCATCGACGACACCGGCCCCGGCATGCCGGAGGAAGTGCTCGCCCGTGCCTTCGACCTCTTCTTCACCACCAAGCCCGAGGGGACCGGGCTGGGCATGGCCATCGCTCGCTCGGTCATCGAGCTGCACGGCGGCGAGCTCACCATCCAGAGCTCACCCGGCCACGGCACCCGCGTTCGCATCCGCCTGCCTGTGGGCGCGCCGCCGGCGCGGGGTGGGGCGGGGGAGGGTCGGTGAAGCAAGGCCGGACAATCCTCGTCGTCGACGACGAGCCGACCATCGTCGACGGGCTACGCATGACGCTGGAGGCCGAGGGCTACGCGGTTCGCATCGCCGGCAGCGTGGACACGGCCCTGACCGCGCTGGCCCAGGTCGATGCCCAGGTGGCGATCGTCGACCTCATGCTCCCCGACGGTGACGGCATCGCGCTCACCCGGGAGCTCAAGAAGCGCGATCCCGCCCTCGAGGTGATCATCATCACGGCCTACGGCTCGGTGCGACGGGCCATGGAAGCCACCAAGGGCGCCGGGGCCTTCCACGTCCTGGAAAAACCCTTCGACCCCGAGGAGGTGCTCGGGCTCGTCAGAAACGCCCTCGACCACCGCAAGCTCGTGGCCGAGAACACCGATCTCCGACGGCGCCTGGGCGAGCAGACGACGGACAGCGAGATCCTGTTCACCGCGCCCTCCATGCAGCGGGTCATGGAGACGGTGGCGGCGGTCGCCGACGCCGACGCCAACGTGCTCCTGGTCGGAGAGAGCGGCACCGGGAAGGAGCTCATCGCCAACGCGCTGCACGATCGCAGCCGGCGGCGGGAGGGGCCGTGGATCAAGATCAACTGCGCGGCCCTCCCCAAAGACCTCATCGAGTCCGAGCTGTTCGGCCACACGCGGGGCTCGTTCACCGGGGCGACGGCCGAGAAGCCGGGCCTGCTCGAGGAGGCCCACCGGGGCTCGCTGCTGCTCGACGAGATCACCGAGATGCCCGTGGACCTGCAGGCCAAGCTCTTGCGGGTCCTCGAGGAGCGCATCGTGCGGCGCATCGGCGGCACCAAGGCCGTCAACGTGGACTTCCGCCTCATCTCGTCCACCAACCGCAACGCCGAGGCCGTGGTCAAAGAGGGCGGGCTGCGCCAGGATCTCTACTTCCGCATCAACACCGTCACCATCCTGGTACCTCCGTTGCGTGAACGCCGGGACGACATCCCCCTGCTGGTCCGCGCCTTCTTCGAGCGCTACGTTCGCAAGCACTCCAGAACCCTGGAGGCCATCGAGCCCGAGGCCTATCGCCGCCTCATCAACTACCCCTGGCCGGGCAACGTGCGCGAGCTCCAGCACGCCATCGAGCACGCGATTCTGGTGTCCCGGGGCCACCAGCTCACCCTGGCCGATCTCCCCGAGGCCGTTCAGCGCGCCGGCGCTGCCACCGCGGCCATCGCGCCCTCGGCGGTGCCGTCGGGGTCGCTGGAGGAGATCGAGCGCGCCTCGATCCTCAAGGCCCTGGAGACGACCCGCTGGAACAAGCAGGCGGCGGCGGCGCTGCTGGGGCTGCGGCGTCCGACCCTTTACTCGAAGATGCGCAAGCACGGTATCCCGCAGCGACCCGGCTAGTCGGGGCCGCTCGAAACGCAGGCAGACGGCCGGGCCATGCCTAATCGCTGGGCACCGAAAGCTTCGGCGCCGTCGGCCAAGTCCTCGGAAACATGGGCCTTGTTCCGTCTCCGGTCAGGCACACGCGTTGCTTTGACCTCACCACTCCTGGAGGGTTGGCGATGAAAAAGATCGAGGCGGTGATCAAGCCGTTCAAGCTCGACGACGTCAAGGAAGCGCTGACCGGCATCGGCGTGATCGGCATGACGGTGTCGGAGGTCCGGGGGTTCGGACGGCAGAAGGGCCACACCGAACTCTACCGGGGTGGAGAGTACACCGTCGACTTTCTGCCCAAGATCAAGGTCGAGGTCGTCGTGCCCGACCATCTCGTGGGCAAGGTGGCTGACGTCATCGCCGGGGCCGCCAAGACGGGGAACATCGGAGACGGGAAGATCTTCATCTGCCCGGTTGAGACGGCGATCCGGATCCGCACCGGTGAGCGCGACGAGAACGCGCTCTAGCGACGAGATTGGCCGTCCGCCGGGCCGGACCCGACGGCGAGCCCAGAGGGAGGGGTTGACCGTGAGGCGATTGACGCTCGCGTTCGCAGTGGTCCTGGTTCTGATGGGGGCGGTTGCGGTGTCGGCCCAGCAGCCGGCGGCGCCGCCCGCGAGCCCGACGGCGCCGGCCGAGGCGCCCAAGGCCCCGGAGCCGCTCAAGATCGACAAGGGCGACACCGCCTGGGTGCTGACGTCGTCCGCCCTCGTGCTGATGATGACGGCGCCAGGGCTGGCGCTGTTCTACGCGGGGATGGTCCGCCAGAAGAACGCCCTGGCGACCCTGATGCACAGCTTCATCATCGCCGCCCTCATCTCCGTGCAGTGGGTGCTGTGGGGCTATAGCCTGGCCTTCGGGCCTGACAAGGGGGGCATCGTCGGCGGACTGGAGTGGGTCGGGCTCCGTGGCGTGGGCCTGGAGCCCTTCGAGGCATACTCCAAGACCATCCCCCACCAGGTCTTCATGCTCTTTCAGATGATGTTCGCCATCATCACCCCGGCGCTCATCACCGGCACCTTCGCCGAGCGCAAGAAGTTCTCGGCCTTCATCCTGTTCACGCTCCTGTGGGCCACGTTCGTCTACGACCCCCTGGCCCACTGGGTGTGGGGCGACGGCGGCTGGCTCAAGAAGCTCGGCGCGCTGGACTTCGCCGGCGGCACCGTGGTCCACATCTCCTCGGGTGTCTCAGCGCTCGTGTGCGCGATCATGATCGGCCGCCGCCGGGGCTTTGGCCACCAACCGATGCAACCCCACAACCTTCCGCTGACCGTGATGGGAGCCGGGTTCCTGTGGGTCGGCTGGTTCGGCTTCAACGCCGGGAGCGCGCTGGCCGCCGACGGCCTGGCCGCCAGCGCCTTCACGGCCACCAACACCGCGGCCGCGGCGGCCGCCCTGGGCTGGATGTTCACGGAGTGGATGACGCGGGGCAAGCCCACGGTGTTGGGGGCGGCCTCGGGGGCGGTGGCCGGCCTCGTCGCCATCACCCCGGCCTCGGGCTTCGTCGGGCCGATCGCTTCGATCATCATCGGCGGGCTGGCCGGCCTTCTCTGCTACAGCGCCTGCAACATCAAGGCTCGCCTGGGGTACGACGACTCGCTCGACGTCGTGGGTGTCCACGGCGTGGGGGGAACCTGGGGCGCCATCGCCACCGGGCTCTTCGCGTCCAAGGCCGTCAACGAGGCCGGCGGCGATGGACTCTTCTACGGCAATCCCGGCCAGCTGTGGACCCAGATCGTGGCGGTGGTGGCCACCTACGCGCTGGCCATCGTGATGACCGCCATCATCCTCAAGGTCGTGGACATGATGGTCGGGCTTCGGGTCAGTGAGGAAGATGAGGTGGCGGGCCTGGACCTCTCCCAGCACTCGGAGACGGCCTACACGCTGGGGGGCGGTTCGTACGGAGAGTTTTCGGGCGGCGGCGCCATGTCCGAGGCCATGCGGGCGGCCGAGGCCAAGGTGCGTACCGCCCACTGAGGCCGGGTGCCTTGATTTTGCCCGGAGAGTTCACTAAGGTAACCGAACCGGCGGCGCCCCACGGTGCCGCCGGCTCGGCCTGGCCACAACTCACCGAGAAGAGAGGGATTGCATGACCGCCAAGGATGTCCTCAAGCTGGCCAAGGAGAAAGGCGCCAAGATCGTCGATCTCCGCTTCATCGACCTGCCCGGGCTCTGGCAGCATTTCTCGATTCCCGTGTCCGAGCTCAGCGAGGGCATCTTCGAGGACGGACTCGGATTCGATGGCTCGTCGATCCGCGGCTTCCAGACGATCGATGAGTCGGACATGCTGCTGATGCCCGATCCGGCGTCGGCGACCATGGATCCGTTCACCGCGGCGCCCACGCTGGTGCTGATCTGCAACGTCAAGGATCCGGTGACGGGCAAGCCCTACACGCGGGACCCGCGCTACGTGGCCCAGAAGGCCGAGGCCTATCTCAAGCGGAGCGGCGTGGCCGACACCGTGTACATCGGGCCGGAGCTGGAGTTCTTCTTCTTCGACGATGTCCGCTTCGACCAGAGCTACAACTGCGGCTTCTATTACATCGACTCCGAGGCCGGGTTCTGGAATGCCGGCAAGGAGGGCACGCCCGACCGGCCCAACCTCGGGTACAAGCCGCGGTACAAGCAGGGGTACTTCCCGGTGCCGCCCATGGACAAGTTCCAGGACATCCGCTCGGACATGGTGCTGGCCCTGGAGAGCGTGGGCGTGCGCGTGGAGGTCCACCACCACGAGGTGGCCACCGCCGGCCAGACGGAAGTCGATATGCGGTACGACACGCTCACCAAGATGGCCGACAAGGTCATGTGGTACAAGTACTGCGCCAAAAACACCGCGCGGAAGTGGGGCAAGACGGCCACCTTCATGCCCAAGCCGCTGTTCCAGGACAACGGCTCGGGGATGCACACGCACCAGTCGCTCTGGAAGAACGGCAAGAACCTCTTCTACGAGCGGGGCGGGTACGCCGACATCTCCAAGACCTGCCTCTATTACATCGGGGGCATCCTCAAGCACGCGCCGGCGCTGCTCGCGCTGATCGCTCCGTCGACGAACTCCTACAAGCGGCTGGTCCCGGGCTACGAGGCGCCGATCAACCTCGTCTACAGCCAGCGCAACCGTTCGGCGTGCATCCGCATCCCGATGTACTCCAAGTCGGAAGGGGCCAAGCGCATCGAGTTCCGTACCCCCGACCCGACCTGCAATCCGTACCTCTCGTTCGCGGCCTGCGTGATGGCCGGGTTGGATGGCATCGCCAACAAGATCGATCCGGGCAAGCCGGTGGACAAAGACCTCTACGAGCTGCCGCCGGCCGAGCAGAAGAAGATCAAGCAGCTCCCGGGCGCGCTCGACACCGTGCTGGACAATCTCGAGAAGTCGCACGACTGGTTGCTCAAGGGCGACGTGTTCACGCCCGACCTGATCGAGACGTGGATCGAGTACAAGCGCAAGAACGAGGTCGATCCCATCCGGCTGCGGCCGCATCCCTGGGAGTTCGCGCTCTACTTCGACATTTAGATTGACCGCCGGGGGGCCCGACATGGCCCTCCACCCCCCCAGCCTTCGGAGCGGCCCGGCAACCCGGGCCGCTCCGCTATGTGGGCTCCACCGCGGCGACGTTCTTTTCGACCGCGATCCGGCCTGGCGTGCCGTCCAAATCGGCATCGGCGACGCGCCAGCGCTGATCGCGGCCATCGACGCCGCGTGGGCCGGCGCCCGCGCGGCCCTCGATGGCGCGCCGCCGCTCGCGCTGCGCAAGCTGTGAGCGCGAGGTAGCGGAGCGCCGACGGTTTCGGGTACACTCGACCCGGACCGGTCATGTTCAATCTCTTCCCGCGGGAAGTCCGGTTCTACGATCTCTTCGAACAGCAGGCCCAGCACATTCAGCACGCGGCTGGCCTCCTGCACGACCTCGTGCACAACTTCATGGATGCCCGGGTCAAGCTCCACGCCATCAAGGAGGTCGAGCACCAGGGCGACCAGATCACCCACGAGGTCGTCCGCCGCCTCAACACCACCTTCATCACGCCCCTGGACCGCGAGGACATTCACGCCCTGGCCAGCCGGCTCGACGACGTCCTGGACTACATCGAGGCCGCCGCCGAACGGCTGGTGGTGTACCGGATCAAGGAACCCACCGCGGCGTCCCGGGCCATGGCGCAGGTCATCGTGGATATCGCCCGCGCCACGGACCGCGCCGTCCGGTGCCTGCGCACCATGGACCCCGGCTTTCACGAGCAGGCGGTCGAGGTTAACCGCCTGGAGAACAGCGCCGACAACCTCTTGCGCGACAGCCTCGCCGAGCTCTTCGAGCAGCAGGCCGATCCCATCGAAGTCATCAAGTGGAAGGAGATCTACGAGACGATGGAGATCGTCACCGACCGCTGCGAGGACGTCGTGAACGTCATCGAGGGCATTATTCTCAAGATGGCCTGATGGAGTCGTCTCTCGCCCTGGTCCTGCTGCTGGTCCTGGCCGCCGAGTTCGTGAATGGTTGGACCGACGCCCCCAACTCCATCGCCACCGTCGTCTCGACCCGCGTGCTCACTCCACTGCAGGCCCTGATCATGGCCAGCGTCCTCAACATCGTTGGCGCCATGTCGGGCACGGCGGTCGCCGCCACCATCGGCAAGGGGATCATCGACCCCAGCGACGTCCATCTGGGCACGGTCGCGGCGGCCATGGTGGCTATCGTGCTGTGGAGCACGCTGGCCTGGTACTACGGGCTGCCGACCAGCGAAAGCCACGCCCTGGTGGCCGGGCTCAGCGGCGCGGCGCTGGCTACGGCCGGCGCCGGCGCCCTCATCTGGGACGGCTGGCAGAAAGTCCTCATCGGGCTGCTGTTCTCCACCTTCCTGGGGTTCGTGGCGGGCCTGGCCCTCACTCTCGCCATCTACTGGACGTTCCGGCAGGCGCGGGCCGGCTCCGTACGCCGGATGTTCGGCCGGCTGCAGATCCTGTCCTCGGCCTTCATGGCCTTCAGCCACGGCTCCAACGACGGCCAGAAGTTTATTGGTGCCTTCACGCTTGCCCTGGTGCTGGGCGGCATGCTCCCCAGGTTCGAGGTTTCCCTGTGGGTCATCCTCCTCTGTGCGGTCACGATGGGAGTCGGCACGGCGATCGGCGGGTGGCGTATCGTCAAGACCATGGGCCTCAAAGTGACGAAGCTCGACCCGGTGCACGGCTTCGCCGCCGAGACGGCGGCGGCCAGCGTCATCGAGCTGGCCTCGCGGCTGGGAATCCCGGTGAGCACGACCCACACGATCAGCACCGCCATCATGGGAGTGGGCTCGACGCGCCGACTGTCCGCCGTCCGCTGGGGCGTCGGTCGGGAGATCGTCATCGCCTGGATCCTGACCTTCCCGGTATGCGGTTTCATCGCCTGGGCCGTGGCCAAGGCCTTCGCGCTTCTTCGCTGACCGTGCGCTAGAGTTGCGGCATGGCCCAGAACGTCCTGGTGGTCGAGGACGAGACCGACATTCGCAACCTCGTCGTCTTCCACCTCGCCCGGGAGGGCTACCGATGCCGGACCGCCGCCACCGGCACCCAGGCATTGCAGGAGGTGCGGGGGCAGCTGCCCGATCTCATCGTGCTCGACCTCATGCTGCCCGAGACGGATGGCCTCGAAGTGTGCCGACGGGTACGCGCCGATCCCGTTTCGGCGGCAGTGCCGATCATCATGCTGACGGCCAAGGCCGATGAGGTCGACCGCGTGGTGGGGCTGGAGATGGGCGCCGACGACTATCTGGTCAAGCCCTTCTCGCCCAAGGAACTCGTCGCGCGCGTGCGGGCCGTGCTGCGCCGGGCCCGCGTGACGGTTCCCACCCCCACGCTCCGCGTCGGGGCCCTCGTGCTGGACGCGGCCCGCCACACGGTCGCCGTCGAGGGCCGAGCCGTCGTCCTGACCCCCAAAGAGTTCGACCTGTTGCAGGCGCTCATGGAGGCCGCCGGTCGGGTACTCTCGCGCGAGCATCTGCTCGACCGGGTATGGGGGTACGCTCGGGCCGACGAGATCGAATCGCGGACGGTCGACGTCCACGTGCGCCGCCTGCGGGCCAAGCTCGGGGATGAGGGCCGGCGCATCGCCACCGTGAAGGGTGTCGGCTACCGTCTGGAGGCGGAGTAGTCCCGTGTCGGTGAGCCTGATTCATCTCCTTCGCAAGCGCATCGCGGTCAAGCTGACGCTCACTCTCGTCGGGTTCGTGGCCATCGCGCTCCTGATCGCCGGCCTCTACTTCAACCGGACGCTGCAGCGCCTGGCCGTCGAGGGGCTGGAGGCCCGCCTGACGACCGCGGCCCAGCTCCTCCACGACGAGGTCCGGGCCCTGCTGGCGCGGACGGCGCCGCCCGAGGAGATCCAGGCCTTCGCGGTTCAGGCCGGGCAGGCCAGCGACTTCAGAGTCACCGTGATCACACCCGACGGCCGGGTGGTGGCGGACTCCCAGCTCCGGCTTCGCGATCTGGCCTGGGTGGACAACCACCGTGGTCGGCCTGAGGTGGAAGCCGCCCTGGCGGGTCGCCGGGGTCGCGACCTCCGTCGCAGCGCCACGATCGACTCGCCGCTGCTCTACGTGGCGGTGCCCATCCGCGACGACGGACGGATCATGGGCGTGGTGAGGACCGCTCTTCCCCTCGGCGTCGTCACCTCATCGCACGCGGCGATCCACCGGGCGCTGCTGCTGGGCGGCCTGGTCGCCCTGGGCGTGGCCTTCGGGATCGGGCTCTTCGTCGCGCACCGGGTGACCCGCCCGGTGATTCAGATGCAGTCGGTGGCCCGGGCCATGAGCGAGGAGGACTTTTCGGTCCGGGCGCCCATCCGCTCGCCCGACGAGATCGGCCAGCTCGGCCGGGCCCTGAACGTGATGGCGACGAGCCTGCAAGACAAGCTCGAGGACCTCCAGCACGAGCGGGCCAAGACCGCGGCGATCCTCGACAGCATGGTCGAAGGGGTCATCGCCGTCGACGGGCAGGATCATCTTCTGCTCAGCAACGAACGGGCCCGCGTCATCCTGGGAGTCGGGCGGGGGCGGGAGGAGGGCAAGCCGTTCCTCGAGGTCGTCCGCAACGTGGATCTGCACGGGCTGTTGCGCCAGGCCCGGGCGACCGGCCAGGGGGTACTGACGACCCGGGAGTTCATCATGCCCGGGTTCATGGAGCGGCGCCTTCAAGTGAACGCGGTGCCGCTGCGTCTGGGCGCCGACGAGATCGGTGTCGTGATCGTGCTCCACGACGTCACCGAGCTCAGGCGTCTCGAGCAGGTCCGCACCGAGTTCATCGCCAACGTCTCCCACGAGCTGCGGACCCCGCTCACGGCCATCCAGGGGTATCTGGAGACGCTGCTCAGCGGGGCCCTCGAGGATCGGGCACATGCCCGCCGGTTTCTGGAGATCGTGGCCCGGCACACCGAGCGGCTGGGCCGGCTGCTGAACGATCTCACCGATCTCTCCAACATCGAGCTGGGAAAGGTCAGCCTGCGGATCGAGCCGACGGTGCTCGGCGAGGTCGTGGACTCCGTGATCGGAATCATCCGGCCCCGCGCCCACAGCGGCGGCGTCAGGCTGGAGGCGGCGCTGCCGCCCGACGTCCCACCGGTGAAGGCCGATCGCGACCGGCTGGCCCAGATCCTCATCAACCTCGTCGACAACGCCGTGAAGTACACGCCGGCCGGCGGTCAGGTGACCGTGACGGCTGACGTCACGCCGGGAGAAATGGTAGAGATCGCGGTGCGTGACACCGGCGTGGGGATCCCGGCCGCGGACCTGCCCCGGATCACCGAGCGTTTTTATCGGGTGGACAAGGCCCGCTCGCGCGAGCTCGGGGGTACCGGGCTCGGGCTGGCCATCGTCAAGCACCTCGTCATCGCGCACGCCGGGGAGCTTCGCATCACCAGCGAGGTCGACAAGGGAACGATCGTCCGCTTCACACTCCCCGCCGCCTGAATGGGGTAGACTCTGGCGGCGCGGACCCGACTGCGAGGAGGAGCCCATGGGTGAGACGGTTAGCCTGGTGAACTACTACTACGTGATGGCCCCGGACCGACCCGGCGAGGCCTCCCGGATGCTCGACCATCTCAGGAAGGCCGGGGTCAACCTGCTGGCCTTCACGGGGTTCCCCAAGGGCAAGCAGGCCCAGCTCGATTTCGTGCCGGCTGACGCCGCGGCCTTCCAAGCCGCGGCCAGGCAGGCGAAGTGGAAGCTGACCGGCCCCAAGAAGGGCTTCCTGATCCAGGGTGACGACCGCATCGGCGCGGTGGCCGATCTGCTGGGCAAGCTGGCCGCCGCCAAGATCAACGTCACCGCCACCGACGCCCTCTGTGCCGGCAGCGGCCGCTACGCGGTCCTGCTCTGGGTCAAGCCGCGCGACGTCAAGCGCGCGGCCCAGGCGCTGGGTGCCGGCTGAGTAGTTGGAGGGGGGTGAGACACCCCCCTCCAACCCTCCCCCATTTCGCGCGGGGCGCGACCACCACGCCTCCCATCACCAGCCGAAGAAGTCGCAGGCCCACGCGAAGCGTCCGATCCCCGCCAGCGCCGCTGCCTCCCGGTCCTTGTCGGAGTCACCGACGTGCAGGGACGCCGTCAGGTCCACACCGTACCGGCGCGCCAGCTCGAGGAACATGCCGGGCTGGGGCTTGCGGCAGCGGCAGCCATCGGCGTCGACGTGAGGGCACACGCGCCAATCCGTGAAGGGTCGACCGAGCTGCTCGTTGGCCCAGACGAAGCGGCGTAAGACCTCCGCCTCGCTGATCTCGCGCCGCCCGATGCGCGCCTGGTTCGAGACGATGAAGCAGTGGTCGAAGCGGGACCGCTCCCGGGCCAGCACGGAGGCGACGCCAGGCATCAGGACCGGGTTGCCGGCGGCATCTACGACGGTTCGGTGGTCTCGGGCCCGGGCCAGGGTGCCGCCCCAATCGAGAAAGAGCGCCGGGGGCCCGGCTGTCATCGGCCCCCCGCGGCCGCCGCCCCCTTCGGATGTTCTGGCTGGTGGCCCAGGCCGGCAATCGGGCCGGCGACGAGGGGCAGGGCGGCGCTGGCCGCTACCAGCGCCCAATCGCCAGGGCCGAGTGGCGTGAGACCCAGCAGGGCGCGCAAGGGGGGCACCGCCACCGCGGCGACCTGAAGGGCCAGGCTGCCGCCGATCACGGCGGCGAGCCGGGGGCTGCGATGAACGCCGGCCACTCCGGCGTCCGCGCTGGCCTGGCAGTTGAACGCGTGAACCAGTTGGGCAGCGGTCAGGGCGCAGAAGCCCACCGTTCCCGCCTGAGCGCCCGGCCCGTGGTGGGCCAGGGCCAGCGAGCGGGCACCGAGCGTCGACGCGGCCAGGACGGTCGCGTCTCTCGTGATGCCGCCCAGCGCGCTCCGGGAGAGCATCGTCGCGTAGGGCTCACGCGGTGGCCGCGCCATGACATCGGGCCCGGGTGGCTCGACCGCGAGCGCGAGGGCGGGGAAGACATCGGAGAGGAGATTGATCCACAGGAGCTGGATGGCCGAGAGGGGGCGGGGACCGCCAACGGCGAGCGCGCCCAGCGTCACGAGGATTTCGCTGAAGTTGGTGGCCAGCAGATACCGGACGGACCGCTCGACGTTGTCGCGGATGCTCCGCCCTTGCTCGATGGCGTCTACGATGGCGCTGAAGTCGTCCTTGAGCAGCACGACATCGGCCACGTCGCGCGCCACATCCGTGCCTCGCTCGCCCATGGCCACGCCGACGACGGCCGCGCGCAGGGCGGCGGCATCGTTGATACCGTCGCCGGTCATCGCGACCACCTCACCCCCGGCCTGCAGGGCCTGCACGATCCGGTACTTGTGGGCGGGTGACACGCGGGCAAACACCTCGACCTCGCGGGCCAGCCCCAGCAGCTCCTCGCCGCTGAGGTCGGCGAGGGCGGAGGCCTCGGCCACCCGGACGTGGCCGTCGTGGCCGAGCCCGAGCTCCCGCGCGATGGCGGCCGCCGTGTGCGCCTGGTCGCCGGTGACCAGGACTGTCCGGATGCCCGCTCGCCGGCACGCCGCGATCGCCTCACGCACGCCCGTGCGCACGGGATCGGTCAGCGCCACCAGCGCAACCCACACCAGGTCGTCGTACGAGAGCTCCGCACCGGCCTCGACCTGCTTGTAGGCCAGCCCGAGGACGCGCATTCCACGGGCAGCGATGGCCGCGTTCGATTCCAGGATGTCGCGGCGTATGTCGTCCGTGATCGGCTGCTCGAGGCCCGCCATCAGGCGGCGGCTGGCGTACCGCAGCACCTGCTCGGGAGCCCCTTTGACGGCGATGAGCCAGCGGGCCCCGTCGGCGTGAACTGTGGCCATCCAGCTGTCCCCGTCGTTCCGTGGGCGCACGGCGAGCAGGGGATAGCGACGGCGCAGGGCCAGATAGTCGAGGCCGGCCTGGACGGCCACGCGCAGGAGGGCTCCCTCCGTCGAGCTCCCCTGAACCTCCAGGCCGCCGTTGGCGAGGTCGGCCTCGTTACACAGGACCCCGACGGCGAGGGCGCGCATCAGGTCCTGGTCGGCGATGGCGATCCCGGCCAGGGGGGCGCGATACGACCGATCGGTCAACTGCCAGGAGTGCACCGACATGCGATTCTCGGTCACGGTGCCGGTCTTGTCGGCGCAGATCACGGTGGTGGCGCCCAGACTTTCCACCGTGGCCAGCCGGCGGACGATGGCCCCGCGCGCCATCATGCGGCGCATGCCGAGGGCCAAAGTCGTGGTGGCGACCGCGGGCAGCCCTTCCGGCACCGCCGCCACCGCCAGGGAGATCACCATCCGGGCCAGCTCGACCGCCGGCATGCCACGCAGCAGGCCGAGCACGAACGTGAGGCCGCAGAATCCCAGGGAGATGCCCACGAGCTGACGTCCCATGTGATCGAGCTGGCGTTCCAGCGGCGTCTGGGGGGCGGTGGACTCGGCCACCAGCGCCCTGACGCGGCCCAGCTCGGTGTGGCGGCCGGTGGCGGTGATGACGGCGAGCGCCGAGCCCTCGGCGACGAGGGTGCCAGCGAACACCATGTTTGTCCGCTCGGCGAGCGGGACCGGCCCCGGGCAGGCCGAGGCCGCCGCTTTGAGGACCGGTACGCTCTCACCGGTCAGTGACGCCTCGTCGACGGCCAGACCGTCGGTGTCCAGAAGGCGGGCGTCGGCGGGAACCTCGCTACCGGCTCTCAGGAGGATCACGTCGCCGGGCACCAGGGCGGCGGCCGGCAGGGCGTGCTCTCGTCCGTCGCGACGGACCAGAGCCGGGGGGGCCCCGGCGGTCCGGAGCGATGTCAGGACACGTTCGACGCGACGCTCGGTGATGAAGCCAACCGTTGTGTTGATGCCCACGACGGCCAGGATCACAACGGCATCGATCAGGGCGCCGCTGAGCAGCGAGAGCATAGCAGCACCGCCCAGAAGGAGGACGGGGAGCGTCGTCAGGTGACCGGCCACGATCGCTACCGCCGTCTTGGGCGTTGGTTCGGGCAACCCGTTGGCCCCGGACTCGGCCAGACGCACCGCGGCCTCGGTGCTCGACAATCCCTTCTCCGGCCTTGTGGCAAGCTGCTCGAGCACGGCGGGCACGGTCATCGCGTGCCAGGCCCCCTCCCTGGTCGGCCGCCCCGGCGCGAGCCCAGGGGGGATGCCCATCTCCGCACGGACGATCACGCCGGTAAGCGCCCGGAGGTCGAGCTGGCGGGGATCGAAGAGGACCAGGAGGTTGCCGGTGATGGTGCTGGCGCGGACTCGCTGAATGGCGCCGTGGGCGCCCAGGTGCTCGGTGAGCCGGGTGGCGACGTCGGAGCGGCCGCGCAGTCCTTCGACACGGAGGCGGGCACGCCCGGGCAACGCCACGAAGAGAGGGACTACACGAGGGGGGAGGGGTGAACCAGCGGGTACACGCAACGGCCGGCGCACGGAGGCGCCGGCGGGCCGCCGGCCGGCTAGCGGACGGGAGACTCCGTCGTTACGGGGCGGTTGGCGAAGCCGCGCTGTTCGAGGTACCGATTCATCTCTGTCCCGAACAACCGATGCGCGGACGCCGCCCTGTCGAACACGATGTCCGCCAGAAGGACCACCATCCACTGGACGATCGCCATCGGCCTGCCCTCCCTTCCCTGGTGGAGCACCCGACTTTCCGACTCCAGGGTACGGATCGAGCATGGCAGATCGATGACGATTACCGAACGTTTTTGTGACGGCGACCCTGGTCGCCTGTCGGCCGGCCCTGGCGGCCGACGGCCGTCGCCAGGGCGGCCCCGACCGTCACGCCGTGGCTGATGAGGATGCTGGCCATGGGTCTGGCCAGGCCCAGGGAGGCCAGGCCGACGACGCCCAGGTTGGCGCCCGCCGCGATCTGCAGCGTGCGGCGGACGCCACCGATCGCCTCATGCGCCAGGTCCAGAGCCCGGACGACACGATCGAGCCCGCCGCTCAGGAGGACTACGTCGGCCGCCTCCGAGGCCACCTCCGCCCCGCCCGGGACCGCAATGCCCACGTCGGCTTCCTCGAGCGCGAGCGCGTCGTTCACACCATCGCCCACCATGGCGACCACCAGGCCCCGGCGGCGGAGTCGACGGATCAGGGCGGCCTTGTCTTCGGGCAGCAGCCCTGCGTAGTGATGGGGCAGCTTCAGGGTCTCGGCGATGACCCGACTGGGCTCGGGGTGATCGCCGGAGAGCAGGATGACGTCGCGCATACGGCGTGCCCGCAACGCCTCGACGGCGGTGCGGGCGTCCGGGCGGAGCTGATCGTGAAGCACCAGCAGCCCGGTGAGCCGATCGTCGACGGCGACGAAGGTGGTGGCGCCTCCCGCACGGTGCGCGGCGGCCTCATCGGTAGCGGCGCCCTCCAGGCTGACGCCGCGCTCGTTCATGAAGCGCCGGCTCCCCACGAGAACCTCGCGCTCACCCACGTTCAGAATGACGCCGAGACCCGCGCTCACCGCCGGGGCGGTCGATTTCGGAATGGTCAGGCGGCGCATGGTGGCGATGTGGGTGATGGCCCGCGCGATCGGGTGATGGAACCCGCGCTCGGCGGCGGCGGCCAGGCGAACCACCTCTTCCTCGTCGCGCGCCGGCCCGTAGGCCACCACCCGGCTCACCACGAGCGAACCGGACGTCAGCGTGCCGGTCTTGTCGAAGACGACCGTGTTGACCCGGGCCAGCGCCTCCAGGGCCCGCGGGCCCTTGATCAGAATGCCTTCTTCGGCCGCGCGGCGCAGGGACGTCACTACCACGGTCGGGATGCCGATCCGAGCGGCGGTTCCGTAGTCGGCGACCAGGATCGCCACGCCGGCGTCGACGCTGCGGGAGAGCGCCGCGCCGAGGCCGGCGAGGGTGAGCGTGCGCTTGACCTCACGGTCGGCCAGCGTCTCGGCGAAGACCTGGATGTCCGACTTCTGCCCCGCCGCGTCCTCGATGGCGCTGATGATCCGTCCCACCGCCGTGTCGAGTCCGACGCGGTCCACGCGCACGGCGATCTGGCCGTGCTCCACCCGGGTGGCTGCGAACACGGGGTCACCGACGTGGCGCTCCACCGGCATGGCCTCGCCGGTCATCGTCTGCTGGTTGACCAGCGCCTGGCCCTCGACGACCGTCCCGTCGATCGGGAGCTGCTCGCCGGCGCCCAGGAGGATGACGTCACCGGCCCGCAGGGCGGTCACAGCCACCGCCCGCGCGGGATCGTCCGCGCGGCGGACGTGGCCCTTCCAGGAGGGCACCAGATCGCGGACAGAGCGGCGTGTGGTCACCACGCTGCGGGCCACGACAAGTTCTCCGAGTGCCCGCAGCCAGGTGAGCAGTGCCGCCGCCGTGAAGTTCCCGCGTAGCGCCAGGAGCGCCAACGTGGAGGCCTCCAGGACGTCGCCGTTGAGGCGCCGCCGTCCCAGGGCGCGCGCGGCGTGCGCCAGGGAGGGTAGCCCGGTGGCCAGGACCAGGCCTCCCAGCAGGGGAGCGGAGAGTGGCAGGAGGCTGAGCCCGAGCACGGCGCCAGTGCCGACGACGCTGAGCAGCGGGGCCTGGCGCGTCGTCAGGGGCTCCGGACGGCGCGCCGCCCCGGGCGCCGCCGAAGGGTCCAGCGCCCGCGTGAGTGCGTGCAGCTTCGTGACGAGCGCAGTCTCGGCGACCCGGATGGGGTCGTAGTCGATCTGCACGCTGCCCGTCAACGGGCTGCCCTCGACCCGTCGGATGCCCGGCAGGGCCCGCAACCCCGTCTCCACGTCCTTCCGACGCTCGAGCAGCCACCAGGGCGGGTAGCGGACACGGAGGCGCCCGCGCACCGCATGCGCGATGTGGTAGCGCATCGCGCTCAGTCGGGGCCGGGTGTCAGGTTGTAGTCTCGGAAGAGCCCGTGGGCATACCACAGGGCCGTTGACCAGGGCAGCGCCCGCATCGGCCCCCGGGTGGCGTCGCGTATCGCCCACAGCGTGAGCGCGACGGGCACGAGCAAGCCCAGGGTCAGCGAGCCGCCCGTCGCGCGGGCTACCCGCCGGTTGAGCGACGCAAAGGTCTCGATCACCGCCCCGGCCACCACCGACGGGGCGCGCCCGCTGCCGTTCGTGGGGTGGGTCCTCACGACGGGAGCAAGATCCGTGTCGGCGTGAGTGGCGATGGACTCTACGAGGTCGTCGACGACGACCTCGTCAGGACGGTAGAGGGTCAGCAGGCTACGCGTCCGCGGCGACCAGCGACATGCCGCCACGCCGGGCAACCGGGAAACCGCGTCGGAGACACCCTCGGTTCTCGCCCCGGTGGGAAGACGGACGCGCAGGCGCCCGGGGATGTCGTGCAGGATCGCGAGCTGCGGCCGGTCCATGGGCTGCCTACGAGGCCTGGCGTCGGGCCGCCCCGTTGGCGCGTCGCCGACGGGCCGGAGCGGGCTCCGGCTCGGCCGCCGGCTCGGCACCGTTCGTTTCCGCACCGTTCAGCTCGGCGCCATTCATCTCGGCCGCCGCCAGCACCTGCTCCCGGCGCACCCGGGCTTCTGCGGCGATGTCCTCGAGGACCTCGATCTGCTCGGCGATGACGCGACGTGCCTCGTCGAAGAAACCCATGCCTGCGGCCGCCGCCTCGACCACCAGTGGACGAATGACGCGGGACAGGAGTGGCAGGGCGAACGCCGCTCCCAGCCCGATGATGAACGACGCCGGTTGGATGCGCATGGTCAGGCCGCCGCCTGCTCATCCTTGGCCCGGGCCCGCCGGCGCGTCCGCCGTGCCGCCGGTTGGGGCGGTTTTCGCAGATCGGTCGAGTGTGCTCGGGCCCGGGTCGTGGCCTCGCCGACGACACCCCGAACCGCGCGCGTCGCCGCCGAGGCGATCCGATCCGCGGCCTCGAGCGCGCCATCGGCGGCCTCGCTGGCCAGGCGTCCCACATCGCGCCCCACCTCGCGCCCGGCGGTGACCGCGCCGTTCACGACGTTCTTGGCCACCCGGCTCAGATCACCACTGATCTCCTCGGCGGCACGGATCGAGCCGCGAACGGCAACGACCGCCGTGGAGCCCAGCTCGCCGCCGATCTCCTGGATGCCACGGAGCGCCGAGACCACCGTGCCGGTCAGGACGTTCACCGCCCCGACCGACAGCGCTTCAACGCCGGCGAACGTCGAACTGATGGCGTTGGGGATCCCGTCCGCGTCGAGCAATCCTCCTGAACGCCCGTTCATGCTTGGCTTCCTTGCTTTCCGTGCCATGGGTACGGCCTCCTTATGCCGGCGCCCGCGTCCGTAACATAAACGTAACAATGGTCAGGCCAGGGGCAGCGAGGGCCACAGGGTGCAAGCAATGAACCGCAGAGTCAAGGGGTTCGCGCGTCGCAGAAACTTCACAGAGTCCGAGATACGGCGGTCACATCCGATCGGCACGCTCGAGGGCGTGGGCGATCCATTTGTGAGGAGGACTCTGTGAACGACGACACGTATCCGCGATTTCGTTGGCTGGAGCGCGGTGAGGGCGAGCCGGTGGTGTTCCTGCACGGCCTCATGGGTCACATGCACTTCTGGGATACGACGCTCGACATCCTGAGCGGCGGGTGTCGGGCGCTCGCGCCGACGCTTCCCGTCTTCGATGAGGATCTTCCCGAGGTGTCCATTGCCGAGCTGGCCCGCTGGGTGGTGCGTTTCCTCGACGCACTCAATCTGGGACGCGTCGTCCTGGGTGGCAACTCGCTGGGCGGTCACGTCGCCCTGGCCACCACCCTGGTCTTTCCCACCCGAGTCGCGGGACTCGTCCTCACCGGTTCGTCGGGTCTCTTCGAGCGGGGCTTCACCCGCGAGGGCTCGCACCGCCCGTCCAGTGAGTACGTGCGGCGGAAGATGGAAGACGTGTTCTACGATCGGCGCCTGGTGACGCCCAATTGGGTGGAGGCCGTCCGCGGCACCCTCACGAACCGGGCGACCGCGCTCCGGGTGCTGCGCTTCGCCCGGGCGGCCAAGCGTGACAACGTGGGGCACGACCTGGGAGTGATCGACGTGCCGACGCTGCTGGTGTGGGGCGCCGAGGATCGCATCACGCCGCCGGCCGTCGCCGGGCGCTTCGCCGCGCTCATCCCGAGTTCCCGGCTGGTGTTTTTGCGGCGGTGTGGCCACGCGCCCATGCTGGAGCAGCCGGAGGCGTTCGGCGCCGTGGTGCGGGCCTGGCTGGAGGATATGGCCCTCATCGGGAGCGGCGCTCTCCCTGACCACGGGCTTCGATGATTGCTCGGGCCGGGGGGGCGCTGCTCGAGCGGCTGGCCAGCCGGCGGCGGCGGACGCTGGAACACGCGTGGCGTGCTCCCGCCGATGTCCAGGAGGCGGCGCTTCACCGCCTCGTCGCCTGTGCCCGCGACACCGAGTTCGGCCGCGCCCACGATTTCGTCGGAATCCGTTCGGTGGCCGACTACCAGGCTCGTGTCCCTCTGCGTCGGTACCTGGATTTTCGGCGGTACTGGCAGCGCGCGCTCCAGGGTGTGCCAGACGTGACCTGGCCGGGGCGGCCTCGCCACTGGGTGAAGACGTCGGGCACCACCGCTGGGGACAAGCTCATCCCGGTCACGACTGACGCGCTGGCCTCTCACCGGCAAGGTGGTTGGGACGCGCTGTTCATGGCGGTCGAGCGCACGGGCGGGGCGCAGCTCCTGGGTGGGGCCATGCTCTTTCTCGGCGGTACCAGTCAGCTCACCCCGATCGGCGACGGCGCGCTGGTCGGCGACCTGTCGGGGCTGGCCGTCCGCCGGCTGCCCCCGGGCTTGCGTGGACGCTACTCACCGGGGCCCGATATCGCGGCGATTCCCGATTGGCCGACACGACTCGCCCGTATCGCCGAGCGGGTGGCCGGCCAGGACTTGCGGCTGCTCTCGGGGATGCCCTCCTGGATGCTGCTCGTCCTGGAGCACGTGGCCCGCCGCCGCAGCCTGAGGGCCTGCTGGCCGGACCTCCGCGTCTTCATTCATGGCGGCGTGGCATTCGGGCCGTACCGTTCGGCCTTCGAGCAATGGTTGGACCGTCGCCTGGAGTACGTCGAGGTCTACCCCGCCTCCGAGGGCTTCGTGGCGGTACAGACGGAACGGACTGGCGGCCTCAGCGTGATGGTGGACCATGGCGTCTTCTACGAGTTCGTCCCCCTCGAGGAGCTCGAGGCACCCCGGCCGCGACGACTCACGGTGGCCGAGGTTGAGCTCGGCCCGGCCTATGCGGTGGTCTTGACGACTCCGGCCGGGCTCTGGTCGTACGTGCTCGGCGACACCGTGCGCTTCACCGGGCGCGACCCTCTGCGACTTCTCATCACCGGACGCATCCGGCACTTCGTCAATGCCTTCGGCGAGAACGTGATCGTTGAAGAGGTGGAGAGGGCGCTGCTGGGAGCCTGCGCCAAGGCCGGTGGGGAGGTCGTGGAATTCACCGTGGCCCCGCGCTATCCGACGACCACCGAGGCTCGCGGGGGTCACGACTGGCTGGTGGAGTTCCGGGTGCCGCCGGGCGACGGGCCGGCGTTCGCGCGGGCGCTCGATGAGACCCTCATCACCCTGAACACCGATTACCGCACCAAGCGAAGAGCCGATGTGGGGATGCTGCCGCCCCGCCTGATCGTCCTGCCTCCGGGCAGCTTCCACCACTGGCTGCAGCAGAGGGGCAAGCTCGGCGATCAGCACAAGGTGCCCCGGGTGACGAACGATCGCGCCGTGGCCGATGCGCTGCTCAGGAATCGCGGTTGAGGATCCCGGCTGACGGCGCCGGATCGGTTCGAACCGGCATGCGCACACTGGCGTTGATCGCGCACGACAACAAAAAGGTGGATCTTCTCGCCTGGGCGACCTTCAACCGCGAGACCCTTGGCCGCTTCGGCCTGGTGGCGACCCGCCACACGGCGCGCGTGCTCCGCGACAAGGTAGGGCTCGAGACCGCAGAGCTGTTGAGCGGTCCCGAGGGAGGTGACGCCCAGATAGCCGCCCTGATCGCCACCGGGCAGGTGGACGCCGTCTTCTTCTTCGTGGACCCGTTGAGCGCGCTCCCGCACGACCCTGACGTGCGGGCCCTGCTCCGGGTCTGCAACGTCCACTGTGTGCCACTGGCGACGAACGTAGCGACGGCGGATCACATCATCGCCGGGCTCGGCGCCGAATGCCGGTGACCGGGTCGAACGTCACGCGTTCGTCATCATCGCGTAACACCGCGGCGGCAGGATTCCGGCTGACAGTTGGCCAAGGGGGCCGTGTGATCGAAGTGCTCGGAATCGGCATCGCCGACGGCGCGACCGACTGGCTGATGCGTCGCGTGTGTGCCCGCATCAGCCCGGGCGCCCTGACGCTGGTAGTGTCCCCACGAGCCCAGGGGCGGCGGGCGTTCCTGGACGCGCTGGCCGGCCGCCGGGTGCCTCAAGAGGGACGGGTCTGGGTGAACGGGATCCCGGTGACGCGGGAGACCGCGGGCTGGCTCCGCCGGAGGGTCGCCGAGGTGGAGTTGTCGGCGCCGCTGCTCGAGCACCGGTCGCTGCTCTGGAATACGCTGGCCGTCGCCCCCCGTGGGCTCCGCACGATGCGGGGCTGCATCCGCCTTCCTCAGCCGGCCGCTCGACGAGCGGCCGCGGCGGCTCTCGAGAGCGTTGAGCTTGGGGGCGACGTCGGCCAGCCCGTGTCTGCTCTGCCCGGGTGGGGACGCATGCATGTGCGGATCGCGCGCGCGCTCGCGCGCCGCCCGGAATGCCTGCTGGCCCGAGAGGTGGACCTGGCCCTGCCCGCGGAGGAGGCGCAGGCCGTCCTGACCCTGCTCCGCGGCGTGGCGCGCCGCCTGTCGCTCATGGCCATCGCCAGCGTGGAGGACGAGTGGCTGGCCCATTGTGCCGGTGACCACGTGGTCACGCTGGACGGATGTGGCCTGGCCTCCACGGCGTTTGATCGACGCGATTCGGAGATCGGGGCCTAGCCGGAGGCGCGGAGGCCGCCGGCCAACTCGTACAGCCGTTCCTGGGAGCGGAGCGTGGGCGCGCCGTCGGCTCGGCGACGCTGGGAACTGCCCTCGGCGGTGATGATCCGCGCCTTCACCGTGTCAGCCAGCTGGATGGCCAGGATCTCGTCGATCTGGCGCTGCAGATCGGTGTCGAGGATCGGAAAGGCAATCTCGACCCGGTGATCGAAGTTGCGGGGCATCCAGTCCGCCGAGGCCAGCCAGTACTCGGGAATCCCGGCGTTGAGGAAGTAGAAGACCCGAGCGTGCTCCAGATACCGGTCGACGATGGAGATGACCCGGATACGCTCGGAGAGGCCGGCCAGGCCCGGGCGCAGACAGCAGATCCCGCGGACGATGAGGTCGATCGTCACGCCGGCCTGGCTCGCCGCGTAGAGCTCGACGATGATCTCGGCGTCGACCAGGCTGTTCATCTTGGCCACGATGCGGGCGGGCCGCCCATTCCGCGCATGCTCGGCCTCACGGCGGATGCGGGCCACCAGGCCCTCCCGCAGCGCGATCGGGGCCACCATCAGGTGGTGGAACAGGCGGGGGCGCGTGTAGCCGGTGAGCAGGTTGAAGAGCTCGGTGAGGTCCTCGCCAATCGTCTCCCGACAGGTCAGCAGCCCGAGATCGCTGTAGATGCCGCTCGTGCGGAGGTTGTAATTACCGGTGGCCAGGTGACAGTAACGGCGGAGCCCATCATGCTCCTGCCGGACCACCAGGCAGGCTTTGCAGTGCGTCTTGTAGCCCACCAGCCCATAGACCACGTGCGCGCCGACCTCCTCCAGCGCCCGCGCCCATCGGATGTTCGCCTCCTCGTCGAAGCGCGCCTGCAGCTCGACGAGCACCGCGACCTCCTTGCCCTGCTCGGCGGCCAGGGTAAGCGCCTGGGCGATGGGCGAGGTCGGGCTCACCCGGTAGAGCGTCATCTTGATGGCGAGGACCTTGGGATCCAGGGCCGCCTCTCGGACGAAGCGGGTCACGACCTCGAAGGAGTGGTAGGGGTGGTGGATCAGGATGTCGCCGGCCCGGATGGCGCCCCAGATGTCGGGGGCGGCCTCGAGGGCGGGCAGGGGGTGGGGCGGCTGCGGGACATCCTTCAGCCGCGGCAGGTCCACCGCGGCGTAGAGCTGAAAGAGATCGGAGAAGGCCGTGAAGCCCTGACCGGCGAACAGATCGTCCCGGGTCAGCTCCAGCTCTTCCACGAGCGTGGCCAGGATGGCCGGCGGCAGATCGGGCTCGTACTGCAGGCGGACCGCGGTGCCCATGCGCCGTTCGCGCAGGCTCTCCTCCACGCTGGTGAGCAGACTGTCGGCCCGGGCCCGCGGGAGCTGCAGGTCGCCATCGCGGGTCACCCGAATGGCCTGGCAGGCCACGATCTGATAGCCGTGATAGAGCCGCGACAGGTGCAGCCGGATGACGTCCTCGAGGAGCATGAAGGCGTACTGCCCCGGCGGGGCCGGCACGGCCACGAACCGCGGCACCCCCGTGGGGATGTGGACCACGGCGAGGGTTGTGTGGGGCAAGGGCGAAGGCTCGGCCGGCTGCATCGACGCGACGAGGCAGAGGGCGCGATTGCCCAGGTGCGGGAAGGGATGGCCGGGATCGATGGCCAGCGGCGTCACCACGGGGAGCAGCGTCTGCCGAAAATACGTTTCCAGAAACTGCTCCTGTTCCGCGGTGAGGTCTTTGGCCCGAAGCAGGCTCACGCCCTCCAGGGCCAGCAGCGGCTGCAGCTCGTCGAGGAAGCAGCGGTGCTGCTCCTCCACCAGCGTGTGCACCCGGGCCGAGACGGCAGCCAGCGTCTCCGCTGGAGTGAGACCGTCGGGACCGGAGGCGGTCTCGCCGGCGTGGATCAGGCGCTTGAGAGAGGCCACCCGGACCATGAAGAACTCGTCGAGGTTCGCGCTGAAGATGGCCAGAAACTTCACCCGCTCGAGCAGCGGCACCCGGGGATCCTGGGCTTCTTCGAGGACCCGGCGGTTGAACTCCAGCCAGGAGAGCTCGCGATTGACGAACTGCTCGCGACTCATGAGACGGGCGCTCGCCCCGCCGCGACCAGGAGCAGGCCGTCGCGGACGCCGCGCATGCAGACGGTGAGGGCGGGATAGTCTCCGGAGAGCATCAGCTCCTCGACGATCAGCGCGCCGGCCACGATGATGTCGGCGCGCTCGGCCTTGAGGCCAGGCACCCGCCGCCGCTTGCGCAGGGGCAGGGCTTCGAGCCGGGCCCGGATCCGGGTGATGTCGTGCCGGCTGAGCCTGAGACCGTGACGCTCCCGGCGATGCCGACCGCTGAGGTGGATCGCCGCCAGGGCCCGCACGGTGCCGCCAAGCCCGACCAGGGTGGACCCCGGCTCCACGGGCGGTGACGCGGCGGCGAGCTGCTGACGGATCTCGTCGCGCAGCCTGGTGAGCTCTTGCCGGCGGGGCGGGTCATGGCGGAGAAAACGTCTCGTCGTGCGGACGACCCCCAGGGGGAAGCTGACGGCGGCGTGGGGAAGGCCGTCCCGCACGTGGGTGAGCTGCAGGCTGCCCCCGCCGAGATCCATGACGACTCCGGCCCGGAAGCGCAGGCTCTCGAGCGCTGCCAGCGCCCCGAGGCGGGCTTCTTCGCAGCCGCTGAGCACGGCGACTTCCACACCGTGGCGGCGGCGTAGCGGCTCGAGCAGCCGATCCCGATTGCCCGCGTCGCGCACCGCCGAGGTCGCAATCGCCAGAACGCGGAGGGGCTGCCCGTTGCGCACCACGCGCAGGAAGCGGCGCACGGCGTCGAGCGTGTCGGCGATCGCTTGCCGCGGCAAGCGGCCGGATCGGCCACCGCCGAGCCGGGTCTGGGCTCGCGCCTCGCGCAATATGCGTATGTGGCGGCCGGGACCGAGCTCGGCGAGCAGAAGCCGGACGGCGTTGGAGCCTAGGTCGACGAGCGCGACCTGCCCGGGCATGCCCCTGAGTGTCGGAGCCGGCTCGGGGGCGGTCAAATCACAAAGCTGTTACAGCCTTGATATCCACCGCTATCCACAGGCTTATGCGCAGCTATCCCCAGCAACACAATATTTGCGGTGTCGTAATGCTGGAGTAACAAGATATTGTGGTACAGTGCCGCAGAATACAGCTCAAACGGATTGCGCGTTGAATAGCAAAGAGTTGGGTCCGGTGAATTGCGGTGGAGGACCGTGGAAAGAAGCATGAGAGGAGGCGCCGGTTGAGGCGGATCGATACCCATACGCACCCCAAGATGTCCAAACACTTTCTCTTCGACTCCCGATCGCTCGATCGTATGGAACAGATGGCGCTCAAGATCGGGCTCGACGGCGTGGCGGTGACCGAGCACTTCCACGGCGTGGGCTTCTGGACGATCTACGATCACTTGCAGGCGACCCATCCGTACGAATACGGGTTGTTCTGGACGGGCCGACTGGCCTTGATCCCCGGGGCCGAGATCAACATCCGGGAAGGCGCCCACATCATCGTGCTCGGCGATGTGAGTGAGCTGCGTCGGCTCGACCGGGCGTTTCCGACTCCCCTGTCCCACGGCTATGAGCCAACGCTTCGGGAGTTTCTCGACGTCACCGACGACTTCGACGTCGTGCGGGTGGGCGCCCACATGTTTCGTCTCGGCAAAGAGCTGGGGAAATTCACCGCTGCCGACCTGCGGCGACTGCACGCGTTGGAGGTCAATGGCAAGGACTTCGGCACCGAAGTGATGTTGCTCGCCCAAGCGCGCGCCCTCGGCCTGCCCATCGTCGCGGGAAGCGACGCTCACCACTGGCTCCAGCTCGGCGTCCGCCACACACTCGTCCACACCGACGAGCTCACTCTGCGCTCCGTGCTCAAGGGAGTGAGAGAGGGCTTGACGGGGTTTGCGACGCGCCCCTATACTCCGCCCCGCGTCAAGGCCGCCAAGACCCTGAAAACTATTACGAAAATGTTACGAAAGTATTACGGCGGTCGCGCGGTGTCGGCAGCCACGTCGCTCGGCCGGTAGCAAAGCCGACGCACTGATCCCGAGCGCATCGCCGGCGGGTCCTCCGTCGGGCGACGGCCTGCGCCATCGGCGCTAGGCGGGTGGAGGGACGGGTGACAGGCGGCATTCCAGTGCGGTTCCGCGGGCGAGCCCGCCGGGACGCTGCAGCGTTCTACCTCTCGCAGCTCGCCAAGGGAGTTCTGTCGGGAGAGTTGGCGGTGGTGTCGGGTGAACAGGCCACATCGCTGGTAACCACCGAGTATCTGCTGCTGGACATCGAGGTGAAACAGAAGAAGCGGGCGAACCACGTCGCGATGAAGCTCCGCTGGCCGCGCCGGCCGCTCATTCGGGCTGGCGGAAAGTTTCGCTCGTCTGAGGCGGCCGCCGGGAACACTCACGAAGGGGGAGGGGATGGGGAATCGTGACGCGTTCGAGTTCGAGGGCATGGCGACACCGGGCGAGGCGGCCGACGCGCTGAACAGGATCGCCGAGGGGATCCGGGCCCGGTCGCTGTCGCTCTCCATGGGGGACGACGACATCGTGGTCTATCCCGACGGGGATCTATCGATGGAGATCGAGGCCAGCGACAAGAAGGGCAAGGCCAAGATCGAGATCGCCATCGCCTGGAAGCGCCGCTCACAGGGTGATGACGAGGACGAGTGAGCGCTGAGGAGGAGCCATGGCCAAGGATCGCTTCGAATTCGCCCGTATCGCCTCCCCGGAGGAGGTCGCCGAATACCTCACCTCCCTGGCCGTCGGGCTCAAGCGCGGCGACGTGAGCCTGGAGTCTGGAGACCGGAGTTTGCGGCTCAATCCCGGCTCCGAGGTGAAGCTCGAGTTGAAGGTCGGCCAGAAGGACCGCAAGGGCAAGATCGAGCTTCAGATCGGCTGGAAACGGCCGGCCGGCGCCCGCGCGGGCGACCTGCGGGTCGCTGTCGGCCCGCGCCCGACAGAATCACGCCCGACAGAACCCAGCCCGCCGTCTCGGCGCCCCGCCCGCCGCACCGCCTAGACAGCGGTTGCCGGACGATGGGTACCGTCCTGTTCGAGGACCTCGGGTCGGATCTCGCCCGCATGGCGAGGCTGGTGCAGTCGCAGCTCGTCGCCGCGATGACCGCCTTCTTCCGGCGCGACACCGCCCTGGCCGGCAAGGTGATCGGCAAGGACGATCACGTCGACAATCTCTTCGGCTTCATCGAGGAAAAGTGCTTCGAGCGCATCGCCGGCGAGCCCCCGGATAGCGCGCGATCGCGACGGCTGCGGGGCGTCTTCCGGGCGGCCCTGAGCCTCGAGAAGCTGGGCGACTACGCCGTGAGCATCGCCGAGCAGGCGGTGCACGCCTCCCGCCTGCCGCCGCGGCCGGCGCCCTTCGACCTGACCGGCCCCACGCGGGTGGCCCTGGCCGCCCTCGACGAGGTCATCACCGCCTTCACTGACGCCAGCGCCGAGAAAGCCAAGCACGCCTGTCGTTGCGAGGTGGAGCTCGATCGGCAGTACCGGACGGCCCTGGCCGAAGCCTTTCAGCGGCTCGGCCGCGGTGAGGATCCGGCGTTCGTCGTCACCCATCTCTTCGTCGCGAAATTTCTCGAGCGGGTCGGTGACTCCATCCTGAACATCGGCGAGACCACGCTCTTCATTCTCACCGGCCAGCGACTCAAGCTCCACCAATACCTGCATCTCGAGGAGATGGTGGGCCCGGTAATCGCGACCCCCCAGGACCCGGTCGCCCTCGACGTCCGCCACATCTGGGGCGGCATCAGCGGCGCGCTGGTCAGTCGCCTGTCAGTGGCCGGGAGCAGCCCGCTCATCTGGAAGGAGGGGAGCGAGGGGAAGATCGACGAGGAGATCCGCCAGCTGCGGGAGTGGGACCGCATCGTGCCCGGCGTCGTGCCTGCGGTCAAGGCGGAGTATCACCACGAGGGCCGCGAGTCGTTCCTGGGACAGTTCCTGGACGGCATCCTGCTCCGTGACATCTACCTCACGCGGCCCTGGAAAGACAAGCTGCGGGCCACCCGGGCCCTGCTGGAAACGGTCCGCGACGTGTGGCTGGCCACCGTGCGCGAGGAACGCCCTCGCGTGGACTACGTCCACCAGATTCGCGAGCGCCTGCCCGAGCTCTACACGATGCACCCCGAGCTGGCCGCGCTCCGCGGCGGCGAGACGCGGATCTTCGGCATCGCGCATCCCTCGCTGGAGGTGCTGCTGGAGCACATGAGCCAGGCCGAGGCCGACCTGGCCCCTCCCGTCACCGTCCGCGTGCACGGGGACTTCAACACCAATAACCTCGTGTGGAACGAGCACGACGAGCGTGTGCACTTCATCGACGTCCACCGCAGCGGGGATGGCGACTATCTTCAAGATATTGGGGTGTTGCTGATGTCCAACACCCGTACCCCGATCGAGGACCCGCGTGTAGTCGGTGAGCTCGAGCGGGTGAACCGGCTGGTGGAGGACTTCGCCGGCGAGTTTGCCCGGCGGATTGGCGATGAGTGGTACGGCGCGCGGCTCACGCTCTCCCAGGCGCGATCCCACATCACGTCGGCGCGGCTCGTGACCGATCCCGCGTTTGCCCGTGATCTCTATCTCAAGGGCGTGCGGCTGCTCGAGCGGGCCGTCGAGCTGGGTGGATGCGTGTCGCGGTGATCGGCGTGCCGGGAGCCTGGTCGACCGAGCGGTTGGCCAGCGCGCTCGGGCAGGCCGGCGCCGACCCGCTGGTGGTGGATCTCGCCGCCTGCAGCCTGCGCCTGCCCGATCCCCGCCTCTTCCATCAGGGCCGACCCGTCGAGGGACTGGCCGGGGCCCTGGTGAAGAAGATCGGCGACACGGCGGAGGGGCCAGGGGTGATCCAGCGTCTCAACCTGCTCCACCACCTGGAGCGGACCGGCGTACCGGTCCTGAGCCCGCCGGGTCGGCTGGAGGTCGCCGCCAACCGCTATCGGATGACGCTGGAGCTGGCCCGGGCGGGTGTTCCCCTTCCTGACACGCTGGTGACCGAGGATCCCGCCGAGGCCGAGGCTGCGGTGGAGCGGTTCGGGGCGGCCGTGGTGAAGCCGCTCTACACCTCCAAGGGCCGGGGGATGCAGCGGGTGGATCCCAGCCTCGATCTCCGGGCCTTCTTCGCGCGCTGGCGACACGAGACCGGTCCCATCTATCTCCAGCGCTTCATCAAGCATCCCGGCCGTGACCTCGGACTCGCCGTGCTCGAGGGCAAGTGCCTGGGGGCGTACTGGCGGGTTGCCCGTGACGATCAATGGATGACGACGATCCATTCGGGGGGCCGTTACGAGGCTGCGGAGCCGGGATCCGAAGCCATTGAGATCGCGCTCCGGGCGGCCGGGCACTTCGGCCTCCTCTTCACCGGCGTCGATCTGATGGAGACGCCCGAGGGCGGCTGGGTGGTGCTGGAGGTGAGCGCCTTCGGCGGGTTCCGCGGGCTCCTCGCGGCGCACGGAATCGACGCGGCGCCGGCTCTGGCGGGGGCTGCGCTCAACCGCTTCGGGCGCCGCCGCCCCTCGCCGTGACCGACCTCCACGCGCTCGGCCGCGGGGTGCCGACGCCCTACGTGCTCTCGCTCCGCTTCGTCGACGTTCCCCTGCGGGTTCGCACCAACGATGCCGACGTATGGGCGAGTCTCGGACACTACTTCGAGCCCTGGGTGACGCCGGGCGATGCTGCTCCGGTGGCGGTGGTGACCCTCGTCCAGGGTCATCCGCGCCCGGAGGGAACGTTCGCCGACGTGGCCCGCCGCGACGGGAAGGCGGTGAAGGAAGCGGTGCGGCTCGAACCGCACGGGCGGCTCATCCTCAAGCGTCGCACCGGAGTGCTCATGGGGCTCGCGCCGGGTCGTGCCGTCGCCGTGGGGGACCTCCGGGCCAACCTGAATCAGGCGATCAACCTGGTCAACGCCTGTTACGCCAAGGCCGTGGTCGAGCGCGGCTACCTGCTGCTTCACGCCTCGGCGGTGGCGAAGGGCCAGGATGTCGTGGCCCTGGCCGGGGTGCCCGGCGCCGGCAAGTCTACGGCGGCGCTCCACCTCGTCGAGGCCGGCTTTCGCTTCGTGTCCAATGACCGCCTGCTCGTCCGCGCGACCCCCGGGGGCGTCGACGCGTTGGGCTACCCCAAGCAGCCGCGGGTCAACCCGGGAACCGTGCTTCACCATCCCCGGCTCGCGGCGCGACTCAAGCCCGAGGAGCGGCAGGCGCTGGCCGCGATGGAACCGGCGTCGCTCTGGGGCCTCGAGCGGAAATGCGACGTCGATCTCGATGCGCTCTACGGGCGGGGGACAGTGGTGTTGCGCGGCAGGCTGCGGGTCCTCGTGCTCCTGCGCTGGAGGCTGGGCGGCGACGGTTTCGCGGTGCGGCCGATCGCCGGCGCCGCCGCCCTGAGCCAGCTCGACCTCTTCGCCAAGGACCTTGGCGTGTTCGATCTGGACCAGGCGCCCGGCGCTCCCCGTGACGCGGAGGCCTCGGCCAGGTACGCGAGGCTACTCGACTGCCTGCACGTGCTCGACGTGACGGGCCGACCCGATTTCCCGGCCCTGGTGGGCGTCGTGCGCGGATTGCTGTAACCGGGCGGGGCCGAGGCCGCTCGTCCGGCTGGTAACGGAAGATTTACTCGCCCGTCATTGACTGTTAACGCTGGAGTCGGACTCTGGGTCCGTGGCGAAGACGACGGGAGAGGTGGGTCGGCAGCCCGGGCGGACGCCCGCTCCCCAGCGTCTCGGGCGCGTCCTCGTCGTCGAGGACGAGCCGGATGTCGCCGAGCTCCTCCGGTACAACCTCCAGAAGGAAGGCTGGGAAGTGGTCACCGTGGCCAACGGCGCCGAGGTTCTGCGCCGCGTCCGCGAGGCCCGCCCGGACGTCATTCTCCTCGACATCATGGTGCCCCAGCTCAACGGCTGGGAGGTCTGTCGCCGTCTCAAGCAGGACGCCGAGACGCGGACCATCCCGATCATCATGGTCACCGGCCGCGTCGAGGAAGGCGACAAGGTCCTGGGCTTCGAGCTGGGCGCCGACGACTACGTCACCAAGCCATTCTCGCCGCGCGAGCTGATCGCGCGCATTCGCGCCGTCGTGCGCCGCGGCCGAGCCGAGGGGCCGGAGGAGCGCAGGCACTACCTCAAGTCCGGCGACCTCGAGGTGGATCGCCACCGCTTCGAGGTGCGGATGGGCGGCAAGCCCGTCGAGCTCACCCCCAAGGAGTTCGAGCTGCTGGCGGCGCTGGTGGGGACGCCCGGCCGGGTCTTCGGCCGTGAGGAGCTCCTCGACCTCGTCTGGGGCCGAGACGGCTTTGTGGAGCCACGCACCGTGGACGTCCACGTCGCGCGCCTGCGGGGCAAGTTCACCGCGGCCAGGCTGCCGGCGCCGGCCATCGAGACCGTGCGGGGCATCGGCTATCGCTTCCGGGAGCCCAAGGGAGGCACGTCGTAGCCAGTCCGTAACAGTCTTGTAACACCGGGGTTACGGAGTCGAAACATTGCTGAGAGACCATAACGGAGGAGGGCGCATGAAGAAGCGTGGAATCGCGGCAGGGGTGGTGGCCATGGTCCTGACGGCGGTGGTCACGGCTGCCCAGGTCAAGGTCGATCCGCAGCTGGCGTCGTACAAGGTGGTCGGCGGCGTGAGCGGGAATCTCTCCAGCGTGGGTTCGGACACCCTCAACAACCTCATGACGTACTGGGCGGAAAACTTCCAGAAATTCTATCCGAACGCCAAGATTCAGATCGAGGGCAAGGGGTCGTCCACGGCACCACCGGCGCTCATCGCCGGCGCCGCCCAGCTCGGCCCGATGTCGCGGCCGATGAAGGGCAGTGAGATCGACCAGTTCGAGAAGCGCTATGGCTACAAGCCCACGGCGCTGCGGACGGCCGTCGATGCCCTGGCGGTCTTCGTGAACAAGGACAACCCCGTGAAGTGCCTGACGGTCGCTCAGGTCGATGCGATGTTCTCGAAGTCCCGTCGGCACGGATACCGGGAGGACATTCGCACGTGGGGCCAGGTGGGGCTCACCGGCGAGTGGGCGAGCCGGCCGATCAGCCTGTATGGCCGCAACTCGGCGTCCGGCACCTACGGATTCTTCAAGGAGCACACGCTCAAGAACGGCGATTACAAGGATGAGGTGAAGGAGCAGCCGGGCTCGGCCTCGGTGGTGCAGGGCGTCACCGTCGACCGCTTCGCCGCGGGGTACAGCGGCATCGGCTACGCCACCGCGGGCGTCCGGGCGGTGCCGCTGGCCGAGAAGGAAGGCGGCAAGTGCGTGGAGGCGGTCGCCGACACCGCGTACGCCGGCACCTATCCACTCGCCCGCTTCCTGTACGTCTACATCAACAAGGCGCCGGGCAAGCCGCTGGATCCGCTGACCCGGGAATTCGCCAAGCTCATGCTGGCCAAGGACGGTCAGTCCGACGTGGTGAAGGACGGGTACTTCCCGATCCCGGCCTCCATCGCCAGGGAAGAGCTGAACAAGATCCAGTAAGGACGCTCATTGGCCGTCACCGTCGAGAGGTTGCCAGCGGGCGGGCCGGAGGTTCCGGCCCGCCCGCTTGATGCGTCGCCGGCCCAGCGGCGACGTCGCGTGCTCCTGGACCGCTGGGCCACGCGCCTGGTGGCTCTGGGTGGCGTCATCATTATCGCTTCTATCCTGGCCATCCTGCTGGTCATCGTGGCCGAGGTGTATCCGCTGTTCAAGGCGCCTCGGGCCGAGCGCCTGGCGAGCTACCGCATGGCCGGCGTCGCCCCGGCATCGGGCGAGGCGGCGGGCGTCGACGAGTATCGGGAGGTGGCCTACCTGCTCGGCGCCGACGGTGTGCTGCACCTGGCCCCTCTTCGCGCCGAGCAGCCCCTGCCGCCGGTCCCCGTGCCTGAGCTGGGGGACGCGCGCCTGACCGCGGTTGTTCAGTATGAGCGCACCCGTCACATCCTGGGGACATCCGACGGACGCGTCATCGGGCTCGAGATGACGTTCAACGTTGACTTCGGCCAAGGCCGACGCGCCGTGAGCCCGGCTCCTGGCTTCGGGCCGCCGGCTCGCATCGACGAGCAACGGCGCCCGGTCCAGGGTCTGGCCGCGGCGGCGCCTCCGGATGGACTCCGGGTCGTGGCTCAGTTTGGGCCGCGCGATCTCGTCGTCCAGCGGGTCGTCGAGCGGAAGTCCCTGATCGGGGTCCCTCGTCGGGAAGAGTTGCTGCAGCCGCTTCCCATCGACATCGAGGGCGAGATCACCGCGCTCCGCATGGACGGCCGGGGCGATGACCTGTTCCTCGGCACCTCCCGCGGGCAGCTGATTCGGGTCGATCTGCGGGATCCGGCGGCGCCCGCCCGGGCCGAGACCGTGAGCGTGAGCCAGAGCGGCGCGTCGGTCACCGTCCTGGGGAAGCTCATCGGCGATCGGACTCTCGTGGTCGGTGACGCCGACGGCAAGGTGAGCTCCTGGCAGCTGCTCCCCCCGCCGGACGGGGGGACGCCTCGGCTGACCCGCATTCACGACTTCGTACCCCACGCGGGCCCGGTGACCGCCTTCGCGTCCTCCCTTCGGGACAAGGGCTTCGTCACCGGTGACGGCGCCGGCACTGTCCGCCTGCACTATGGAACGTCCGGGCGCACGCTGCTCACGTTGCCCGGCGCTGGCGACGCGAGCGCTCTCGTGTTCGCCCCCAAGGCCGACGGCGTGCTCGTCGCCGATCGTGCCGGCACGCTGGGGCACTGGAGTCTCGACAATCCCCACCCCGAGGCCACCCTGCCCACGCTCTTCGGCAAGGTGTGGTACGAGGGGTATTCGGCGCCCGCCTACGTCTGGCAGTCCACCGGCGGCACCGACGACTTCGAGGCCAAGTTCAGCCTGACACCGCTCGTCTTCGGCACCCTCAAGGGCACCTTCTACGCCCTGATCTTCGCGGTGCCCCTGGCCTTGCTGGCCGCCCTGTACGTCAGCGAGTTCATGCATCCGAACCTCAAGGCCTACGTCAAGCCGGTGGTCGAGATCATGGCCGCCCTGCCGAGCGTGGTCCTGGGCTTTCTGGCCGGGCTCTGGCTGGCTCCGATCGTCGAGCGCATCGTGCCCGGCCTCTTCGTGCTGCCGCTGGTGCTGCCGCTGGTCATCCTGACCGCGCTGCTCCTCTGGCGACTGGTTCCGGCGGCGCTGCGGCGAAGGGTCCGCGCGGGCGTCGAGGTCTTCTTGCTCGTCCCCGTGGTGGTGGTGGGGGCCTGGCTCGCCTTCGAGCTGGGGGGTCTGATCGAGGCGAGGCTCATGGCCGGCGACTATCGGGGCTGGCTCCTGTCCGCCCTCGGCCTCACGTACGACCAGCGCAACTCGCTGGTGGTGGGCGTGGCCATGGGCTTCGCGGTGATTCCCATCATCTTCACCATCGCCGAGGATTCGCTCAGCAACGTACCCCAGCACCTGCGCGCGGGTTCCCTGGCGCTGGGCGCCACCCGCTGGCAGACGGCCCTGCGCATCGTCCTGCCCACGGCCAGCCCGGGGATCTTCTCGGCCATCATGATCGGCTTCGGTCGGGCCGTGGGCGAGACGATGATCGTGCTGATGGCCACGGGTAACACGCCGGTGATGGACGGGTCGATCTTCAGCGGCTTCCGCGCGTTGTCCGCCAACATCGCGGTGGAGCTGCCGGAAGCGCCCGAAGGCGGCACCCTCTTCCGCGTCCTGTTCCTGGCGGCCTTTCTCCTGTTTTGTCTCACGTTCGCCATCAACACGGTGGCCGAGCTGGTCCGCCTGCGGCTCCGGCGGAAGTACCGGTACCTGTGAAGGCGCTCTGGCGCAGCGGAGAGCCGTTCGTCTGGTTGACCGGTGGCGCGCTCGCCCTGGCCCTGCTCATGGTGGTGGGCCTGGTAGGGATCATCCTCGTGAACGGGCTCGGGTTCTTCTGGCCGTCGGCGGTGCTGCGGGCCACCCTGCGGGACGGCACCGTGATGACCGGTCAGGTAGTCGAGCGGGAGCGAGTGCCGGGCCGACCGGGTGAGTACCGCATCAAGGTGAGAGTGGCCAACCGCGACCTCTATGGCGCTGACTTCGTCTGGGTGGACGAGGGCCGGATCGCCGGGCGGACGTACCCGGAGGACGTGGCCATCATCGAGCGCACCGAGTGGGGGCTCCTCGTCGGTACCATTCGAGAGCTGCGCGAGGGGGACCGGGTGGTGGCCAAGGGCCCGGCGGCGTGGGCCGAGGCCGAGCGACGCCTGCCCGAGGCGATGCAGATTCGCCGGACCATCCGAGGGATCGAGACCGGTGCCATCGGCACGATCAATCATGCGCAGGAGCGGGCCCGGCTGCGGCTCCGCGGCCTCGAGCTCAAGGGCGTCACCACGGGGGAGCGCGTCGAGTCCCTCCAGCGAGAGATCGCCGGGCTGCAACAACGCTACGACGTCGAGGCGGCCCGACTGGCCGCCCTGCGCAAGCAGGCCACGGCGAGCCTGGTCGTCGCGGCCGACCAGGGCAAGGTGAAGCCGCTGCCGCTCGCCGACGTCGTGGCCGTCTACTTTCCCAATCAGATGGGAGTGGCCGCCAAGGCGGTCCACTACGTGACGCGGGTGTGGGAGTTCGTCAGCGATGACCCCCGGGAGTCCAACACCGAGGGGGGCGTGTTCCCGGCGATCTTCGGGACCGTCATGATGGTGATGATCATGTCCATCGTGACCACCCCCCTGGGTGTGCTGGCCGCCTTCTACCTCCGCGAGTACGCTCGCCAGGGACCGTTCGTGAGCGCGGTGCGCATCGCCGTGAACAACCTGGCCGGTGTGCCCTCGATCGTCTTCGGTGTGTTCGGGGTCGGCTTCTTCATCTACTTCGTGGGCGGCACGATCGATCAGCTGTTCTTCGCCGAGGCGCTCCCCACCCCGACCTTCGGCACGGGCGGTATCCTGTGGGCCGCGCTGACGCTGGCCCTGCTCACCATCCCGGTGGTCATCGTGGCCACCGAGGAGGGGCTGGCCGCCATCCCGGGAGGCATGCGGGAGGCGTCGCTCGCGCTGGGCGCGACCAAGCTGGAAACCACCCTGCGGGTGGTGCTGCCGGCGGTGATGCCCTCGATCCTCACCGGCCTCATCCTGGCCATGGCCCGGGCGGCCGGTGAGGTGGCGCCCCTGATGCTCACCGGGGTGGTCAAGCTGGCGCCGTCCCTGCCGCTCGACGGATTCTGGCCCTTCCTGCACCTCGACCGCAAGTTCATGCACCTCGGGTTCCACATCTACGACGTGGGCTTTCAGTCGCCCAACGTCGACGCGGCGCGGCCGATGGTCTTCACCACGACGCTCCTGCTGCTGGGCATCGTGGTGCTCATGAACCTGTTCGCGATCACGCTGAGGAACCGGTTGCGCCGGAAGTACGTGGCTGTGGCAATCTAGGGAGGACACATGGCCCCCAACGTTCAGGTGACGGCGAGCCTCAACCCCCGGGCCAGCACCGGCCCCCTGCTCGAGCCGCCCATGGTGGAGATCGAGCACCTCTCGCTCTGGTACGGCGCCAAGCAGGCTCTCCGTGACGTCTCCATGGCCGTGCCCAAGCACCGGGTGACTGCGTACATCGGGCCCTCGGGGTGCGGCAAGACCACCCTGCTCCGGTGCCTGAACCGGATGAACGACCTCGTGGACGGGGTCAGGATCGAGGGCACCATTCGCATCGGCGGCGCCGACATCTACGACCCGGCGCTCGAGATCACCGAGCTCCGCAAGCGCGTGGGCATGGTCTTCCAGAAGTCCAACCCGTTCCCGAAGTCGATCTTCGAGAACGTGGCCTACGGGCCGCGGATCCTGGGGGTGCGCAGCGGCGACGATCTCGCCGGCATCGTCGAACGCAGCCTGCGAGCCGCTGCGCTGTGGGACGAGGTCGAGGACCGCCTGCACGACTCGGCCCTGGGCCTCTCCGGCGGCCAGCAGCAGCGGCTCTGCATCGCGCGGGCCATTGCCGTGGAGCCCGACGTGCTCCTGATGGACGAGCCGTGCTCGGCCCTGGATCCGATCGCCACCGCCAAGATCGAAGAGCTCATGCTGGAGCTCAAGGCCAGCTTCACCATCGTGATCGTGACCCATAACATGCAGCAGGCCGCACGAGTGAGCGACTACACGGGGTTCATGCTGCTGGGGGAGCTGGCCGAGTTCGGCGTGACGCGAGAGCTTTTCACCAACCCTCGGGACAAGCGGACCGAGGACTACATCACCGGCCGGTTCGGATAATCGGGAGCGGGCGATGCAACGACACTTCCACGAGGAGCTGGACGCTCTCAAGCAGACGCTCCTGGCCATGGGGGCGCTGGTGGAGGATCAGATCCGCCGCGTCATGCGCGCCCTCATCGAGCGGGACGGCGAGCTGGCCCAGAACGTCATCGACCGCGATCGCCAGGTCAACGCCTACGACGTCGAGGTCGACGAGAAGTGCGTGGAGCTGCTGGCCCTGCACCAGCCGACCGCCGGCGACCTCCGCTTCATCACCACGGCCATGAAGATCGTGACCGACCTGGAGCGGATCGGGGACCAGGCCGTGAACATCGCCCAGCGGGCGATCGAGCTGAACCAGGAGCCCCAGCTCAAGCCCTACATCGACCTGCCCCGCATGGCCGAGAAGGCCCAGCGGATGGTCAAGGAGGCGCTGGACGCCTTCGTGGCCCGTGACACCGAGCTGGCCCGGCAGGTGTGCGCCAAGGACGAGGAGGTCGATGGGATCAAGGAGCAGATCTTCCGAGAGCTGCTCACCTACATGATGTCGGACGCCAAGACCATCCCCCGGGCCATTCGGCTCATGCTCGTCTCCCGCTTCCTGGAGCGGGTGGCCGACCACGCCACCAACATCGCCGAGATGGTGATCTATATGGTGGAGTCCAAGATGGTCCGCCACACCTTGGCCTGAACCGGCGCGCGATCCTGAG
Organism: Candidatus Methylomirabilota bacterium; assembly: GCA_036556905.1. Taxonomy (GTDB): domain Bacteria; phylum Methylomirabilota; class Methylomirabilia; order Rokubacteriales; family CSP1-6; genus 40CM-4-69-5. The sequence continues at coordinate 134,269 of DATBIM010000053.1, forward strand.
GGGCGGGCGGTCCCCAGCGGTATACTCGTAAACGTGTCCGAGCCTCGTCGGTACCAGCTTCGGAGCGAAGCCGCCAATCGCCTGATCCTCCAGCTCCTGGACGTCCTCGGCGTTCCGCCAGAGCGGCGCGTCGGAATCCAGCACATGCTGACGACCGTGCTCAAGCTGCAGGAGGACGGCGCCTCCAGCGGCGACCTCAAGATCACCAACACCACCCTCAAGGAGCTCCGCTACGCCTACAAGGTCTTCGCGCCCTACCGGGACGTCCGCAAGGTCACCGTGTTCGGTTCCGCCCGAACGTCGCCCGACGAGGCGGCCGCCGCGGCGGCCCGGCAATTCGGCCAGCGCATGGTCGCCGAGGGGTGGATGGTGGTGACGGGAGCCGGGGCCGGGATCATGGGGGCGGCCCAGGAGGGCGCCGGTGGCGAACGCAGCTTCGGCCTGAACATCCGCCTGCCATTCGAGCAGGAGGCCAACCCCTGGATCGCCTCCGACCCCAAGCTCATCACCTTCAAGTACTTCTTCACCCGCAAGCTCTTCCTGGTCAAAGAGGCCAGCGCGGTCACGCTGTTTCCCGGCGGCTTCGGCACCATGGACGAGGTGTTCGAGCTGCTGACCTTGATGCAGACTGGCAAGTCCGCCATCGTCCCCGTGGTGCTGGTCGAGACCGGCCCCAAGCCCTACTGGAGGATCTGGAACCGCTGGATCGCTGCCACCCTGGTCGAGCGCAGGCTCATCGAGCCCGAGGACGCTGCGTTCTACCGCATCGTGGACAGCGCCGAGGAGGCCGTGGAGGAGATCCTCACCTTCTACCGGGTTTTTCACTCCAGCCGCATCGTGGGGGACAACCTGGTCTTCCGCCTGCAGCGTGCGCTCAGCGAGAGCGAGCTGGCCGCGGTGCAGCGGCAGTTCGAGAACATCCTCAAGGGGCGCGTGGACCAGACGGCGGGGCCCGCCCTGCCCGAGCAGGACGAGTTTCCCTCGCTGCCGCGGCTCATCCTGCCCTTCAACCGGTCATCCTACGGCCGCCTGCGCCAGCTGATCGATTTCATCAACAACCTGGGTGGTCCCGGCAACCGGGCCCCCAGTCCCGCCAGCCCCGGTCTCGAGCGACCCTGAGGCGGCGGCCGGTCATTCCGGTTCCGGTCGCTCCTCGGTCGTCTGACACTCCGTGCAGACCCAGGTGCGAAACACGATCTTGGTCTGGTCGTCACGCCGGAGGGTCCAGGGGATGAAGGCCCGCCGGCCGCAACGGGGACAGGGCTCGACCTGAGCGCCAGGCGGCACCTCGAACGGTAACCACGGGATCTTGGCGGGCATCGCGCGCGATCGTACCACCGTCAGCGCGTGCGTTTGGCGTCAAACAGCCAGAGCCACTGATCCCCCCGGGCCGCGTATTCGACGGTCCTGGCCGTCGCGAGCGTCTCGAACTCGTGGAACAGGAAGATGCTGGGGCTCTCGTCCTTGAGCAGCCGCTGGACCCGGGCGTAGGTCCGCCGGCGCAGGTCGCGGTCGATCGTGAACCGGGCCTGATCGATCAGCTGGTCCAGGCCGGCCACGCGCGTGTACCACTTGCCCACCCACCCATCCGATCCCGTGTAATAGAGGGGATGCAGAACGGCGTCGGCGTCGAAGATCGAGTGGGAGCCCCAGGCCCCGTAATAGCCGTGCGACGCCCGTCCCTCGCCCTGGAAGAACCTGGTCCAGGCGGCGTCCGGGTCCCACGCCCGCGCCGTGGTCTTCACACCGACCGCGGTGAGCATCTTGGCGAGGGCCTCGAAGATCGGGCGGCCTTCCACGAAGGCGCTGTGCAGCGTGATCTCCACGCCGTCGGGGTAGCCGGCCAGCCTCAGGAGCGTTCGGGCCAGCCCGGGATCGAAGGGGTACGGCGGGACTGCGGGATCGTGCCCGAAGGCCGCCGGGTGCACGACGGTCGGCACCACCCGACCGAGGCCGGCGGGCAGCTGACGAACGAGGGCGTCCCGGTCGATGGCGTAGTTGACGGCCTGGCGCACGGCCTTTTTGTGGAACGGCTCCGTGCGCATGTCCAGCTGAACGTAGTGGGTGCGGAGGATCGGCGCCGAGCTCACCCGGGTCTGGGGGTGAGCCCCCAGGTCGGCGAGGAGGGCACCGGGAACGTTGCGGACGATATCGACGCCGCCCTTCTTGAGCTCGCTCACCTGGGTGGCGATGTCAGGAATCACGCGGAAGGTCAGAACCCGGAAGGGGGGTCGGCCGCGCCAGTGGCGATCGAACGCCTCCAGGCGGATGTGTTGCCCACGCTTGAACTCGGCGAGCTTCCAGGGGCCGGTGCCGACGGTCGCCGACTCCCCGAACGCGTCGTGCCCCACACGCTCCACATGCTGCTTGGGCACGATCGGGAAGAAGACCAGCCGCTCGAGGAGCAGGGGAAAGGGCCGGTCGGTGACGATGTGCACGGTGTCCGGGCTCATCACCCGCACACTTTTGATGGCCCGGATGTTGTCGTACTGGGGCGACCGATTGAGGGGATCGAGGACGCGCTCGAAGGAGTACTTCACGTCCTCGGCCGTCAGGACGGCGCCGTTGTGGAACTGCACCCCCTCGCGCAGCCTGAACTCCCACACGGTGTCGTTGAGGGCCTTCCAGGACACCGCCAGGGACGGTTCGTACTCGAGCCGGGCGTTCCGGTGCAGCAGGGAATCGAACATGTTGATACTCACGAGAATCCCCACCCATTCGTACTGCATGTGAGGATCGAGGGTCGGGGCGTGGGAGACGAGGGCGACCACCAGCGTGTCCCGGGGTCGTCCCGGGCCAGGCTGCGCCGAGATCGGCGTCGTCATCGCCAGCACAATGGCCAGGGCCCGGCCGAGCGTCGGTAGCCAGCGCATCGCTTCCCATCATGGAGCCGACCGGGCGGCCGGCCCTAATAGCGCGTTCGCTGGCGGGCCGTCGGGCTCTGCGGGGTACAATGACGCCATGCGGCGCTTCCGGGTGGGCCTCGCCCAGATCAACCCCACCGTCGGGGATCTCGAGGGCAACGTCCGGAGGATCACGGACACGATCGCGGAGGCCCGGCGGCAG